>DASRLO010000039.1:0-16781 GCA_035648415.1 Allostellaceae bacterium
GTGCCCGCTACATGAGCCTGGAAACCATCGCTCCCCTGAGCGATGATCCCTTCGTCAGTCTGCCCGCTGTGGCAGCCTGAACAAGCAGCCGACGCTGCTCAGGATAGCCGCTCCTACACCACGCCCGGGGGCACGATCTACCTCCAAGCTGTTTTGCGAAGTTTGCCATATACTTAGATGGGAAAGGTACTTCTAGGTACCTTAAGGTACCTTTGTGCTTGCAAACCGCAGACTAGCCGTGCGACGATTCCTCACCAACAAAAAAAAGAGCGCCCGGAGGCGCTCGTCGATAGAGTGAAGGTGGACCTAGTCGGACTTGAACCGACCGCTGCTCGGCTGGACAACCTCGCGACGCGGCAAACCTGCTAGGCCCAAAAGGTGGTTGCGGTTAACTGTCTGACGGGGTGACCGAAGGGACTTGAACCCTCATCTGCGCACTGACCAAGTGACCGCCTTACCGTTAGACCACGGCCACCACCGACGCCCCGCCCTCACCAAGAGCGGGGCGTCATCATTTTGGCAGGCGATCAACATCTACGCATCCAAAATCTTTGGGCACAATATATGGGAGAACGCTTGACAGCATGGGCGACTCGCGTTCCAACCGTATCAACCACTGCGCTCGCCCATAACGAAGCAGTTGAACGACCGTCGCCACGCCATATGATCTGCCGATGAAATCGAAACCGGATACGCCTCAGACCGATCCCGATCAGTCGAAGCGATTCGTCGATATGGCCCGAGAGCTAGGGCCGGATGAGAGCGGCGAGAAGTTCGGGCGGGCATTCAAGACCGTCACCCGCGCCACTGAGCGCGCAGCCACAAAGGGCCGCAGGCCCAAGCAGAAAGCGTAACGGCCAACCTGTCCGTTGGCGGCGAACACCATACCTAGTCGTAGGTATGAATAGTGAAACGTTGCCGTTGAATGCCAGACGGTCTGTAAGCCGGGTTCTGTCCCATCGCCCAAGTCACCCTGGGGATGGGGATGGCCATTCATCTGGGACGCCCGTTACCGGACGCCTCGCGCGACCGACCCGAGCGGCGGCGCGAAAGCCCGCCCGGCACGGCTTGGCAGCCGTGCCTGCCGCTCCTACTTGGTCTTGCTCCCGGTGGGGTTTTCCCTGCCGCCGCCATTACTGGAAGCGCGGTGCGCTCTTACCGCACCATTTCACCCTTGCCGCCCAGGGTTTCCCCAATAGGGACCCGCTGAGTTTGGCGGTATGTTTTCTGTGGCACTGTCCCTGGGGTCGCCCCCGCCGGCCGTTAACCGGCACCGTGCTTTTCGTGGAGCCCGGACTTTCCTCCCCTTCCGTTGCCGAAAAGAGCGGCCATCCGACCGTCTGGCATGGGATTGTATGGGCCGATCGGGTACGGCTGTCAAAAGCGCTGGTCAGCCCGCAGCGGCGCTGTGCTCGACCAAGCCGACAAACCGGCGCACCACCGCCGAAATCTCGCCGCGCCGGTAGGCCAGGTTGAGGGGCGCGGTCAACCCCGCCGACGGATCGAGGTGACGGTAGACAACGCCTTCGGCTTCGAGCCGGCTCATCGAGGCCGGCACGACGGTGACGCCGAGCCCGGCGGCGACAAGGCTCAGGGTCGACAGCATGCGCGGCGCTTCCTGGCCGATCCGCGGGCTGAACCCGGCGCGGTCGCAGGCGGCGATGATCGCGTCGTGCAGCCCCGGCCCGACCGGCCGGCGGTAAAGAATGAAAGCCTCGCCGGCGAGCGCGGCGAGCGGCAGCCCGTCGCTTGCCGTAGACAGGCGGTGGCCGCTCGGCAGCGCGGCGACCATCGGCTCTTCGAGCAGCGGGCGGACGATAAGGTCGGCGCTCTCGCCGACCGGCGAGCGCACAAAGGCAGCGTCGATTGCCTGGCTGCGCAGCGCCTCGACGAGTTCCGTCGTGCCGCTTTCGTCGAGCGCCAGCGCGACCAGCGGGTGCGCCTCGCGAAAGGCGCGGATCGCGCGCGGCACGAACGGGTGAAACGAGGCCGAGCTGGTGAAGCCGATGCCGATCCGCCCGGCCTCGCCGCGCGCCGCCCGGCGGGTGGCGGCAACGGCTTCCTCGGCGCGCGCCAGGATCGCCTTGGCGTCGTCGAACAAGGCGCGGCCGGCCGGGGTCAGCTCGACGCCGCGCGGCTTGCGGTGAAAGAGCTGCGCGTCGAGCTCGCGTTCGAGCGCGCGGATCTGCTGCGACAGCGGCGGCTGCTGGATGCCGAGCCGTTCCGCCGCGCGGGTGACATGGCCCTCTTCGGCGACCGCGACGAAATAGCGGAGATGACGCAGTTCCATATCTGAAATATATGATGAAGAGGGTTTCGATATATTAGACATGGGCGCTGGAAGCTATCAATAATGTCCGTCGCGGCGCAGGCCGGGACCCATCGGTCAAAACTCTCCGCCGCGGCAAGAAGGGCCCCGGCCTTTGCCGGGGTGGTTCTGAAAACCGGGGTGGTTCTGAAAAAGGGTGGCGCGATGGCCAGCGAAGCCAAGCTGCTGGTGGTGCAGTTTCTGCGCTGGGTCGAGGCGCGGCCGCGCCGCGTCGCCGAGGCGCGCGCGGTGTGGAGCAGCACAGGCCCCCTGAATTGCGCCTGGGAAGATGCGCTCGCCGACAATATGGTGGCGTTGAGCCGCGACGGGGAGGTGGTGCTGACCTCGTTCGGCCGAGCGCGATTGGAGTGCGAGCCATGACCGACGCCAGCCACGACGCCTTGATCCGCGACCAGTTCACCCGCCAGGCGGGCGTCTTCAACACCGCGGCGCCGATCGCCAGCGAGGACGCGTTGCGCCTCATCGTCGCGGCGGGTCGGCCCAAACCCGACGACACCGTACTCGACGTCGCCTGCGGCGGCGGCCTCGTCGCCCGCGCCTTCGCACCGCTTGTGCGCCACGCGACCGGGATCGACGTGACCCCGGCGATGCTCGATCAGGCGCGCCAGGCCGCCGCCGAAAAGGGGCTGGCGAACACCACATGGGACCAAGGCGATGTCACTACCCTGCCCTACGCCGACGCCAGCTTCAGCATCGTCGCCACCCGCTTCTCGTTCCATCATTTTGTCGATGCCGGGGTGGTGCTGCGCGAGATGGCGCGGGTCTGCGCGCCGGGCGGGCGGATCGTCGTGGTCGACAGCTGCCCGTCGGAGGACGCGGCCAAGGCGGCCGCGTTCAACCGCCTCGAATTGCTGCGCGACCCGTCGCATACCCGCGCCCTGCCGCTCAGCGAGCTGAAGAGCCTCTTCGCCGCGACCGGGCTCGGCGAGCCGCGGGTGCAATTCACCGAACTGCGCGACGTCGCGAGCAATCTGCTGGCGCGCTCGTACCCCAACCCCGGCGACGAGGCGAAAATCCTCGACATGTTTCGCGCCTCCGCCTCCGACGACAGCCTCGGCATTCCGGTGCGGCTCGACGGCGAGGCGATCCACTACGCCTATCCGGTGGCGATCGTCGCGGCGACGCGCCCCTAGCGCCCCGAGGCCCCCCGCGCGCCGACGATGCCTTGATCGCGGCACCCGGAGGGCTATCGTAGCCGGCAACACGACAAACCCTGCCTTTGACAGGAGAGACAATTGAGCGTTATCGGCAACGACACCCTTAAAACCCGCAGCACCCTCACCGTCGACGGCAAGAATTACGATTATTTCAGCCTCGCCGCCGCGGCCAAGGCGGCCGGGCTGGGCGATGTGTCGCGCCTGCCGTTCTCGTTGAAGGTCCTCTTGGAGAATTTGGTGCGGTTGGAAAACGGCCGCACCGTCACGGTCGACGACATCAAGTCGCTCGGCGCCTGGCTCGACACCCAGAGTTCGGACCGCGAGATCGCGTTCCGCCCGGCGCGCGTCTTGATGCAGGACCTGACCGGGGTGCCGGCGGTGGTCGACCTCGCGGCGATGCGCCAGGCGATGGTCGATCTCGGCGGCGACCCGAAGAAGATTAACCCGCTGTCGCCGGTCGACCTGGTCATCGACCATTCGGTGCAGATCGACAATTTCGGGACCCAAGCCGCGTTCGATGCCAACGTCAAGGTCGAGTTCGAGCGCAACGGCGAGCGCTACCGCTTCCTGCGCTGGGGCCAGGACGCGTTCGACAATTTCCGGCTGGTGCCCCCCGGCACCGGCATCTGCCATCAGGTCAACCTCGAATATCTGTCGCAGGTGGTGTGGACGACGGACGAGGGCGGCAAGACCATCGCCTATCCCGACACCCTCGTCGGCACCGACAGCCATACGACGATGGTGAACGGCCTCAGCGTCCTCGGCTGGGGGGTCGGCGGCATCGAGGCCGAGGCGGCGATGCTCGGCCAGCCGCTGTCGATGCTGATCCCCGAGGTCGTCGGCATGCGGCTGACGGGCAAATTGCGCGAGGGCGCGACCGCGACCGACCTTGTCCTCACCGTGACGCAGATGCTGCGCCGGCACGGTGTCGTCGGAAGATTTGTCGAGTTCTTCGGCCCCGGCATCGCCGAGTTGGCATTGGCCGACCGCGCGACGATCGGCAACATGGCGCCGGAATACGGCGCGACCTGCGGCTTCTTCCCAATCGACGCCGAGACCATCCGCTATCTGACGCTGAGCGCGCGCGACCCGGCGCGGGTCAGGCTGGTCGAGGCCTATGCCAAGGCGCAAGGGCTGTGGCGCGACGAAGCGACCCCCGATCCGCTGTTCACCGAAATCGTCGAGCTCGATCTGGCGAGCGTCGAGCCATCGCTGGCCGGGCCGCGCCGGCCGCAGGACCGCGTCGCGCTCAGCGATACCGGCACGGGGTTCGACAGCGAATTGCCGCGGCTCGCGCCGGGCGTCACCGCGGCGCGCGCGCGAAAGGTCGAAGGCGCCGATTACGAGCTGCATGACGGCGATGTGGTGATCGCCGCGATTACCTCGTGCACCAACACCTCCAACCCGAGCGTGATGCTGGCGGCCGGTCTCGTCGCCAAGAAGGCGTTCGAGAAGGGCCTCAAGGTCAAGCCCTGGGTCAAGACCAGCCTGGCGCCGGGCAGCCAGGTGGTCAGCGATTACTACGCCAAGGCCGGCTTGCAGGAATACCTCGACAAGCTCGGCTTCAACCTCGTCGGCTACGGCTGCACCACCTGCATCGGCAATTCGGGGCCGCTCCCCGAGCCGGTCGCCGACGCGATCGACGCCGGCGATCTCGCGGTCGCCGCGGTGCTCTCCGGCAACCGCAATTTCGAGGGCCGCATCCATGCGCTGGTGCGCGCGAACTATCTCGCCTCGCCGCCGCTGGTGGTCGCCTACGCGCTGGCCGGGACGGTGCGCACCAATCTCGCGACCGATCCGCTGGGTGAAGGCAGCGACGGCAAGCCGGTCTATCTCAAGGACATCTGGCCGACCAATCAGGAGGTCGCCGACACGGTGCGCAGCGCGGTGCAGCGCGACAGCTTCAAGAGCCGCTACGGCAACGTCTTCGAGGGTCCGCCGCAATGGCGCGCGGTGACCGGCGGCGGCGGCATGACCTATGATTTCCAGGATGCTTCGACCTATCTCGCGCTGCCGCCCTATTTCGAGAACATGCCGAAGGAGCCGGGGCCGTTCAGCGACGTCACCGGCGCGCGCGAGTTGGCGATCTTCGGCGACAGCATCACCACCGACCATATCTCGCCCGCCGGCAGCATCAAGGTCGAGAGCCCGGCCGGCGACTATCTGATCGGCTATCAGGTGCGCCCGACCGACTTCAATACCTACGGCGCCCGGCGCGGCAACCACAACGTCATGATGCGCGGCACCTTCGCCAATATCCGCATCAAGAACGAGATGGTGCCGGGGGTCGAGGGCGGCATGACCAAGCTGCAGCCCGACGGCACGGTGATGCCGATCTACGACGCGGCGATGGAATACAAGAAGCGCGGCGTGCCGCTCGTCATCTTCGGCGGCAAGGAATACGGCACCGGCTCGTCGCGCGACTGGGCGGCGAAAGGCACCCTGCTGCTCGGGGTCAAGGCGGTCATCGTCGAGAGCTTCGAGCGCATCCACCGCTCGAACCTTGTCGGCATGGGCGTCCTGCCGCTGACCTTCAAGGACGGCGCGACCCGCCAGGGCCTGGGCCTCACCGGCACCGAGACGCTCGACATCAGCGGCGTCGCCGGCGGCATCAAGCCGCGCATGGACGTCACCCTGACGATCCACGGCGCCGACGGCGGCACGCGCGCGGTGCCGCTCACCTGCCGCATCGACACGCTCGACGAGGTCGAATACTTCCGCCACGGCGGCATCCTGCAATACGTGCTGCGCGGGCTGCTGAAGGCGGCTTAACGAGCCCGTCGTTGCGAGGCGCGCGCAGCGCGCCGCGGCAATCTCGTCGGCCGAGGCTACCCGGCGCGAGATTGCTTCGCGGCGCTCGCAATGACCGGCGCGGGCGCCGGGACAGCTTCCGGCTTGCGCAGCAGCCCGTAGCCGACGATCCCGGCGACGATCAGCCCGCCGCCGGCGGCGCGGCCAGGGGTTACCGGCTCGCCCAGCAGCGTGACGCCGACGCTCACCACCGTGACCAGCTCCATGTTGGCGATGATCGCGTAGCTTGAGGGCCCGAGCAGCGGCACGCTGTAGGAAAACAACGTGATCGTCAGCGCGCCGGGTCCCAGCGCGACGAACAGCACCACCAGCCAGATATCCGGCTCGGCCGGGACATCGAGGCCCTGGGCCAAACACGCCGCGCCGAAGGTCAGCGCCATGCCGCAATAGAGCGACAAGGCGCCGGCCAATGGCTTGTGCCGCCGCAGCAGCACCGAATTGGCGGCGAGGTAGAAGCTATAGATGATCGGGGCCGGTATCGCCCAGGCGAGGCCGCGCAGGTCGAGCGCGCCGCCGCGCAGCCCCGGCAGCGTGACGAACCCGGCGCCGATGAGGATGATGGCGACGCAGAGTGCCGGGCGGGCGCGGATCGGGCGCTTGAACAGGATCCGGTCGAGCCCCAGGGTCAGCGCCGGATAGGTGTAGAACAGCAGCACCGCGACGCTGGTATCGAGCGTCTTGATGCTCTCCCAAAAGCAAATTGTCTGTCCGGCGCCGAGCGTCATGCCGACCAGTACGATGCGCCAGGCGCCGTCGCGCCAAGCGGCGACCGTGTCGAGCCGCGTCGCCGCGGCGGCGATCATCAGCGCCGGCAGCGCGATCGCGTAACGCCACAGCAGCATCGACGGCGCATCGATGCCGGCGGCGTAGAGATGCCGCGCCAGGATCGGCATGAAGCCGACCATCACGCTGCCGGCGACCGCCGCCAGCGCCGCCGGCCATAACCGAGGCCCGCTCATCTCCGTGCCGGAACGGGAACCCGCCGCCGCCCCTCTTGTTTGCCGTTAACCAACATTAAGAGCCGTTAACCAAGTAAAGAGGAGTCAGGCCGATGATGTGGACCACGCTTCTGCAGGTTCTGGGCATTCTCGCGGTCCTCGCCATCGTCGGGGTCGTGCTGGTGCGGCCGGCTAGCGGGCTGGCCATCGTGCTGGCGGTCGGCGTCGTCGCCGCCGCGATCATCGTCAGCTGGCAGGATGTCGAGCAGTTCCGCCATCAGCGTGCTGTGGCGTCGGCTTCCGAGCAGGCGATCGCCACGGCGACGGCAGCCGCGGCGGCCGCCAACGCCCCGCCCAGCACCGTGCGTTCGGTTCATAGCTAGCCGCGCGCGCAGCTAATCCTCGTAAAGCGATACGCTGGATCGCGGCTTTGCGATATGGCAAACGCCAGATACGTGACGCTGGATTCAAATGCGCCTCGTCTGCCTCAAGTCCGGCGCGAATTTTGGCCGCGTCGAGCCCCGAGGCACCATAAGCGGGATCGGAGAAGTCGATCGGCGACGGCTCAAGGCCGACGATTAGCTGGCACCGTCCTTGCCACTATGACCGGATTTGCACCGCGAGGGTCAAGCCCGGGGGGAGAAATTATCGAGCACGAATCTCCCCCTCGGCATTGACCGCGATGCGCGTCGTCATCCGATGCTCGGCGCCGGCAGCGAGGCGTATCCGATTCTCGCCGACATTGCCGGTCTCGACGCAGACCATCGGCCGCCAATTGTCGGCGCCGAGATCGGCCAGCGCCGCGGCCTTTTCCGCCCACGGGTTCCACACGATGGCCGAGCCGGCGCCCTCCTTGGCGATGACGATGCGCCGCCCGAAACCGGGATCGCGCACGGTCAGCGTATCGGGCGTGTCGAGGTAGACGCTGTCGGACTCCTTGGTCAGCGTCAGCGCGGCGCCGGCCGGTGGGCGGCGCGCGAAACCGGCGGTCTTGTCGACAAAACTGCTGCCCTCCAGCCCGGAGACGGAGACGCGCTCGACATCCGACACCGCGAAATAGGTGTGCAGCGCTTCCTCGAAGCCGGCCTCTTGTCCGGAGATGTTGCGCACCGCGAGATCGAGCCGCAGCTCCCGGCCGAAGGTCACGCGGTAGGTCAGCGCGAAATCGTCCGGCGTCAGCGACAGGGTCAGCGTCACCGCGTCGCCCTCGCGCTCGACCGCGTCGAGCCGCCATGGCGCGGCGCGCACGATCCCGTGCTGCGGCGCCTTGGGGTCGGTCGGGTGTGGCCCGAACCACGGAAAGATCACCGGGATGCCGCCGCGGATCGCCTTCTCCGGTGCGAAGACGGCGCTGGGGCTGGTGAAGATCACCGGGCGCTGGCCGGGAGGCTGCCAGGCGGCGACCTGCGCGCCCTGCGGGAACAATTCGCCGGTCATGCCGCCGAGCGAAATTTGCGCCTTGGCGAGGCCGTGTTCGGTATCGGCGAACTCGACGACCCCGGCGATGCGGAATTGGCTGGCAAGTTCGACGGCGTTCATCGAGGTTCCTCCGCTGGTGCGGTTCATCATCCTCGATTGCCCGGCACCAGCGCCATCGCGAAATAGGGCACGGCGATGGGATCGACCTCGGCGAAGCGGGCGACGCGCTCGCCCGGCTGGCTGGCGCGTTCGACATAGATCGCACGGTCGAGCAGGCCGAGCCGCGCCAGCACCTGCCGCACCTTGCCGGCATGGCGGCCGAGCTTGATGATCGCCGCGGCCTCGCATTGCGCGAGGCGCCGAGCCAGTTCGTCCTCGGTCAGCGTCGCCGGGATCACGGTCACGCTCTCGTCGCGCTGGACGAGCGGGATCGCCGCGGCGGCGGCGCAGGCGACCAGCGACGAGACGCCCGGCACCACGCCGGCCGGGTAGCGCGGCGCGAGCCGGGTGAAGATCGCCGCGAAGCTGCCGTAGAAGAAGGGGTCGCCCTGGCACAGGAACGCGACGTCGTGCCCGCGGTCGAGTTCGGCGGCGATCCTCGCCGCGGCGCTGTCGTAGATCTCGGCGGGCGGCGGCCCGGGGCGCATCGGGAAATCGATCGCGATCTCGCGCTGCTCCGGCCGCAGCCACGCGGCGACGATGCCGCGGGCGAAGCTGGCGCCGCCTTTCGGCGCGGGGTAGGCGACGACCGGCACAGCGCGCAGCAGGCGCAGCGCCTTCAACGTCATCAGCTCCGGATCGCCCGGCCCGAGCCCCAGGCCGTATAGGCGCCCTGTTTCCATCCTAGTTCTTCTCGATCCGGTAGAGCGTCAGCGCCATCCGCTGGCCGTTCGAATAATCGGTGCCGCGGACGCTGTCGAGCGGCTTCGCGGCGAGGCCGCGCAGCGCCAGGCCTTGCCCGAGCGCCGGGGCGTCGCGTTCATTGACGAGCGCCTCGTCGCCATCGTTCAGTGTCGCCGCCGCGCCGGTTGTCGCGGTCTGCAGCCTGCCGCCGAGCAGAAAGGCGAGGCTCGGCTCGTTGTAGCCGATCACGGTCAGCGCCGTGCCGCCTTGCGGCTGGTGGTCCGCGATCAGCGCGGCCGCGGCGCGGCTCAGCCACAACCGGTCGAGGCCGGGGATGACGAGGCTCGCCGGCACGATCAGCGCCAGCGCCATTGCCGCCAGCAGCGCGGCGGCGCCGGCGGGGCCCGGCCGCCGATAGAGGAGCGCCGCCATCAGTACGATCAGCACGCCCGCCCCGGCGATGCCGGCAATCCTGACACCGTCGCCAAACCGCATCGGCAGCGCGATCAGGGCGGCGGCGATCGCCAGTGTGACCAGCACCCAAATTCCGCCGCCGGCAATGCCGATGAGGCGCGCCCGGCGCGACCCGGTCGCGCCCTCGACCATCGCCCCCGCGGCGAGCAGCGCCAGCGCCGGGTAGAGCGGCAGCGCGTAATGCGGCAGCTTGGTGGGGATCAGCTCGAGCACGACCCAGGCCGGCGCGATCCAGGCCACCAGAAAACGCATGGCCGGTCGCTGGTAAAGACGCCAGCCGCGCAGCAGCGCGGGCGCGAGGTAGAGCGAGCCCGGCCAGAAGGTCAGCATCGCCAGAGCCAGGTAGTAGAGGGGTGGCGCGCCATGCGATTCCTGCGCGCCCAGCAGCTTTGCGAGGAAATCGCGGCCGAGCGATCCGGCGAGGAACTGTCCCCGGGTCGCGTGCTCGATGGCGTAAAGCCACGGCGCGACGGCAAGCGCGGTGGCGATGAGGCCGGCTACCGGCCGCAGCCCGCGCAGCCAGCGCGCGTCGCGGTCGGCGAGCGACAGGATCGCGGCGGTGACCAGCGCCAGCGCCGGCCCGACCGGACCCTTGAGAAAGATCGCGGCGATCTGCGCCAGCCAGAATGCGGCGGCGATGCCGGGCCTAACCTCGGCGCCGCCGCGGGCGCGGACATAGCACAGCCCGAGCGCCCCTTGGCCGGCGACGATCGCCGCGAGCAGCGTCGCGTCGGTCTTGGCGATATGCGCTTCGGCCACGGTGCCGAGCGCGCTGGCGAGCAGGACGGCCGCGATCAGCGCGGTCCGTGTCCCGTCACCCGGGTCGGGGAAGCCGCGCAGCAGCGCTCGGCCGAAGCCGAAGGTGAACAGCACCGCGAGGCTGGCGCCGATCAGCGACGGCACACGGTACGGCCAGATCGCGGTCGATTGCGGCGTGCTGAGCGCGCCGACCGCGGCCGCCTGCAGCCAATAGATGCCGGCCGGCTTGTTGTTGCGCGCCTCGTCCAGGAAGCGGATGCGCAGGAAATCGCCGGTTTCGAGCATCTGCCGGCTCGCCTGCGCGAAGCGCGCCTCGTCGCGGTCGAGCACCGGGATCGCGGCGATCCCCGGCAGATAGAGGCCGAGACACAGCGCGCCGAGCAGCAGATAGGGCCGCCAGCCGGCAAGCCAGGTCGGGGCGCCCGCCATGCTCAACCGGGCTTGACGACGGCAAGCTGGGTGACGACGGCGAGCGGGCGCCAGATTTGGTGCGCCGCGAGGGGCTCGGCGCGGCTGACCGCGAGCCGGGTGAGGCTGCCGCCGTGGCGCGCCTGCCAGTCGAGCAGCGCGCGCTCGCCCTCGGTGCTGATGACATTGGCGACAAGCCGCCCGCCGGGCCGCAGCGCCCGCCACAGCACGGGCAGCAGCGCCGGGTCGGCGAGTCCGCCGCCGGCGAAGATCGCGTCAGGCGGCGACGAGCCGGCGAGCGCCGCCGGGGCCGTGCCGTGGATCACGTTCAGCCCGGGCACGCCGAGCGCGGCGGCGTTGCGCGCGATCAGCGCCGCACGCGCCGCGTCGCGCTCGATGGCGACGGCGGAAAGCGCCGTGTCGGCGCGCAGCCATTCGATCGCGATCGAGCCGCAGCCGGCGCCGACATCCCACAGCCTCTCGCCCGGCAGCGGCGCCAGCGCCGCCAGGGTCGCGGCACGGATTTCGCGCTTGGTGAGCTGGCCGTCGTGCTGGAAGGCGTCGTCGGGCAGGCCGGCGAGCCGCGAGCGGCCGCGCGTCCCCGGCGCGGCGCGGCATTCGAGTGCGATCGCGTTGAGGTCGGCGACCCGCCGGTCGCCCCAATCGGCCGCGGTGGCGCCGTGAACCGCCTCGGCCGGGCCGCCGAGGTGTTCGAGCGCCGTGAGCCGGCTCGGACCCCAGCCGGCCTCGCTCAGCAGCCGGGCGACCGCGGCAGGCGTCGCCCCGTCTGCCGCGAGGATCAGCACGCGCCGCCCTTCGGCGAGGTGCAGGCGCAGCGTGTCAAGCGGCCTGGCGTGCAGGCTAAACGGCGTGCATTCGGCGAGCGGCCAGCCGAGCCGCGCGGCGGTGAGGCTGAACGCGCCGGGGTGCGGCAGGATCGTCATCTCCTCGCGCGGGAAATGGCGGGCGAGGATCGCGCCGGCGCCGTACCACATCGGGTCGCCGCTCGCGAGCACGACGACGCGCCGGCCGCGATGGGCGGAGATGGCGGCGATCGAGCCGTCGAACGGCTGGCGCCACGGCAGACGCTCGGCCGCGCCGGGCGGGATCATCGCCAGATGGCGCGCGCCGCCGACGATGATCTCAGCGGTCTCGACAAGCGCGCGCGAGGCGGGCGCGAGACCGGCGAGCCCGTCATCGCCGATACCGACGATCGAGAGCCAGGGCTTCATTGGCGGTGGGCCAGCGCGTTGACCGCGGCGGCGGCGAGCGCGCTGCCGCCGCGCCGGCCTTTCAAGGCGATGAATTCGAGGCTGCCGCCGAATTCGGCGAGCGCCGCCTTGGCCTCGGCGGCGCCGACAAAACCGACCGGAAAACCGAGCACCAGCGCCGGTTTCGGCGCGCCCTCCGCGATCATCTCCAGCAGATGAAACAACGCGGTCGGCGCGTTGCCGATCGCGACGATGGCGCCCTGGAGATGCGGCCGCCACAATTCGACGGCGGCGGCCGAGCGGGTGGTGCCGAGACGGCGGGCAATCTCCGGAGTTTCCGGGTCGGCGAGCGTGCAAAAAACCCTGTTTGCCGCCGGCAGACGAGCGGCGATGATTCCGGCGGTGACCATGACGCTGTCGGCAAGGATCGGTGCGCCGGCCGCGAGCGCGGCCTTTCCGGCGGCCCCGGCATCCGGCGACCAGACGAGATCGTCGAGGATCGTCGCATCGCCCGCCGCATGGGCGAGCCGCAGCGCCAGCGGGCGCAATTCGCCGGGAAACCGGGCGAGGTCGGTCTCCTCTTCGATCAGCGCGAACGACCGCTCGTAGATCGATTCGGGATCGCGAAGATAGCGGTAGCGGGCCGGCCGCCGCCCCGCTCCGCCGTTCCGATTTGACTCGTCATGCCCGGACTTGATCCGGGCATCCATGGACCCCCGGGTAAAGCCTGGGGGTGACGATGATTTTTGCCGACTCTGAGAGCGGGATTTCGCTCGTTGTCCAGGCGACGTGACGCCTAGCGTCCACGCCTCTTCGCCCTCAATTATGGCTTGCTGTGCGGCTGTCAGCGACGGATCGCCAGCGAAAGTCGCGCCAAGCGTGCCGGCAACGTCAAGCTGAGCCAAGTGCCGGGCAACGTACCTGACTTGGGCTTTGTCGTTGACTTCGCCGAGCTGCAACGTCGTCTTCCATTCGCGCCACCACGACGGCCATACTTCCGCGAAGACGATGCGCGCCTCGCCAACAGGTTCTCGGAGGCCGGTCTCGAACGGCCAGATTTGGGCGCGGTCGCCCCAGCGCTCATCATCGCGCAGCGCCCGCACCACTGGGATTCCGGTCAAACTCTGGCTGCCTACCGAACCGGTGTACGCCAGCTTCCAACAGGGCTGTGCTCCGATCATCCAGCAGTCGATTAGGCGCCGTTCCTTCAGTGGTTCGTCGCATGTATGGCCCTGGTGATGATGAGTACCGATAAATTGACCGGCCAAGCTCGTCGGACAGCCCCAAAATGGAAATTGCTTCCCCGAGATGCGGCGGTTCAACTCGGCGCCAACCCAGAACCGGTTGTTGCGATTGTTGTCGTCGTCTTTGACCAGGCGTGCGATCTCGTCCCATGCGGCGCGCCAAGGCTTCACGCCGTCAAGCCCGAGCCGGTGGGCGAATCCGGCCGGATAACCGAACGGGAAGTCGAACCCGACCAGCGTACGCTCGCCGTTATCGATTGCGTCGGCTAGTAACTCTTCCAAGTGTGCCTTGGCTTCCGCTCGGGTCGCGAGGTTGAGCGGCTCGCTACCGTGCTGGCAGATCCAAATGCTGTCGCGGCCCGTCTTGCGTTGGTTCGCGGCACTCCAATCAACGATGACGATCTTATCGAACACCGGCGAACGACCCCGCCTCAGCGATGTGGGTGCGGGTGGTCGTGGTCATGGTCAGGCCCGTCGCCGGCGCGGACGTGGTGGTGGTGCGCCTGTTGCGGCGCGCCGGCGTCGGCCTCGTAGCCGACGATCTGCGCGCGGTACTTGCAGAGCTGGCAATTCATCGCCGGGCTGCCCTCGGCGATCTCGCCGACGCGCTCGACAAAGGCGTCGAGCAGCAGCGGGTGGTCGCGCAGATAGGATGCCTTGGCGAACTCGATCCCCGGATGGCGTGCGGCCGCCTCGTCGGTCGCGGCGTAGATGCGTTTCACCAACACGCCGGTGAAGAGGAAATAGGGGAAGACGACGACGCGGCCGAAGCCCATCCGCGCGGCGCGGTCGAGCGCAACGTCGACCCGCGGATGGGCGACGCCGCTATAGGCGACCTCGGCCCAGCCGAAGCCGAGCCCCTCCCACAGCATTCGCGCGATCTTCGAGATGTTCGAATTGGCGTCGGGGTCGTTGGTGCCGCGTCCGACGACCACCAGCAGCGCCTCGCTTCGATCGCCCGGTATCGCGGCGGCGACGCGGTCGGCGGCGGCGTTGATCAACCTCGTGTCGATCGCCAGGTCGCGGCCCAACCGCAATTCAATTCCCGGATTGTCGGCGAGGAAGCTGTTCATCTCCCACGGCAGGTCGTTCTTGACGTGGCTCGCGGCGAACAGCATCCCCGGTACCGCGTAGATGCGCCGCGCGCCGCGGGCGACCAGCGCGGCCAGCCCTTCGCGGATGTTGGGGCGGGCGAATTCGAGATAGCCGGTGGCGAAATCGTGCTGCGGAAAGCGCGGGCGCAACGCCGCCGCCAGCAGCTCGAACTCGCGCACCGCCTCTTCGTCGCGGCTGCCGTGGCCGCAGATCAGCACCCCTGTCGCATTCATCGTCCGCTCATCTTTCGGTCATCTCCCATCGATCCGCTATGGTGCCGGCAATGTCCGTCATCTCCGGCCTGCACGACAGATTGCTGCTGCTTTATATCGCCTTGGTCGTCGATGCGCTGTTCGGCGAGATGGGACCGCTGTTCCGCGCGGTGCCGCATCCGGTGGTGCTCGCCGGGCGCGCGATCGCCGGGTTCGAGCGCCGGCTCAACCGGAAGCGACGCGGCGCGAGCGTTCGCGGCTTCCGCGGCGTGCTGACCGTGCTTGCCCTGGTCGGCGTCGCCGGCGCGCTCGGCTGGGGGCTGCAGCTCCTGTGCCGGACGAGCCCGCTGGGCGCCGTGGCCGAGGCGTTCGCGGTCGCGGTGCTGCTGGCCCAGCGCAGCCTCTTCGACCATGTCGCGGAGGTCAGCCGGGCGCTGGCGCGGGACGGGCTGGGCGCGGCGCGGGTCGCGGTCAGCCGCATCGTCGGCCGCGACCCGATGACCCTCGCCGCGCCGGGCATCGCGCGCGCCGCGATCGAAAGCCTTGCCGAAAACTTCAGCGACGGAGCGGTGGCGCCCGCCTTCTGGTATCTGCTCGCGGGGCTGCCGGGGATTTTTGCTTACAAGATGGCGAACACGCTCGACAGCATGATCGGGCACAAAAACGACCGATACCGCGCCTTCGGCTGGGCGGCGGCGCGGCTCGACGATCTGTTGAATCTCGTGCCGGCGCCGATTTCCGGGCTGCTGATCGCCGCCGCGGCGGCATTCGGCCGCGACACCCGGGTCGGCCCGGCGCTGTGGATCATGCTGCGCGACGGCAGGAAGCACCGTTCGCCCAACGCCGGCTGGCCCGAGGCGGCGATGGCCGGCGCGCTCGACCTGGCGCTCGCCGGCCCGCGGCACTACGCCGAAGACACCGTCGACGACCCGTTTCTCGGCGACGGCACGCCGGTGGCGACGGCGGGCGACGTCAACCGCGCCTTGCGGCTCTATTTCCGCGCCTGCCTGATGCTGGCGGGGATGGCGATCGGGGCGTGGCTGGCGGGCCATTTCACGCCGCCTTGGTGAGGCGCGGCGGGCGCGCGGCGGCGAGGATCGCGTCGAGGTCGAGGCTCGCCGCGAGATGGTCGGCGAGGCGGTCGAGCGTGGCGTCGATCGTCGCGTCGTAGGCAAGCGCGCTGGGCGGAGCGCCGAGCCGGCCGAGAAAGGCGCGGCGGAAGGGGTCGCTCGCGAACATCCCATGCAGATAGCCGCCGGCAACCCTGCCGTCGGCGCTGACCGCGCCGTCCGGCCGCTCCGCCAGTTGCAGCATCGGCCGCGCCAAGCCGGGACCGGAGGTGACGCCGAGATGCATCTCGTAACCGCGCACCGGCGTGCCGCTGGCAAGATCGCTGCCCGCGATCTCGCCGAGCCGCTTCGCGCCGCCGAGCACGGTGTCGAGGTCGAGGAGGCCCAGGCCGGCGGCCTTGCCTGGCGCACCTTCGCTACCGGCGGGATCGGCGATGCTACGACCGAGCATCTGGTAGCCGCCGCAAATCCCCAGCACATGACCGCCGCGGCGACGGTGCGCGAGGATGTCGATGTCCCATCCCTCGCGGCGCAACGCGGCGAGATCGGCGAGCGTCGCCTTCGATCCCGGCAGAATGACGAGCGCCGTATCGCCCGGCAGCGCCTGTCCGGGCCGCAGCAACACCAGCTCGACGCCGGCCTCGGCCCGCAGCGGGTCGAGGTCGTCGAAATTGGCGATGTGCGGGAGGAGGGGGACGGCGATCTTGATTGGCAAACCCCCACCCCGACCCTCCCCCGCTTGCGGGGGAGGGAGCGCGCCTGGCGTATGGGATTCCCTCCCCCGCAAGCGGGGGAGGGAATCCCATACGCC
>DASRLO010000040.1:0-78112 GCA_035648415.1 Allostellaceae bacterium
TTGGTGAGCCCGTCGGGATTCGAACCCGAGACCTACTGATTAAAAGTCAGTTGCTCTACCGGCTGAGCTACGGGCTCTTCTCAATGTTTCAATGCCTTGTGTATTCGATCACTTCTCTTAGTTGGCCGGCGCTGGCGCCGCCAATCGGCAGCGGCGCCTTCCGTACCACAGTGGAGATTTGCTCGCTAGATTTAGCGGGAATACCAAGGCCGAACTTAACAACCTCCCCAACGCACGGCCGGCAAAGCCTAATCGGGATCGTTCAGGGCTGTGGTGCAGGGCTGTGGTGGTGTCGTCCGCTCCAAGCGGCGCTGGCGGAAACTCGCCGCTGCTTAAGCGGGTTTCGCCCTTCGGAAGGCTTAAGCAAATGGCTCAAAAAAACCCGTGTTGGAGAAGACTGCTGCGCATTTCGCCGCACAAGCGAGCCGGCTTTCTGCTTGGCCTCGATCTTGCTCAGTCCGCGACGGGCGTGCCAATGCGCCCAAACGCAAGAGCGGGGAGAGACGAATGTCGTCCGAAGGATTCATGATCGACCGTCGCAAGCTCGGTGTCCTCGGGGCCGGGCTTGCCGTCGCAGCAGCCTCCGGTATGGGTTCGTTCCCCACCGTCATATCGAAGGCTCAAGCCGCGGCCGCCGCAACCGATACCGGTCCAATCAAAGTCGGCATCCTCCATTCGCTGTCCGGCACGATGGCGATCAGCGAATCGCCGCTCAAGGACGTGATGCTGATGCTGATCGCCCAGCAGAACGCCAAAGGCGGCGTGATGGGGCGGCAGCTGCAGCCGGTGGTGACCGATCCCGCCTCGAACTGGCCGCTCTTCGCCGAAAAGGCGAAGCAGTTGCTGTCGGTCGACAAGGTTGCCGCCGTGTTCGGCTGTTGGACCTCGGTCTCGCGCAAATCGGTCCTGCCGGTCTTCGAGCAGCTGAACGGCATCCTCCTCTACCCGGTGCAGTACGAGGGCCAGGAATGCAGCCGCAACGTGTTCTACACCGGCGCCGCGCCCAACCAGCAGGCGATCCCGGCGGTCGATTACCTGATGGAGCAGGGCGGCGTGAAGCGCTGGGTGCTGGCGGGGACCGACTACGTCTACCCGCGCACCACCAACAAGATCCTCGAAGCCTATTTGAAGTCGAAGGGGGTCGCCGAAGCCGATCTGATGATCAACTACACGCCGTTCGGCTATTCCGACTGGCAGGCGATCGTCGCCAAAATCAAGGCCTTCGGCTCGGCCGGCAAGAAGACCGCCGTCGTGTCGACGATCAACGGCGACGCCAACGTGCCGTTCTATAAGGAGCTCGGCAACCAGGGCGTCAAGGCGACCGATATCCCGGTGGTGGCGTTCAGCGTCGGCGAACAGGAGCTCGCCGGCATCGACACCAAGCCGCTGGTCGGCCACCTGGCGGCCTGGAACTACTTCATGAGCGGCGACAACCCATTGAACAAGCAAGTCGTCGCCGACTTCCAAAAATCGGCCAACGATCCCAAGCGGGTGTTCAACGATCCGATGGAAGCGCATTACATCGGCTTCAACATGTGGGTGAAGGCCGTCGAAAAGGCGGGCACCACCGACCCCGACGCGGTGATCGACGCGATGGTCGGAATCTCCTACCCGAACCTCTCCGGCGATTCCGCGACGATGATGCCCAACCATCATTTGACCAAGCCGGTGCTGATCGGCGAGGTGCAGGGAAACGGGCAGTTCAACGTGGTCTGGCAAACGCCCGGCCTGGTCGTCGCGCAGCCGTGGTCGCCCTATCTGCCGGAAAGCAAGAACCTGATCGGCGACTGGCTGCCGCCGATGTCCTGCGGCAGTTACGACGTCGTCGCCGGCAAGTGCCTTGGATCGAAGAAGGCCTGATGGGGTGAACGCGATCCCGCCGTGGATTTGCCGCCACCGGCGCATCCTCCCGCGCGGCTTTTTAGCCGGAGCGCTGGTTGCCCTGGCTTTGACGCTGTCCACGGCGGCGCGCGCCCAGGCGGATGCGTTCGCGGATGTCGCCGCCACCACCGCCGACGCGGAGGCGCGCGGCGTTACCGCGCTGGCGATTTCCGGCAATCCGCGGGCCGCCGCGATCGTCGAGGCGTTGCGCGACGGCAAGCTCTATGCCTGGAAGTGGCCGCGGCCCGACCCGCCGCTCTATATCCGCACCGAGACCGGCTATGTCGACGCGCGTACCGGCGAGGCGGTCGAAGCGCCGGCGCCGGCGAACCTGCGGAAAATCATCGCGAGCGATTCGGTGCGCGGCGCGATCGAGACCGCCGGGGCGGCGCTCGACTTGTTTTCGGCCTCACCGGCGGCTCGGCTCAAGGCGGCGCGGGCGCTGTTGCAGTCTGCCGATCCGGGCGGCTTGCCGTTGATCGAGAAGGCGCTCGGCAGCGAGCAAGCCGCCGATGTCGCTCTTGCGCTGCGCCAAGCGAAAGCTGCCGCCCTGCTCAAATCCGACACCGGCTCGGTCCCCGACCGCGTCGCCGCCGTGCATGAGCTCGCCGCGCGGCCGGACCTCGCGACGCGCAGCCTGCTCGACGCGCTGCAAAACCAGCCGCCGCCGGTGGCGGCGGCGATCGCCGCGGCGATCCAGGACATCGACTGGAAGCTCAAACTCTGGGGGGTCGCGGAGAACGTCTATTACGGGATCAGCCTCGGCGCCGTGCTGTTGCTCGCCGCCACCGGACTTGCCATCACCTTCGGGGTGATGGGCGTCATCAACATGGCGCATGGCGAGATCGTGATGACCGGCGCCTACACGACCTTTGTCGTGCAGCGTCTGATCGCCGCGTTCGCGCCGGCGCTCGAGCAATTCGGCCTCCTGATCGCGGTGCCCGCGGCCTTCCTCGTCGCGGGGGCGCTGGGAATGCTGATCGAGCGCACTCTGATCCGCTTTCTTTACGGCCGGCCGCTCGAAACCCTGCTCGCCACCTGGGGGCTGAGCCTCATCCTGCAGCAGGCGGTGCGCAGCATTTTCGGCCCAACCAACCTCGATGTGTCGTCGCCGGCCTGGATGAGCGGGTCGATCGCGCTCGGCGGGCTGACGCTGACGGTGAACCGGTTGTGGATCATCTTCTTTGCGATCCTGGTGGTCGGCGCGCTGATGGCGATCCTGCGTTGGGGCGGGCTCGGGCGCAGCATTCGCGCGGTCACGCAGAACCGGCGCATGGCGGCGGCGATGGGCATCCGCACGCCGGTGATCGATGCGCTCACCTTCGGGCTCGGCTCCGGCATTGCCGGGATGGCCGGGGTCGCGCTCTCGCAGATCGACAATGTCAGCCCAAATCTTGGGCAGAACTACATCATCGACAGCTTCATCGTCGTCGTGGTCGGCGGCGTCGGCAATCTCTGGGGCACCCTGCTCGGCGCGATGATCCTCGGCATCGTCGACAAGTTCGTCGAGCCGTTCGCGGGCGCCGTCCTCGCCAAAATCCTCGTCCTGGTCCTCCTGATCCTCTTCATCCAACGGCGGCCGCGCGGGCTGTTTCCGCTCAAGGGACGGATGGCCGAGGCATGATCCGGTTCGAGCGGCTTACGGTCATTACATTAGGCTGTATTTTAGGCAGTGCGGTGCTGCTCGCGGCCTTGAACCTGCTGACGCCGGCGGCGAGCGCGATCCACGTGCCGAATTTTGTGATCTCGCTGGTCGGCAAATACCTCTGCTACGCGATCCTCGCGCTGGCGATCGATCTGGTCTGGGGCTACGCCGGAATCCTGACCCTGGGCCACGCGGCGTTTTTCGCGCTCGGCGGCTATTGCATGGGCATGTATCTGATGCGCGAGATCGGCGCGCGCGGCGTCTATGCCAATCCGCTCCTGCCGGACTTCATGGTGTTTATCGGCTGGAAGGAGCTGCCCTGGTACTGGCACGGGTTCAGCCATTTCTGGTTCGCCTTGCCGATGACCATGCTGGCGCCGGCGGCGCTGGCTTTCGCGTTCGGCTGGTTCGCCTTCCGCTCGCGGGTTTCCGGCGTCTATCTCTCGATCATCACCCAGGCGCTCACCTATGCGTTGATGCTCGCCTTCTTCCGCAACGACATGGGGTTCGGCGGCAATAACGGGATGACCGATTTCAAGGATATCCTCGGCATCCCGCTCAATCGCGAGGCCACCGCGGCGGGGCTGATGCTGATCACCGCGGCGGTGCTGGCGGCGGCTTTCCTGCTCGCCCGCGCGATGATCCGCTCGCGTTTCGGCAAGGTGCTGGTGGCGGTGCGCGACGCCGAATCGCGCACCCGCTTTCTCGGCTACCGGCCGGAATCCTATAAATTGGTGGTGTGGGTGGTCTCGGCGATGATCGCCGGGATCGGCGGCGCGCTCTACGTGCCGCAGATCGGCATCATCAACCCCTCGGAATTTGCCCCCGGCAATTCGATCGAGGCGGTCATCTGGGTCGCCGTCGGCGGGCGCGGCACGCTCGCCGGCGCGATCCTCGGCGCGATCCTGGTCAATCTCGGCAAGACCTGGCTGACCAGCGCGCTGCCGGAGGTGTGGCTGTTCGCGATCGGCGGATTGTTCATCGTCGTCACGCTGTTCATGCCGCGCGGCATCATCGGCCTGTTCGCGGCGCACGCGGCGCCGAAGGCCGCGGCGCCGTCCGACGCCGCACCCGGGGCCGCACCCGGGGCGGCAGCCGCCCGATCGGTGGCGCGCGAGGCCGCCGGATGACCGGAAATACGCTGCTGTATCTTGACGGGGTCACCGTCTCGTTCGACGGGTTCAAGGCGCTCAACGAGCTTTCGCTGGTGCTGGAGCCGGGCGAGATGCGAGCGGTGATCGGCCCGAACGGCGCCGGCAAGACGACGATGATGGACGTGATCACCGGCCGGACGCGGCCCGACACCGGGCGCGTCGTGTTCGGCGACGCCACCGACCTGACGCGGCTCGACGAGCCGGCCATCGCCCGGCTCGGCATCGGCCGCAAGTTTCAGCGGCCGACCGTGTTCGAGCACCTTTCGGTATACGACAACCTGCTGTTGTCGCTGGCCGGCGACCGCAATCCGCGTTTCGCGCTGTGGGCGAAGGAGACCCCGCGGGAACGCGCCCGGCTCGGCGAGCTGCTGGCGACGATCCGCCTGGGCGACGACCGCGAGCGCCCCGCCGCCGACCTCTCGCACGGCCAGAAGCAGTGGCTGGAGATCGGCATGCTGCTGGCCCAGGAACCCCGCCTGCTGCTGGTCGACGAGCCGGTGGCCGGGATGAGCGACGCCGAGACCGCCGAGACCGCCGACCTGCTGCGCGAGATCAACCGCACCCGCAGCGTCGTCGTCGTCGAGCACGACATGGCCTTTGTGCGGGCGCTGGGCGCCAAGGTGACGGTGCTGCACGAGGGCACTGTCCTGGTCGAAGGCTCGATCGACACGATCCAGAACGACGAGCGCGTCATCGAAGTTTACCTCGGGCGCTGAGCCATGCTGGAAGTCCAGGGGATCGACCTTTTTTATGGCGCGAGCCAGGCGCTGCGCCGCGTCAGCCTGTCGGCGGCCAAGGGCGAAGTCACCTGCGTCCTGGGCCGTAACGGGGTGGGCAAGACCAGCCTGCTGCGTACGATCTTTGGTCTTCTGCCGATCCGTTCCGGACAAATCCGCTGGGAAGGCAAGGACATCACCAAACTTGCGCCGTACGACCGCGCCCGGTCCGGATTGGCCTTGGTGCCGCAAGGCCGCGAAATCTTTCCGCGGCTTACGGTGCTCGAAAACCTGGAGACCGGGTTCGCCGTCCTGCCGCGCCGCCTCAAGCAGGTCCCGGACGAGATTTACACCCTGTTTCCGGTGCTGAAGAACATGCTGGGGCGGCGCGGCGGCGACCTTTCCGGCGGTCAGCAGCAGCAATTGGCAATCGCCCGCGCGCTCGTCATGCGGCCGCGCCTCCTGATCCTCGACGAGCCGACGGAAGGCATCCAGCCCTCGACCATCAAGGACATCGAGCGGGTGATCCGCATTCTCGCGGCGGGGCGCGAAATGGCGATCCTCCTGGTCGAACAGTATTTCGAATTTGCCCGCGCCCTCGCCGACCGCTATGTCGTGATGGAGCGCGGCGAGGTTGTCCTCTCCGGCAGCGCCGGCGACATGGCCGAGGGTGATGTACGACGCTTTCTCACGGTTTGACGCGGCAACCACCGGTCTCCAGCGGGCGCGAGGCGCCGCATCGATCGGCTTCGCCCAACGCGGCGGGCGGACCGCGCTCACCGAGCTTTACCAGCAGGCGCCCTGCCGGGTGATGTTCCCCCGGCCCGAAGAGGGAGAACCGCCGCTCGCGGTTCTGCTGACGACTTCGGGCGGCCTCACCGGCGGCGACGACGAGCGCATCAGGGTGTCGATCGCCGACGGCGCCGCCATGGTAACGACCCAGGCCGCCGAGAAGATCTACCGGTCGCTCGGCCCCGACGTGACGATCGAAGTCGAGCTCGACATCGGGAGCGGCGCGCGCCTCGAATATTATCCGCAGGAAACGATCGTCTTCGACGGCGCGCGCCTGCACCGGCGCACCGAGGCGAGCGTGGCGTCCGGAGGGCATCTGGCGGCGGCCGAGATGCTGGTCTTCGGCCGCCAGGCGAGCGGCGAACACCTGACGCACGGCCGGGTGCTCGACGGTTGGCGGGTGCGGTTCGACGGCAGGCTCGCCTGGGTCGATCGGCTCGCTCTCGACGGCGATATCGCCGAGACGCTCGCCGACCCGTTCACGCTCGACGGCGCCGGCGCGATCGCGACGGCGCTGCATGTCGGGGGTGACGTCGCGCGGCTGATTCCGATGGCGCGCGAGCTGGCGGACGGGGCGGTGACGATCGTCAACGGCATCCTCATCGCCCGCATCTTCGGGCCCTCGCCGCACGAGGTGCGCGACCGGCTCGTGCGGTATCTTTCGGGAATGCGCGGCGCGAGCGGACTTCCGCCGCGGCTGCCACGGGTCTGGCATGTTTGAACCCGCAGGCCGGGCATGAACCTCACCCCGCGCGAAAAGGACAAGCTGCTCGTCACCATGGCGGCGATTGTGGCGCGCCGGCGTCTCGAACGCGGCGTCAAGCTCAACTACCCCGAAGCGGTCGCCTTGATCACCGATTACGTCGTCGAAGGCGCGCGCGACGGCCGTGCCGTGGCGGAATTGATGCGCGACGGCGGCCATGTGCTGCGCCGCGAGCAGGTCATGGAAGGCGTCGCCGAGATGATCGACGAAATCCAGGTCGAAGCGACGTTTCCCGACGGCACCAAGCTCGTCACCGTGCATGCGCCGATCCGCTGAGGCCGCGGCATCATGATACCAGGGGAAATCATCACCGCGCCCGGCGAGATCGAGCTTAACGCCGGCCGGCAGACTCTGACGCTGGAGGTCGCCAACACCGGCGACCGGCCGATCCAAATCGGGTCGCATTACCATTTCTTCGAGACCAACCCGGCCCTGAGCTTCGACCGGGCGCAGGCGCGCGGGTTCCGGCTCGATATCCCGGCGGGGACGGCGATGCGGTTCGAGCCCGGGCAGACGCGAACCGTCCGCCTCGTCGGTCTCGCCGGGGCGCGCATCGTGCACGGGTTCAGGGGGGCGATCGCCGGCAAACTGGATCCGGCGCCATGACCGTTCGGATCGCCCGCGCCGCCTATGCCGGCATGTTCGGCCCGACCACCGGCGATCGGGTGCGGCTTGCCGATACCGAACTCTTCATCGAGGTCGAAGAGGACCGGACGATCTACGGCGAGGAGGTCAAATTCGGCGGCGGCAAGGTGATCCGCGACGGCATGGGCCAGAGCCAGCTGACGCGCGCCGAAGGCGCGGTCGACACCGTCATCACCAACGCGCTTATCCTCGACCATTGGGGTGTCGTCAAAGCTGATGTGGGAATAAAGGACGGCTGCGTCGCCGCGATCGGCAAGGCGGGCAATCCCGATATCCAGCCCGGAATCGACATTGTCATCGGCCCGGGGACCGAGATCATCGCCGGCGAGGGCCGCATCCTGACCGCCGGCGGGATCGACGCGCACATCCATTTCATCGCCCCGCAGCAGATCGAGGAGGCGCTCTATTCGGGAGTCACGACGATGATCGGCGGCGGCACCGGACCGGCATCGGGTACGCTCGCGACAAGCTGCACCCCCGGTCCGTGGCACCTGGCCCGGATGCTTCAGGCGGCCGAGGCGTTCCCGATGAATTTCGGGTTTCTCGGCAAGGGCAATGCGTCGACCCCGGCCGGCCTCGTCGAGCAGGTCGAGGCCGGCGCCTGCGGGCTGAAGCTCCACGAGGATTGGGGCACGACCCCGGCGGCGATCGATTGTTGCCTCGGCGTCGGGGACCGCTACGACGTACAGGTTGCGATCCACACCGACACGCTCAACGAATCGGGATTTGTCGAAGATTCGATCGCCGCCTTCAAGGGCCGCACGATCCACGCCTACCACACCGAAGGCGCCGGCGGCGGGCACGCGCCCGACATCATCCGCCTTTGCGGCGAGCCGAACGTGCTGCCGTCCTCAACCAATCCGACGCGGCCCTACACGGTCAACACCCTCGACGAACATCTCGACATGCTGATGGTGTGCCATCACCTCGACCCCAAGATCGCCGAGGATGTCGCCTTCGCGGAAAGTCGGATCCGCCGCGAGACGATCGCCGCCGAGGACATCCTGCACGATATCGGCGCGTTCTCGATGATGTCGTCGGACAGCCAGGCGATGGGACGCGTCGGCGAAGTCGTCATCCGCACGTGGCAGACCGCCGACAAGATGAAACGCCAGCGCGGCCGCCTCGCCGAGGAAACCGGCGAGAACGACAACGCCCGCGCCAAACGCTATGTCGCGAAATATACGATCAACCCGGCTATCGCGCAGGGAATCAGTCGTCACATCGGCTCGGTGGAGGTCGGGAAATTCGCCGACCTGGTCCTCTGGTCGCCGAAATTCTTCGGGGTCAAGCCGGAGCTCGTGCTGAAATGCGGCGCCATCGCCGCCGCCCCGATGGGCGACCCCAACGCCTCGATCCCGACGCCGCAACCGGTGCACTATCGGCCGATGTTCGGGGCCTTCGGCCGCGCGACGGCGGCCTGCGCGGTGACCTTCACCAGCGCCGCGGCGGCCGCGTCCGGTCTGGCCGCTTTGTTGGGGCTGACGCGTCGCCTGGTTGCGGTCGAAAACACCCGCTCGATCGGCAAAAGCAGCATGATCCACAATGCGTTGACACCGGCGATCTCGGTCGATCCCGAGACCTACGAGGTGCGCGCCGACGGCGTGCTGCTGACCTGCGAGCCGGCGGCCTTTCTGCCGATGGCGCAGCGCTACTTCCTGTTCTGACGGTGGCGATGACCACCGACGCGGCGCTCTACCGGCTGTTGACCTGGCTGTCGCCGGGTTACCCGCTGGGCGCCTTCGCCTACAGCCACGGCCTCGAACAGGCGGTCGAGGCCGGTCTCGTGCGCGACGCCGACGGGGCGAAACGCTATGTCGCGACGGTGCTGCGCGCCGGGTCCGGGCGCAGCGACGCGGCTTTGTTCGCCGCGGCCTATCGCGCCGCCTCGGACGACGATGCCGCGGAACTGAGGGCGCTCGCCGAGCTCGCCGCCGCCTGGCGGGCGACCTCCGAGACCGCGCTCGAAGCCGGCGCCCAAGGCCGCGCTTTCCTGTCGGTGACGCGTCGGGCATGGCCGCATCCCCTGCTCGACGCCGCCGCGGAATCGCCCTCCCCGCCCTCGCTTCCGGTGGTCGTCGCGATCGCCGCGGCGGCGCACGGCGTGCCGTTGGCGCAGGCGCTCCTCGCCTATCTCCATTCGCTGGCGGCCAACCTCGTCTCCGCCGGTGTCCGCCTCGTCCCGCTCGGGCAAACCGACGCGCAGCGCATCCTGGCGGCACTCGAGCCGGACATCGCCGCCGCTCGGGATAGCGGCCTGACGATCCCCCTCGACGCCGTCGGCGCCAGCGCCGCGATCGTCGAACGATGCTCGGTATTGCACGAAACCCAATACACGAGGCTGTTCCGCTCCTAGTCCAGCTAAGTCTAATCAGCCGAATTACCGCTGCCGCCCAACCCCGCCAGCGCGCCCAGCGTGATCGGCTTGTAGGGCGCGCGGGGGCGGTAGGCGCCGATCTCGGCGATCGGTGTGCCGAGCGTGTCGGCCATGATCGCGCCGACGATCGGGCCGCAGATGCGGCCTTGGCAGGGGCCCATGCCGCAGCGGGTGAAGGCTTTCGCCTGGTTCGGGCCTTGCGCGCCGAGGCGGGCGGCGCGGCGGATTTGCGCGACCGTCACCTCCTCGCAGCGGCAGGCGATGGTGTCGTCCCGCGGCACCAGCACCGAGGGCGCCGGGCGGTAGAGCGCGTCGAGGAACGGGCGGATCGCCATTTCCCGGTCGAGCGCGCGGCGCAGCGGGCGGGCGCGGCGGTCGCGCTCGGCGGGGGTGATCGCGTCGAGCAGCGCGGCGGCGTCGAGCGCGGCGAGGCGGCCGGCGAGCGCCGCCGCCTCCGCCCCGGCGATGCCGCCGCAATCGCCGGCGATCGCGATCGTCTGCCGGCTGGTGGCGCCCCATTCGTCGACCACCGGCCGCCAGCAGAGCTGCGCGGCGTCCCAGCGATGGTCGAGGCCCAGCGCAAGGCTTATCTGCGTGTTGGGGATGACACCTTCGTGCAGCAGCAGAAGATCGGCGTCGATCTCGCCGGAATCCCAGGCGACGCCCTCGACGCGGCCGCGCCCGACAGCGCGCAATCCGGTGACCTGGCGGCGGATCGGGATGTGGGCGCGCCCGACCTCGCGGATCAGGCCGAGGCCCTTGCGCAGGGCGCGCCGGGCCGGCCACAGCGCCCGCGGCAGCAGGCGCGCAGCGGCGTGGCAGTTGCGGTGCGGCGCGGTTTCGAGGATGAGGGCGGGCGGTGCGCCGGCGCGGACGAGCTGCGCCGCGACGAGCCAGACCAGAGGCCCCTGCCCGGCCAGCACGGTGCGCCCGGCGGGCACTATGTCGCCGGTCTTGAGCAGGATCTGCGCCGCGCCGGCGGTCATCACGCCGGGCAGCGTCCAGCCCGGCACCGGCACCGGCCGCTCGATCGCGCCGGCGGCGACGAGGATGCGGCGGGCGCGCAGGGTTCGGCTCGCGGCGCCGGAATTTCCCTGGGAGAGCAGCGACAGCGTGCCGTCCGGGTCGATGTGCCAGACAAGGGTGGCGGGGAGATACGCGGCATTGCTGGCGCGCAGCGCGGCGGCGAGCGGCTTGCCGGCGAGGTAGTCGGGGCCGAGCGGGGAGTTCCCGCTCGAATTCCCTGAGGCGCGCTCGATGCCGCGATAAATCTGGCCGCCGGGCGCGTCCTGCTCGTCGATCAGCGTAGTGTCGAGGCCGAGCTCGGCGGCGAGCGCCGCCGCCGCCATCCCGGCCGGCCCGGCGCCGACGATTGCGAAATCGATTTTTTCAGGCGTCATTGCAAAAAGCCGTCATTGCGAGCCCACGGGTCTGGCTTGCGGCCAGCCCGAGGACAGACTCCTTTTCGTCGCCTTGCGGCTCCTCGCAATGAAGATAGCGTTACGCCGTATGTTTCCGGATGAACGCCTTCATCCGGTCGAGCGCGCGGGCGGCGTAAGGCGCGTCGGGCTTGCCGGTCATAAAGCCGTGATCGGCGCCCTCGTAAAATTGCACCTCGATCTCGCCGCCTTTCTTCTTCCAGCCGTCGGCGGTGCGGTGCGTCACCTCGACCGGGACCCACTCGTCGGCGTCGCCGCCGAACAGCAGCGCCGGCGGCAGATGCACCTTCTCGCCACGGTCGAGGATCGCCGGTGGGCTGCCTTCGCTCATCACCGCCTCGGTGCCCCAGAAGGCGTGGTGGCGTTCCATCAGCTCGCTGTTGCCGGCCTTCTTGGCGAGGTGGTAGCGCAAGAGCGGGTCGAGCACGCCCCAGCCCGAGATGACCCAGCCCTGGCGCGCGTCGATCTCCGGCGCCTCGGGCAGCGGCAGCGCGCAGTAGCGCGGGTCGTCCGGCCGCATCGCCGCGAGCAGCACCTGATGTCCGCCGCTCGACGTGCCGAAGCTGCCGACCCAGTCCGGCCGGCTGCCGTAGAGCCGCGCGCGCGCCTTGAGCCAGCGAATGCCGAGATTGATGTCCTGCAACGAGGCCGGGTAGCCGCCGTCGGGCGGCATGCGGAAATCGATCGAGGCGACGAGGATGCCGCTCTCGGCCAGCGCTTTCGCCATGAAGTCGTTGTCGGTGCGGTCCTTATGGACCCAGGCGCCGCCATGCACTTGCAAGGCCGCCGGGAAGGGGCCGGCGCCGAGGGGCCGGTACACCCGCGCCAGCATCGCCCGGCCGGCCTGGCGCTGGTATTCGACATCCTCGACCCGCACCTCTTGCCGGTCCGTGGGGCGGGCATCGGCAAGCGTGGTTGGCATGGGTTCCTCCCGAAACTGGTTGACACGAGTATAGGGGGCGGCGTGGATGCGGGCTACGCGTGTCCTTCGAGGCTCGCTTCGCGAGCGCCTCAGGATGAGGATGTTCTCTGCGTCATTCCCCAACCATCCTCATCCTGAGGTGCTTTGCGAAGCAAAGCCTCGAAGGACGCATCGGCCGACGCAGCCCTACAGTAAATCTGCGACCGCCGTCTTGTAACGGGTGATCGCGGCGAGGTGCTCGGCCGCGGTCTTGCCGGCGATGCGTTGGTGGTTGGGGCTGGCGTAGGTGGTGTGGACGGTGACGTGGGTGACCCCGGCATTCTTCCAAAACTGGATCTCGTTGCGCCAATCGTCTTCGTTGCCGGTGCCGGGCGACACCCAGACCTCGAACCCGAAATTCGCCGGGTCGCGGCCATTCTCGCGCAAGAGGCCGCGCAATTTGCCGAACGCCGCCAGCGCCACATCGCCCATCGGATAGGCCAGCGGCATGAACCCGTCGCCATATTTGGCGGCGCGGCGGAAGGTCGCCTCGGCATGGCCGCCATACCAGATCGGCACCCGCCCTGAGGCCGGGCGCGGGTTGATGCCGGCATCGTCGATCGTGTGGAACTCGCTTTCGTACTTCACATGCGGCTCGGCCCACAGCGCCTGCATCACCCGCACCTGGTCGGCCGAGCGCTTACCGCGATTGTGGAACTCTTCGTTGAGGCCGGTGAACTCGACCTCGTTCCAGCCGACCCCGATGCCGAGCCGGAATCTGCCATTGCCGCCGCACAGCACGTCGAGCGACGCCGCCTGCTTGGCGACCAGCGCCGCCTGGCGCTGCGCCAGGATCAAGACGCCCGAGGCGAAGCCGATCTTCCGGGTGCAGCCGGCGAGAAACCCGAACAGCACGAACGGGTCGTGATAGGCGGTCGCCGTGGTGCCGACCCTGCGGCCCTCGTAATTGCCGTCGGGGTTGGCGCCGAGCACGTGGTCCGGCGCGAGCAGATAGGCAAAGCCGAGGCCCTCCGCCGCTTGCGCATAGTCGCGGATAATTGCGGGTCCGGTGCCGATATCGCCGACCGGCAGCGAGGCGCCGAGCTGCATGGGGTTCTTCCTTGTCTGATTGTTAAGCCCAGCTTAACCACACCTAACCATAGTCTCACGAGGACAAATTTCTCCGAGAAGGCCGTGTCCTCCGATACCCTGCCCACAAGCGAGTCGACAAAGCCGGTAGGTCTAACCGGTTGGTTAGCCCTGTTGGCCGTTGGGCAAATTTTTGGGCTACTCGCGTATGTGGTGCGCCTTTTTCAATATTATGCGGGTGTGCCGGTACAGCGAGGATTTTTGGCGCTGCCGATCGCCTTCATCGGCGAGGCGATTTTGAATATTGTATTTTTCCTGTTAATTAGCTTTTCGACGTATGCGATCCTTACAAAAAAGCGCTGTTTCAGATGGCTTTACATCAGTGAGGTAATGGGTATGCCATTGTTGATTTTACTGGATGCCGCATGGATTTCCTTCACGACCGCATTGTCCTTTAATAATTATCTCACTCATACGGACGCTCTACAGAAAGCGATTGCAGCTTGCATACCGGGCGCCGTGTTTACTGTCTATTTATTCAGATCGCAGCGAGCTAAGAACACGCTGATCCACTAATCGGCTGTTGCCTCTCCACTTTTCAGACGCAGCGATGCAATCTGACACCGGGCTCTCGCGGATCGCGATGGCCGCGCCGCGCTTTGCGCTCCTCGCAATGACGGCGGCGATGGGATTATGCTGGTCGGCGCAGATTGATGAGCGCGGGTGAAGAGCGATGATCAAGCGGTTCCATGCACTGTATGTCGGCCAGATCGATCTCGACAATGTCGGCCTCGACGGCACCCCGGCGAACGACCGCCGCTATTCCAACGCGCGCCTCAGCGAGGTGTTCGAGACGTCGAAGCGGGTCGCCCAAGTAATGGACGAGCTCGGCTATTACTGCTTCTGGGCCGCCGAGCATCATTTCCAGCACGAAGGCTACGAGTGCATCCCCAATCTGATCCAGTGGGGGCTGTGGCTGGCGACCCAGACCAAGCGGCTCAAATTCGGTTGCGGCTTCAACATCCTGCCGATGTGGCACCCGATCCGCCTTGCCGAGGACTACGCGATGGCCGACATCGTCACCGACGGGCGGGTGGTGATGGGGGTCGGGCGCGGCTACCATACGCGCGAGGTGGAGACCCTGGGCGGCCCGCTGCTCGACACCGACGCCAACCGCGACATCTTTGTCGAAGGGCTCGACCTCTTGCTCAAATGCTTCAACCAGCAGTCGTTCCGCCACAAGGGCAAGTATTTCGACGCGCCGCCGCCGGTACCCTATCGCGGCTATGACCTCAAAGAGATCACCATGGTGCCGCGGCCGAAGCACCTGCCGGTCGAGATTTTCATGCCGATCGCCAGCGGCCGCACCATCGATTTGATGGCCGAGAAGGGGCTCAAGGCGATGGTGACGTTGAACGGCGAAAAGATCCTCGACGATGTCGTCCAGGCGTTCCACCAGGCTTGCCACAGGCATGGCCGCGACGTGCAGCTCGGCGAGGACATGGTGTGGGGCGCCGGCATCTACCTCGCCGACAGCCAGGAGAAAGCAATCCGCAAGCTCGAACCGGCGCATGACGAGCGCTTCAAATGGTTCGCGCCGTTCGGCTTTGTCCGCTACGCCGACGAGAACGGCCGCACCTGGGGCACCCCCGGCGCCCCGGTCGGCATCCCCACCCTGCGCGAAGGGGTAAAGCAGAAGGCCTGGTTCTGCGGCCGCCCGGACGAGGTAATCGACGGCATCAAGTCGATCGAGGCGCGCTATCCCGGCCTCGAAGATTTCATGATCCACTGGGCCGAAGGTCTCTCGCCCGCCGAATTCACCGAGCAGCTGCGCCGGTTCGCCCGCGACGTAATGCCGGCGTTCAACCGCGGCTAAGCCGCGATCGTCGGCTACCGCGTAATCATGGCTTTCGCGTACCGATACGCGCTGGAACGCCAGGAGAACGGGTGGTGGCTGGTGCGCTTTCCCGGCATCCCCGAAGCCCTCACCGAGGGCGAGACCGAAGCCGCTGCGCGCACCAATGCCGTCGATTGCGTGATCGCGGCGCTCGAGGGATACCTGAAGGCTGGGAGGCCGCTCCCCAGACAGCGCGAGGGACATCTGGCCGCAGATCGCGCCGTCCTGCCGTCACTGGTTACCGCAAAACTTGCCGTCTATGAAACGATGCTCGCGCGCGGCTGGTCGCGGGTGAAACTGGCGTCGGCGCTTGGGATGCCGGAAAACTCGGTGCGGCGATTGCTGGATTTGCGCCACAATTCGCGTATGGGAATTATCGACGAAGCGCTGGCGAAGATGAACGCGGAATTGCCGATCGATTTGCCCAAGGTTCGTGCACGGGCGGCCGTGGACTGAGGACGCAGTCGCTACCGGCTGAGCTGCACCGCCATCCGCGCCGCGGCGCCGGCGATGCGCGCCACCGCCGGCAGATCGATCGCATGCGGCCAGCGGTCTTGCGGCAGGTGAAAGAGCTTGTTGGTGCCGACCAGGGTCAGATAACGCCCGCCGGCGCTGTGGATATCGCGGGTCTCGCCGCTCGGGGTGAAATCCTTGGGCGGGATGTCGTCGGGCGGGTGGCCGGCGCGGGTGAGTTCGGCGAGGCCGAGCGCGCGCAGATCGTCGACGTTGGAGACCAGCGACAGCACCCCGCCGGCGGCGCCGAGATTGGCGCCGTAATGCACCCAGTCGACGCCGCCGGCCGCGCCGCCGGGCTTATCCCAACCGGGACGGCGGGCGATGAATTCGTCGAGCCCGAGATGGTTGAGCTCGTGCCCGCTATTGGCGGTCAAGATCACGTCGCGGCCCGGCGGCGCGGCGGTCAACGCCCGCAGCGATTCGAGCCAGCAGACGAGGCCGCCGCCGCGCTCGGCGGTCGATTGCCACCATGAGCTGCGCGGCGTCATCACGACGAGCGGCGGGCGGTTCGCGGCGCTGCCCTTGAGCGCGACGACGATATTGACCGCCCGCCCCGGACACCGCCGGCTGAAGGCGAGCACGCGGGCGGTGTCGCCGCGGGTGGCGGCGGCGAGCACCGACGGCCCCGCCTCGCTCGCGACATGGATCGCCGGCGGGCCCCAGGGCGAACGGAAATCCTCGGCGTTGAGCAGACCGAGCCCGGGCGCCTCGCCGCGGCAGACCACGACCAGCGCGCGATGCCCACCCTGAATTGAATCGGCGGCGCGGCGCTGGCGCTGAAATTCGCCCGAATAGACCGCGCGCGGCGACAGCTCGACGACGGCGATATCGGCGTTGCCGCCGATAAAACCAAGCCGGCCCTCGACCCCCGCGATCCCGCTCGGCGGCGCATCGAACACCGGCACTCCGGAAATCCGCTCCCCGGCGATCTCGAGATAGGCGAGCGCCGGGTCCAGCCGGTCGATGGCGAATTCCTCGATCTCGACCGCCCCCGCGAGACCAGCGGCTTCGCGCGCCAGCCATTCAGCGCCGGCCGCGTCGCCCGGCGTCCCGGTGCGGTGCGTGCCTTGCCGGTCCCACGCCTGCAGCCAAGCCGCGGCGCGGGTTTCTGCCTCTGTCATGGTGCCCCGCCGTGGTAGATGATGGGTCCCGGCAACCGGGGAGGAACGCCACGATGATCTGCGATGTCCACGCCCATTACATCCCGCAAAAATTCGGCGACTTCATGGGCGACCGCTGGGGGCCGCGGGTCGGACCCGCCGTCACGGTCAAGGAGGGCATCGCCAAGCACCCGGTGTCGGACTCGGCGACCGACATCGTCGGGCGGCTCGAATTGATGGACGCGGCGGGGGTCGAGAAGCAGGTGCTGTCGCCGCACCGCCCGCCGTATCTGCCCGACGAGAGGGAATGCGTCGCGGCGCTGCACCTGCTCAACGACGGTTACGCAGAACTGGCGCACAAGCACCCGGACCGCATTTCCTCCTATGTGATGCTGCCGCTGCCGCACATCGACGCGGCGCTGAAGGAGATGGAGCGCGGCCTCGACCAATTGGGCTGCGTCGGGGTCAACATGCACATCTCGTGCTTCGACCGCTCGGTCGCGGAAGCTGAGTTCGAGCCGATCTACGCCGAACTGAACCGGCGCGGCGCGATCCTCTTTGTCCACCCCTCGACCAACGGCATCTGCTCGCCGTTCATCAACGACTACAAATTCACCGCGCCGGTCGGCACCTCGCTCGAAGACGCCAGCTTCGTGCTGCATATGATCGCCAAGCAGATCCCGCACCGCTACCCGCACATCAAATTCATCGTGCCGCATTTGGGCGGACCGATCCCGATGCTGCTGAACCGGCTCGACGCGCAGGGCCAGAGCCCGCGCCACCACCCGAACCTCGCCGAGACGCCCAGCGTCACCGCCAAGAAATTCTATTACGACACGGTGTGCTACGGCTCGAAAGCGGCGTTCTGCTGCGCGCTGGAGGCGTTCGGCGAAGACCATCTGGTTACCGGCAGCGACTATCCGGTGCTGCAGGATTTCGAATCCTACAGCGAAACGTTCGCCTATATCGAGCGGCTGGGCCTGCCGAAATCGGTCACCGACAAGGTGCTGCACCACAACGCGCAGAAGCTGTTCGGGTTTGCCCATTGACCCGAGCGGCTTTCACCGAGCGGCTGGCGGCCGTCACGCGCGCGCCTCCCGCATCGCCTGCCAGATGCGCTGGCTGGTCGCCGGCATGTCGAGGCTGGTCGCCGGCATGTCGAGGCTTGTCACCCCCAGCGGCGCCAGCGCGTCGATCACCGCATTGACGATCGCCGGCAGCGCGCCGACCGTGCCGGCTTCCCCCGCACCCTTGGCTCCCAAGGGGTTGCGCTTGGTCGGCACCGGGTTCGAGGTGATCTCCATATAGGGCATCGAATCGGCGCGCGGCATCGCGTAGTCCATAAAGCTGCCGGTCAGGTTCTGCCCCGACTCGCGGTCGTAGACGACCTGTTCCATCAGCGCCTGGCCCAGCCCCTGCGCGACCCCGCCGTGTATCTGGCCCTTGAGCCCCATCGGGTTCACCACCGTGCCGACATCGTCAATCACCACATAGCGCACGATCTCCAGCGCGCCGGTATCGGGGTCGATCTCGACCTCGCAGATATGGCAGCCGTTGGGGTAGGTGTTGTCCTCCGGCGCGAACGTGCCGGTCTCGAACAGCCCGCCTTCGAGCCCCGACGGCAGCCGCGCCGCCTGGAACGACGCCTTGGCGACATCGGCGATGCCGATCCGCCGGTCGGTGCCGGCGACCGCGAAACTGCCGCCATCGGCGCCGACCGCGAACTCGATGTCGGCGTCGGCCGCTTCGAGCAAATGCGCGGCGATGCGCTTGCCCTTGACGATGATTTTATCGGCCGCCATCCACAAGGCCGAGCCGCCGATCACCGTCGAGCGCGAGCCGTTGGTGCCGATGCCGAAGGCGACGCGGTCGGTGTCGCCGTCGATGTACTGCACTACATTGGGGTCGAGCCCGAGACGCTCGTTGAGCACCTGCTTGAAGGTTGTTTCGTGCCCCTGGCCCTGGTTCTTGCTGCCCATCAACAGGGTCGCGTTGCCGCTCGGGTGGAAGCGGATTTCGGCGAATTCCTGGCCCGGCCCGGCGGCCTTCTCGATCGGGTTGGCGATGCCGATGCCGCGCAGCCTGCCGCGCGCCTTCGCTTCGTCGCGGCGCGTGGCGAACCCGGCCCAGTCCGCCTGCTCCAGCGCCTTCGCCTGGTTCGCCGGGAAGTCGCCGCAATCGTAATTGAGCCCGAGCGCGGTCTTGACCGGCAGCTTCTCGGGCGGGATCAAGTTCTTAGACCGCAGCTCGACCCGGTCGTAGCCCAGCTCGCGCGCCGCGTCGTCGATCAGCCGCTCGATGACATAGGTCGCCTCCGGCCGCCCGGCGCCGCGATAGGGCGCGGTGCCGTTGGTGTTGGCCATCACCGCATAGACCCCGACATAGGCGGCGGGGATGTCGTAGGTGCCGACCAAGGTCCCGACATTGCCGAACGTCGCCAGCAAATTGCGCTCGGACGAGATATAGGCGCCGACATTGGCCAGCGTCTTGACCCGCAGCCCGAGGAATTTGCCGTCGCCGTCCAATGCCAGCTCGGCGTCGCTGACATTGTCGCGGGCGTGCTCGTCGGCCTGGATCGCTTCGCTGCGCTCGCAGGTCCATTTGACCGGGCGGCGCAGCTTCTTCGCGGCGAGCAGCACCAGCCGGTGCTCGGGGTACTGCCAGCCCTTGGTGCCGAACCCGCCGCCGACATCGCCCGCGATGACCCTGATCTTACTCTCCGGGATCTTGAAGATGCGGGTCGCCAACGCCTGGCGCACCCGGTGCGGGTACTGCACGTCGGCGTAGAGCGTAAACCGCTCTTCGCCCGGGTCCCACACGCCGAGCGCGCCGCGCGGCTCCATGAAATGCGCATAGACCCGGCTGATGACGTAGCGCCGCTTGACGACATGCGCGGCGTCGGCGAACGCGGCATCGGCCGCCGCTTTGTTGCCCGCCTCGAACAGGTTGGAGATGTTGTCCGGGCACTCCGGCCACACCGCGATCCTGCCCGCGGCGGCGTCGGCGGTGTCGGTGACCGATGGCAGCGCCTCGTAGTCGATGTCGATCAGCTCGGCGGCGTCCTTGGCCTGCGCCAGCGTGTCGGCGACAACCAGCGCCACCGGTTCGCCGACATAGCGCACCGTGCCTTGGGCCAGGCCGAGATGGGCGCGGGCGAACATCGGCGACCCGTCCGGCCGCTTGCGCTGGAACGGCACCCCCATCGCCCCGAGCTTCGCCGCGACGAGGTCGTCGCCGGTCAAGATCAGTTGCATGCCGGGCGCCGCGCTGGCCGCCGTCAGGTCGAGGCTCCCGATCCGCGCATGGGCATGCGGCGAGCGCAGCACATAGGCATGGACCTGACCCAGCAGATTGTTGTCGCTCTGAAAGTGCCCCTGGCCGCTCAGCAGCCGCTTGTCCTCGAAGCGCCGCACCGGCTGGCCGATCCCGAACTCGCCCATCGCCCAATCTTTCCGCAAAGGAGGGATGACGCCATTGTAGCGAGGCGCCGCGAAACCTCACCGGAAATGTCATTGCGAGGAGCGCAGCGACGACGCAATCTCCCTCGGTCTAGCTGGCGGATGGATTGCTTCGCTCCGCCCGCAATGACGATTTGGTGAGGGAAATGGAACGCATCGACATCGGCGAAGCCTCGGTCGAGGCGCTGGTCGCGGGAGAGGGACCGCCGCTCCTCTTCCTCCACGGGATTGACTATTTCGCGCAGCACCGGCCGTTTCTCGACCGCCTGGCGCGGCAGTTTCGGGTGATCGCGCCGCGCCATCCGGGCTTCGGCACATCGCCGCGCCCCACTTGGATGCGCGGCGTCGGCGACATCGCCTATCTTTACCTCGACCTCCTCGACCGGCTGGAGCTCCGCGACGTGCTGCTGGTCGGCGCGTCGTTCGGCGGCTGGCTGGCGATGGAACTGGCCGTCCGCTCGACGGCGCGGTTGCGCGGCCTGGTGCTGATCGACTCGCTCGGGCTCAAATTCGGCGACCGCGACGAAACCGAGATCGCCGACATCTTCGCGCTTCCGGTGGACGAGGCCGTGCGCCGCGCCTTTGCCGACCCGGCGAACGCGCCCGATTACGGCAAATTCGACGACGCCGCGATCGAGGAGGTCGCGCGCGACCGCGAGGCCGCGGTGCTCTACGGCTGGCGCCCGTTCATGCACAACCCGAGCCTGCGCCACTGGCTGCACCGGATCGATATCCCGGCCCTCGTCCTGTGGGGCGTGCGCGACCGGATTACCGCCCCGGCCTATGGCGCGCATCTGGTGCAGAAGCTGCCCGATGCCCGCTTCATCCCGATCGCCGCCGCCGGCCACTATCCGCAGATCGAACAGCCGGAGAAGGTAGCGGAGCTAATCGAACAGTTTGCGTCGGGCATGATGGCCTCATCGGCGGCCCATTTCTCGCAGAGCAAGGGAGGGCGTCAAGGAACACGTGCGAACGATGGACGAAATATCGACGGATGAATGCAGGGAGCTTTACGCTCATTTTGGGCTTGCGTTCTATTGCTCTAACGTACTTGAGCATGGAATTGCGAATGCACTTTTAATTTTGGAGTTGATGGAAGGTCGAGCAGGCGCAAAGAATCGTGTCGAGTGGGAGGCGCTTGTTGACCAACACTTTGAGGATTCTTTTGAGAAAACGTTCGGAAAGCTCCGGCAACGCCTAGCCAGCCATGAAAGCCGTTTACCTACTTTCGTTTCTGTAATGGATGATCTCGGCCGCTGTGTGGATGAACGAAATTTCTTAGCCCACCATTTTTGGCGAGAACACGCGGCCCATTGGTTCACTAAGAAGGGCCGAGCAACAATGGTCCAAAGATTAGAAAAGGCGCGAGACCTCTTTTCGCAGACCGACCGAGCGCTGGAAGCCGCTGTGCAGCCCCTCGAAAACCGCTACGGGATTACGGAAGACTTGAAACGTCGCGAGCTGGAGCTGATGAAGCAAGAGATATCAAATATATAAGTGAGCGGAGCAGTATACCTCCAGAGTTCGTTTTATTGAGTCCCCTGCCCACGAGAGCCGGAGTTAGGTGGTGACGGGTGTTGGTTGCCGTCGGCTGTGGCAACGGAAAATGGAGAAAACACCATGATGCACTCCTGGCATTTCAGCGAGATGGCCTATCACCCGGCCTGGCCGCAGCTGAACGAGTCGTACCGGGTGATCGTCCCGAGCCGGCTCTACGACCCGAAGATCGGCGCCGACCTCTACCACCGCTATCTCGACGAGTGGGCGCTGTGCGACGAGCTCGGCATCAACATCATGACCAACGAGCACCACGCGACGGCGACCTGCGCCGACTCGGTGTGCACGATCCCGATGGCGATCCTCGCGCGCGAGACCAAGAAGGTGCGGCTCCTCGCGCTCGGCATGCCGATCGCCAACCGCGAGAACCCGATCCGCGTCGCCGAGGAATATTCGATGCTCGACGTGATCTCGCGCGGCCGCATCGAGATGGGGTTTGTCAAGGGCGTGCCGTTCGAGATATCGCCCGCCAACTCGAACCCGGCCGATTTGATGGAGCGCTTCTGGGAGGCGCACGATTTGATCTTGAAGGCGATGACCTCGCAGGATGGGCCGTTCTCGTGGGAGGGCACGCATTTCCACTACCGCTCGGTCAACATCTGGCCGCGCCCCTACCAGCAGCCGCACCCGCCGGTGTGGATGCCGGTCGGCAGCACCGGCAGCGCCAGCGAGGCCGCCGCGCGCGGCATCACCATCGGCGTGCTCAACACCGGCTGGGCGCGCACCCCCGGCATCTTCGACGCCTACCGCAAGAGGGCGGCCGAGACCGGGCATTCGGGCGCCCACGACAAGCTCGCCTACATGGCGCTGATCGGGGTCGGCCGCACCCGCGAGGAGGGCTGGCGCCGCGCCGACCAGATCCTCGACTACAGCCGCACCTCGGGCATCGTCGCGCCGCAATTCGCCAACCCGCCGGGCTATGTCGCGCCGGCGCTGGCGGCGCAGGCGATCAAGGGCAGCGCCACCACCGCGCGCGCCACACGGCTGCAGACCCGCGACGGCAAGCCGATCAACCCGCGCACCGTCGGCGTCGAGGACGCGATCGGCGCCGGCCTCGTCTTCGCCGGCACCCCCGACGACGTCTGGGACCAGCTCAAATCGTTCTACGACCATGTCGGCGGCTTCGGCCACCTCCTGATGATGGCCCAAGGCGGCCACATCAGCCACGAAGACACGGTCGACAATTTGACGCTGTTCTCGAAAGAGGTGCTGCCGCGGATGGCGGAATTGGGATGAGATGTGGCCGGCCACCGCGATTTCGATGTTCTTGCTCTCAGCCTGGCATGCCCCGTGGCATGCCCCGCCCGCGCGTCGCATACGGCCGCGGTCGGCGAGGAATTGCCGGGCTGCTACGACCCCCGACCGGCTACTTGCACTGCGCGGATTGCGCCATGTTGGGGTGACTATCAAATCGTTACCGAGGCTTGCAAACGACAGCGCGTCCATACCAATTCTGATGAATCTAGGGCGTTATCGTTCGTCCTACCGACAATCCGTGGATTATGCGGTTCAAGAGAGCCTGCCCCCCGCGTAAACGTGAGCGTTACGGCCGGCGCCTGCCGTGGCGCACGCGCAGGATCAGTACGCGGTCGCCATCGACCCGGTAGCGGATAATGTAAGGGGGACAACGGTCAGTTCGCGCAACTCGGTGTCGGATACCGGACGGCCGCGATCGGGGAAATTGGCTAGGCCGTTGCCGGCTGCGATTAGTCGGCCTGCTGTGTTTTTCGCGGCGTGCGGGTTGAACGCGCCGATATAGCGGCGGATTTCCTCCAGGTCAGCGACCGCCGCGAAGGTCCAAACGACTGTCGTCAACGCTTGGGCGGCGAGGGGAGTTCATCCGGAGTGCCCCAGGATTTCAGCCACTCGACAACCTCTTCGTGCGGTACTACCCGTCCCGCTTCGACATCGCCCTCAGCCTCGGCGATCGCGCGCGTCTCGGCCCCCTCATCGAGGTCGTCGAAAACGCTCTTTGGTTCGGCCATCTGGTATTCCTCCGCCGGGTTATCTTACCGCACTTCGCGATGTTAAATACCTTGCGCCAACCGCCCTCGCCGCCCTCGTCGGGCGAGACAACGGCGCGGGACCGACAGAGGTTGCCTCATCGCGCCGGTATTCCGGCATCAGAAACTGCAACAGGTCGAGCACGCGCCTTATTCACGGCGCGCGCCTGCTCCTCGAGCTCGTCGATCGAGCGGGCGAGCACCGCGTAGGATGGGTTGAGCCGTGCGAAACCCATCAACCCCACAACCGACGCCGACGGTGGGTTTTCGCCCTGCTCAACCCACCGTACGAATCCGTTCGGTAGCGCTGTCCGTTCACACCAACGCCTGAAAGTTACGGTCGGCGCCGGCCGTGCCGGACCCGCAGGATACGCACGTGGTCGGCGGCGATCCTATAGCGGATGACGTAGGGGTAAACGAGCGTCATCTCGCGCAATTGCGATCCGGGAACCGGCCGGCCACGGTTCGGAAAATTCTCCAAACTGTCGCCCGCGGCCAGGATTTCTCGGACCATGTGTTCGGCCGCGCGCGGATTAGATGGCGCGATGTAGCGGTAGATGTGTTCGATCTCTCGGAGCGCCGCAGGTGACCAAATTACCTGCACGGGGGCGGGACAATCTCACCTTTTGCAAGTTTCAACAGCCATTTCCGCACGCTCGCATGCGGTACGCCCTTGCCCGCGTCGATCTCAGCCTCGGCCTCGGCAATAGCGCGGGCTTCGGCTTCCTCGTCGATCTCGTCGGAAATGCTCTTCGGCTCGGCCATCTGACTTTCCTCTGCGGCCGCCTATCTTATCGCACTTTCCCGAATGCTGAACACCTGGCGCCAGCCGTCCTCACCGCGCCCTCGTCGGACGGGGCAGCGGGGCGGGTTCGACCGAGGCTGCCGCGTCGCGCATGTATTCCGGCACCAGTCTTTGCAATAAATCGATGACGCGCGCCTCGTTCGCGGCGCGGGCCTGCTCCTCGAGCTCGTCGATCGAGCGGGCGAGCACCGCGTAGTCGGCGGTGCGCGGCGCGGCGAGGCGCAGCGCCGGGTTGGCGGTCGGCACCGCCGCCTCGGCGTCGTGGAACAGCTCCTCGTGGAGCTTCTCGCCGGGCCTGAGGCCGGTGAACTCGATCTTGATGTCCTCTTCGGGGACGAGCCCGGCGAGGCGGATCATCTGCCGCGCCAGATCGACGATCCGCACCGGCTCGCCCATGTCGAGCACAAAGATCTTGCCGCGCGCCGCCAGTTCGTTCGGCGGCTCGTTGCGGGCTTCGGTGGCGGAGGCTTCGAGCACCAGCTCGACCGCCTCGCGCACGGTCATGAAGAAGCGGGTAACCTCGGGGTCGGTGACGGTCAAGGGACCGCCGCCGGCGAGCTGGCGGGTGAACAGCGGCACCACCGAGCCGGTCGAGCCCAGCACGTTGCCGAACCGCACGGTGACGAAGCGGGTGCCGGCCGAGCGGGCGCCGGCCAAGCGGGCGCCCGATGGGGCGCGCCGCGCGCGCGCCACCTCGTCGAGGTCGAGCGCTTGGCAGAACGCCTCGGCGAGGCGCTTGGTCGCGCCCATCACGCTGGTCGGGTTGACCGCCTTGTCGGTGGAGATCTGCACCGCGAGGCGGGCGCCATGCGCGCGCGCCGCCTCGGCGACGTTGCGGCTGCCGATGACGTTGGTCAGCACCCCCTCGACCGGGTTCTGCTCGACCATCGGCACGTGCTTCAGCGCGGCGGCGTGGAAAACCACCTCCGGCCGCTCGGCGGCGAACACCTCGTCGAGCCGCAGGCGGTTGCGCACATCGCCGAGCAGCGGCCGCACCGCCAGGTCGGGGAACCGCTCGCGCAGCTCCACATCGATGCTGTAGAGCAGGAATTCGCCGTTGTCGAAGAGGATGAGCCGCTCCGGCGCCAGCGCCGCGAGCTGCCGCGCGAGTTCCGACCCGATCGTGCCGCCGGCGCCGGTAACGAGCACTCGGCGGCCGCGGATCAGCCGCGCCATCGCCTCGCGGTCGAGCACCGCTTGCGGACGCCCCAGCAAATCCTCGATCGCGATCGGCTCGATCGTGTCCGCATCGGCGAGGCCCTGGCGCAGCTCGGTCGCGCGCGGCAGGCGGGCGAGCGGGATCGCCAGCGCATCTGCCCGCTCCAAGAGGCCGCGCAGCGCCGCGCCGTCGAGGCCCTGCGTCGTGACGATTAGTTTTTGCGGGCGCGTACCGCGGCGGTCGAGGCGGGCGACGACAGTCTCAAGCTCGTCGATCGTGCCGAGCACCGGGACGCCGTAAATCTCCCGCCCGACCCGCGAACGGGTATCCGACAAGACCCCGAGCACCCGATAGACCGCGCTGCGGTCGCGCACCGTCTCGCGGATAAAGGTGTCGGCGCCGTCGCGCGCGCTCACCAGCAACACCGGCACCGCCTGCAAACCGCCGGCGCGCTCCATCATGTGATCGAGGCCGCGATCCTTGAACAGCCGGTAGCCGAGGCGCGGGCCCCCGAGCAGCGCGATCAGCACCAGCCAATTGATCAGCAGCGTCGAGCGCGGCAGCGTCTCGAGCCGGGTGAAGATGAACATGACCGGGAGGAAAACCAGCACGGTCAGGGTCGCGGCCTTGACGATGTTGAACAGATCGGGGAGCGAGGCATAGCGCCAGATGCCGCGATAGAGGCCGGTCAGCAGGAACGCCGCCGCCGCGATGCCGGTAAACGTCACGGCGTAGAAGATCGTAAAGCGCGGCTCGTAGCGCCAAAGCTCGTCGCCAAGCCGCAAAAAGGAGGCGATCCCGAACGACAATGCCGCCATCGCGACATCGTGCAGGAAGGCCAGGAAGGAGCGGCGGGAGTTTGGTAACGGCGGCACGCGCGGCGCGGGTTTGTCTCGGTGAGGGCCGCCATCCTATAGCAAAATTCGGGCAACTGCGGGAAACCTCGCGGCTGCCGCGAGTCATTTGCTCAGGGCGACGAAGACGCCGTCCCAGGATGGGCCCGGCGGGTGGGCTTGGTAAAATCCGATGCGCTCTTCATAAAGGTCGAACAGCGCCCCCAGGCGTGGACCGTACCGCCGGCATCGGCCGAGCGCGGCGCGCGCGCCGGCCCAGTCCTGGCGGCGGTAGCATCGCAACATCGCTTCCTGGCGCGCCTCGAGCGCCCGGAATTCCGCCGACTGCGCCAATTCGGCATCGCCGAGCAGGGCATAGATGCGCACCGCGTCCGCCTTGCCCTTGACCTCGATCAGATCGAGCTCGATCGCCGCCCAGGACGGCGCCGCCTTGCGGGTGGCCTCGCCGATGATGACGTCGACATGATACGTCTTGGTCTGCCCTTCCAGGCGCGAGGCGAGATTGACCGCATCGCCCAGCGCGGTGTAGGCGAAGCGCCGCTCGGATCCCATGTTGCCGACGACGCATTCGCCGGTATTGATGCCGATCCCGATATGCAGCGGCGCTGAAATCCCGACCTCCGCGACCCCGTCGGCCGCGAACGACTCGTTGATGCCGCCGATCGCCGCATTCATCGCCAGCGCCGTGGCGCAGGCTTCGTCGGCATGGTTGGGGACATCGAGCGGGGCGTTCCAGAACGCCATGATGCAATCGCCCATGTATTTGTCGATGGTGCCGCGGCGGCTCATGATCAAATCGCTCATCGGGCTGAGGAACCCGTGGTTGATCAGGCGGCCGAGCCCGGCCGGGTTCTGCTTGAACTGCTCGGCGATCGAGGTGAAATCGCGGATATCGCTGAACAGCAGGGTGATCTCGCGCGCTTCGCCGCCGAGCCGCAGCCGGTCGGGATGGGCGGCGAGCATCTTGACGAATTCGGGCGCGAGGTAGTGCTCGAAAGCCGCCATCACGTGGCGCCCTTCGCGATCGACCACCCAATAGCGGAACAGCAGGATCGCCGCCATCGCCGCGGTCAACGCGATCAGCGGCCAGACCAGAGGCAGCCAGATGCCCTGCAGGAACGCGATCTGCGCCGCACCGCACCAGGCCACCAACGGGATCAGGGCGGCGACAAGCCCGGCGCGGGTGCGCAGCCGGGTGGCGGCGGCGCCGGCCAGCGCCGCGATCAGCAAGACCGCGGCGACCACGGCGAACGAGGACGCGGTGATGTCGGTGCGGATCCAGTCGCGGTGAAGGATCGTGTCGATGATGTTGGCCATCCGCTCGGTTCCGGGCAGCATGGTGCTGCCGAACGGCGCGGCGTTGCTGTCGCTGTTGCCGATAAAGGAGGCGCCGATCAGCACGATGCGCCCGCGCAGCGCCTCGGTGGGGACCCGCCCCGCGACCAGATCGGCAAACGAGAAGGTCGGGAACGTGCCGCGCGGGCCGCGGTAGTTGATCAACAGCCGCATCGCGCGATCGGTCGGGATTTCCAGTGCGCCGATGCGCACGTAGCTGCCGAGCGCCACCGCAACCTTTGGCCACGGCACGTCGAGGTAGGTGGCCGCCGCGCGTACCGGCAGCGAGGCGATGAAATCCGCCCCCAAGGGCAGCGCCAAATAGTCGTAACGCGGCCTGCCGTCGCTGTCGTAGGCGATGTCGACATGCCCGAGCCCGGCTGCCGCCTTGGCCAATCCGGGGATCGGCAGCACCGCCGCCACCGGGCGCAGCGGGAACACCGGAGGTTGCGGGCTCCGGTCGAACTGGACGTAGCCCGCGCTGTCGGCATAGGCCGGCAACGCCGCCTCGCGCGGCCCGGTGAAGGTCAACGCCAGCGGGAACAGCACATTTCCGGCGGCGCCGATCGCCCTGGCGAACTCGGTGTCGGGAGAGCGCGAACCGAGGCGATCGAGGGCGGCTTGCAGCGCCTTCCGCTCTTCGGGCGACAGCGTGTCGCTCTCGCCGCTGGCGGCGGCGCGCAGCGTGGCCGAAACCGTCTCCTCGGGCTCGCTGAACAAGATGTCGAAGGCGATTACCTTTTCACCGGCGCTGGCGATCCGATCGACCGCCTGGGCGAAGATCGCGCGGCTGAAGGGCCACCGGCCGAGCGCCGCGAGGCTCGCATCGTCGATCACGACCAGCGCGGTTTCCGGCCCAGCCGGCACCGGGCCGCGCAGCCGGAAGCGCAGATCGAGCGAGGCGGTCTCGAGTCCGCGCAGTTCGCTCGACCCGTAGAAATGCGCGAAAGTCATTATGAGGCCGGCCGCGATCAGCCCGACCGCCGCCTCGCGCAGACGCAGCCAGCTCAATGTTCCAGCCTACAACGCATCCCGGCCCCTACCGGATGAGGACAGCCGGCGACCCCAAAACCGCTAGGGTGCGAGTATGCCGGTTCAGGGGTTGCCGCAGCTCCCGCGCGCGTACGGCACGAAGCTGTATGGAACGGCCGCGCAGCTTGCCTTGCACGCTTCGCTTGTCAGCAGGCAGCTTCCCAGCGCGATCGATTTCTGATCGAGGCATTGGCATAGCCCGTCGTAAAATGCGGTGCGCTCGACGAGGGCTTGCAGCTCGTCCTGGGTGATCGGCCGGACCGGGGTCGGCTTTTTATGCGCGTCGACCGATGAAGCCGACATTGGCGGGATTGTCACGGCGTTGGCGCCGGCCGGGTCGGCGAGGCTGACATTGCCGGTAACGACATAGACTTTGGTCGTCTGCCCTTCGGCGTCGACGTACCATTCGGTGCCGCGCACCGCGGCGACGCCGGTCGCGGTCTTGATCTCGAAGTTCGGCGTCTCGCCGCCGCTGCTGACCACGCTACGGACCAGGCCCTTGGACAACGACAGCTCGGCCGCCTGCCGCGAGCCCGAGGCATCGACATCGTATTTGTCGATGGTGAGCCGGGTTCCCGCCGCGATGGTGACGATTGAACCGTCATTCATGCGCAGCCGGACCTTGGTGTCTTCGGGCGCGTCGATCGTGTCACCCGTCTCGACCGAATCGCCGACCGCGGCCGCGCGTTTCTGAGACCCGGTTTCGATGACCGGCGATCCGCTGAGGGCCAATACTTCGCCGGAAGCGGCGCTGGCGGTCGATGCCCATAGCGCGCCTAGCAGCACGAGCGCCGCCGCGGTGACCCGGGTTGTGTAGCTGTTCGAAATCGGGGTAACTCCTCTCATCACGCACGATGCTATGTGCGCCCCGCCGACATCGCAAGAGATTGGCCGTTTGCGGCTGCGCGCGGGCGTCCATGGCAGACCGCCAGCGTGCGCCGCGGGCGGGAACGAACGCTCTGTCGGCGAGCGGGTTGCGGCGATTACAATGCGCTGATGGATCGTCAGCGACTCTATCGCCTGCTCCAGCCCGGCGCCCCGGACATGGTGGCTTGGCTGTGGCGCTCGCTGCACCATGCGATGGTCGCCGCCGGCATCGCGGTCATGCTGGCGCTTACCGTGGAGGACTGGCGTGCCGCCTATGGCGCGCCGTTGACCGATGTCTTCGACGTCATCGCCGGGTTCTTCGTGTTCGATTACGTGCTGCGGTTGATCGCCGCCCCGGGAGCGCCGGGCGCCGAGCATCGCGGCGTGTGGCGCGCACGGCTTTCCTGGGCCGCCTCGTTCGGCGGGGTCTACGACCTGCTCGCCGCGCTGCCCGGCTTCATCGCGCTTCCCGACAGTCGCGACGCGACGCTGATCGGCTTTATCTGGGTTTTCAAATACGTCCGCTATTCGCCCGGCCTGTCCATGCTGGAGCGGGTGATCACCCATGCCCGCCAGGCGCTGCTCTCGGTCCTGCTGGGTCTCGTCATCGTGCTGCTCACCGCCGCGAGCCTGGCCTATCTGCTGGAGCGGGGCAGCGATCCTGCGTTCTCTTCGATCCCGGCGGCGCTGTGGTGGGCGATCGTCACCCTGACCACGACCGGTTATGGCGACGTCATTCCGCAAACCATCGCCGGCAGGATGCTTGCCGGCCTCGTCATGGTCTGCGGCATCATGGTGTTCGCGCTGCTCGCCGGCATCCTCGCCACCGGCTATGCCGAGGAGATGCGCCGCCGCGAATTCCTGCGCACCTGGGAGCTCGTCGCCAAGGTGCCGTTCTTTCACAATCTCGGCGCGACGCTGATCGCCGAGGTGGCCCGGCTGCTGCGCGCCCGCGACTATCCCGCCAACGCGGTCATCGTGCGGCGCGGAGAACCCGGCGACTGCATGTTTTTTGTCGCCGACGGCGAGGTCGAGATCGAATTGACGCCGCAGCCGCTGCGGCTCGGCGCCGGTTCGTTTTTCGGCGAGCTCGCGCTGCTGACCGGCGAGCCGCGCAACGCGACCGTATCCGCCCCGCGGTCTTGCACCCTGCTGACCCTCGACATCGTCGATTTCTTCGAGCTGCTCGGCCGCCAGCCCGAGCTTGCCCGCGTCATTCATCAGGAGGCGAGCCGGCGGCTGGGCCCCGGCGCGCCGGTGCACGCGGCGCTGCGGGCGATGATCGCTCGCGACACGGAGCCCGCCGCGTGACCCGGCGGCGCATTTGATCTAAAACCCCGCGCTGACGATTTCGGGAGGACGCGGATGCCGACAAAACCCCAAATCATCGCCCTCGAAGAGCATTATCTCGACCCCGAGCTGGCGACCCATTTCAAAGGCCTAGACGCGGTGCCGCCGCAGGGCGCGGCCAACATGCCGAAAGTCCCCGAGCGGCTGTACGACCTCGGCGAACTGCGTCTCAAGGAGATGGACGAGGCCGGCATCGACTTTCAGGTCCTCTCGCACGCCGCGCCCTCGCTGCAAAAGGTCGACGCCGAGACCGGCGTCAGGCTCGCCCGCGGCGTCAACGACCGGCTGCACCGGACCGTGCAGGCGCACCCCGACCGCTTCGCCGCGTTCGCGGCGCTGCCGACCGCCGATCCCAAGGGCGCCGCCGACGAATTGGAGCGCACCGTCACCAAGCTCGGCTTCAAGGGCGCGATGATCCACGGCCTCACCAACGGCCTCTTCATCGACGACCCGCGCTTCTGGCCGGTGTTCGAGCGCGCCGCCGCGCTCGACGTGCCGCTCTACATGCACCCCTCGATCCCCGACCCGCGGGTGATCGAGGTCTACTACAAGGATTACGTCGAAAAATTCCCGACCATCCTGCGCGCCGCCTGGGGTTTCACGGTCGAGACCGCGACCCAGGGCGTTCGCCTGGTGCTGAGCGGCGTCTTCGAGAAATATCCGGGCTTGAAGATCGTCCTCGGCCATCTCGGCGAGGGGTTGCCGCTCTATCTGTGGCGGATCAACATGGGCTTTGCCCGCGACGGCCGCGGCCCCAGCTGGTTCCGCGACGCCTTCACCGAGCATTTCTGGGTGACGACCAGCGGCTTCTTCTCCGACCCGGCGCTGCTCCATTGCATCCAGGAGATCGGCATCGACCGCGTGCTGTTCTCGGTCGACTACCCGTTCGTCGACAACCCGCCGGGCGCCAGCTGGGGCGAGCGGCTGCCGGTCTCGGCGGCGGACAAGGCGAAAATCCTCAACGGCAACGCCAAGCGGTTGTTGAAACTGTAAGGCCTCCCTGAGGGTGCGAGGATCGCAAAGCGCACCCTGGCAGGCTTGACCCGGGCTATACGCCGCGCCTTCCGCGGCATTGCCGGGTGGCGCGTTGGAAATTGCCGCGACATAGTTGTCTCATCGCATCAGCGAGCCTGGAGGGCAAAAATGGCCGAGGCCCAATCGATAAACGTCGCGATCTTGCGCGATCGGCTCGCCGACGGCGGCGAGATCGCCGTTCTCGACGTGCGCGAGGAGGGCCAGCATTGCGACGGCCACCCGCTGCTTGCGGTGAACCTGCCCTACAGCCGGCTCGAGCTGGAAATGCTGCGGCTGGTGCCGCGCAAATCGGTCCACATCGTGCTGGTCGACGATAATGACGGGGTCGCCTTGCGCGCGGCCAGGCGTCTCGCGCATCTCGGCTACGGCGATGTCCACATCCTCGACGGCGGCGTCGCCGCATGGTCGGCGGCCGGCCATCCGCTGTTTCCCAGCAGCAACGTGCCGAGCAAGGGGTTCGCCGAGATCGTCGAGATCGACAGCCACACGCCGCACGTCACCGCCGCCGAGCTCGCCGAGATGCAGCGCGCCGGCAAAAACCTCAAAATCCTCGACAGCCGCACGGTCGACGAGTTCAACCGCTTCCACGTCCCCGGCGCGCAGACCTGCCCCGGCGCCGAGCTGGTCTACCGTTTCGCCGATTTGGTGCCCGACCCCGACACGCTGGTCGTCGTCTCCTGCGCCGGCCGCACGCGCAGCATCATCGGCGCGCAGTCGCTGATCAACGCCGGGGTCCCGAACAAAATCGTCTCGCTGCAAGGCGGGACCCAGGGCTGGCGGCTCGCCGGCCTCGAATTGGAGCGCGACACCCAGGCGGCCGTGGCGCCGGTCAGCGCCGCCGCGATCGCCGCCGCCGCGCCGCGCGCCGCCGCGGTCGCCACGAAGTTTGGCGTGAAGCATATCGACCGCGCGACGTTCGCTGCGTGGCAGCGCGAGGCGGCGAGCCGGACGACCTATCTGCTCGACGTCCGCACCCCCGAGGAATTCGCCGCCGGCCGTCTGACCGGCTCGGTCTCGGCGCCGGGCGGCCAGCTGGTGCAGGCGATCGACCGCTGGGTCGGCACCCGCGGCGCGCGGCTGGTGCTGGCGGACGACCATGGCGCCCGCGCGGTGATGAGCGCGCATTGGCTGCAGCAGATGGGCTGGGACGTCGCGGTGCTCGACCATGCCTTCGACGGCGCCGCCTTGGAGCAGGGGACGGGCGAGCCGATGCCGCCGGCCCTGCCGGCGGTGGCGATCGTCACCGCCGGCGAGGCGGCGGCGCTGTTGAGCGACGGCGCAGCGGCCATCGTCCTCGGCTCCAGCGCGGCGTTCCGGGCCGGGCATCCACCCGGCGCGGCATGGACGATTCGCCCCCGCCTCGATCGCTTGCCGGGCCGGCTCCTCGGCGCCCGGCGCATCGTCGTCTTCGCCGACGACCTCGATGTCGCCAAGCTCGCCGTCGCCGATCTCGCCGAGCTGAGCGCGGCCCAGCTTGCCCTCGTCGCCGGCGGCGTCGCGGCCTGGCGCGACGCCGGGCTGTCGGTCGCCGCGACGCCCGACAGCCCGCCCGATGCCGAGCGCATCGACTTCATCTTCTGGAACCACAACCGGCACGACGGCACCGACGGCGCCGAGCGGGCGATGCGCGCCTACCTGCAATGGGAGCTCGACCTGCCCGCCGAGATCGAGAAGGACGGGCTCAGCGGCTTCCGGCTCGGCGCGGCATGACCAGTCCGTCCCGCCCGGCTCCGATGCTTTACGGATGAGTGTCGCCGGCTTCCGGTTTTCGCTATTAATCCCGACTAGATCTCCGCCGGGCAATAGGCATCCGGCGACAAGCGATGGAGCGCCCATGCCGTTCAAACCCAATTACCGCTTTGAGCGCATCGAGCGCGAACGCAAAAAGCAGGCGAAAAAAGAGGAAAAGAAATTAAAGCGCCAGCAGGAACAGTCGGCCTCCGACGACGCCATTGCCCCGACAGTCGCCGCGGAGGAGAATTCGCCGCCGGAAAATTGATTTTCCGCGCTTGGTTTTGGGATTCCGAGAGCCGTTGGCGGACGCCGGCTTGCTCTTCGGCGCGTTTCACTATACATAAGCGCCAGCAGCGTTCGTGCTCCTATCGAGCTACGTGATCGAAACCGCGTGAGCGGTCCCGCCGAAACCGCGGGAACTGGCTTCGATCTTTATCCCCTGCCTACATCCGGACAGCCCTTATCGCGCGGGTCGTCTTCCGACCCGACAGGTCGCGCCGAATTGGCGCGCGCTGTCGGACCCATGATCCTTGAGAGGCTGTCAACTTGACCAATTTTTCCGATTTCGGGCTTGCTGTCCCGATTCTGCAGGCGCTCGCCACCGAAGGTTACGAAACCCCGACCCCGATCCAGGCCCAGGCCATCCCGCACATCCTCGGCGGCCGCGACCTGTGCGGCATCGCCCAAACCGGTACCGGCAAGACCGCGGCGTTCGCCCTGCCGATCCTCCACCGGCTTGCCGCCATACCCGCGCGCCGCGTTTCGCGTGGCTGCCGGGTTCTGGTGCTGAGCCCGACGCGCGAGCTGGCCAGCCAGATCGCCGACAATTTTCGCGCCTATGGCCGGCAATTGCGCCTCTCCACCGCCGTCGTCTTCGGCGGCGTCTCGCTCGTCACCCAGCAGCGCCAGCTGGCGTCGGGGGTGGATATTCTCGTCGCCACCCCGGGCCGGCTGCTCGACCTGATCGACCGGCGCGATCTCAGCCTGGCGACCGTCGAGGTGCTGGTCCTCGACGAGGCCGACCGCATGCTCGACCTCGGCTTTATTCATGCGCTGCGGCGTATCGTCAAGCTATTGCCGCGCGAGCGCCAGACCTTGCTGTTCTCGGCGACCATGCCCCGCACCATCGCCGCGCTCGCCGAGGATTACCTCAAAGATCCGGTCAAGGTGGCGGTGACCCCGGTGGCGACGACGGTCGAGCGCGTCGACCAGGGGGTGGTGTTCGTGCCGATGCCGCAAAAGCGGGTTCTGCTCGCCAGCCTGTTGCGTGACCCGGCATTCGAGCGGGTGCTGGTCTTCACCCGCACCAAGCACGGCGCCGACCGGGTGGTGCGTCATCTGCTCGAAGCCCGCATCGAGGCCATCGCCATTCACGGCAACAAGTCGCAGCCGCAGCGCGAGCGGGCGCTGGCCGGTTTCCGGGCCGGCCACACCCGCGTTCTCGTCGCCACCGACATCGCCGCCCGCGGGATCGATGTTGAGGCGGTGTCGCACGTGATCAATTTCGAATTGCCGAACGTGCCGGAGGATTACGTTCACCGCATCGGCCGGACCGCTCGCGCCGGCGCCGCCGGGATCGCGATCTCGTTCTGCGACGACGACGAGCGGCCGTACCTGCGCGACATCGAAAAGCTCACCCGGCTGAAGCTCAAGATCGTGCCGCTGCCGGCGGATTTGCCGGCGGCCAGCCGCGCCGAGCCGTCCGAGCCGCGTCCCCCCTTGCGCGCCGCCCAGCGGGCCGCGCCGAGGCCGCATGCGGGGAGGGGCAGGCAGGCCCCCGGCAACCGCCCGGCATCCGCCAACGCCCAGCCCGCCGCGCCGGCAAACCACTCGCGTGCATCAGCCCAGGGACAGCGGGCGTCGGCGGGAAATGAGAACGGTCTCCCGGCGTTTCTGCGCCGCGACGGCGGCGCCGGACAATCCCCGCGCAGCTCGTGGCGGCAGCGCGGCGCGGGCCGCAAGGTTGGCGGTCGGGCAGGCGGCCGCACCGCCTCGCCGTGATCGCGTCTTCGACGGCAAGGATGACGTGAGCTTCACCAAGGGGTTGGTCAACGGCTCGACCGTCCTGCCGGCCACGCTTGGCTCGCTGAATAAAGGACGATTTTCAAACGCGACGAAGCCGTAAAAAGTCAACCACGGAGACACAGAGGGTACGGAGATGCCGAAAAGCTCGAGACCCTCCGTGCTCTCCGTGGTGAATTTATTGGCGCTGCGCACCTGATCTGTAGCCGGGCATCCGCGATAAATAGGATCGAATCGGTCCTGAATTGACGGAGCTACAGCTTGATTTTGTAGTACCGGCACCCATCTTTCCTGCATGACGCTGGCGGCCGCGCATGGGGCGGGCCGATCGGCGCCAGCCGCGCCTCCTTGAGGGCGGACCATAACGAGGTGCCTTTATGGACTTCGCGAATTTCACTGAACGCGCGCGCGGAATCCTGCAAGCCGCGCAGATGGAAGCCCTCGCCGGGCGCCATCAGAACTGCATCCCCGAACACCTGCTGAAGGCGCTGCTCGACGACGGCGAGGGTCTCGCCGCGCGCATCGTGCGCGGCGCCGGCGGCGATCCCGACCTTTTGAAAACCGCCGCCGAGGAGCGGCTGGAGCGGCTGGAGCGGGTGCCCGGCAACGGCCCGTTCCCGGTCTACATGTCGTCCGAGCTGGCCGCCGTGCTGCAGGCCGCGTTCGAAGCGGCGCGCGCCGGCGGCGACAAGTTCGTCACCGCCGAGCGGCTCTTGGAGAGCCTTGCCCGGCAGCAGGCGCTGCGGGTGATCTTCACCGGCGCCGGCGTCGATCCGAAGGCCTTGGCCGAGGCGGTCGAGCATTGGCGCCAGGGCCGCAAGGCGACTGAGGCGTCGGCCGAGCAGAATTGGGAAGCGCTCGCCAAATACTCGCGCGACCTCACCGAGGAAGCGAAGAACGGCAAGCTCGACCCGGTCATCGGCCGCGACGACGAGATCCGCCGCACCATCCAGGTGCTGGCGCGCCGCACCAAGAACAACCCGGTGCTGATCGGCGAGCCGGGGGTCGGCAAGACCGCCGTCGTCGAGGGCCTCGCCCAGCGGCTCGCCGCCGGCGACGTGCCGGAAGGGTTGAAGAACCGCCGGGTGCTGGCGCTCGACCTGACGCAATTGGTCGCCGGCGCCAAGTTCCGCGGCGAGTTCGAGGAGCGGCTGAAGGCCGTGCTCGCGGAAATCCAAGCCGCCGCCGGGCAGATCATCGTCTTCATCGACGAATTGCACATGCTGGTCGGCGCCGGCCGCATTGACGGCGCGATCGACGCCTCGAACATGCTGAAGCCGGCTCTGGCGCGCGGCGAATTGCGCTGCATCGGCGCCACCACCCCGGACGAATACCGCCGCTACATCGAGAAGGACGCGGCGCTGGCGCGGCGCTTCCAGCCGGTGACGATCGACGAGCCGTCGGCCGACGACGCGGTGTCGATCCTGCGCGGCCTCAAGAGCCGCTACGAGATGCATCACGGCGTCCGCATCACCGACGCGGCGATCGTCGCGGCGGTGCAATTGTCGGCGCGCTACATCGGCGACCGGCGCCTGCCCGACAAGGCAATCGACCTGATCGACGAAGCCTCGTCGCGGGTGCGCATCGCCATCGACAGCAAGCCCGAGGCGTTGGATGCGGTCAGCCGCCGCGTCATGCAGCTCAAGATCGAGCGCGAGGCGTTGAAGGCCGAGCCCGACCGCGCCTCGCAGGAGCGTCTGGCCAAGCTCGAAACCGAACTCGCCGACGCCGAGAAGGCGGAGGCGTCGGCGGTCGAGGAATGGCAGACCTCGCAGTCGCGCCGCCATGAGGACCGCCGGCTCAAGGAGGAGCTCGACCAGGCCCGCACCGGCCTGGAGCGCGCCCAGCGCGACGGCGATTGGAGCAAGGCCGGCGAACTCACCTATTCGATCATCCCCGACCTCGAGCGCCGGCTCGCCGAGGCCGAGGCCCGCGCCTCGACCGAACGCGAGGAGGTCGCCGCGCGCGACGTCGCCGCGGTCGTCACCAAATGGACCGGCATCCCGGTCGAGCGCATGCTCGAAGCCGAGCGCCAGCGCCTCAAGGACATGGAAGACAACCTCGCCCGCCGGGTCGTCGGCCAGAAGGAGGCGGTGCGCGCGGTCTCGAAGGCGGTGCGGCGCGCCCGTGCCGGCCTCAAGGACCCGGCGCGGCCGACCGGCTCGTTCCTGTTCCTGGGCCCGACCGGCGTCGGCAAGACCGAGCTGGCGAAAGCGCTCGCCGAGTTCCTGTTCGACGACGAGAACGCGGTCACCCGGCTCGATATGTCCGAGTACATGGAGCGCCACACCGTGTCGCGGATGATCGGCTCGCCGCCGGGCTATGTCGGCTACGACGACGGCGGCACCCTGGCCGAGAAGATTCGCCGCAAGCCGTACCAGGTCGTGCTGCTCGACGAGGTCGAGAAGGCGCATCCCGACGTGCTCAACGTGCTGCTCCAGGCGATGGAGGACGGGCGCCTCACCGACGGCCAGGGCCGCACCGCGGATTTCCGCCATGCGATCCTGATCATGACCTCGAACCTCGGCGCCGAGGCGCTGCTGGCCTTGGGCGAGCACGACGATGTCGGCCTCGCCCGCGGTGAGGTGATGGATGCGGTGCGCAAGGCGTTCCGGCCCGAGTTCCTCAACCGGCTCGACGATGTGCTGGTGTTCGGCCGGCTCGGGCGCGAGGAGATGTCGCGGATCGTCCACATCCAGCTCGCCCGGGTCAACGCCCGGCTGGCGGACCGCGGTCTCTCGCTGGTCTTCGACGAGGCGGCGCGCCGCCGCCTGGCCGAATTGGGCTGGGACCCGGCGTTTGGCGCGCGGCCGCTGAAGCGGGCGATCCAGGGCCTGGTCGAGGACCCGATCTCCGAATTGCTGCTCGACCAGCCCGAAGACGGCGAGCGGCGGACCCTGTCGCTGACGGTGGTCGACGGCCGCCTCGCGCTCGACGGCGAGATCGTCGAGGACGACCGCCCGCAGGGCTTCAAGGCCCCCGAGCGCCCGCCCATCGGCTTCGCCCTCGCGGGTAGCGGCGGGTCAAGCAGCAGCGCGTCGGTGCACTGAACCCTCCCGCCGCGCTGCGCTCGGCACCCTCTCCCGCGAGCGGGAGAGGGTTAAGGGTCGCGCTAATAACCCCTCTCCCGCTTGCGGGAGAGGGAGGGGCCCACGCGAAGCGTGGGAGGGTGAGGGTGCGCTGCCTACCGCCGCCCCAGCATCGCCTCGGCGCTGGAGACGCCGTATTCGCCCGACGGCTCGACATTGAGCTCGACGACGACGCCGTCCTGCACCACCATCGAATAGCGCTGCGAGCGGATGCCCATGCCGGCCTCCCGCCGGTCGACGGTGAGGCCGAGCGCCGCGGTCAATTCGCCCGAGCCGTCGCCAAGCATCGTCACCTTACCGCCGGCGCTGTGCTCCTTGCCCCAGGCGCCCATCACAAACGCGTCGTTGACCGAGACGCAGGCGATCTCGTCGATGCCCTTGCCCTGCAGCGCCGCCGAATTCGTCACGTACCCCGGCAGATGCCGCGACGAGCAGGTGCGGGTATAGGCGCCCGGCAGCCCGAACACCGCGACCGTCTTGCCCTTGAAGTAATCGTCCGCCGACACCGCGTTGACGCTGCCGTCCTCGTTCAGGTGGCGCAGCGTCACGCTCGGGATCTTGTCGCCCACTTTGATAACCATCCCATCCTCCTCGGTTCGATTTGCGGAATGCGGAAGACCGCCTTGCCGGCGACGCCGCGGCCGATGAGCCGCGCGCCGGCCGCCGGGATCTCGTGCCAATCGTGCTCGACGATGCGCGGCTTTAAGGAGCCGTCGGCGACCAGCGACACCAGCAGCGTCAGGTCGGGGCCGAATTTCTCCTCGGGCTCGCAGGTGAAATAGTGGAACCCCTGCAGCCGGGCGTTCTGGTGCTCGGCGAAGTCGCGGAAATTGAGCGGCGCCGGCTCGCCCGACGAATTACCGTAGAGGACGACGACGCCCTTGGCCGCGACCCGCGCGATCGCCGCGGTCAGCGACGCGCCGCCGGCGGCTTCGAGGATCAGCTCGAACCGGCCCTGCGCCTCGTCGATGCCGGTGACGATCTCAGCCGCGCCGAGGCCGTCGAGCACCTTGGCCCGCTCCGCGCCGCCGACGACCGCCGTCACCCGCGCGCCGGACCGCGCCGCGAGCTGCACCGCGAGGTTGCCGACCCCGCCGGCCGCGCCGGTCACCAGCACCCGCTTGCCCAACAGCGGCGCGCCGTGGCGCAGGGTGCGCAGCGCGGTGAGGCCCGCGACCGGCAGCGCTGCGGCCGCGGCAAACGATACGTTGTCCGGCAGCGCCGCGATGCGGTGGCTCGGCACCGCGGCGCGCTCGGCCCAGCCTTCCCAGTCGGTCAGGCAGAGGACGCGCGTGTCGGCCGGCGGACCGCTGCCGTCCGCCGCCTGGCGCACCACCACCCCGGCGATGTCCTGACCCGGCCGCCAGCCCCGCGGCCGCACCTCGAACAGCCGCATTTCGCCGCGATTGAGCGAGAAGGCGTGCACCGCGACCAGCGCCTCGTTCGCCGCCGGCCGCGGCTCCGCCACCTCGTTTATCGCGACCGGCGCCGCCTCGCCCGGCGTGTTGACGACAGCGAGCATGCTACCTCCCGTCATTGCGAGCGAAGCGAAGCAATCTCGCGCCGATGGTGGCTAATCCGACCGGGATTGCTTCGTCGCCTCGCAGCCTCTCGCAACGACGGCTTAATTCAGCCGCAGGTCGGTGATGTGCTTCGGGTCGGGCTTCAATTCGCCGCGTTCGACCCGCGTCACGATGTCGGTGAGGATCGCGTTGGTCGGCGCGTCGATGCCGACCTCCTTGCCTTTGGCGACGACAAAGCCGTTGAGGAAATTGATCTCGGTGCGGCGGCCCTTGACCATGTCCTGGCCCATCGACGGGCGGTGCTCGCCACCGCCGGGCCGGTTGGCCTCCTCGAGCCGGTGGTGGTCGATCTCCTTGGTCGCCGCCGCGTCGCCCTCGCCGGCGCGGGCGATCGTCTCAGGGTCCATGTGGCTCACCTCGTCAAAGGTGTAGCCGAGCGCCTGGCCGACGCGGATCGCCTCGCTGCCGAGCCGGGTCGAGAAATGCCGGATCGCGTCGTTCTTCATCATGTCCTTGGTGATCATCCCGGTGCACGCCGAGAGCCCGTTGCCCATGACGTTGGTGACGAGCTTCGACCAGCGCTCGCCCCACAAATTCTCGGTCACCATCGCGCTGTCGGCGTTGGCGAGGAGGGCGCAGACCTCCTGGGCGCGCCCGGTGACGCGGCCGTGCACCTCGCCGGCGCGGAACACGGTGTGCGTCGTGCCCGACTTGCCGGCGGCGCGGGCGATGAGGCCCGGCTCGTTGAGGCCGACGGTGATCGAGCTGGCGATCGAGCCCAAGGTCTTGCCCCAGCCGACGACCCCGGCGATGGTCTCCTCGTTCATGCAGTTCTGCAGCGAGACCATGTAGCCGTCATGCGCCAGATACTGCTTGAACATCGTCGCCGCCCAGGCGGTGTCGTAGCTCTTGGTGCAGATAAAGGCGATGTCGAACGGCTTCTCCTTCGACAATTGCTGCGCCTCGGTGACGTGCAGCGCGCGCACCGGCACGGTGAACGGCTCGACGTCCTTCAGATGAGTGATCGTCAGCCCGTGCTTTTTCATGTGCTCGACATGCTCGGGCCAAAAATCGATAAAGGTCACGTCCTCGCCGGCCTTGACCATGTGCGCGCCGGCATAGCCGCCCACCGCGCCGGTGCAGACGACCGCGATTTTCTTCTTCGCCATGGCACTTCCTCCGTAAGGGTTCGGCACGGTTTACACGCGTGCTGTCGCCCCGATCCTAGTACGAGGCGGCGCGAAGGGGGAAGCGCGCGGCCGGAGAGACTCCCATGACGAGCGGGCATGACGAGCGGGCATGACGAGCGGGCATGGCGATTCTAGCGCTTGGCCTTGGCGCGGCTGCGCCGGGCCGGCGCGCGGCGCTTGCCTTTCGCCGGCGCGCGCCGCTTGCCGGCCTTCGCGGCGGGTCGAGGGCGGCGCCAATCGGCGACGAAGGCGACGGGCAGCAAGACGATGCCGGCCGCCATCGTCAGGCTGGCGACGCGGCCGAGCCGCGGCAGCCCGGCCGAGACGACGGCGAGCCCGAGCAGCGCCCCGGCGCCGAAGATCAGAAGAGCCCACCTGCTGTAGCGCATGGGCTAGAGGTCTAAGGCAACTCGCGGTGGGCCACCACGCTTTCCGGACAAGTCCCCGCCGCGCCGGCGGCGGTTGCCAGCACGGCGGCCGTAGCCGACAGTGGCGGCAATGCGCAGCCTGGGGACAACCGACGGGAGCGCCGCGGTCGGGGAAGGTGCGCCGGCGCCGCGGATCAATCGCGCCGCGATCACCGCGTCGATCACCTGCGCCACGATCATGCAGGGCGTCGACACGACGATCGCCAACGTCGCGCTGCCGCATATCCAGGGATCGCTGTCCTGCTCGCAGGACCAGATCGCCTGGGTGGTAACGTCGTACATCGTCGCCGCCGCGATCATGACGCCGCTCACCGGCTGGCTCGCCGGCCGCTTCGGCATCAAGTACGTGTTCCTCGTCTCGGTGATCGGGTTCACCATCGCCTCCGCCTTGTGCGGCTCGGCCAACAGCTTGGTGCAGCTGGTCTTCTACCGTCTGCTGCAGGGCGTCTGCGGCGCGGCGCTGGTGCCGCTGTCGCAATCGGTGCTGCTGCGCGCGAACCCGCCCGAGCGGCACGGCCAGGCGATGGCGATCTGGGGCATCGGCACGATGCTGGGGCCCATCATCGGCCCGGCGCTCGGCGGCTGGCTCACCGACAATTTCACCTGGCGCTGGGTATTCTACATCAACCTGCCGGTCGGCGTGGTGTGCGCGCTCGGCATCGCGGTCTTCATCCACGACAACCGGCACGGCCACCGCGAGCGCTTCGATGTCTTCGGCTTCGGCATGCTGAGCTTGGCGGTCGGCGCGGCGCAGATGATGCTCGATCGCGGCGAATTGAAGGACTGGTTCGGCTCGACCGAAATCTGGGTCGAGGCGATCGTCGCGATGCTGTGCTTCTACCTCTTCGTCGTCCACACCGCGACGACGAGCGCCAGCTCGTTCCTCAACCGCAGCATGCTGAAGGACGCCAATTTCACCGCCGGCATCATCCTGATGTTCTTTGTCGGCATCATCCTCAACGGCACGATGGTGCTGCTGCCGACGATGATGCAGACGCTGATGAACTACCCGGTCGTGACCGCCGGCTTCGTGACCGCGCCGCGCGGCGTCGGCACCTTGATCGCGATGGTCCTGGTGGCGCGGATCATCGGCAAGATCGACACCCGGCTCATCATCTTCGCCGGGCTGGCGCTGGTCGCGATCTCGCTGTGGCAGATGACCGGCTTCTCCCTCGCCATGAACATGAACCTGCTGCTGGTTTCGGGGATTCTGCAGGGCTTCGGCCTCGGCTTCGTGTTCACGCCGCTGTCGACGATCGCCTTCTCGACCCTGGCGCACCAGCACCTGACGCAAGGCACCGCGATCTTCAGCCTGATGCGCAATATCGGCGGCAGCGTCGGCGTCTCGATCGTCGAGGCGCTCTTCGTCGAAAACACGCAGGTGATCCATTCGCGGCTGGTCGAGCACATCCGCCCCGACAACCCGCTCGCCCAGGCGCCCTATCTCGCCGCGCCCTACAGCCTGACAAGCCCGGCCGGGATCGCCGCGCTCAACGCCGAGGTCACCCGCCAGGCGCAGATGCTCGCCTACATCAACGATTTCTATTTCATGGTGATCATCATCGCCGTGTCGCTGCCGCTGCTCCTGTTGCTGCGGCGCCCGCCCCGTTCGGTCGAAGGTCCGGCGGTCCAAGGTCCGGCGGTCGAAGGCCCGGCGGTCGCGCTGGAGTGAGGCCGCTCCCCAGCCCTGCGCCAGCGGCGGTTGTCAGCGGCGCGCCTGCTGCACAGCTTATGGCGCATGCGCAGCCTCGGACCCGTTCGCGACGCCGGCGCCTCGCCGGCCGCCGAGGCGCCCGGCCCGCGGGTCAACCGCGGCGCGATCACCGCGTCGATCATGCTGGCGACCTTCATGCAGGGCGTCGACACGACGATCGCCAATGTCGCGCTGCCGCACATGCAGGGCAGCTTCTCCTGCTCGCAGGACCAGATCGCCTGGGTGGTGACCTCGTACATCGTCGCCGCCGCGATCATGACGCCGCTGACCGGCTGGCTCGCCGGGCGGCTCGGCATCAAATACGTCTTCCTCGTCTCGGTGGTCGGCTTCACCGTCGCCTCGGCCCTCTGCGGCGCGGCGACCAGCCTCGCGCAGCTCGTCGTCTACCGCCTCTTGCAAGGCGTCTGCGGCGCGGCGCTGGTGCCACTGTCGCAATCGGTGCTGTTGCACATCAACCCGCCCGAGCGCCACGCCAAGGCGATGGCGGTCTGGGGCATGGGGGTGATCCTCGGGCCGATCATCGGTCCCGCCTTGGGCGGCTGGCTCACCGACGATTACAGCTGGCGCTGGGTGTTCTACATCAATCTGCCGGCGGGGATGCTCGCAGCCGCCGGGATCATGATCTTTATCCACGACACCAGGCCGGCCCAGCGCGACGCGTTCGATTGGTTCGGCTTCGCGACCTTGAGCCTGGCGATCGGCGCGTTCCAGATGCTGCTCGACCGCGGCGAATTGAAGGACTGGTTCGGCTCGACCGAGATCTGGGTCGAGGCGGTCGTCGGCGCGCTGTGCCTTTATCTCTTCATCGTCCATACCGCGACCGCCGGCGAGCGCTCGTTTCTCAACCGCGCGCTGTTGCGGGATTCGAATTGCATGGGCGGCACGCTGCTGATGTTCCTTATCGGCGTGCCGCTCTACGGGACCATGACCTTGCTGCCGACGATGATGCAGCAATTGATGAGCTACCCGGTGGTCACCGCCGGTCTGGTCACCGCGCCGCGCGGCCTCGGCACGATGGTCGCGATGATCCTCGTCGCGCGGATCATCGGCAAGGTCGACATCAGGCTGATCATCCTCGGCGGGCTCACCCTGACCGCGATCGCGCTGTGGCAGATGACCGGGTTCTCGCTGCAGATGGGGATGGGGCCCTACATCACGACCGGGTTGCTGCAGGGTTTCGGCCTCGGCTTCGTGTTTACGCCGCTGAGCATCGTCACCTTCTCGACCCTGCCGCGCAGCGTGCTGACCCAGGGCACCGCGATCTTCAGCCTGATGCGCAACATCGGCGGCAGCGTCGGCATCTCGGTCGTCGAGGTGCTGTTGGCCCAGAACACCCAAATCGTCCACTCGCAGCTCGCCGAGCATGTCCGTCCGGACAATCCGCTCGCCCAGAACCTCGCCACGCCCTACAGCCTGACCAATGTTCACGGCATCGCCGCGCTCAACGCCGAGATCACCCGGCAGGCGCAGATGATCGCCTATATCGACGATTTCCACCTGATGGTGATCATCATCTTCGCGGCGCTGCCGTTCCTCTTGCTGCTGCGCCGCCCGCGCCGCGCCGCCGACGGACCGGCGGTCGTGATTGAGTAGAGGGCTTAGCCGAGACCGCGGGCGATCGCGAGATAGATGACGCAGCCGAAGAACACCGCCGCCGTCGCCATCAGCGCGACAATCAGCCAAAAGGCGCCCGGCGCGTTCTCCCGCTCGACGCTCGCCTCCATCAGCTCGCCATAGCCGATCCAGCCGAGCGGGTTGAGCGGCACCGCGCCGCTCAAGAGCGCCGAGGGTATCCGCACCAGCATCACCAGCTCCGCCACCATAAGCACGCCCAGAAGCACCCAGCTCTGCATGACGGCTCTCCTTGTCGCGAGACCAACCCTCTACAGGTGGGATCGTCAGCGGCGAGCGGCGGCGGAATCGTGGTTAATCCGGCAGATCGAACAGCTTGCACCACCCGGTGGGGCTGATGTCGCCGCTCACCACCTTGCACGAGCGCGGCCGGACGAAGAAGGTGCAGACGGCGCAGCCGAACATGCCCTTCGGCACATTCTGATACTGAGCATCCGCCTGCGAGACCTTGGCCGGCTCGTCGGCGCATGCCGGCCAGTCGGACGAGGCGCCGCCGCTCAGCGCCGCCGCCAGCAACCCCCGCCGTGTTAGCCCTCGACGCGAGCCAATCTCATCCATGCAATTTCATCGTCTTTCCCGCGCAAGCGGGAACCCAGGGGCGAGCGATGGGTCGGTTGCCCTGGGCCCCCGCCTGCGCGGGGAGACAACTGAATTCAGACCGGGTGGCTCACATAGCCGTAGCGCAGATTGCTGCGTCCCGGCCCGTTCGCCTGGTACTCCGCCTTTATCACCGCGAAGCGGTCGTGCTTCACCCGCTCGGCGTGCTGCTCCAGCCCGTAGAGCCGCGTCGAGTTGCCGCTGAAAATCGCGGTCTTGAGCGGCCCGTCGGCCGGGCCCAGCGGCTTGAACCCGTATTTCTTTTGCATGTCGTCGGGGATTTCGAGCCGCCGCAGTCCTTCGATCTGCCATTGCGGCGCGCCGGTCCACACCGCATCGGTGCCCCAGACGATGCGGTCCGGCCCCAGCCCCTTGACCAGCATGCCCATCAGCGCCGCCGCCAAACGGGGCTGCGCCACCGCGGTCCACGCGAAAATCTGGCCGAGATCGCCGTAGACGTTGGTGACCCCGTATTTCTCCGGGATTTCGGCGAGGTCGCTGGTCCATGAGGAGCGGCCGGTCTTGTCGAATTCGGCCATCGCGTCGGCCGGGTTGCCGCCGACCCAGCGATAGGCCGAGTGGTAGACGAGGAAGTTGAGGTGCGGCCAGTCCTTGGCCGCCTTGCCGATATCGCTGACATCGGCATAGGGCAAGAGGCGCGGGAACTTCTCGGCCACCGCCGGCGCGAACAGCCCTTTATGGATGCAGACGTTCTTGATCCCGGTCTTCGAGATCTTTTCGTAGAACGGGTACATCAGCTTTTCGTCGTCGGCGTGCCAGGGATGCTGGGCGGATTCCTTATGGGTGTTGTCGCCGACCGTGTAGCCCTTCCACGAATCGGGCTTGTACCTCTCGATCGCCTCGTCGACCTTGTCGAGCCAGCCGTCCCAGCCGGGGGTGAAGGTGAAATGCGCCAGCATGCGCTTCGACCCGGCCTTCTCGTTGACCGCGGCGCGGGTCTTGAACACCTGGTCCTGCGGGATGAACCAGTCTTCCGGCACGTCCGACGGCGAATTCGACAGGATCACCATCTTGGTGTCGCTGTCCATGTAGATCTCTTTGACGTAATTGTTGAATTTGAGGTCGTCGATGGTCTGTTCCTTGCCGGAAAGCTCCTTGTTCCAGCCGAACTGGCCGACCGCCTCGCGCCCTTTGACAAAGCCCATGAGGCGGGTGTCGTCGCGCAGGAAATGGGTATGGCCGTCGAAGATGAATTGGCCCGATTGCGCCTCGGCGAGCTGGTTGGCGAGGTCGGGGGTCGCTGCCTCGGCCTCGCTGACGTTGAAGTAGCGGCCGAACACGCTGTTCATCGCGACGAACGACGCGGCCATCCCGGCCGCGGTCTGGAAAAACCGGCGCCGCGACAGGCCCTGGTGCTGGGCGAGCCGGTCGCTCATCTCGATCAGCCGCGCCTCGACTTCGTGCTGCTGCGCGCTCTGCGGCGCCGGCAGATATTCGTCGCTCGACACGATCTGCGTCGGCACCGGCGAGGGAAATGACGAAATCTCCGCCGGCAGCAGGCCGCTCACCATCTCGTCGCTGAGAAACTTCATCGCGCCCTCCCGTGTGTTGTGGCCGCCATTCTACCGGCATCCCCGGCATCTCTTCCAGCCTCACCTCTTGCGCCGGGCACTGACGATGACGGCCGCGCCGAGCTGCATCGCCGCGACCAGCGCGAACGGCGCCGCGTAGCCTCCCGCAAGATCGCGCAACACGCCGACCACCGCCGGGGCGAAGGCAAACACCGCCTGGTTGATCGCTACCGTCAGCGCCACCGCGCGGCCGACATCGCCCGCGGCGAATTCCTTCTGGATGATCAGCGGCGGCAGCGACACCAGATTGCCGACCCCGAGGCCAAACAGCATGCAGCCGCAAAGGAGGAGCGGCATGCCGCTGCCAAAAATGAGCAAGAGAGTGCCGCAGGCTTGCACCAGGAAATTGACCGAAGCCGCGGTGCGCCGGTCCCCTTCGCCGATAAGCCAACCGAGCAGCGTCCGACCGGCGACCGCGAAGACCGCCGTGAGACTGATCGCCAAGGCCGCTCCGCTCGATCCGAATTCCGGCGCGAGGCGCGTCAGGAGATGCGCGAAGAGCCCGACCTGGGCAAAGAAGCCGAGGGCAAAGGCGGCCGATATCGTGACAAAGCGCCGGTCGCGCAGCAACGCGGCATGTCCCATAAGCGGGAGCGGCCGCGGTCCGGCGGCCGCCCCGACGCCGCTCGGCCGGGGTTGCAGGTAGCGCATCGTGACCGGCCACAGGATGGCGGCCATCGCAATCCCGATCGCTGCGGCAGCGGTGGCGAACCCGAGTTTGCCGATCAGCGCCACCCAGAGCGGGGTGAACACCAAACCGCCGATGCTGGCTCCGTTGAACGCCAGGCCGAGCGCCTTTGGTCGCTCTTTGTCGAACCAGGGCGCCACAATGGCGTTGATCGCCGCGCCGCTCGTCGCGGCCCAGCCAGCCCCGCTCGTCAAAGCCGCCGGGAACAATTGCCACGGCTGGCGGGCGTTCGCCCAGGCCAGGATGCCGAGCACCGCGAAGGCGATCCCCGCCTGGGTCACCCGCGCGATGCCAAAGCGGCGATGGGCTTCGGGCAGGTACGCGACCAGAATTGCGCCGAACAAGAAATGCATCGTGATCGCCGCCGAGATTGTCGAGATCGCCCAGCCGCGATCCGCGTGCAGCGTACGCAAGAATACCGACGGGCCATAAAATCCGACGCCCCAAGCAAACGCGGCGAGAAGAAAGGCGAAGGCGACAACTTTCCATCTGAATGAGTCCGAGGGCTGGTTTGCAACTTCTGCTAAAGCCATGTCTGATCACCCGCTGTCGCGGTATTTTGCGACGGCGCATGACTACCCGTTCCGCAACCGGTAAACTCGCCGGAATCGGACTCCGTCCCCGCGAGCAGCCATGCTGGATTTCCACGAATGCGACCACGCCCGCGTCAGCCGCGACCGCACCTATGACGGCCGCTTCTTCACCGGCGTGAGGACGACTGGCATCTATTGCCGGCCGATCTGCCCGGTACGGCCGGCGCAAGGCAAGAATGTCGAATATTATCCGTCGGCGGCGGCAGCCGAAGCAGCCGGCTATCGGCCTTGTCTGCGCTGCCGGCCGGAGACGGCGCCGTTCTCGCCGGCCTGGAAAGGGTCGCTGACCACGGTCGAGCGGGCGATGCGTCTCGTAAACGAGGGCGCGCTCGACGACAGCGGCGTCGAGGCGCTGGCCGAACGACTCGGCGTCGGCTCCCGGCATCTGGCGCGACTGTTCAAGAAGCATGTCGGGGCCAGCCCGACCCAGGTCGCGCAGACCGCGCGGGTCCAGCGCGCCAAGCGTCTGATCGATACGAGCGACCTGGCGATGACCGAGATCGCGCTGTCGACAGGGTTCCGCAGCCTGCGTCGGTTCAACGCGGTCTTCGCCAAAACCTACAAGCGCCCGCCGACCGCGATCCGCCGGGTCGGGCGCGCTGCCGCCGTGGCAGCCGCGCGCCTGGGCAATTTTACTTGACATTGTACCTGTTTTGTTCTAGAGGTAAATCGGCTTCCATAGCGGCAGCCTCGCTAACCCCGCTGGGCGCCCCGGTTTGCTGTTACCTGCTGTTTCCCCGCTGATATTTCGCTGATATTTCGCTGTTTTCGCCGCTGTTAATTTGCCGACTAACGAGAGAATTACCTTTTAAATCAAATCCTTGAAGCTTGCTTGCGCCGCGGCCTTGCCGCAAAAACAGCGACGGCCCGCCGGCTGCGGCATCGCCGGAGGGGGCTTCGTGGGCTCGAGTTATCCTATCAATGGACGGAATTGGCCCGGCAGGCGCATAGTTCGCACAACAGACGCTTCAGCCATGAGGGTCGCGCAATGTCGGTGCACGATGTCAGGTTTGCCAATGAACATCAGGGCGTGGTGAACTGGCCGTCGAACGGGATCAGCGAGGTGCCGTTCCGGGTCTATACCGACCGCGAGCAATACGCCCGCGAGCAGGAGACGATCTTCAAGGGCGAGAGCTGGAGCTATCTCTGCCTCGCGAGCGAAATCCCGAGCCCGGGCGATTGGGTCGCGACGACGATCGGCGAGGTCGCAATCATCGTCGCGCGCGACGAGGCCGGCCAGGTCAACGCCTTCGTCAACCGCTGCGCCCATCGCGGCAACCTCCTGTGCCTGACCGGCAAGGGCCAAGGGCGCGAGATCACCTGCATCTACCACGGCTGGAGCTACGACCTCGGCGGCCACCTGACCGGCGTCGCCTTCGAGAAGGGGGTCAAGCGCCAGGGCGGCATGGCGCCCGAGTTCCGCAAGGACGAGCACCACCTCCAGCGGCTTCGGGTCGCGGAATTGTGCGGCCTCGTCTTCGGCTCGTTCAGCGATCGAGTCGCCGACCTGCAGGCCTATCTCGGGCCGGTCGTGGTCGGCGGCGTCAAGCGCGTGCTCGACGGCCGCCCGACCCGCATCATCGGCCGCTCGACGCAGATCCTGCCGAACAACTGGAAGCTCTATTTCGAGAACGTCAAGGACACCTACCACGCCTCGATCCTGCACTCGTTCCTGACGACGTTCCGCATCAACCGGCTGTCGATGCCGGGCGGGATCAACATCAGCGAGGACGGCGGCAACCATTTCAGCTACGCCAAGCTCGACTACGCCGCCGAGGACGCCGACTACAAGGCGGCCAACCTGCGCGCCGACAGCGACCTCAAATTGGCCGACAATTCGGTCGTCGAATCGGTCGACGAGTTCGGCGACCAGATTTCGGTGCAGATCCTGACCGTCTTCCCCAACATGGTGCTGCAGCAGGTGCGCAACACGATCGCGGTCCGCGTCATTCGCCCGCGCGGCGTCGACCGGACCGAACTCGACTGGGTGCATCTCGGCTTCGACGGCGACGACGACGCGATGCAGGAGCGCCGCCTGCGCCAAGGCAATCTGATCGGCGCCGCCGGCTACATCTCGATGGAGGACGGCTGCGTCGGCGGCTTTGTCCAGCGCGCGCTGAAGGACAACGACGACGGCGACGGCATCGTGATGATGGGCGGCCACGACGCCGAATCGCAGACCTTCCGCGCCAGCGAGGCGGCGATCCGCGGCTTCTGGAAGAAATACCGCGCGCTGACGGGCGTGTGAAATCGATGATGGCCCCTCACCCCAACCCTCTCCCCGCACGCGGGGCGAGGGAGCGCGCCGGCGCAATTGAAACCCCTCGCCCCGCGTGCGGGGAGAGGGAGGGACCCATCGCGCAGCGATGGGAGGGTGAGGGGCCGACGCCGACGGTGCAGAGGCCCTGACATGGCGGACGACAAAGTGCGGCTCGGCATCCACGAGCTGATCGCCGCCTACGCCGATTGCATCGACGACGACCGGCTCGAGGAGTGGCCGGATTTTTTCGCCGACGATTGCCGCTATCTGGTGACCGACCGCGCGAGCCACGAGGCCGGGCTCAAGCACGGCATCATCTACTGCGCCTCGCGCGGCATGCTGGCCGACCGCGTGACCACGCTGCGCCGGGTGCTGATGTTCGAGGCGCACCGCTACCGCCATCTGGTCGGCCCGACCCGCATCCTCGCGCTCGACGGCAAAATGGCCGAGACGCGCTCCAACTTCTTTATCGCGCGGGTCATGCACAGCGGCGAGACCAGCCTCTTCGCCACCGGCCGCTACCTCGACCGCATCGATGTCAGCCGCCAGCCCTACCGCTTCACCGAGCGCCTCGTCGTCCTCGACAGCCAAAAGATCGATACGCTGCTCGTCATCCCGTTGTGACGCGCGGAGTGATCCAACAATAAGGCGCCCTATATATGAGGCTCGACTTCTTCGAAAACCTCCGCGGCCGCCATTATGAAACCTTTAGCGAAGGCATCGCTTACCTCCCCGTCACCGTGCCTTTGCCAAAAATCGTGCCAAGCATATCGGTCCATCGTTTGTTTTGGATCCATGATAGCTTTTAATGCTTCAACGGTAAAAGGTACCGGGACTTCTTTTATACGAGTCCAATTAGATATGCGTCTAAGTTCGTCGTATTCGGATACTTGTTGTGCCCAGATACTTCCGAATTCCCGTCCGGCTCCCTCGCGTTCGCGATCAACTCTCGCCTTGCTCACGCGAAGACGTTCAATGATCTGTTCCATGTCGCTCGGATTCCTTCTAAGAGCGTTAAGTGCGACTGCCTCTTTAAAGGCAGCTTGGGCAATGGAGGACCAATTGGCGATTTCACCAATCGCGTCCATCCGATCTTTGAGTTCTTCCGGTACGTAAAGAGTGATTCGTGGCATGTACGTATATTCTAATGCGATGTACGCATACTTGGATCGCGACGGTTCAAATGTCAATACCTCGGCTTCGAGCGAGTGGTCTCAACGTCCTCATGGCTGAAGGCGCGGAAATTCTCTTCGACTGCGAAGGCGGCGTCGGCACCGTGCTGCTGAACCGGCCGCAGGCGCTCAATGCCTTTACCCTCGGCATGTACCGGCGGTTCGATCCCGCGCTGCGCGCCTGGGCCGGCGACCCGGAAATCCGTGCCGTGCTGGTCGAGGGCGCCGGCGACCGCGCGTTCTGCGCCGGCGGCGACGTGCGCGCGGTCTACGAGGCGGGCAAGGGCATCGCCGGCGACCCGGACTTCACCTCGACATTCTTCGCCGAGGAATACCGCATTATCAGCCGCATCCACCATTATCCCAAGCCCTACATCGCGATCCTCGACGGGATCACGATGGGCGGCGGCGCCGGGGTGTCGGTCAACGGCGCCTGTCGCGTCGCGACCGAAAAGACGATGTTCGCCATGCCGGAGACCGGGATCGGCCTGTTCCCCGATGTCGGCGCGACCCGGTTTCTCAACCGCTGCCCCGGGCATGTCGGCCGCTATCTCGGCCTCACCGGAGCGCGGCTCGGCGCGGCCGACGCGATATATTGCGGCTTCGCGACGCATTTCGTCCCGCGCGAACGCCTCCCCGAGCTCAAGGCGGCGCTGACCGGCATCGCCTGGCGGCCGGGCGAGGAGCGCGTGCAGGCCGAGGCGGTGCTGGCCCGCTTCAACACCGATCCCTGTCCGGCGCCGCTCGCGGCGAGGCGCGACATCGTCGACCGCTGCTTCGCCGGCGGCACGGTTGAGGCAATTCTTGATGCCCTTGGCCTCGCCGCCCTCGCGGATGAAACCGGCGATACCGGCTGGGCGGCGGAAACTCGCGCCTCACTTCTGACCAAATCGCCGACCAGTCTGCGGATTACCTTGCGCCAGCTCATCGTGGGGCAAGGTTTCGACCTCGAAGAGGCACTCAAACTTGAATATCGGATGACCCAGCACGTTATGGCGGCGCACGACTTCTACGAGGGCGTGCGCGCGGCGCTGGTCGACAAGGACCAGAAGCCGCGCTGGCTTCCGGGAAATCTTGCCGAAATCGGCGAGGCGGCGACGGAATCCTATTTCGTGCCGCTGGGCGACCGGGAACTGGCGTTCTACTAGGAGGAACCAGGAAATGGCGACGATCGGCTTTATCGGCCTCGGCAATATGGGGGCGCCGATGGCCGCCAACCTGCTGAAGTCTCAGCACAAGGTCACCGGCTACGACGTCGTCGCCGGGCCGGCGGGAAACCTCGAGCTGCAGGGCGGCAAGGCGGGGTCGAGCGTCGCCGAGGTGGCCGCCGCGGGCGACATCGTCGTCACCATGCTGCCGGCGGGCCCGCAGGTCCGCCAAGTCTATCTCGGCCCCGACGGGATCATCGCCAAGGCCAGGAAGGGCGCGCTGCTGATCGATTGCTCGACGATCGATGTCGAGACCGCGCGCGCGGTCGCCGCGGCCGCGGCCGAGGCCGGTTTCCAGATGCTCGACGCGCCGGTGTCGGGCGGGGTCATGGGGGCGCAAGGCGCGACACTGACCTTCATGGTCGGCGGTCCCGACGCCGCCTTCCGCAAGGGCCGGCCGATCCTCGCCAATATGGGGCGGACGATCGTCCATGCCGGACCGTCGGGCAACGGCCAGATCGCCAAGATCTGCAACAACATGATCCTCGCCTGCTCGATGATCGCGGTGTGCGAGGGGTTTTCGCTGGCCGAGAAGCTCGGGCTGTCGGCGCAGACCCTGTTCGACATCACCAGCACGTCGACCAGCCAATGCTGGGCGATGAACAATTACTGCCCGATGCCGGGGCCGGTGCCGGGAGCGCCGTCGAACCGCGGCTATGTGGCCGGGTTCACCGCCGCCAACATGCTGAAGGATTTACGCTTGTCGCAGCAGGCCGCCGGCACCGCGGCGGCCGCGACGCCGCTGGGCGCCGCAGCGGCCAACCTCTATCAGCTCTTTGTCGATGGCGGCATGGGCGGCCTCGATTTTTCCGCGATCATGCAGATGATCCGGCGCCAAGGGAAATAGCCCTAATTTAGTCCGTGAGAACGAAAAATTAACACAAATCTCGTTAGGTTCCGATCGAACGGCGCCTTAGCGAGGCTGGGATGGACAACGGTTATCTCGATGTGATCGCGCTCGTCGAGCGGCTTCACCGGCATTTTCTCGAGGTCGTGAAGCTCGAGCTCGACGGGCTCGGCATCCACGACATCAACAATGTTCAGGGCCTGATGCTGTTCAACATCGGCGACGCCGAGATGACGGTCGGCGAGCTTACCCTGCGCGGTTGCTACCTGGGGTCGAATGTCTCCTACAACGTCAAGAAGATGGTCGAGAACGGCTATCTCGCCCAGGAGCGCTCGGTGCACGACCGCCGCTCGATCCATGTACGCCTGACCGAGAAGGGCGCCAAGCTGCGCGACCGGCTGCAGACGATGCATCAGCGCCATGTCGAGATGCTGAACCAGACCGCGATCACCAATGAGGATCTGTCGGCGGCGACAGTGACCCTGCGCCGGCTCGAGCGCTTCTGGATCCGCGCCGGCGACCTGGTGCAGCGGCCGGGCCAATACGCCGCCTAGCCTCGCGACTATTTGCCCTGGGATTTGCCCTGGGGATTTGCCCTGGGGATTTGACGGAACGGCGACGGGCTGCAACTCTGCGGCCCGTTTTGCTTTGATCGTTCGCGGGAGCCGCCGCATGCCGTCACTGCCGCCCTTGATGAACCTTGCTCCGGGGTTGACCGCCGCCGGAGCGCTCAGCGCCGACAACATCGCGGCGTTGGCCGCGTCGGGCGTGAAGACGATCATCAACAACCGCCCCGATGGCGAAGATCCGGGTCAGTTTCCCGCCGACGAGGCGCGCCGCCTCTGCGCCGCGCACGGCATCGCCTATCACCACATCCCCTTTGTCGGGGCGACGCTGACGACCGCCGATATCGACGCGTTCGAGGCCGCCGTGAAGAGCGCGCCGCCCCCGGCCGTCGCGCATTGCCGCAGCGGCACCCGCTCGACGATGATCTGGGCGCTGACCCGGATGCGCGCCGGCGAGGACCCGGCGGCGCTGGTTGCGCTTGGAGCGAGCAACGGGGTGGACATCGCCGCGCTGCCGGCGCTCGCGGCCAAGCTGCTGTAACCGCCCCTCTTGGCCGGCGAACCGCGCTGGGTCACGGCCGAGGCGGTCGTCGCCTTGAACCGGGAGGCGGTCGCGAAAACCGGCGAGCCGCACCAACTCCTCGACCGCGCCGCGCTGGAGATCGCGGTCAAGCGCCCGTGGAACGTCTGGGTCTATTTCATGGACCAGGACTACGCGACATTGGCCATGTCGTTGCTGGTCGCGATCGCCGGCGCCAAGGCCTTCGCCGCGGGCAACGAACGCACCGCCTATCGCGCCGCGGCGGCGCTGCTCGACGCCAACGGCGTCGCGCTCGATCTCGGCGCCAATCGCGAGCGCGCCGAAGAGCGGCTTTTCGAATATTTCCGCGGCCGGCTGAGCCAAGCGGGCGTCGCCGACTGGTTCAACACGTGGATGAACCCTGCCGGCTGACGCTCATGTAAAACAAACGGGCGCCGCGGCACGCTTTTACAGGCTCCGGCGCTATTTTTTGGCGCGTCCCGCGCGGCGTCCGGTGCCGCGGCCGAGGCCGATCTTCTTGGCGAATTCCGAGCGCTGTTGGGCGTATTTCGGCGCCACCATCGGATAATCCTGGGCCAAGCCCCATTTCGCCCGGTATTCGTCGGGAGAAAGATTGTAGGTCGAGCGCAGATGACGCTTCAGCATCTTCAGTTTCTTGCCGTCTTCGAGACAGACAAGATATTCCGGCGTGATCGACCTGCGGATCGGCACCGCCGGCTTCAGCGCTTCCGGAGCAGGCTCGGCAACCAGTCCGTCGAGCGAGCGGAGCGAATTATAAACCGCCTGGATAATGTCGCCGAGTTGCGCGGTGGCCAAGGTATTATTGCTCACGTAAGCGGCCACCACTTCGGTGGTCATTCTGAGCAGTTCTTCGTCCGCCGTTTTCGGCACTCCCGCTTCCGCCATGTCCTGCCCCGCCGGATAGAGTGGGTGATCCTAAGTGATAATTGCAGCCGAGTTCTTTGATGTCAACGAAAACTCCGATAGGACAGTAATAAATGAGAACCAATTTGGGCAGCAACTTGGCTATAGCTGGTTAACCGGCGTTATCGCTCGAACATTGACGAGACTGATTAATGCTTGTGCTTTGCGGTGCGCGCGAGAAACCAAGGCATTGTTAAAGCAACGCCGGCGCCGAGAGTGCGGCACTCTCAACGCGAGTGCTGGTAGCCGGCTGACATCGACACCCGAGATATGGTAGGATCGGGCGAGGTTGGTGTATTCGCCGGCTACCGGCCGGCATCCTCCCTCTCGTGCCCGATAGGTGATCTCTGACGAACTCCGCCGCCTCCCCCGCCGCCGCCGTGCAGCCGCCCGGCTTCTTTTCCGGCGACCTCGCCGCGACCGATCCCGCGATCGCCGCGGCGATCGCGCAAGAGCTGCATCGCCAGCAATCGCAGATCGAGCTGATCGCCAGCGAAAACATCGTGTCTCGCGCGGTGCTCGAGGCGCAAGGCTCGGTGCTGACCAACAAATACGCCGAAGGCTATCCCGGCCGGCGCTATTACGGCGGCTGCGAGTTTGTCGATGTCGCGGAGCGCCTTGCGGTCGAGCGCGCCAAGCGCCTGTTCGCTTGCGGCTTCGCCAACGTGCAGCCGCATTCGGGGGCGCAGGCCAACCAGGGCGTCTTCATGGCGCTGATCTCGCCCGGCGACACGATACTGGGCCTGTCGCTCGCCGCCGGCGGTCATCTGACGCACGGCGCACCGCCCAACATGTCGGGCAAATGGTTCAAGGCGACGAGCTACGGCGTGCGCGCCGACGATGCGCGGATCGATTTCGCCGAAGTCGAGCGCCAGGCCGAGGCGCATCGGCCCAAGCTCATCATCTGCGGCGGCAGCGCCTATCCGCGGATTATCGATTTCGCGCGGTTCCGCGCGATCGCCGACCGGGTGGGCGCCTTTTTGATGGTCGACATGGCGCATTTCGCCGGGCTCGTCGCCGGCGGGGTACATCCGAGCCCGCTACCGCACGCGCATGTCGTCACCACGACGACGCACAAGACGCTGCGCGGGCCGCGCGGCGGCATGATCCTCACCAACGACGAGGCAATCGCCAAAAAAATCGACTCGGCGATGTTCCCGGGCCTCCAGGGCGGCCCGCTGATGCATGTGATCGCGGCGAAGGCGGTGGCGCTGGGCGAGGCGCTGCAGCCGAGCTTCCCGCTCTATGCCCAGGCGGTCGTCGACAACGCCAAGGCGCTCGCCGAGACGCTGGTGGCCGAGGGGCTGGCGATCGTCTCGGGGGGCACGGACACGCATCTGATGCTGGTCGATCTGCGGCCGCTCGACCTCACCGGACGCGACGCCGCGAAGGCGCTCGAACGCGCCGGGATGGCTTGCAACAAGAACGGCGTCCCGTTCGACCCGCGACCGCCGACGGTGACCTCCGGCATCCGCCTCGGCTCGCCGGCGGCGACGACGCGCGGCTTCGGGATCGAGGAATTCCGCCGGATCGGCCGGTGGATCGGCGAGGTCCTGCGCGGTCTCGCCAAGCATCCCGAGGACAACGCCGCGACCGAAATGCGGGTGCGCGGCGAAGTCGGCGCGCTGTGCGAGCGGTTTCCGGTCTATCCGCGGCTCTAGAATAGGGGAGGGAAGATGCGCTGTCCGTTCTGCGGGACCGACGATACCCAGGTCAAGGATTCGCGACCGACCGACGACCGCGGGGCGATCCGCCGGCGGCGGTTCTGCCCGAATTGCGCGGCGCGCTTTACCACGTTCGAGCGGGTGCAGCTGCGCGACCTCACCGTGGTCAAGAAAACCGGCCAGCGCGAGCCTTTCGACCGCGACAAACTGGCGCGCTCGATCTACGTCGCGCTGCGCAAGCGGCCGCACGAGCCCGACCGCGTCGAGCGGGTGATCAATTCGATGGTGCGACAGCTCGAAAGCTCGGGCGAGACCGACATCCCGAGCGACATGATCGGCGAACTGGTGATGGAGGCGCTGGCCTCGCTCGACCAGGTCGCCTATATCCGCTTCGCCTCGGTCTACCGCAATTTTCGCGAGGCCAAGGATTTCGGCGAGTTCGTCGGCCGCATCGCCGCCGACGGCGATTGCTGAGGGCGGCGCGGCGATCCGCGCGACAGCTATTTTCCGTCCCGGCGAAGGTGGCGCGTTGGTGGATGACCTCGCTCCTATGCGCGCGGCGCTGGCGCTGGCGCGGCGCAACCTCGGCGCGACCTGGCCCAATCCGGCGGTCGGCTGCGTCATCGTCAAGGAGGGCCGCGTCGTCGGCCGCGGGTCGACGCAGCCCGGCGGCCGCCCGCATGCCGAAACCGAGGCCCTGGCGCGGGCCGGCGGCGGGGCCGGAGGCGCCACGGCCTATGTCAGCCTCGAACCGTGCAGCCATCACGGCCGGACCCCGCCCTGCGCCGAGGCGCTGATCGCGGCCGGGATCGCCCGCATCGTGGTCGCCGTGGAAGACCCCGACCCGCGCGTCTCGGGCCGTGGGATCGCCAGGCTGCGCGCCGCCGGGATGACGGTCGAGACCGGGTTCTGCGCCGCGGAGGCCAGCGAGCTCAATGCCGGTTTTTTCCGCCGGATCGAGGAAGGGCGGCCGCTCGTCACGCTGAAGCTCGCGGCCTCGCTCGACGGCCGCATCGCGACATCGGCCGGAGAAAGCCGCTGGATCACCGGGCCGGCGGCGCGCGACCGGGCGCATCTGCTGCGCGCCACGCACGACGCGGTGCTGGTCGGCACCGGCACCGCGCTCGCGGACGATCCCCGGCTGACCTGCCGCCTTCCCGGTCTCGCGTCGCGCTCGCCGGTGCGGATCGTCATCGACCGGCAATTGCGGCTGCCGGCGACATTGCGCCTGCTCGCCGAGGCCAACGAGGTCCCGAGTTGGGTCGTTACGCTGGCGTCCGCCAGCCCGTCGCGCCATGTCGAATTGGCCCGCCAGGGGGTGAAGCTTATCCCGACCGATCCCGACGCCTTGGGCGGCATCGATCTGGTCGCAATGTTGCGTCGCCTCGGCGACGAAGGCTTGACCCGGCTGCTCGTCGAGGGCGGAGGCAGGCTCGCAGCCGCGCTCCTGCGCGCCGGGCTGGTCGATCGCGTCGTCTGGATGCGCGCGCCGCTGGTGATCGGCGGTGACGGTCTGCCCAGCGTCGCCGCGCTCGAACTCGGCGGTCTCGCCGGCGCTCCGCGCTTTCAGCTGCTGTCGAGCGAGATCGCGGACGGCGATGTAATCGATACGTATCGCCGCTTGTAGCTATCTGTTCCCGCATTGCTGGTCGAGCACGCCGCTCATCTCGATGCCGTTATGCGTCGAGCCGGCGGCGAAGGTGGTGCCGACGGTCGGGCTATAGAGCCTGCCGTTGAAATTCAGCATGACGGGGTCGAGGACCCGCCAGGCGCCGGACCCATTGCGGGCAAACGCGTCGCACGGCACCGCCTGGCTTTGCGCCAGGCTCGGCCCGGCGCTCAGTAAAACGACGGAGGCGGCGGCCAAGGCCAGCCGGCAAAAGCGCTTGCGTGAATTTCCCATCGGATCGCACCCGCGAAAGTCGCTGCTTATCCCGGCAAACGCCGGAGCGGCGCGTTCGTCGTCAGGCTGAGGCGCGGCAAAAGAGGCTGGCTAATCGGGGATGAGGCTCCTAGCCTAGCCGCCATGTTTACCGGGATCGTCACCGATGTCGGCGAGGTGAAGGACGCGCGCCATGGCAACGGGCTGCTGACGCTGACCATCGCCACCGCCTATGACACCGCGAAAATCGCGCTTGGCGCGTCGATCGGCTGTTCGGGAGTGTGCCTGACGGCGGTCGCGCTCGAACCGGGCCTCTTCACGGTCGAGGTTTCGGATGAGAGCCTGGCCCGCTCGACGCTCGCCGATTGGCGCGCCGGCACGCGGATCAATCTCGAGCAGGCGATGAGGCTTGGCGACGAGATGGGCGGGCACCTGGTCCAGGGCCATGTCGACGGCGTCGCCCGCGTCACCGGGCGGCGGCCGGACGGCGAGTCGGTGCGCTTCACCTTCGCGGCTCCCACCGAGCTCGCGCCCTACATCGCGCCCAAGGGTTCGGTCGCGCTGGATGGGGTGAGCCTCACGGTCAACGAGGTCGACGGCGCCGGGTTCGGCGTCAACATTATCCCGCACACGCTGGGCCACACCACCCTTGGCGATGCCCGGCCGGGCGCCAGGATGAATCTGGAGATCGACCTCATCGCGCGCTATGTCGGGCGGCTGCTCGACGCGCGGGGAGCGGCGTGATGCCCCGGACGACGGCGGGGCGGGCGCCGCATCTGCTGCTGGTCGAGGCGCCCTACTACACGCATATCGCGGCGCTGCTGCGCGACGGCGCGGAGCGCGCGCTTGCCGCCGCCGGCGCGACATTCGAGACCCTGGAGGTTCCCGGCGCCTTTGAGATCCCCGGCGCGATCGGCATGGCCGCGAGGGCCGAGGGCAAGTTCGACGGCTTTGTCGCGCTGGGCTGCGTCATTCGCGGCGAGACCAGCCATTACGACCATATCTGCGAGTCGACGGCCGACTGGCTGCAGCACCTCGCGGTGGAGCAAGGTCTGCCGATCGGCTACGGCATCCTCACCTGCGAGAGCGAGGCGCAGGCGCTGGTGCGGGCGACGCCGGGCGGCAACGGCCGCGACAAGGGCGGCGAGGCGGTGCGCGCCTGCCTGGCGATGGTCGCGGCGAAGCGGCGCTTCGCCGAAGCGGGCGTTGGGAGCAACGGATGAGCGCGGCGGGCGCCACCGAGCGGGACGGAGCGCGCCCGTCGGCCGGCGGCCGCCGGCGCAGCGTGGCCCGGCTGGGTGCCGTCCAGGCGCTCTACCAGCACGCGCTGAACCCCGGGCTCGGTCCCGAGATCGTCGTCGGTGAATTCCTGCACCACCGCCTCGGCCGCGAGATCGACGGCGAGACCTACGGCGAAGCCGACGAGGCGCTGTTCGCCGACATCGTGCGCGGGGTCGCGCACCATCGCGAGCGTCTCGACGAGACCATCGCCGCGACCTTGAGCGAGGAATGGCCGCTGCGCCGCCTTGAAACCATCCTGCGCCTGATCCTCGAGGCCGGGGCCTACGAGCTCGCGCATCGCCCCGACATCCCGCCGCGCGTGACGCTCGCGGAATACATCGCCATCGCCCACGCGTTTTTCGACGGCAAGGAGCCGGGCCTGGCGAACGGCGTGCTCAACCGCCTCGCCCGGGCGCTGCGCGGCGAAGAGCTCTAGGCCGGCGATGAAGCCGGCGGGGCTCGGCGAGTTCGGGCGCATCCGACGCTTTTTCGCACCGCTCGCGGGGCTGGGCGCGCTGGACCTCAGCGACGATGCGGCGCTCATCGATTGCCCGTCCGGCTATCGCCTTGTCGCGACCGTCGACCAGCTCGTCGAGGGCGTGCATTTCCTCGCCGACGATCCGCCCGAGGCGGTCGCCAAGAAGCTGCTGCGGCGCAATCTGTCGGACCTCGCGGCGATGGGCGCGACACCGCGCCACTATCTGCTGACGAGCGCCCTACCCGCCTCGCGCGACGACGATTGGGTGCGCCGCTTCGCCGAGGGGCTGGGCGAAGACCAGCATCGTTTCGGGATCGCGCTGCTCGGCGGCGATTCGACCTCGACCTCAGGTCCCATTTCGCTGAGCCTGACCGCGATCGGCCAGGTCGCCGCCGGCAGGGAGATCCGCCGCAGCGGCGCAAAGCCGGGAAACCGGGTCTGGGTCAGCGGCACGATCGGCGACGCATTCCTCGGCCTCGAGGTGTTGCGCGGCGGTTACGGCGCGCTTGCGCCGGAGCATCGTGCCGCGCTTGCCGCGCGTTTCCGGCTTCCCGACCCGCGCATCGAGCTGGGCCCCTGTCTCGCCGGCATCGCCAGCGCGATGATCGATGTCTCGGACGGGCTGCTCGCCGATCTCGGTCATATCTGCGAAACGTCCGCGGTCGCGGCGACGGTCGAGCTGGCGCGCTTGCCGCTGTCGCCGGCCGCGCGAGAAGCCGTCGCCGACGATATCGCCATCCGCGCCGCGCTGGTGACCGGCGGCGACGATTACGAGCTCTTGTTCAGCGCCCCGCCCGAAGCCAGCGGCGAAATCGTCAGCCTCTCGCAGAGCCTCGGGCTGCCGCTCACCGAGATCGGCGCGATCGAGGTGGGCGCAGGAGTGCGGCTCATAGATGCGGACGGCCGCGAGATCCCCGTCGGGGCCACCGGCTGGCGGCATTTCTGATGGCCAGCGCGCGCAAGACGGTCCTGCTGCTCGCCGGCTGCCAGGCGCTGGCGATGACCAGCATGAGCGTGCTGGCGACGGTGGCGGCGATCATCGGCAACATGCTGGCCGTCAACAAGGCGCTGTCGACCGTGCCGGTGGCGCTGCAGATGACCGGGATGATGTCGGCGACGATACCGGCGGCGCTGCTGATGGCGCGGATCGGGCGGCGCGGCGGGTTTTGGACCGGGGCGGCGATCGGCGCGACCGGCGGGATCGTCGCCGGGCTGGCGGTGTGGGCCGCATCGTTCCCGCTGTTTTGCCTGGGCACCCTGATGATCGGCGCCTCGAACGGGTTCGCCCAGCAATACCGCTTCGCCGCCGCCGAGCTGGCGGACGAGGGGTTCCGCTCGAAGGCGATCTCGCTGGTGATGGCGGGCGGGGTGGTTTCCGGCCTCTTCGGACCGGAAGCGGCGAAATGGTCGCGCGACCTGTTTGCCCCGGTTCTGTTCGCCGGCTGCTTCGCGATGGTCGTGGCGCTGCAGATCGGCGCCGCGGGGCTGCTGTCCTTCGTGCACCTGCCGCCGCCGCCGCCGCGCGGCAGCCTCAGAGGCGCCGGGCGGCCGCTCGGCCAGATTGTCCGGCAGCCGCTTTTCGTCGTCGCCCTGCTGTCCGGCATGGTCGGCTATGGCGTCATGTCGCTGGTGATGACCGCGACGCCGATCGCGATGATCGGCTGCGGCTTCCAGTTCACCGACGCCGCCTTTGTCATCCAGTGGCACATCCTCGGCATGTATGCGCCGAGCTTTGTGACCGGACACCTGATTTCGCGATTCGGCCTGTCGACGGTCCTCTTGGCCGGCGCCGTCTTGCTGCTGTGCTGCTGCGGGATCAACCTTTCGGGCATCGCCGAAGGCAATTTTTGGGCGGCCAACGCGCTGCTCGGCATCGGTTGGAATTTCCTCTTTATCGGCGCGACGACCTTATTGACCCGCATTTATCGCCCGGAGGAGCGCGCCAAGGTGCAGGCGCTCAACGATTTCACGATCTTTAGCACCTCGACGCTGGCGTCGTTTTCGTCCGGTGCGCTGTTGGCGGAGTTCGGCTGGACGACGGTGCAGTTGACGGTGATACCGTTCGTGGGCGTCGCCGCCGCGGCGATTTTGTGGATGCGCTGGAGCGCGGCTCGCGTCGAGCCGAGTTACGCGGCCGAGTAACGCCGCAAAGTTGCCTGCCGGCGGCTCTTCTGGCATGTTTCGGCTAATCCGACCTGCCTTCCGCCGCGCATCCATTGTCCACTGGGCGGCGCCGACGGCGGGTTTTTCTGTCCGCACGCTTGGGGGAAACAACGACAATGTCTGCGGCTTATATTCTGGTGCTCGTCTGCGGCGTCGTGGCTTTGCTGTACGGGTTCGTCACCAGCCGCCAGGTGCTGGCAGCCGATGCCGGGACCGCCCGGATGCAGGAGATTTCGAGCGCCGTGCAAGTCGGCGCCAGCGCCTACCTCAACCGCCAATACCGCGCCATCGCGATGGTCGGGGTGGTGATCCTCGTCATCCTCGCCGCGACGCTCGGCTGGCGGGTGGGGCTCGGCTACCTGATCGGCGCGGTGCTGTCGGGCGCGGCGGGCTATATCGGGATGAACGTCTCGGTGCGCGCCAACGTGCGCACCGCGCAGGCGGCGAGAAGCGGCCTCGCGGCCGGGCTCAACATCGCCTTCAAGGCCGGCGCGGTGACCGGCCTCCTGGTCGTCGGGCTGGGAATCCTCGGCGTCGGCGGCTACTACTTCTTCCTGCGCTCGACGCTGGCCGGCGACGATCTGCGCCCGGTGCTCGAGGCGATGGTGGCGCTCGGCTTTGGCGCGTCGCTGATCTCGATCTTCGCCCGCCTCGGCGGCGGCATCTTCACCAAGGGCGCCGATGTCGGCGCCGACATCGTCGGCAAGGTCGAGGCCGGCATCCCCGAGGACGACCCGCGCAACCCCGCCGTCATCGCCGACAATGTCGGCGACAATGTCGGCGATTGCGCCGGGATGGCGGCCGATCTGTTCGAGACCTACGCCGTGACCATCGTCGCGACGATGCTGCTCGCCAACATCTTCTTCCAGCCGCCGCTGCGCGACACGATCATGCTGCTGCCGCTCGTCATCGCGGCGGTATGCATCCTCACCTCGGTGATCGGCACGTATTTCGTCCGTCTCGGCCCCGACAACGGGATCATGCGCGCGCTCTACAAGGGGCTGATCGTGACCGGCGTTTTATCGATTATCGCGATCGCCGCGGTGGTCGGCTGGCTCGTCGGCTTCCAGCAGGGCCTGCCGACGACGAGCGGGACGATAACCGGCTGCGACATCCTCGTGTGTGCGGTGGTCGGGTTGGTTGTCACCGGGCTCATCGTCTGGATCACCGAGTATTACACCTCGACCGAATACCGGCCGGTGCGCAGCATCGCGCAAAGCTCGACCACCGGCGACGGCACCAACGTCATCCAGGGCCTGGCGATCTCGATGGAGGCGACCGCGCTGCCGGTCCTGGTGATCTGCGTCGGGATCATCGTCTCCTATCTTTCATCCGGCCTCTTCGGCATCGCCATCGCGGCGACGACGATGCTGGCGCTCGCCGGCATGGTGGTCGCGCTCGACGCCTATGGGCCCGTCACCGACAATGCCGGCGGCATCGCCGAAATGGCCGATCTGCCGGCCGAAGTGCGCCGGACGACCGACGCGCTCGACGCGGTCGGCAACACGACCAAGGCGGTGACCAAGGGCTACGCCATCGGCTCGGCCGGGCTCGCCTCGCTGGTGCTGTTCGCCGCCTATACCGAGGATTTGAAACATTATTTCCCTGGGATCGACGTGCACTTCGCGCTGCAGGACCCTTACGTCGTGATCGGGCTCTTCCTCGGCGGCCTGCTGCCGTATCTGTTCGGCGCGATGGGCATGACCGCGGTCGGCCGCGCCGCCGGCTCGGTGGTCGTCGAGGTGCGACGCCAGTTCCGCGAGATCCCCGGCATCATGCAGGGCACCGCGAAGCCCGATTACGGGCGGGCGGTCGACATGCTGACCCGCGCCGCGATCCGCGAGATGATCGTGCCGTCGCTGCTGCCGGTGCTGGCGCCGATCGTGCTCTACATCGTCATTCGCCTGATCGCCGGCCAGGCGGCAGCGTTCGCGGCGCTGGGGGCGATGCTGCTCGGCACCATCGTCACCGGCCTCTTTGTCGCGATCTCGATGACTTCGGGCGGCGGCGCCTGGGACAACGCCAAGAAATACATCGAGGAAGGGCATCACGGCGGCAAGGGATCGGACGCGCACAAGGCGGCGGTCACCGGCGATACCGTGGGCGACCCCTACAAGGACACCGCCGGCCCGGCGGTCAACCCGATGATCAAGATCACCAACATTGTCGCGCTGCTGCTACTCGCCATCCTTGGCGGCTGGGCGGCGCATTGAACGGCGCGCGCCGCCGGCCCGATGCTATTTGCCGGCGGGACCCGCGCCCTTGCCGCCACCGGTGCCGCCGAAGCGGCCAACATTGCCGATCAGTTGCTCCATGAACGACAGCTCACGGCCGGGCGCCGGGGTGGCGCCGGGCGCCGGGGTGATGTTCTCGCTGTCGGCCATGGTCTTGTGGCCGACATCCTTGACCACGCCCTTGTCGTCGAAGTCGACGATGTAGACCTGCTGATCGAGCACCGACGGCGAAAAGAAGGCGACCTGCTTGATCTTGCGGCTGATGTAGTACCAGACATTGTCGTCGAAGGTGCTGGCGCTCGACGGGCTGCCGAGGATCTTGACGACCTGTTCCTTGGTTGTGGCGCCGGGTTTGACCTCGGCAAGCTTGTCGGGGTCGGGCAGATGTCCCCGCTGGTCTTCGCTGACCGTACACCCGGCGAGCATGACCGCCAAAAGGATGGCCGCCGGGCGCACGATGCGCCGCGCCGGTGCGGTGTTGAAAGGATTGGCGGTGGAACCCATGTCTCGCGCTGACTTTATTCGAGGGACGGGCGCTGTCAACGTTCCCGCACGTTGCAGCTCCCAGGACGATTTTGCCGTTTCGCCGTAATCGGGTTAAAGATGCCGCCGCGGCGGCTTACCGTTCGGTCGTCGAGCAGGCGCGCCGGCCGGATTTTTTTGTCGCCTTGGGCGTACCCGACACGCTCGACGGCCGGTTCGAGCTGATCAGCCTGCACGCCTTCCTCTATCTGCGCCGGCTGAAAGGCGAAGCACCGCCGGCGCCCGCGCTCGCGCAACGCTTCTTCGACACGATGTTCGCCGATTTCGACCGTTCGCTGCGCGAGATCGGCACCGGCGATTTGAGCGTCGGCCGCCAGGTAAAGCGCATGGCCGAGGCGTTTTACGGCCGCGTGCGGGCCTATGAAGCGGGTCTCGACGGCGACGAGGCGGAGCTGTCGGCGGCGCTCGCCCGAAACCTCTACGGCACGGCGGCCGCGACGCCCGAGCAGCTTCGGCGGATCGGCGCCTATTTGCGGCGGGAGTCGGCAAACCTCGCTGCTCAGCCGACGGTCGCGCTCCTCGCCGGCCGTACCGCGTTCGATCCGCCATGAGTGCGCCCGGTGAGATCCCTCTGGGCGAATTTCGCCGCATCGTAGCGCTGGCGCGGCTGGGCAGCGAGACGCTTCGCCGGCGCATCGCGGCGGACGAGGCCGAGCGCGGCGCGCTCGCCGGGCGTTTCGCCCTGGTCTCGCTCGCCCGGCTCGAAGCCGATGTCGCGCTGGTCCGCGAAGCCGCCGGCACGATCCTGTTGACCGCGGCGTTCGAGGCGGATTTCGCGCAGAGCTGTATCGTCACGCTCGATCCGGTCGAAGCGAGCGTCAGCGAGCGGTTTCAGCTGCGCTTCGGCCCGCCCGATGCCGAAGGCGATGCGCCGGGCGGCGACGACGATCCGGCCTTCGAACCGTTGGCCGGCGAGACGATCGACATCGGCGAGGCGGTCGCCCAGGAATTTTCACTGGCGTTGCCGCCCTTTCCCCGCGCGCCCGATGCCGTTGTCGAGGAGGAGCCGCCGGCCGCCCCGGCGGACGGCCCTTTCGCCGCCCTGCGCCGTCTTGCCCGCGGCGAACCATAATGACGCAGGGGCGTCACGCTGCCGTCGCAGTTGCCGGCGCTCGCAGTTTTGGGTAAGTCTCTCGGCTCCCAGTTCCGCCTTTGACGAGTGCTCTATGGCCGTACCGAAACGAAAAGTATCCCCGTCGCGCCGCAATATGCGCCGCTCGCACCACAAATTGCAGGCGCCGGCTTATTCCGAGTGCGCGAATTGCGGGGAACTGAAGCGGCCGCATCATCTTTGCGAGTCGTGCGGCTATTACGATGGCCGCGAGGTGGTGCCGGCGGAACCGGCGACCGCTTGATCCGCCGTTTCTAGGGAGGCGCTGTTCCGGTGAGCGGCACGGTCACGATCGCGCTTGACGCGATGGGGGGCGACCGTGCTCCCGAAATCGTGCTGCGCGGCGCCGATATCGCACTGGAACGCTATCCCGGCGCCCAATTCCTGCTGTTCGGGGTGGAAAGCCGAATCGCCCCGCTGCTGGCCCAGCTGCCACGCGTCGCCAAGGTGGCCTCGCTGCACCACACCGACGAGGTCATCACCGCCGACGACAAGCCGTCGCAGGCGCTGCGTGCCGGCCGCGCCAGCAGCATGCGGATGGCGATCGAAGCGGTCGCCGACGGGCGTGCCGACGGCGTCGTTTCCGCCGGCAATACCGGCGCGCTGATGGCGATCGCCAAATTTGTGCTGAAGACCATGCCCGGCATCGACCGTCCGGCGATCGCGGCGTTCTTGCCGACCCGGCGCAGCGAAACCGTGATGCTCGATCTCGGCGCCAATGTCGAATGCGACGCCGAGAATTTGGTGCAGTTCGCGCTGATGGGGGATGCGTTCGCTAGGAGCGTGCTCGGCGTCATCGAGCCCACGGTAGGGCTTCTCAATGTCGGCTCCGAGGATTTGAAGGGCAACGATGCGGTGCGCGGCGCGGCCGCCCGGCTGCGTGGCGGGCTGACGCCCATCCGCTTCCACGGCTTTGTCGAGGGCGACGATATCGGCGCTGGGACGGTCGACGTCATCGTCACCGACGGGTTCACCGGCAATGTCGCGCTGAAGACCGCGGAGGGCAGCCTCAAGCTTTATGCCGAGGCGCTGCGCAGTTCGTTCCGACATTCGCCGATGGCCCGCATCGGCTATGTTTTCGCGCGCGGCGCGCTGAAAAAATTCGGGGCGCGATTTGAGCCGCGCCGCTACAACGGCGCGATGCTGCTCGGTCTTCGCGGCATCGTCGTCAAGAGCCACGGCGCGACCGACGCCTTCGGCTTCGCCAACGCGATCGGCGTCGCGATCGATATGAAGGTGAACGGGTTCCTCGAAAAGATCCGCGACGACCTCGCGCGGGTCAATTCGGCGATGCCGGCGCCGCAACCGGCGACGTTGTAGCCGTCCGGCGATGAACCTGCGCGCCGAGATCGCCGGCTGCGGAGCCTATCTCCCCGAGCGGGTGCTGACGAATGACGAGCTGGCGCGGCGGCTCGACACCTCCGACGACTGGATCCGCCAGCGCACCGGCATCGGCGAGCGCCGCATCGCCGCCGATGGCGAACTAACGTCCGACCTCGCCGTCACCGCCGCGCGCCGCGCGCTCGAACGCGCCGGCATGAGCGGCGGCGATCTCGATCTGATCGTGCTGGCGACGGCGACCCCGGACCACACCTTTCCGGCGACCGCGACCAAGGTGCAGGCGCAGCTCGGCATGAAGCGCGGCGCCGCCTTCGACCTCCAGGCGGTGTGCTCGGGCTTCATCTTCGCTCTGGCGACCGCCGACAATGCGCTCCGCCTCGGCCAGGCGCGCACCGCGCTGGTGATCGGCGCCGAGACCTTCTCGCGCATCCTCGACTGGGAGGATCGCGGCACCTGCGTGCTGTTCGGCGACGGCGCCGGGGCGATGGTGCTGCGGGCCGTACCCGACACGGGTCCGGGCGGACGCGGGGTGATGTCGACGCACCTGCATTCGGACGGCAGCCAATACGGCATCCTCTATGTCGATGGCGGCCCGTCTTCGACCGGGACGACCGGCCATCTGCGCATGGAGGGCCGCGAGGTGTTCCGTCAGGCGGTGCAGCATCTCTCGGAGGCGGTCGAGGAGGCGCTGGCGGCCAACGGATTGACCGGCGCCGACATCGACTGGCTGGTGCCGCACCAGGCAAACCTGCGCATCATCGATGCGATCGGCAAGCGCCTGCGGCTGAAGCCGGGGCGCACCGTAGTGACGATCGAGCACCATGCCAACACGTCGGCGGCGTCGATCCCGCTGGCGCTCGACGAGGCGGTCGCCGACGGGCGCATCCAGCCCGGCCACCTGGTGCTGATGGAAGCTCTGGGCGGCGGCCTCACCTGGGGCGCGAGCCTGGTTCGCTGGTAGCGGAAAAAGACGAGGCGACGCCTCGCGAAAAATCACGCAACGCTTTGGAATTTGACGGCGTTTTTCGGCGCGGCTAACCTTCGCCAAAGAACGGGAGGGCGGCATGGCCGGTCAGACGGTTACTCGCGCTCAGCTCACCGAAGCGGTCTATCAAGAGGTCGGCTTGTCGCGCAATGAATCGGCCGAGCTGGTCGAGTCGGTGATCGCCGAGATTTCGGGCGCGCTGGAGCGGGGCGAGATGGTCAAGATCTCGTCCTTCGGCAGCTTTGCCGTGCGCCGCAAGGGCCAGCGCATCGGCCGCAACCCGAAAACCGGCCAGGAAGTGCCGATCAGCCCGCGCCGGGTGCTGGTGTTCCGCGCCTCGCACGCCCTCAAGGACCAGATCAACCAGGCGCTCGCGCAATCCGGCGCGGCCCGACGCTCGTCAGCCTGAAGTGAGCGAAGCAGGGGAGACCGCTTCCGGCCGAAGGGGCAACAAGCGGGCCGCGGTGTTCCGCACTATCGGCGAGGTCTCCGAGGATCTCGATTTGCCCGCGCACGTGCTGCGCTTCTGGGAGTCGAAATTCCCCCAGCTGAAGCCGCTGAAGCGCGGCGGCGGCCGGCGCTATTACCGGCCGGAGGACATCGCGCTGCTATCGCATATCCGGCAGTGCCTCTACCAGGAAGGCTACACCATCCGCGGCGTGCAGAAGCTGCTCGCGGATGGGGGCGGCGGCGTGAGCGAGGTCGCGCCCAGCCTCTTTCCGCTCGATAGGGTGCCGGCGCCCGACCCGCCGGCCGGCCGGCCGGCCCGCAGTCCGCGCCGCGCCGCGGCCGAAACCCCGCCGGTTCCCGCCGCTCTTTCCGACGCCGGCAAGGCGACGCTCCAGTCGGCGGTGCATGATCTCCTCTCCGCCCGCCAAATGCTCGACGCGCTGCTCACCCGCCAGAAAAGCTGACGCGTTGCGCGCGGTCGGCGCGGCAAGTATGATCCGCCGCCTCGCCAGAGACGCCCGGTCGGAGCGTAGCTCCCCAAGGTCTGCGTCCGACGTAGTGCGCCGTAGTAGCGATTAACCGCATAGATCCTGGACATTTCGATGATCGATAGTTTGCCGTAGTTCACGGTTGACCGTATCGGTTCGCCGCCGCATGATGGGAACACATGCGGGAACGAAACGGCGGCGAATTATGGCAAGACGAGCAGCGGGCCTTACCGTCAGACGTGTCGAAAGCGAGACGCGCGCCGGTATGTTCGCCGATGGCCACGGCCTCTATCTCCATGTCTCGGCCCTAGGCGCTAAATCCTGGGTCTTTCGATATACGTTTCGCGGCAAGCGGCATGATCTCGGGCTTGGCTCGGTGTCGTTGTTCTCCCTGGCCGAAGCGCGTGACCGCGCGTTTACGGCACGGCGACTCATAGCAGAGGGCCGGGACCCGATAGAAGAAAGGCAGGCTGCCCGAATCGGCAAAGCCGTCGAGCTAGCCAGGGGGATGACGTTCGACGCATGCGCCTGGGCGTACATCGAAGCGCATAAGGCTGGTTGGAGGGGGGCCAAACACAGGCGCCAATGGGAAACATCACTATCAAGCTATGTCCTGCCTCGGCTTGGCAATCTTCCCGTTGGTGAGATCGATGTTGGCTTGGTGATGCGCGTGATAGAGCCGATTTGGTCGGTGAAACCAGAAACCGCGAGCAGGGTGCGGGGAAGAATAGAGTCGATACTCGATTGGGCCAGAACCCGCGGCTATAGGCAGGGGGAGAACCCGGCGCGTTGGCGCGGTCATCTTGAAAACCTGCTACCGAAGAAAACCAAGGTCCGTGCTGTCGCGCACCACGCGGCGCTTTCTCATAAGGAGATCGCCTCGTTTATGGCCTCGTTGGGTGAGCAGGAGGGCGTGGCATCGCGCGCTCTCGAATTTTCCATCCTAACCGCTGCTCGCTCGGGAGAGGCGCTTGGAGCGCTGTGGGAAGAGATTGACGCGGCACAACGTCTCTGGACGATTCCCGCCGCGCGAATGAAAGCGGGGCGAGAGCACCGCGTCCCGCTCAGTGCCAAGGCGATGAAAATCGTTGAGCAGATGGCCGCGATTCGCGCCTCCAAATTCGTGTTCCCCGGAACGCGAGAGGGCAGGCCGCCCAGCAAGACCGCTTTCTTTGAGGTGTTGCAAAAAATGAAACGGCGCGAGCTCACCGCTCACGGGTTTAGGTCGACCTTCCGAGATTGGGTGGCAGAACAGACCAGCTTTCCGGCCGAGGTGGCCGAGATGGCTCTAGCACACTTGGTCGGCGATGAGGTGGAGCGCGCCTATCGACGCACCGATCTGTTCGAAAAGCGCCGATCGCTTGCCGAGGCTTGGGCCTCGCATTGCGAAGGCGCGCCCCCCGGCGCTCAAATAGTCCCGCTGCCGCTCAGGCGCGACGCGTAGCGCCTAAAATGCCCCTGCTCGAACTTACATCGGAAATGGTCGGGCCGAATCGGTCGCGACTGGATTTACTCTACATCGAGGCGGTCATGCTCTGGCCGCGCGATGCCGAGAAACGCGCTGAGGCAAAGCGAACCGGGGCTGCAATATACGTTACTGAGAAGACACGCCATATCGAGTTGACGCCGACCGAAGCGAGCGAGTTGCTTCGTTTCGGCCTAGAGGCGACTGCACCCAGCGCAATTTATAAACAGTCCGAGAAGCCATTCGAGCATGGCTTCAGTGCTGGGCTACTTTTGGTGGCGGCAGTGAGTGATTTTCAGCATTTTGGTGGCGTGAAACTTGAAGCGCTCAAGACCGAAATGACGGCGGCTTCTCCTTGGTTCTCCCGATCAACTTTGGAGAATGCAATTTGGGGCGATTTTAAGTCAGTCGCGCACTTATGGGGGGCGTATGTTTTTACCGGGCTCCGCGAGGGCGACAGTACCTTCCCTTGCCACCTGGACCGATTTCCCGAGTTTCTTGGCCTCGCCAGATTTCTGGCGGAAATGGGTGCAAAGATCACTCCGCCACGGCGAAACGAACCTGTCCTCGACCCCGACCGTTTATGGTTGATTCCGGAGGGGTTGGTGCTTCCCCCTTTCGCATTTGACAGACCGGCCGACTGTTCTAAGGGGGCTTAGAATAGTCCCTGTTGGACGCCACCGTCCGATGTGATTAATCAATTGACCCGCCGCAACTTTGAGGGTGGGTCACAATGCCTCCGGTAAATCACCTAAATACCGATCCCCAGCGCGGCTGGCGGCCTAAGGAATGGGCGCGCGCAGTCGGTCTATCTCGCGTCACTGTTTTTGATCTGCTCAGGCAAAAGCGGATCGACTCGGTCGCGATGGGGCCGCGCTGCCGCATCATCTTGACGCCTCCGCAAGAATTTCTTGCCGGTTTGCGCGAGGGTTCTGCCTCCGAGGCTTCGCCGACGACACCATTCAGGTGGCGCGACCTGAAGTCTGCGGCCGAGCTTTAGGGCGGCCCGCGATGGCACAAGGTCGGCGCCCCGTCGTTTCCGAACCATGTGAGCGGTCGGTTTACGACGGTCACCGTCTCCTCGGCACGATCACCACCAACGGGGACGGTGACTGGCGCGCTTACGGAATTGAGGGTAATCCGCTCGGCGATGTGCATCCCTCGTCCCTCGCCGCTACCGACGCGGTCATCGCGGCCGGCAGATCATGAAATTGGCCGCCGCCGCAGGGGAGAACGTCGTCGGTCTGCGCGCGACTAAAAATGCGGGGTTTATTCCCATTCCCCGGCGCGCCGCTCGAACGAAAATGCGGGGTCAGACCCGGGCCCTACTCGAAGGGATTTGCGAACATACAAAACTGGCAACGGGTGAATGCTGGCGAACAGACCTCGATTCGCTGGCTGAGCAGGGCGGCATCGTGAGTCGCAACCTATCGCGACATCTTCGCGAACTTGAAGGGCTGGGCCTGATCCGACTCGGGCCCGAGGGCTCAATTTTCGTCGTCTACGATCAGCACACCGGTGACGCAGATCAGCACACCGGTGACGCAGATCAGCACACCGGTGTGTCGCGCGCGTCTATAGAAGAACAAACTTTACATACAAAGGTACAGACCTCTTACACACAAAGGGTGCGCGCGCGCGAGACCGATCTCGTAATCGATCAAGAGGGGACCGAGGTCGAGCCGCCGGAGCTGCAGAATGCCTTCGAGAGGTTCTGGACCGCATCACCGCATCGACCCGATGATTCCAAAGGCAGGGGCCGTCGGGAGTGGGACAAGCTGATCGCGCAAGGCGTCGATCCTGAGCTCGTAATCGCCGCTGCCGAGCGGCGCGCCACCACGGTCGAGAAGCCGAAGTACGTGCGACATACCTGGAAATGGCTCGCCGATCGCGAGTTCGAGGACCAGGAGTCGGCCGAACCGCTTGCCTATGCGACCGGCATCGTCGGTGGGGGGCATAGCCAGGATGAGCCGCTGCCCTATGGGCCAACGGTCCTTCGTGATCGTCCACCGGACTGGATAAGCCGCCGCAGTCGGTTCCTCACGGGCGAGTGGCTTGACGACTGGGGCCCGGCACCCGGCGAACCCGACTGCCAGATGCCGTCCAATCTGATTTTCGGATCTGGAATGGCTCGCCGGATCGAGGAGCGGCGGCGGTGATCCCCTTCTACAGCTTCGATGGAGAAATGCCATGCCGCAACGCGCCCCGATCCATAGACAGCCCGGCTGGCGACCCCGCGGCTACGACATCCAACGCGGCTCTGCTGCCTCACGTGGTTATGACCGGGCGTGGACCAAAGTTCGCAACGCCTTCATCAAGGCGCATCCGTTGTGCCAGCACTGCGAGGCGAAAGGCCTTGTCGTCGCCGCGAGCGAGGTCGATCACGTCATCCCGATCCCCGTCGATCCGTCGCGGCGTCTCGACCCGACCAACCTCTCCGCAATCTGCCGGTCATGCCACAGGGCGAAAACCGCGGCGGACCAGCGGCAGTGGTACGGCAGCGTCCGCGTCAGGTAGGTAGGGGGGTCAAGACCCTGAAGACATTTGGGTTTGAAGACCTGCCAAGGCGTTTGAGGTGCTCCCGCGAAAATCAGCAACGGCAAACATTTTTTTAACCGAGGAGAACGGCTTAATGAGACGGGGAAGACCACCGAAGCCGGAAGCGCTGAAGCGTCTACACGGCCACGCCGGAAAACGTCGGCGTTCGAAAAATCCGGCACCGCCTACAGCGGCCTCACCGGCAGAAAACGTTTTTTCTGCCGCCGCCGCTGAACTGTGGGCCCCCCCTGGCTGGTTGCCGGCTCCGGCCAAGGACATCTGGACCCGCGAGATAGAGACCGCCCGTCGCCAGGCGCGCCTACAGGAGTCACAAATCCCGTTGTTTGCGAGCTATTGCGCCGCGCTCTCTCGCCTCGAACATTATACCGCCCAACTCGAAGCAGAGGGCGCGGTCTACACGACACCGAGCGGCTACCGGCGGCTCGCGCCCGAAGTGAGTTTGCGTGACAAGGCCTCAGCCGAGGTCCGCGCGCTCGCCGTCGAGCTTCTGTTGTCACCGCGTAGCTGGACCACCAGCACGGCGATATTCACCGGCAAACAATTGGAGCTTTATCTGAATAGGCCGCGCGCGATCGCACCAGCAGCGACGCCTGCGGAGGAGCCTGCCGAGGCTAGTAGCGGCAGCCTAGGCGGATACATAAGCCGCCGGCCGATGGTGCACTGATGGCCGTCATCGCCCTCGCGTGGTACGAGCCGGATCAATACCCGGCGCTTGCGGCTGCCGCTCCCGACGTGCCGAGGACGTTCGACGAGTTCGTGGCGCTGGCCGGGGGCCGGTTCGACGCGCTGATCGCGCGCGGAGTGCCGCTGCTCAAGCAGGTGGTCGATGTGCCGGAATTGTTAGCTTGGTGCTCGCATACCGGGCGCCCGCCGGACGCCGCCGCGCGCTCGGCTTTCGTCGCGTATGTGGCAACCCGGCGAGCGCGAGCCCACTGACCGCCCCTTCCGCAGCGTCGGACGACGCCGCACCCCCTAGATGGACACGAAACCATGTCCCACGTTGCCGATGTCATCGAATCCTGGTTCGCACTCGCCGAGTTCGCCGAGACCAGCGACAACCCCGCGATCAGGACCAAAGCTGAGCAGATTCGGCTATGGCTCGACCCGCGCGTCGACGGCGACGACCAGACGCTCGATCGGATATCCGGCTTGCACCCAGGATGGCGATCTGCCGACCGGATCGAAAAGCGGACGCGGTTGCTGGCGCAGATCATCGCTTGTTTCCCGTCCTCCCTCACCGGCCGACCATTAGCGAGCGAGGTGCAGGCGGCAATCGCGGGCACCAATCGGCCCCCGGGCGCCGACGGTCCTATCCGGGACCTGCAGTCCCTCGGGAAAATGCCCACCCCCGAATATCTCAGAAAACTGCTCGCGAAATTCGATCCCGTGACTGAATTAGCTTTTGGCTTGCCTCTTCCGCCGCCGAGGGCCGAGCGGTGGGATATCGCGGCCAATGCAATGTCCCAAACCGTCGGCGACAATCACCGACATGAAAACAAATTTGCGAACACTTCACGTCCAGGCCACCGACGCCTTTCCGCTCGGGCGGCTCGATGATGACCCCGAATATCAGGCTCAAGCTGAGACCGTGGCGCGGCTCCAAATCGTCTTGCGGCGCCTCCAATTGCAGACCCGCCAAATCGAATATCGGCGCTATGTCCTTTCCGGCGACATCGACGGCGCAAGAGGCGATCGGGCTCAAACTACAGCACGGAACCTTGCCGCTATCGATGCCGAGTTGGCGCAGGAGATTGGACAGACCGAAACTACGCTGGAAAGGGCGCTGCGCGTTGGCGCCGGCGGAGAGTTGCCGGAAGAAATAACTGACGAGCGCCGGCTTGAGCGCCTCTGGCTACATGAGCGAGCCGTCAACGCCGCGCTCGCCGAGCAGCTCGAAATTCAGGCGGCAATCGCGAGCAGGCTTTCGCGCCAGTACGCCGAGAACACGGCGGCAGCGCACGCCGAAAGAATTCGGCGCGTTTATGAAGCCGCCTGCGAATTTGCCAGAGCTGTCGATGATGAACGTGCGTTCCGAGTCGACGGGTTGAACCGCGGTTACGCCTGGGCGCCGGATTTGCACCCGGCTCCAGATTTGCGCGCCGCGATCCTGCTCGGCTCAGAAAGCGATGGTGAATTGGCGCGGTGGCGTCGGTTTCTCGAGGATCGGGGAACAATTTAATGACCATATTCGCGACCTGGCGCGACGAGATTGCCGGCGAGCTGGCCGAAGAGGCAGAGCGCCGCGAGGCCGCGCAGCAGGAGCTGGCCGAGGCCCAGGCGGCCGACCGCGAGATCGCCGCGGCGTTGGCCGAAATGCAGCTCGTCCTCGCGGCGCTCGATGTCCGCATCGATGCCGAGCAACGCGTAGAAATGCAGGGTGCATCGGTGCTGCGTCAGGTGCCTGCGCCGCTCGCCGCGGCGATTATCTTGCGGCTTCAAGAATTGGAAGCAACTGCGAAATCGGCGCGCTCGCGGACAATCGTGGCGGGCGGCGGCGTCGATCAGGCCAACGCCAGCATCGCTGACAAGCGAAAGGCGCTCGATCAGCTCGATCTGTTAGCGACTTCCGCGGCAGACGAGAAGGTCGCGTAACGTGCGCGGCAAGCTGCTCGACCAGGCGGCGTTCCATCGGCTCGCACAGGCGGGGCGCGCTCCGGCAGCCGCTGTTCAGCGTGTCAGCGTCACGCGCGGCAGAGTTGTCGACGAAGCCCGCCGGGCCATTCGTTTTTGCTACAGCGACGACAGCATCGATCGCATGGGCGACCGCATCTTCGCGAC
>DASRLO010000041.1:0-116502 GCA_035648415.1 Allostellaceae bacterium
TAGCGCAGCTCCTCGCGCCGATACTCCGCCCGGGTGATTTCAGTCCACATGTTGTGGCCCCCTGTTTGTCTGACAACAACAAGGAATCACAACTCACTGAAATCACCCAATTCATTTCAAGTCAGGCTCTCAGGATGAGGAACGACAGTACTGGCCTCCAGACATCAGATGGCATCAAGGTGCGAAACGGCATCAAGAAAAACGCCTCATCCTGAGGTGCTCCGCGCAGCGGAGCCTCGAAGGACGCACGGCGTCGCTCCAGCTCAAATCATTTTCCGCAGTTCCACCCGCGCCACCGCGCGCTTATGGACCTCGTCCGGCCCATCGACGATGCGCATCACCCGCGAGCGCGCCCAGGCGTAGGCGAGGCCGAAATCCTGGCTGACGCCGGCGCCGCCATGCGCCTGGATCGCGCGGTCGATCACGGCGAGCAGCATTTTGGGCGCGATTACCTTGATCATCGCGATCTCGGCCTGCGCGACCTTGTTGCCGGCGGTGTCCATCATGTGCGCCGCCTTGAGCGTCAGGAGACGCGCCTGCTCGATCTCCATCCGCGAATCGGCGATCCATTCGCGGATGACGCCCTGGTCGGCCAAGGGCCGGCCAAAGGCGGTGCGGCTCTTGACCCGCGCCACCATCGCCTCCAGCGAGCGCTCGGCGAGGCCGATCATCCGCATGCAATGATGGATGCGGCCGGGCCCCAGCCGGCCCTGCGCGATCTCGAAGCCGCGGCCTTCGCCCAGGAGGATGTTCTCGGCCGGCACGCGGACATCCTTGAACTCGACCTCGGCATGGCCGTGCGGCGCGTCGTCGTAACCGAACACGGTGAGCGCCCGCACGACCGTGACGCCAGGCGTGTCGCGCGGCACCAGGATCATCGATTGCTGCTGGTGGCGCGCGGCGTTGGGGTCGGTCTTGCCCATCAGGATGAAGATTTTGCAGCGCGGGTCCATCGCGCCGCTGGTCCACCATTTGCGCGCGTTAACGACGTAGCCCCGGTTGCCGTCGCGCTCGATGCGCGCTTCGATATTGGTCGCGTCGGACGAGGCGACCGCCGGCTCGGTCATCGCGAAAGACGAGCGGATGTCGCCGGCGAGCAGCGGCTTCAGCCACTCTTCCTGTTGCGCCGGGGTCGCGTAGCGCACCAGCGTTTCCATGTTGCCGGTGTCGGGCGCCGAGCAGTTGAACACCTCGGGCGCGATCGGCGAGCGGCCCATGATCTCGCACAGCGGCGCGTATTCGAGGTTGCTGAGCCCGGCGCCCAATTCCGACTCGGGCAGAAACAGGTTCCACAACCCCTCGGCCTTGGCCTTCTTCTTCAGCGCTTCCATCACCGGCGGGATCTGCCAGCGCGACGGCGCCTCGTTCAGCTCGCGCTCGAACACCTTCTCCGCCGGGTACACCTCGCGCTTCATAAAGCCGAGCAGCCGTTCGCGCAGCGCCGTCACCTTCGGCGAAAAGTCAAAATCCATTGCCGTTCCTCCGTCGGGCGCCGCATTTATGCAGGCTTCTGCAGCAGCGCCAGGATCTTGTCCAACTTGTCGAATTCGATGCGGGTCAGCTCCTTGAGGATCGTCTCGATCTCCTCCTTGGCCGCGATGTTGGTGTCGTAATCGTGCTGCGCCTGCACGCGGTCGCGCTCGGCTTGGCGGTTCTGGCTCATCAGGATCAGCGGCGAGGCATAGGCCGCTTCCGCCGACATGAAGAGGTTGAACAGGATGAACGGGTAAGGGTCGAACTGATAGGGATCGAACAACCAGACCGTGTTGAAGATGACCCAAACCACGAAGATCGCGCTTTGGATGATGATGAACCGCCAGGAGCCGATAAAGCTGGCGACCTTGTCGGCGATGCGGGCGCCGGAAGACATCTTCTCGCGATGAGCGTCGTGCCAGTTCCTGCGGCGGTGCATGGTCGTCGCGGCCTCTTCGGATAGGACGTTCGGGGCGATTGTCGGTCTGACGCGGCCCGCGAGTCGAGCGCGTTGCGCCGCCGTCATCAACCTTGCGCTAACGATTTGGGTTTAGCCTCGCCTCCATGGGCGGAGAAGTTTCGATCGAAGTTCCTTGGGCCGGCGTCGCCGGTGACTACGGCGTTTGGACGGATCACCGGATTCCGGTCGACCGGTCGTGCTGGCATCCGCTGCTTCGCCGGTTTTACGAATACTGGCTCAAGGTCGCGCCGCCCGGGCGTCTGCCCGGCCGCCAGCACATCGCGCCCGAAGATATCGTGCCGCTGTTGTCGCGGCTATGGATGCTCGACGTGTGCCGCGACCCGCTGCGCTTCCGCTACCGGCTGGTCGGCACCGACATCACCCGCTCGCTGCGGCGCGAATTGACCGGAATGTGGCTCGACGAGGCGCAGCCGCAATGGGTGGACAACGTCACCCTGCGCGACCGCTATCGCTTCATCCTGGAGACGGGGCAAGCAACCTGGCGGCGCGGCCGCACGCTGCTGGACCGCGACCCGAACCACCGCCTGGTCGAGAACTGCCTGGCGCCGCTGGCGACCGACGGCAAGACCGTCGACAAGATCATCGCCGTCTCGATGCTGTTCGACGCCAACGGGCGGGAGCTTTAGACGGCTTAGCCGCGGCTCGGATCGTCGCCGAGCCTGACGATCAGCTTGCCGAAATTGCGGCCCTGCAAGAGGCCGATGAACGCGGCAGGCGCGTTGTCGATGCCGTCGACGATGTCCTCGCGGTATTTGAGCTGGCCGGCGCGCACCAAGGGCGCTGCCAGCCCCAGGTATTCGGGCCGTAGCGCGGCATGGTCGCTGACGATAAAGCCCTGGATGCGCAGCCGCTTGCGCACCGCGGCGACGAGACTGGGGCCGGGGCGCGGCGCGGCGTCGTTATATTCCGAGATCATGCCACACATGATCATGCGGCCGAAATCGTTGAGCAGCGGGAACATCGCGGCCTGGACCGCGCCGCCGACATTCTCGAAATAGACGTCGATCCCCTGGGGACAGGCGGCGGCGAGCGCGCCGCCGAAATCGCCGCCGCGATGGTCGACGCAAGCATCGAAGCCGATCTCGCCCGTCACATAGCGGCATTTGTCGGCGCCGCCGGCGATGCCGACAACGCGGCAGCCGTCACGCTTGGCGAGCTGTCCGGCGACCGCGCCGACTGCGCCCGACGCCGCCGAGACCAGCACGGTCTCGCCGGCTTTCGGGCGGCCGATCGTCTTCAGCCCGACATAGGCGGTGAGCCCCGGCATGCCGAGAATGCCGAGCGCGGTGGAGATCGGCGCCGCTTGCGGATCGAGCTTGGTGAGGCCGCCGCCGTCGATCGCGCTATGGGTCTGCCAGCCGTAGCCGCCAAAGGCGTAGTCGCCCTCGCGGAAGCCGGGATGGCGCGAGGCGGCCACCCGGCCGACGACGCGGCCCTCGATGACCTCGCCGATCGCGGTCGGCTTGGCATAGGAGCGCTGGCCGCTGATCCGTCCGCGCATATAGGGATCAAGCGACAGGTAGATGCCGCGCAGCAGCACCTGACCTTCGCCCGGCTCCGGCACCGGGCTTTCGACTATCGAGAAATCCTCCGGCACGGGCATGCCGTTCGGCCGGCGCGCGAGCAAGATTTGTCGGTTGGTTTCGGCCATCGCATCCTCCTGTTCGCGGGACCCTACCGCAGGCGTCCGCCTTTGGCGCAGCAGCGTTAACTTGCAGCTTCGCGGTGATCGGCGTCCGGTCGCCCGCATTTCCGCCGAGACATGAACCCGCTAGACTCGCTGCGCAACCGTTTCTGGAGGAGAAATCATGCCGACCAGCGTAATCAATGCGGCAAAGGATCGGCTGGCGGCGGGCGAGCTCGCGCTCGGAATCATCCTGCGCCAGGCGCGCACCGTCGATATCGCCCCGGCGATGAAGGCGTGCGGCTATGACTGGCTGTTCCTCGACCTCGAGCACAATTCGATGGACCTCGACACGGCGGTGCAGATTTCGGTCGCCGCGCTCGGTGTCGGCATCGCGCCGATCGTACGCGTTCCGGCCGGCCAATCGTGGATGGCGACGCGCGTGCTCGACGGCGGCGCGCTCGGCATCGTCATGCCGCATGTCGATACGCCCGAGGAGGCGAAGGCGATCGCCGCCGCGCTGCGCTACCCGCCGCACGGCCACCGCTCGGTCGCCGGCGGGCTGCCGCATTTGCGCTACGAGAAGCACCCGCTCGCCGAGACCTGCGCGGCGATCAACGCCGCGACGATGATCATCGTCATGCTCGAGACCCCGCTGGCGATCCGCAACGCCGACGCGATCGCCGCGGTGCCGGGGATCGACTCGCTGCTGATCGGCACCAACGATCTGGCGATGGAGCTGGGCGTTCCCGGCGGGTTTGGCGACGAGCGCATCGTCGCGGCGTACCGGGCCGTGGTCGACGCCTGCCGCAACCATGGCAAACACGCCGGGGTCGGCGGCATCGCCGACCAGGCGCTGTTGAAGCGCTATATCGAGATGGGCGTGCGGCTGGTGCTGCCCGGCAGCGACCTCGCCTTCCTGCAGAGCGCGGCGAGCGCGACCGCCGCGGCGATGCGCGGCTTCCTCTGAGCCTCGCCGAGCGCGCTTCGCCCGCGAACCGCCTACCCGAGCCTGGTCTCGCTCCGGCTAGAGGCGCGCGGTCGCGGCGGCGCGCAGGTCGAAGCTGAGGTCGGCGGCCTCGGCGGGGGTCACGCCGCGGCCGGCGGCCATCAGGCGGCGGGCGAAGGCGTGGTCGGCCGGCTTGTTGACCGACTCGATCCCGAGCAGCTTGTCGCCGGCATAACAAAAGGCGGAATACCCGCCGCTCGCGGGCGAACCGCGCAGCACGACCCGCTGAAACCCGGCGGTGAGGCCGACGATCTGCAGCCGCAGCGCGCCCTGCTCGCTCCAGAACCAAGGCAGCGCGGCGTAGGGCGCCGGTTTCCGCAGCAGCCGGTCGGCGACGCAGCGCGCGTGGTCGGCGGCGTTCTGCACCGCTTCGAGGCGCACCGGGTTGCGTTGCGAATGGCGCGAGGGAAACGACGCGCAATCGCCGATCGCCGAGATCGCGGGATCGGCGGTCAGCAGCAGCTCATCGACGACGATGCCGTTCTCGACCGCGAGCCCGGCGGCGGCGGCGAGGCTTTCATTGGGCACCACGCCGATGCTGATCAGCACGAGATCGGCCGGCAGGTCGCGGCCGTCGTCGAGCACCAGGTGGGTGACCCGGCCGCCCTCGCCGCCGATCCGCTCGACGCGGACGCCGAAGCTGAACTCGACCCCTCTCGCGCGGTGCGCGTCGGCGAAAAAGGCCGAGGTCTCGGGGCAGACGACGCGGCTCATCACCCGGTCGACCAGCTCGACGATATGGACGTGGGCGCCGAGGGCGCGCGCCATCGCGGCGAATTCGAGGCCGATGAACCCGGCGCCGATGACGACGGCGTGCTCGGCGGCGGCGAGCCGCTGCTTCAGCGCGTCGGTCTCGGCCAGGTTGCGCAGATAACAGACGCCGTCGAGTTCGACGCCGGGGAGCGGCGGCACCCGGTTGCGGGCGCCGGTGGCGAGGACGAGATGGCCGTAATCGACCCGCTTGCCGTCGGCGAGCACGAGCCGCTTGGCGGCGCGGTCGATTTCGGTGACGGCGACGCCGCCGACCAGCTCGATCCGCTGATCGCGGAAGAACGATTCGGGCCGCATCAGCAGAAGGTCGAGGCCGATCTTGCCGCCGAGATAGTCTTTCGACAGCGGCGGGCGCTGATAGGGCAGATGCGGCTCGTCGCCGATCAGCAGCACTTCGCCGTCGAAGCCGTGCTGGCGCAGCGAGGCGGCAAGCTGGAAACCGCCATGCCCGGCGCCGACGATGACGACCCGCGGCGCCGCCGTCAGGCCGGTCGGCATCAGGCCAGTCGGCATTACGTTTGCGTCTCCGGCATATCGACGACGAGGCCGGCCATCGCCGGGGTCATCGCCAGCTGACAGGAGAGCCGGCTGTTGGGCCGGCGCGGGCTGGCGGTGCCGTCGAGCATCGCGTCCTCGCCCAATTCCATCTCCGGAAGCTTGGACAGCTGGTCCTCGCGGACATAGACATGGCAGGTCGCGCACATGCAGGAGCCGCCGCATTCGGCGACGATGCCGTCAACCCCGTGCAACACCGCGGCCTGCATCACGCTGGTGCCGAGCGGCACGTCGAGCGTGGTGCTTTTCCCGTCATGGCTCACATAGGTCACTTGCGGCATGGGCGCGGCATCCTCGCTGGGCAGGGGCGGCCGAGCATGGCGCGATCCGCCGCCTGGGGTCGAGCATTTTCAGCGATGGCCCGGCGGGTATATAAATCCCGGCACAAAGCACAGGCGGGAGGCGGGCGATGAAGAACGGGTTCAAGGTCTGGGATTCCGATACCCACGTCGAGCCGTCGGCCGAGGTCATCGACAAATACCTCGACCCCGGCTTCCGCGACCGCCTGCCCGAGCTGGCGCCGTTCCGCACCCCGATCGCGGCGACGACGCCGGGCAGTTCGCCGGGCCGTCATGTCTACCGCTTCGGCCAGATCTCCTATAAGCGCATCCTTGGCGAGGCGGCGCCGCGCCCCGAGCATACCGGCCGCGCTTCGGTTTGGATGGGGACGCAGCAACCGCGGCTCGGGGTGCAGGACGATCAGGCGGAGAGCCGCATCGCCGATATGGACGACGAGGGGGTCGACGCGCATTTCCTGATCCCGACCGCGTGGACCAGCCTCGTCGGGCACGACGACCCGTCGCTCGAAACCAACGTGATCCGCGCCTATCACCGGCATATGGAGGATTTCTGCGCCGGCTATCCGGGGCGGCTCACCAGCATGATCGTCGCCTCGGCGCGCGACGTCGACGCGGCGGTCAAGGAAATCCGCGACTGGGGCAAGTCAAAATGGGCGGTGGCGGTGATGCCGCTCGTCACCAGGGACACCCCGGCCGACCACCCCGATCTGGAGCCGATCTGGCGAGCCTGCGCCGAGCGCGATCTGCCGATCTGCCATCACAGCTTTACCTGGACGCCGCCCTATTTTCCCGGCGCGTTCGATCTCTGGGACAACATCTTTCTCGGCCGGCTCGCCTCGCACCCGTGGGGCGCGATGCGGTTCATCGCCTCGGTGATCGGCGGCGGCATCATGGACCGGCATCCCAAGCTGCGCGTCGGCATCCTCGAATGCGGCTTCGGCTGGCTGCCGTTCTGGGGGCGGCGGATGAACGAGCAGTACGAATATGTCGGCAGCACCGCCAAGCTGCGGCACCATCCCGAGGACTATCTGAAGAGCGGTCGGTTCTTCTGCTCGATCGAGCGGCACGAGGGCGAGGACATGTTCCAGCACGTCACCCAATTCCTCGGCGACGACGTGCTGATGTACGCCTCCGACTACCCGCATTCGGAATGCCAGTTTCCCAACACGGTGTCGAACATCCTCGACTGGAAGAGCCTCAAGCCGGAGACGCAGAAGAAACTCTTGTGGGACAACGCCAGCCGGTTCTTCAAGCAGGCGTGACAGCGCGATTGTCATTCCGGGACCGCGCAGAGCGCGGGAGACCGGAACCTATGAACACGGCCCTCAGCCGGGCATTTTGCGGCGGTCGAGCCTAACTTGAACCGTCGGTGTTTATGGGTTCCGGGTTCGCCGCTGCGCGGCGTCCCGGAATGACGGATGGAGCGGGGATCGACGCCGGCCGCCTCCGATGCAGTGTTTCGCGCCACAGAATGTAGAGCCCTGAGGCCACGACGACCGCGGCGCCGACCAGCAGATGCGTCGTCGGCACGTCGCCCCAGATCGCGAGACCGAGAATCGTCGCCCAGACCAGCGACAAATAGTTGAACGGCACCACCGCCGAGGGCGGCGCCAGGGTGAGGGCGCGGGTCCACCAATATTGCGCGACGCCGTTGCCGATCCCGGCGAGCGCCAGGGCGCCGGCGTCGAACCAAGTGGGCGCGCGGAAGCCGAACGGCAGCAGGAAGAGGGTGCACACCGTGATCACGATCATCTGGTAGAGGGTCAGGGTCTCGGTCGATTCGGTGAGACTCATCCGCCGTATCGCGACCGCGACCGAGGAGATCAGCACCGCGTTGCCGAGCGCAAATAACGCCCCGGTCTGAAACGTGGCGGCGCCCGGCTCGGTGACGATCAGCACGCCGAGAAATCCGACCGCCAGCGCCGACCAGCGGTGCGGCCCGACCCGCTCCTTGAGGACCACCGCCGACAAGAGCGTCGTGAACAGCGGCGCGGCGAAGCCGATCGCCACCGCCGCGCCCAGCGACATCAGGCTCAGCGCGATGAACATGCAGGTCATCGAGCCGAACTGCGAGACGCCGCGCTGCAGATGCGCCAGGTAGCGGCGGGTGCGAAAGACGCCGATGCCGGCGCGCGGCAGGATGATCACCGACACCGCGACGAGGGCGAAGAGCGCCCGGTAGAACGCCACCTCGCCGACCGGGTAGAGCGCCACCTCCCATTTGACGATCGCGTTGACCCCGGCGAACAGCACGGTCGAGATCACCATGAAGAAGATGCCGCGCGGGATCTCGTTGCGCCGCGCGACCGCGGCATCCGTGATGCTCATGAAGATGAAAAAGGATCGAGCACCGTGATCCCCAGCCGCTCAAAATCGCGGCGGTTGCGGGAGCAGATACTAAGCTCGGCCACTTCGGCGATCGCTGCGATCTGGGCATCGGTCGCCAGCCGCCTCTCGTCCTCCCGATTGCCCCGCAATCGCTGCATTAACCGGCCCCAGGCAATGGCCGCCTCCGCATCGAAGGGCAGGATACGCCCGGCGAACCGTGCCGGAAGTTCACGTTCCAGGAAATCTCGCGGTCGTCGCATGTCGCGGCCGCGCTCTTCGGCGAGTCCGATCCCTTTCACGATCTCACCGAGCGTAATGACGCTCAGAAATAACTCCGATTCTTCCGCCTTTGCCGCCCAGTCGATAACACCGTGGTCGGCGCGGACTCCTTTGACGAGTTCGCTTACGACATTGGTGTCAAGCAGCCAGCCGCGACTCACAGCTCTGCGTCGTCACGAGCCGCCGCTTCAATGCGCTCGATTTCCACCGCATCGAGCCCGGAGCGCGCAAAGAAACTCGTCAACGGCTCCCTCTGGCGACGAAGCCGATCGAACTCCTCCTGCGACAGCACGATTGCGGCGCAGCGGCCCCGGCGGGTAATTGCCTGAGGCGCATCTCTTGCGGCTTCGACAAGCTCGCTCAGATGGTCTTTGGCGTCACGGATGGACCAGTTTCGCATGTAGCCAATATAGCCATAATGGCCACCTCGCAAAAGCTCTACCGTCGCCCGAACAGGCGCTCGATGTCGGCGAGAGCCAGGGTCACGTAGGTCGGGCGGCCGTGGTTGCATTGGCCACTGTTGGGGGTCGCCTCCATCTGGCGCAACAGGGCGTCCATCTCGGGCTGCGACAGGCGGTTTCCGGCGCGCACGCTGGTGTGGCAGGCGAGCGTGCCGCAGACGCTGTCGATGCGCTCCTTGAGCGAGAGCGCGTCGTCCCATTCGGCGAGTTCGCCGGCGAGGTCGCGGACAAGCGCGGCGATGTCGAGGCCGGGCAGCAAAGCCGGCACCTCGCGCACCACGATCGCGCCGGCGCCGAACCCTTCGAGGACGAGGCCGAATTCGGCGAGTTCGTCGCCGCGCGCGACGAGCCGCGCGGCGAGCGACGCATCGAGTTCGACCACCTCGGGCAGCAGCAGCACCTGGCGGGCGACGCCGCGCGCGGCGAGCGCCTCCTTCATCCGCTCATGGACGATCCGCTCATGCGCGGCGTGCTGATCGACCAGCACGATGCCGGCGGCGGTTTCGGCGAGGATGTAGGTGCCGTGGAGCTGAACGCGGGCGCTGCCGAGCGGCGTCTCAGCGTCGTCCGGCATTGGGGCTGGCTCCGCCGGCTCGGCGAAACCGGGCCGGAGAAACGCGTTCCCTGCCTCGTAGAGCGCGCGCGGCGCGGCGACGTGAGCTCCCTGGCCGGGCGGCAGCGCGAAGCGCGGCATCGTCGCCCCGGGTTCGGCCCGAAACGCGGCGAGGGCGGCATCGGCGACGGTGGTCGAGGCGCGGTGACCGGCGGCGTCGAGCGCATGGCGCAGCGCGCCGACGATGAGCCCGCGGACGAGGCCGGAATCGCGAAAGCGGATCTCGGCCTTGGCGGGATGGACGTTGACGTCGATCTCGGCGGCCGGGCCGTCGACGAAAAGCGCGACGATCGGGTGGCGGTCGCGCGCCAGCACGTCCTGATAGGCGCCGCGCACCGCGCCGACCAACAGCCGGTCGCGCACCGGCCGGCCGTTAACGACGAGGTACTGGTCGCGCGGCAGACCGCGGTTGAGGGTCGGCAACCCGATCCGCCCGGTGAGGCGGAAACCGTGCCGCTCGGCGTCGACCGCGACCGAGTTTTCGCCGAACTCGCGGCCGAGGAGCGCGGCGAGCCGGGCGCGGCGCGGATCGTCGGCGATGTCCCTGGGGGCGAGCGAACCGCGCTCGGCGGCGAGGCGCAACAGCACTCGGTCGTCGTCGCCGGTCACGGTAAAGGCGATCGCGGGATAGGCCATCGCCAGGCGCTTTACCGCATCGACCGCCTGGTCGCGCTCGCTGCGCGGCGTCTTCATGAATTTGAGCCGCGCCGGGGTCGCGAAAAACAGGTCGCGCACCTCGACCCGCGTGCCGCGCGAGTGCGCCGCCGGGACCGGGGCGTGCTTCTCGCCGGCCTCGACGCGAATCTCCCAGGCCGAATCGGCGCCGGGATTATTCTCCCTCGGGCGGGAGACGATGCGCAGCCGGCTGACCGCGCCGATCGACGGCAACGCCTCGCCGCGGAAGCCGAGCGCGGCGATCTCCAGGAGGTTGTCGTCGGGCAGCTTCGAGGTGCAGTGGCGCTCGACCGCCAGCGACAGCTCCGGCGGGGTCATGCCGGCGCCGTTGTCGGAGACGGCGATCAACGCCTGGCCGCCTTCGTGCAGGGTCACCTCGATGCGGTCGGCGCCGGCGTCGATCGCGTTCTCGACCAGTTCCTTGACTGCCGCCGCCGGGCGCTCGATGACCTCGCCCGCGGCGATGCGGTTGACGAGGACCGGCGGCAATTGGCGGATCGGCATCGCGGGAAGTCCGCAGCGGCGGAGAAGGCGGCAGTGTACGCAAACCCGCCGGCGAGGGCGCAATTTTTACCAGACCGCCGAGTTGGCGGGGCAATGGCGGGGTTTCGTCAACGATGCGTTAACCGTTGCGCTGGCATCGTTTCGCCCGCGGGAGCGGAGGCGATTGGCGTGCATAAGGCTCAGCACAAGACGCAAGAGTACATCCGGCGCCATTGGCCGAATCTCCAGGTGGCGCTGCTCGGCGTCGCGACCGGCGCCACGCTGTTTCTCGGAGTGCGCGCGATCAGCCCGCATCCCGGCCAGAGCTGCGGCCAGCTCGGCCAGGTCAAGGAAGAGTGGGAGCTGGGGGCGCCGTCGCGCCCGCTCATCTGCATGGCGATGCTCGACGGCGACCTGCGCTACGGTCGCGCCATCATGCCGGAAAAGCCGGAACGCAAGCGGCAGGAGCTGCCTTAGCCGGCGTCGCGCCGCATCGCTCGCGGCAGCAATACCCCATCGTCGGTCGGCGGAACGGCACGCCGCTGCGCCGTCATGCCGGCGAGGTCGGACCGCAAGCGGCACGAGCTGCCTTAGCCGGCACGGCACGCCGCACCGCAGCGGCGAGCAGCGCCACGGTCGTCAGACAGCCGAACTGCACGCCGCTCAGCCAGTAGAGCGGAATGAACGCCAGCGGCGCGAGCCAGACCGCGAAGAGGATGTCGCGCTCGCCGCGACGGAACCCCGCGCGCAGCCCGAGAACCGCGAGAAACCCGATCGCCGCCACATCCCAGACCAAATCGTAGGTGAACATATAGGGCGAGACCAGCATCGAGGCGGCGAACAGCACCGCCGCCTTGGCCTCGAACGGCGCCGCCGGGGTGCGCCAGGCGCGCCAGACGCAGACCCCGGCGCCCAATGCCGCGACGGCTTGCGCGAGCGCCGCCACGCTCGCCGGCGCGCGCAGCGACAAGGCGAGCACATAGGGGCTCGGCATCCACTGCCACGGCACCGCGCCGCGATCCGCCATGGCTTGCGAGACCGCGAGGTGATCGACAAAGCCGATCATCGTGCCCGTCCCAAGCACGGCGACGCTGAGGGCAAGGAAGATCACCACCGTCGCGGCGGCGGCCGCGATGCTGCGCCAATAGCCGCCGGCGACCAGCGCCACCGGCAGCAGCACCGCCAGATGCGGCTTGATCGCCAACAGGCCGATCAGCACCCCGGCGCGGCGCGGCTTGCGGTCGAGCCACAGCACCGCGAACCCGGCAAGCGCGGCGGTGAGGAACGCGTTCTGCCCGTCGAGCAGGTTGAGAAGCCCGGCCGGCGCCGCGGCGGCGACGACCCAGGCGCGCGGATCGGGCAGCAGCCGGCGCACGAACGCCAGCCACAGCAGGGTCGTGCCGGCCATGAAGGCGGCGAGCGCGACCGGATAGGGCACGAGACCCAACGGCAGCACCGCGAGCAGATAGGTCGGCGGATAGTGCCAGGGAAACCAGATCGCCGGCTGCGCCGGTACCGCGGCGTGCTGCACCGCCGAGAGCGCGGCGCCGTCGAAGACCGCGGTCGGATGGCCGGCGAGCGCCAGCCGCGCCGCGCTCCAGAACGCCATGAAATCGTAGCCGAACGGCTTGCCCTGCGGATCGACCAGATCGGGCAGCGAGCGGACGATCATCGCGGCGAACCCGATCCCGAAAACCGCGACCATGATCCACGAATAGACGCGGATGCGATCTTCGGTGAGCCAATGTCGACTCTGGGGCGGGCGCGGCGCGGCGAGCGGAAGGGCCATCGCCGCCAAGCCTACGCGAGCCATGCTTTACCCGGGGTTAACCGTGCCGGCTGCGCCTTGACAGGCCGGGGCGTTCCCTGTGGACTGCCGGTCCCGGTGACAGCGGGCCGGAGAGGGGCAAGAAATGGCGGCAGCGCTTCCAAAAAATACGGCCGGGGATCGGCAGCGGACGGCGCCGGCCGATTATCTGGCGCGGGTGCGCGACCTGGCGCCGGAACTCGCGTCCCATGCGCGGGAGATCGACGAGCGGCGCGAACTGCCGCCCGGCATCATCGACAAGATGATCGGGCAGGGTCTTTTCCGCCTGCTGCTGCCGAAATCGCTGGGCGGCGCCGAGCTGCTGCCGGCCGAGTATGCGCCGATCATCGAAGCCTTCGCCCGGACCGACGCCAGCATGGCCTGGTGCCTCAACCAGAATTCCGGCTGCTCGATGACCGCGGCCTATCTGTCGGCCGAGGTGGCTGAGGAGATGTTCGGCGGTCCGCGCGGCATCCTCGCCTGGGGGCCGGGGCCCGGCGAGGCGCGCGCCGTCGCCGGCGGCTACAATGTCTCGGCGACCTGGGCGTTCGCCAGCGGCAGCCACCATGCGAGCTGGCTCGGCTGCCATGTGCCGGTGATCGAAGCCGACGGCAAGCCGCGGCTCGAAGCCGACGGCAGCCCGACGATTCGCACGCTGTTCTTCCCGAAGAGCAAAACCAAGTTCACCGACATCTGGCACACGATGGGTTTGCGCGGCACCGGCAGCGACCAGTATTCGGTCAAGGATCTGTTCGTGCCGGAGGCCTATTCGCTGCCGTCGATCGCGCGCAACTCGCCCGACAAAAGGCGCGAGCCGGGCCTTCTCTATTCTTTTTCGAGCCTGTCGATGTACGCCGCCGGGTTCGCCGGGGTGGCGACCGGGTGCGCGCGCTCGACCCTTGCCTCGTTTATCGAGCTGGCGCGCGACAAGATCCCGCGCGGCGCCAAGAATACGATGCGCAACAACCATGTGATCCAGAAGCAGGTGGCGCAATCCGAGGTGCGGGTGGCGTCGGCCTGGGGGCATCTCATCCGGTCGCTGGAGGACATCACCGAGGCGGTGCGCGGGCGCGGCCACATCGCGATGGACGAGCGCATGGCGATCCGCCTCAACTCGACCTACTGCATCCACACCGCGGTCGAGGTGGTCGACATCCTCTACCAGGCGGCGGGCGCGACCGCGATCTTCAACGAGAACCCGTTCGAGCGGCCGTGGCGCGACGTCCACACCGTGGCGCAGCAGATCCAGGGCCGCCAGGCGCATTTCGAGACGGTCGGCGCCTACCTGATGGGGCTCGAAGCCGACACGACGTGGCTTTAACGCTCCGGAACGCTCCGGACGCCTATAGCAGGCCGAGTTCGAGCCGGGCTTCCTCGCTCATGCGGTCCATCGACCACGGCGGGGCCCATACCAGATTGACGCGGACGTCCTCGACGCCGGGAACCGCGCTGACCGCGTTCTTGACCTCGCCCGGCATGCTCTGCGCCACCGGACAGGATGGGGTGGTCAGGGTCATCTCGACAAAGACGATGCCGCCTTTCTTGACCAGCAGCTCGTAGATCAGCCCGAGTTCGACGAGGTTCACCGGGATTTCCGGGTCCTGCACCGTCTTGAGCGCATCCATCACCGGGTCGAACAGCGTGAGGTCGTCCTCGCCTTCCGGGCGGACGATTTCCTCGCCCTCTTCCGGGGGCGGCGGCGGGTTGTGCTGCTCGAAGGCAAAATAGTCCTTGTTCTCGGCCGGCATTCGCTACTCCGTCTTGACGGGCTCGGCCGCGCCGCCCTTTAGCGCCGCCTCGAAGGCGTGCCACGGCAGGGTCGCGCATTTGACCCGCGCCGGGTAGGCTTTGACTCCAACCAGCGGTTCGAGCCGTTCGCTGTCTTCCTCCAGCGCCTGTGGCAATGCGCCGGTGTCGCCGCCGGTGACCTTGCCGTGGAATTCGGCGAAGAGCGCCTGCGCCTCGGCGAGGGTCTTGCCCTTCAGCACCTCGGTCATCAGCGACGCCGCCGCGGTCGAGATCGCGCAGCCGCGCCCCTCGAAGCTGACATCGGCGATCCGCTCGCCGTCGAGCGTCAGGTACACCGTCACCCGGTCGCCGCACAGCGGGTTGTGGCCCTTGGCGGTATGGGTCGGATGCTCGATCGGCCGGAAATTGCGCGGATGGCGGCCGTGGTCGAGGATGATGTCCTGGTAGAGGTCGCGCAGGTCGATCATCGCGAAAACACCTCCCGGCACGCCTCGACCGCCGCGGCGAGCCGGTCGATGTCGTCCCTGTCGTTGTAGACGCCCAACGAGGCGCGCACCGTGCCGGCGATGCCGAGCTTGTCCATCAGCGGCTGGGCGCAATGATTGCCGACCCGGACGGCCACCCCGTGCTGGTCGAGCACCGTGCCCACGTCATGCGGGTGCACCCCGTCGAGGTTGAACGACAGCACCGACAACCGCCGCTGCCCGGCCGCCAGCAACCGCAAATCCGGGATGCGCGACAGCCGGTCGATCGCATAGCCGGTGAGCTCGTGCTCGTGTTCCTGGATGGCGTCGCGGCCGATGCCCTCGATGAAGTCGAGCGCGAGACCGAGCCCCATCGCGCCCGAGATGTCCGGGGTGCCAGCCTCGAAGCGGTGCGGCGGATCCTGGAATTCCGTGCGCGCCGGCGTGACCGAAGTGATCATGCCGCCGCCGGTCTGCCACGGCGGCATCTGTTCCAGCAGCTCGCAGCGGCCCCACAGCACGCCGATCCCCGAAGGGCCATACGCCTTGTGCCCGGAGAAGGCATAGAAATCGCAGCCGATCGCGCGCACATCGACCGGCATGCGCGGGATCGCCTGGCAGCCGTCGACCAGCACCGCCGCGCCCTCGGCGTGAGCCAGCTCGACGATGCGCTCGACCGGCAGGATGGCGCCGGTGACGTTCGAGACATGGGTGACCGCGACCATCCGGGTGCGCGCGCCCAGCATCGCCTCGAACGCGGCGAGGTCGAACCCGCCGCCGGCATCGGTCGGCGCGACCAGCAGTCGCGCGCCGACCCGCTCGCACAGCATCTGCCACGGCACGAAATTCGAATGGTGCTCGAGGTCGCTGACGACGATCTCGTCGCCGGCCTTGACGAAAACCGGGCCCCAGCTTTGCGCGACAAGGTTGATCGCCTCGGTGGCGCCGCGGACGAAGACGATTTCGCGCTCGTCGGCGGCGTTGAGGAAGGCGCGGGTCTTCTCGCGCCCGATCTCGAAGGCGTCGGTGGAGCGCTGGCTCAATTGGTAGACGCCGCGATGCACATTGGCGTAGTCGCGGCGGTAGAACTCGGCGACCCCGTCGATTACCGATGCCGGCTTTTGCGCGCTGGCGCCCGAATCGAGGAACACCAGTCCCGGGTTGTTGCGGTAGATCGGAAATTCGTCGCGCAGCGTCCGCGGATCGAGCGCCGCACGCGGCCTCGTCGCTAACCCGGTCGCCATCGGGCTCGTCATCACTCGTCCTCCAGCCGGCCGAGGCGCAAGGCCAGTCGGCGCAACAGATGCTCGCGCAGCGCCGGGTCGGCGACGGCCTCGACGGGCTCGCGCAGAAACCCTTCGACCAGCAGCCGGCGCGCTTCCTCGGTGGGGATGCCGCGGGCGCGCAGGTAGAACAACGCCGCCTCGTCGAGGTCGCCGACGCTGGCGCCGTGCGCGCATTTGACGTCGTCGGCGAGAATCTCCAATTCGGGCTTGGTGTCGATCGCCGCGCGGCGGCCGAGGATGAGGTTGCGGCTGGTCTGCCGCGCGTCGGTCTGCTGGGCGCCCTCGCGGACGATGATCTTGCCCTGGAACGCGCCGTGCCCCCGGCCGGCGGCGACGCCCTTCACCAGTTCGGTGGTGGCGCCGCCGGGCACCTGGTGGTCGATTGTCGTGACGATATTGGCCTCTTCCCGTCCCGAAACGACGAAGGCGCCGTCGATCCGGCATTCGGCATTGACGCTCGCCATCGCCACGGAGATTTCCTGGCGCACCGTGCCGCCGCCAAGCAGCAGCGAGAATGCGTTGAGCTTGGCGCGCTCCGCCAGCAGCACCGCATCGATGTCTTCGAAATGGGTTGCCTCACCGGCCTCCTCGACCAGCGCTATCCTGGTCAATGCCGCGTCTTGCTCGATGCGCCAAAGAGCAAAATCGTTGCGCCAGTATTTGCCGGAGCCGGCATAGGTTTCCACGATCGTCGCGCGGCTCCCGGCGCAGAGCTCGATCATGCTGCGCGTGTGCAACGACGCGTCACCGGCTCCCGATGCGAGATGAACAACCTCGATCGGGGCGTCGAGCACGATGCCATGGCCGACTTCAAGCACAAACCCGTCAGCAAAAAAGGCCGCATTGAGCGAAGCGAACGGGTGCTCCCTCCCGGCATCTGCCGCAAAGCTCTTAACCAAATCGGGCCGTTCGAGGATTGCGGTGCGGGTCGGACTGAACCAGACGCCTACGGGCAGATCGAGGCGTGAGAGTTCCGGCGCGAATCGGCCGTCGACCAGCACGATCCGCGCGGCGCTGCCGTCAAGCGCCAGCCCGTTCGGCACGCCCATCGGCTCGCCCATGACAGCCGGCAGCATCGGATGTTTTTCGAGCGGCTGCAGGTCGAGATAGCGCCAGTTCTCGCTGCGTCGGGTGGGGAAACCCTGCCGGGCGAAGCGGTCGAGGCCCTGCCGGCGGAAGCGCGCCAACCACTCGGGCTCGCCCGCCACCCCGGAAAACGCGTCGAGATAGGGCCGCGCCTCGGGCTTCACCGGTAAATCGACGATAGCGTTCATCGCCGGCTCACGCCGCGTCGCCGAGGGCGCCGTAGCCGCGGCGCTCCAACTCGGCGGCGAGGCTTTTGTCGCCGCTTTCGACGATGCGGCCGTCCTGCAGCACATGCACCCGGCCCGGCTCGACGTAATCCAAGAGGCGCTGGTAGTGGGTGATCATCACGATCGCGCGGTCGGGCGCGCGCAGCGCGTTGACCCCCTTGGCGACGAGGCGCAGCGCGTCGATGTCGAGCCCGCTATCGGTCTCGTCGAGGATCGCCAGGCGCGGCTCCAGCATCGCCATCTGGAAAATCTCGTTGCGCTTTTTCTCGCCGCCGGAGAACCCGACATTGACCGCGCGCTGCATCAGATCTTCGCTGATCTCCAGCAGTTTCAATTTCGAGCGCACCGCGCGCAGGAACTGGCCGGCGTCGAGCTCCGCTTCGCCCCGGTGCCGCCGGCCGGCGTTGAGCGCGGCGCGCAGGAAATACATGTTGTTCACGCCGGGGATCTCGACCGGGTACTGGAAGGCGAGGAAGACGCCCTCGCGCGCCCGCTCGTCTGCCGGCATGTCGAGCAGGTCGCGGCCCCGATAGGTGACGCTGCCCTGGGTGACTTCATAGCCGTCGCGCCCGGCCAGCACCGCGGCGAGCGTCGATTTGCCCGAGCCGTTCGGCCCCATGATCGCATGCACCTCGCCGGAAGCGACCGTCAGGTCGATACCCTTGAGGATTTCTCGGCCGTCCTTGAGGCGCGCGTGGAGGTTTTTGATCTCAAGCATCTTGTAATTGCTCTCTGAGCACGTATATCTGACTTAATGATCTAGTCCTGGTCAGAAACATGTTACTGGAGGTCAAATTGGCTGCAGTTTCAGAGGAAAAGATCAAAGACGTTGCCCTCAAGCTCTGGAGGGATTTGTACGAAGAGCCTTTTCGGGGCAAGGAGCGAGGTCGCTTCTGCCTTACGCGCGAGCAACTCAAACGCGCCCTGGAGACGGAGCGGTTGCACAGCTCCGCTATCGAGCGGTTGCAGGATGAGGCTCTCCACCTCGGACTTGTTATCATCGACCTTGACGACCGATTTCCTTGTGTCGAGCTGACAATCGCGCGCCGATACCGTCGCCCGCCAGAGGAAGTTTTCGTTAAAATCTTCCCGGAAATCGACGCTGAGGAAGCCTCCGAGGGAGATGACGAGGACTGAACGCTAACGAGCGTTGGGCTAGCCGCAACGGCAGCCCAACCTCTCTCGCTCATAACGGCGGCGGGGCACATCATCCGACGCTGCCTTCGAGGCTCACGGCGAGCAGCTTTTGCGCCTCGACCGCGAATTCCATCGGCAGCTCCTTCAAGACTTCCTTGCAGAAGCCGTTGACGATCAGCGACAGCGCGTCCTCGGTGCTGAGGCCCCGCTGGCGGCAATAGAACAGCTGGTCGTCGCTGATCTTCGAGGTGGTGGCTTCGTGCTCGACCCGGGCGGTGGGGTTGCGCACCTCGATATAGGGCACGGTATGGGCGCCGCAGCGGTCGCCGATCAGCAAGGAGTCGCATTGCGTGTAGTTGCGCGCGCCGTCGGCCCGCGGCTGCACGCGAACGAGGCCGCGATAGGTGTTCTGGCCGCGCCCGGCCGAGATGCCCTTGGAGATGATCGTCGACGAGGTGTTCTTGCCGATATGGATCATCTTGGTGCCGGTGTCGGCCTGCTGGCGGTTGTTGGTGATCGCCACCGAATAGAATTCGCCGACCGAACCGTCGCCTTCGAGGATGCAGCTCGGGTACTTCCAGGTGATCGCCGAACCGGTCTCGACCTGGGTCCACGAGATCTTGGCGCGATCGCCGCGGCAGGCGCCGCGCTTGGTGACGAAATTGTAGATGCCGCCCCGGCCCTCGGAATCGCCGGGATACCAGTTCTGCACGGTCGAGTATTTGATCTGCGCATCCTCGTGCGCGATCAGCTCGACGACCGCGGCGTGAAGCTGGTTCTCGTCGCGCTGCGGCGCGGTGCAGCCTTCGAGGTAGCTGACATAGGCGCCCTGGTCGGCGATGAGCAGGGTGCGCTCGAACTGGCCGCTTTTCGCGGCGTTGATGCGGAAATAGGTCGACAGCTCCATCGGGCAGCGCACGCCCGGCGGGATGTAGGCGAACGAGCCGTCGCTGAACACCGCCGAATTGAGCGCTGCGAAGAAATTGTCGTTTTGCGGCACCACCGTGCCGAGATATTTGCGCACCAGCTCGGGATGCTCGCGCACCGCCTCGCCGAACGAGCAGAAGACGATGCCGAGTGCGCCGAGCTGACCCTTGAAGGTCGTCGCCACCGAGACGCTGTCGAACACCGCATCGACCGCAACCCCCGAGGGCGCGACCCCGGCCAGCACCTCGCGCTCGCGCATCGGCACACCGAGCTTCTCGTACATCGCCAGCAGCTCGGGATCGACCTCGTCCAATGATTTCGGCGCATCGTCCTGCGATTTCGGCGCCGACCAGTAGGTCGCGCCCTGATAGTCGATCGGCGCGACGTTGAGCTTCGCCCAGTTGGGCGCTTCCATCTTCTCCCAGGCGCGGAACGCGGCGAGGCGCCAGTCGAGCAGCCATTGCGGCTCGCCCTTCTTGGCCGAGATATAGCGGACCGTGTCCTCGTCGAGGCCGGGCGGCGCGGACTCGGTCTCGATCTCGGTGACAAAGCCGTATTTGTAACCCTCGTTGAGGCCGGCCCCGAGGGAGTTGGCTTGGTCGCTTGTGCCGAGGGGTGCGCTCATCGGGCCAACTCGATTTCCCCGGCATGCGGCGCGCCCGCGGCCGGAATAAAGGCAAAGGGCGAAATCATCTCATCGAGCGTCACCGCCGACAGCGCCTCGCCGACCGCGCGGTTGATCGCCGCCCAGTGCGGCCGGGTCGGGCAGTAATTGGTGTGGGCGCACTCGTCGACATGCACCGAGCATTGCGTCAGGCCGATATCGCCGTCGATCGCGGCGACCACTTCGGCGACCGAGACCGCCGAGGCCGGCCGTGCCAGGCGGTAGCCGCCCGCCGCGCCGCGCGTCGCCGTCACCACCCCGGCATGGGCGAGCGCCTTCAACAGCTTGGCGACGGTCGCCAGCGGCAGCCGCGTCGCCGCGGCAACCGAGGCGGCGTTCTCCTGCCGCCCCGGCGCGAGCGCGAGGTGGGTCGCGACGATGACGCCGTAGTCGGCCAGTTTTGAGAGGATGATCATGCGGGCCCAATTCGTACTAGATTAGTACGTGATAGATGGCGCTGAGCCTCACCGGGTCAAGGCAAAAATACGCGGCGGCGCGACGCACCCGCCATCTTGCGCGAGCGATGAGCCGTAACAACTTCATTTTGTGATGCAACCTCGGAAATCGGCCTTCGTCGGCCCGCCGGTTCGGGCCAACTTCCCCGCCCGTTTGCGGGGGTTATGGTATTTGCGCCGGCGCGCCCTTCCCCCCGCAAGCGGGGAAGGATTGGGGCGGGCGCGATGAAACTTCTCGTCGTCGAGGACGACCGCGAGACCGCCGCCTATCTCGTCAAGGGCCTTTCCGAAAGCGGCTATACCGTCGATCAGTCGGGCGACGGGCGCGAGGGTCTTTACCTCGCGAGTTCCGGCAGCTACGACGCGATCATCCTAGATCGCATGCTGCCGGGGATGGACGGGTTGGCGCTGGTGGGCGCGCTGCGCGCCGCCGAGATCGGCACCCCCTCATTGATTCTCTCGGCCTTGGGCAGCGTCGACGACCGGGTCAAGGGGTTGAAGGCCGGCGGCGACGACTACCTCGTCAAGCCGTTCGCGTTCAGCGAGCTGCTGGCGCGGGTGGAGGCGCTGCTGCGGCGCGGCGCCGCCGGCACGCCGACGACAAAGCTGCGCGTCGCCGACCTCGAGCTCGACCTGTTGGCCCGCTCGGTCAAGCGCGGCGAAGCGGCGATCGATTTGTTGCCGCGCGAGTTCCAGCTGCTCGAATATTTGATGCGCAACACCGGCCATGTGGTGACCCGCACGATGCTGCTGGAGCACGTCTGGGACTACCATTTCGATCCGCAGACAAATGTCATCGACGTGCATGTGAGCCGCCTGCGGCAAAAGATCGACCGCAATTTCGAGCGGCCGCTATTGCATACCGTGCGCGGCGCCGGCTATTGCCTGCGCGCCTCCGCGGAGCCGCCATCGTCGTGAACGGCCTATCCAGCCAGCACAGCAGGGTGGAGCACCTCCACCCTATAGCGGCTGAAATCGCCGGTGTTGAAAGTGAGGATTCGTGGCACGCGATGAACCAGCATCGCCGCGACCAGCCGCGCATCGTGCACTTTTGCGCCGACCACCCGGTGGCGCAGCACCAGCCCTTTCCACCGCTCGTAGAGGGCGGGAATATCGGGAAGCAGAACCAGGAGCTGTTCGATCTTCGCGATTTCGGCCGCGGTCGCGGCCACCGAGAACCCCATGCCGTTATGCGCCACAGGGCGGGTCGCGACATTCCAGAACTCGGACATGTTCTGGGGGGTGACGTGCACTGCTTCGCCTGCCTCTAGTAATCGCGCAACGCTTTCTACGGCAACGCCGTGATGTTCATGGGCAGGCTGGGTCCGGCGGAGGAGGACGTTGGTGTCAAGCAGAACGCTCATCAGCCGCGTTCGCTGTAAAGCACCTCACGGCCGATCGCCTCGTCCGGCAGCGGTTTGGTGTGAGGCAAACCATGCACCGCCTCACGCCAGGCAGCGGCACGTTGTGCCGGAGAGAGCTGCGCCTTCGGTCTGGCACCGTGTCTGTTACCGGCCGACTGCGCAGTCGGCCGGTAAACCATGCCAGTCGAGAATAGATTTCCGGGTGCGACCCGCCGTTTCTTCCACACGGTGAAACCCTGGTGTTCGAGAATTTCCCGGACCCAGCGGCCGATGGTCTTCTTGACCTGGTCCTGCCGCACCTCGGGGCCGAGCGCTGCCAGTTGCTTGCCAATCGCCTGCACCGCCGGCATCTGATGTCGGGAAAAAACGACCATGTCGCCGATAGCTTGCGGATTGTCGATGACCGCACCGACCCGCTCGCCGAGAGTCGAGGACTTGAAGCTGTCGAGGCCGAACATCCCACCGCCCGTTATATTAGGTTGCAATTCGCAATCTAACATAACGCGGCTTTATGTCAACCGCCTCTCCGCGAGGTCTTTTAACGCAGCACCAAACACGCCGGGAGGTGCTGGAGCGAACAGCACCTATATTTATTCCCGAACGGATAGAGACCCCGCCGCAACATCGACATGGCCGCCGAACATCATATCGTTGCCGCTTTGCCGCGCCGCCGCGGACTAGCGGCGATGCGTCCGCTGTTGCCGCATCTGCGCCGGCTGCTCAAGACGCATGCGTTGCGGCTTGCCGCGCTCTATTTCGCGGTGTTCGCGGTTTCGGTGCTCGGGGTGCTGCTGTTCGTCTATTGGTCGAGCGCCGATTTTGTCGAAGGCCAGACGCAAGCGACGCTCGACGCCGAAATCGCCGGCCTCGCCGAGCAATACGCCCAGCGCGGGCTCTCCGGCCTCGTGCAGATCGTCGCCGCGCGCAGCGCCGGCGACCGCGGCGACGGTGTGCTCTACCTGGTGACCAACCCCGACGGCCACCCGCTCGCCGGCAACATCACCGGCTGGCCCGCGGGGACGCCGGTCGCGCCGGGCGCAGTCGCCTTCAACGTCGCGGTCAAGGTCAAGGGCGAGACCCAGATGCGCCCGGCCCAAGGCGCGCTGATCGTCATTCCCGACGGATACCGCCTCTTGGTCGCGCGCGACATCAGCGACGCGGCTTTGTTCCGCGAGCGGATCAAATTGACGCTGGTCTGGTCGGGGCTGGTCGCGCTCATCGTCGGCCTTATCGGCGGCGCGGTGATGAGCCGCAACCTGTTGCGCCGGGTCGAGCAGGTCAACCGCACCGCCGAGCGGGTGATGGGCGGCAACCTCTCCGACCGGGTGCCGCTCAAGGGCACCAGCGATGAATTCGACCAGCTCGCCGCCAACCTCAACAACATGCTCGAGCAGATCGAGCGGCTGATGGCGGGGATGCGCGAGGTGTCGGACAATATCGCGCACGATCTGCGCACGCCGCTCGCTCGGCTGCGCGCGCGGCTTGAGCTCAGCCTCACCGGCGCGCCGGAGGACGGTGCGGCAACCGAGGCGGTGCGCGCCGCGATCGACGAGGCCGACCGGCTGCTCGCCACCTTCAACGCGCTCTTAAACATCGCCGAGGCCGAATCGGGCGCCCGCCGTAACGCGGCGGAGCCCCTGGACCTGGCGCAGGCCGCGCGTGCCGCGGCCGAGCTTTACGAGCCGGTCGCCGAGGAGAAAGGCTGCGCGCTGACGCTCGAAATCGACCCCGGGATTATGATCCGCGGCGACCGTCACCTTCTATCGCAGGCGGTCGCCAATCTGCTCGACAACGCGCTCAAATACGGCGGCGGCCAGGTCACCCTGTCGGCGCACCAGCAGGATGGGCGCGCGGCATTGGAGGTATCGGACAGCGGGCCCGGCATCCCCGAGGGCGAGCGCGAAGCGGTGTTCGACCGCTTCGTCCGGCTGGAGCCCAGCCGCACTACGCCCGGCAACGGTTTGGGGCTGAGCCTGGTGCGCGCCGTCGCCCAGCTGCACAACGGCACGGTCGCGCTGGGCGACAATGAGCCCGGGCTGAAAGTCCGGTTGGAATTCGCGGCGCTGGGTTAAATTTACTCGCCTTCGCCTTCGCGCGACAGGCGGACCCGCTCGCCGGTTTCGATCATCAGGTCATGGAACCGCTCGCGGTCGTAGCCGGCGCTTTCCAGCACCGGACGCATGATGTCGTCGGCGAGCAGCTCGTCGAGGCTCGGCTCGTTGCGGCAGCATTCCGTGCGTGCGGCCATGCTTCCCTCCTATTTCCTCTGTTATAGGGACCCTAGGGGCAAAGCATGGCCGCAATATGACGAGCGCCCGGAAATTTCGCGGCATTTTGTGCGTCTCGTCGCCGCAATTTCGACAAAATGGATAGCGGTCATCTGCCGCCTGCTTTCGCACCGCCGGAACTTCCTTTAAGTATCAACACCGACCGACCGTTGCTTCCGTACCTTCGTCGAGGCGCCGTGTGATCGCCGCGATTATCGCCCGCCTTGTCGATTTCAGCCGTCGCCACGCCGCCGCCAACGCTATCGCGGCGGTGGTGCTTACGGTCCTCGCCGGCTGGTATGCGGCCGGACACCTGGCGATCAACACCGATATCGAGAAACTACTGCCGAGCGATCTGCCGTGGCGGCAAAACGAGATCGCGCTCGACCAGGCGTTTCCGCAGAACGCCAATCTGCTGGCGGTCGTGATCGACGGGGCCAACGGCGACATCGCCAACGACGCGGCGCAGCGCCTGGCCGACCGGCTCACGGCCGAGCCGCAGCTGTTCCGCAATGTGCGGCGGCCCGACGGCGGGCCGTTTTTCGACCGCAACGGGCTCCTCTATCTGTCGCTCGACGAGCTCGATGCGCTGTCGCAGCAGCTCGTCGCGGCGCAACCGCTGATCGGCAGCCTCTCGGCCGACCCCAGCCTGCGGGGCCTGTTCGATACCCTCAAACTGTTCGTCGACGGCGCGACCCGCGGCGATTTCGAGATCGGTAAGCTCGATCCGACGCTGGTCAAGATCGCCGAAATCATCGAGAGCGTCGCCGCCGGCAAGCCGCAGAGCCTCTCGTGGCAGCAGGTGTTGACCGGCGCCAAGCCCAATCGGCGCGAGCTGCGCCATTTCGTGTTGGCGCAGCCGGTGCTCGATTACAGCGCGCTCGAACCGGGGCTCAAGGCGACCGAGGAAGTGCGCCGGGTCGCGCACGAACTGGGGTTGGAGCCGCAAGCCGGCGTGCGGGTGCGGATCACCGGCCCGGTCGCGCTCGACGACGAGCAGTTCGCGGCCTTGCAGCAAGGCGCGCTGCGCTCGATCCTGCTGTCGGTCGGGTCGGTTTGCGTCATCCTGCTCGTCGGGCTGCGCTCGCCTCGCCTGGTGCTGGCGATCCTCGCGACGGTCACCGCGGGGCTGGTGCTGACCGCCGGTTTCGCGGCGCTGGTCATCGGCTCGTTGAACCTGGTTTCGGTGGCGTTCGGGGTTCTGTTCATCGGCCTCGCGGTCGATTTCAGTATCCAGTTCTCGATCCGCTACCGCGATCAGCGGCACCGTCTGGGCACGCTCGCCGCCGCGCTCGGCGCCGCCGCGACGACGATCGGACCCTCGCTGGCGCTGGCCGCCGCCGCGACCGCGATCGGTTTTCTCTCCTTCGTGCCGACCCCCTATGTCGGGGTGCGCGAATTGGGCTGGATCGCCGGCGCCGGCATGGTGATCGCGATCCTCCTCAATTTCCTGCTGCTGCCGGCGCTGCTGGCCCTGCTGCGGCCGCGCGCCGAGCCGGAAGCGATCGGCTTCGCTCGCGCCGCGCCGCTCGACCGCTGGCTGATGAGGCGCCGTCCGTGGGTCATCGCCGGGGCGGTTGTTTTGGCCGTCATCAGCCTCGCGCTGTTGCCGAGGGTGACGTTCGATTTCGACCCGCTCGACCTCAAGGACCCGAACAGCGAGGCGATGCAGACCGCGTTCGACCTGATGCGCGACCCGCAGACAACGCCCTATACCGCCGAGATACTGGCGCCGTCGCTCGATGCGGCGACCGCGCTCGCCGACAAGATCGGCGGCCTGCCCGAGGTCGCGCAGGTCGTCACCGCCGCGAGCTTCATCCCTTCGAATCAGGACAAGAAGCTCGCGATCCTCTCCGATCTGGCGCTGCTGGTGGGACCGAGCCTCGCGCCGGTCAGCAAGAAGGCGCCGCCGAGCGATGCCGAGGTGATGGCGTCGATCGCCCAATGCCGCGACGCGCTCAAGACATTCGCCGCCGCCCACCCCGACGCCAAACCCGCCGCGCGCCTCGCCGAGGCGCTGGACAAGGCGGTCGCCCGAGGGCCGCAGACCGTCCCCGAGCTCGACAAGGCGCTGCTGTCCGGGCTGCTGCACCGGCTCGACCTGCTCGGCCAGCTGCTGCAGGCGAAGCCGATCGCGCTCGCCGATTTGCCCGCCGATTTGCGCGCGAGCTGGATCGCCCCGGACGGAGCGGCGCGGGTGGAGGTGTTCCCCACGGGCAATGCCCGCGACCCGGCGGTGCTGCGGGCGTTCGTCGCCGCCCTGCATCGCATCGCGCCGCAGGCCACCGGCGTCCCGGTGACGATCCAGGAATCGGGGCGTCTGATCAGCTCGTCGTTTGTCGAGGCCGGGATCATCGCGGTCATCGCAATCATCCTGCTGCTCGCAATGGTGCTGCGGCGGGCGCGCGATGTGGCGATGGTCGTCGCGCCGCTGCTGCTCGCGGCGCTGTTGACCTTGGCGATCACCGTGATCGCCGGCATGAAGCTGAACTATGCCAACATCATCGCGCTGCCGCTGCTGCTCGGCATCGGCGTCGCCTTCGACATCTATTTCGTAATGAACTGGCGCGCCGGGCTGGGCGATCATCTGCAATCGTCGACCGCGCGCGGCGTCGTGTTCAGCGCGCTGACGACAATGTGCGCGTTCGGCAGCCTGATGCTGTCGCCCGACCCCGGCTCGGCCGAGATGGGCAAGCTGTTGACGGTGTCGCTGGCGACGACGGTGTTCTGCACGCTCTTCGTGCTGCCCGCCCTGCTCGGGCCGGCTAGCGCGCCAGATCGCGGTAGCGCGCGAGACCCAGCCCAAGTTCCTCGACCAGCCGGCGCACGCGCGGGCTCACCAGCGCCGCGAGCTCCTCGGCCTGGCGGTAGCCCGGGACCGAAGCGGAAGCGCCGGAAGCGGGGTGGCAATAAATCTCGCTGACCCCGCCCGGCAGATGCGGCAACAGAGCGAGCCAGCGGTGCTCGACCATCGCGCCACTCCAGGCGAGGCCGAAAACCTGCTCGTTGCGCATGAGCCCGGCGCGGTCGAGCCGCCGGCGCAGCGATGCGATAACCGGCGACCAGGCCGGCGCCCTTCGCGGTTCGTCGGGAAAGGCGCGGCGCAGCGGCTCGGCCGGCTCGTCCGGCAGGCGCACCGCGCGCAGGCCGTAATCGCCGCCGATCGCGACGACAAGGCGGCCGACGGTCGGATGCAAATGAATGTGCTTGTGGCCGTTGATGTGGTCGAGCGGGAGGCCGGTGGCGCGGAATGCCTCGAACTGGGCGCGGATCTCGGCGGCGAGCTGGCGTCGCGCGGCGGGCGAGAAATAGAAGCGGAAACCGGCGCGCACCATGTTCGGGTCGAACTTGCCGTCGCCGCCGACCAGCGCCGGCACCGCGCTCGCCGGCAGCACCGGCGCCCCGTCCGCCAGCACCAGATGCAGTCCGACGCCGAGCGCCGGCAGAAGCCGCGCCCGCGCCACGGCATCGCCGGCGCCGGGCGCGCCGACCATCAGGCTCGCGGTCGTCAGGATGCCGTCGCGGTGGGCTTGTTCGACCGCCGCGTTGACCGCGAGGTCGCGGCCGAAATCGTCAGCGCAAACGATGAGCTGTCGCAGGGTTGCCATGGGAGGTTGCGGTAACGCTTGCCGGCGCGCAGCGCCACTTATTTTGCGGCTCCGCCGCGATCACCGCCGGGATGGAGAATCAGCCCGCCATCTCGCGGTGGCGCAGGAACTGGAAGAATTCGACGCCTTCGCGCAGCCGGCGGCGCATCATCTCGGGGCTCTTCAGCATCTCGCCGACCAAGGAGGCGATCTTCTTCCGGCGGAAATAGAAGCGCTTGTAGAAGGTCTCGACCGAATCGAAGATTTCGGTGTGCGAGAGATGCTCGTAATGCAGCGGCGCGATCTGCACGCCGCGATCGTCGATCAACTCGGCATGCGCGGTATCGAGCCAGCCGTTCTCGACCGCCTGGCGGTAGAGCTCGGTGCCGGGATAGGGCGCGGCCAGCGACACCTGGATCGTGTGCGGGTTGATGTCGGCGGCAAAGTTGATGGTTTCCTCGATCGTCTCCTTGGTCTCGCCGGGGAGGCCGAGGATGAAGGTGCCATGGATCGTGATGCCGAGCTCGTGGCAATCCTTGGTGAAGCGGCGCGCGACGTCGACCCGCATGCCCTTCTTGATGTTGTAGAGGATCTGCTGATTGCCGGTCTCGTAGCCGACCAAAAGCAGGCGCAGCCCGTTGTCGCGCAGCACTTCGAGCGTCGCGCGCGGCACGTTGGCCTTGGCGTTGCACGACCACATGACGCCCAGTTTGCCGAGCTCCTTGGCAATCGCCTCGGCGCGCGGCAGGTTGTCGGTAAAGGTGTCGTCGTCGAAGAAGAACTCCTTGACCTGCGGGAAGGAGTCCTTCGCCCGGCGGATCTCCTCGACCACATGCGCGACGCTGCGCACCCGGTAGCGGTGCCCGCCCACCGTCTGCGGCCACAGGCAGAAGGTGCAGCGCGACTTGCAGCCGCGTCCGGTGTAGAGCGACACGTAAGGGTGCTTGAGATAGCCGATAAAGTAGTCCTCGATCCGCAGGTCGCGCTTGTAGACCTCGGTCACGAACGGCAGCTCGTCCATGTTTTCCAGGATCGCGCGCTCGCGGTTGTGGATCGGCGCCCCGTCCGGCCCGCGATAGCTGAGCCCGTCGATATCGGCAAAGGCGCGGCCCTCGGCGACTTGCTTGATCGTGAAGTCGAATTCCTCACGGGCGACGAAATCGACCGCGCTCGACGCGGTGAGGCTGGCATCCGGCTCGACCGCGACCTTGGCGCCGACGAAGCCGATCTTGAGCTTGGGGTTGGCGTCCTTCAGCGCCTCGGCGACCTTGACGTCGCTGGCGAAAGACGGGGTCGAGGTGTGCATCACCGCCAGCTCGTAGTCGCCCGCCTGCCGCAGCACGGCATCGAGCCGCAGCCGCGCGGGCGGAGCGTCGATCAGCTTCGAATCCGGCACCAGCGCGGCCGGCTGGGCGAGCCAGGTCGGAAACCAGAACGAGCGGATCTCGCGCTTGGCCTGATAGCGCGAGCCGGCGCCGCCGTCGAACCCGTCAAACGACGGCGGCTGCAGGAACAAGGTTTTCATCATCACTCGCCGTCTCTTTCAACAATGATTCGTCCGCTCGCCTCGATACGGAACAACTGGTCGTGCCACGATACGGTGCGCCCGCAGAAGCTGCCGATAAACACCGCGAACGACAACAGGTCGCGCAGCGGCAGCAGCCATAATCCGGCGGTCGGCAGGCGCAATCTGTGGGCAATCGCCCCCGCCGACGCCCAGCGCAACAGGCAGGACATCGCGAGAAACCCGAGCGAGGTCAAGCTGAAACCGCAGGCGATGGCGGCGAGCGCCGCGATCGCCACGCCATGCGTGATGACGGAACCGGCAAAGCCGAGCGGCACCATCAACCGCACCGTGCGCGCCCAGCGCAATTCGTGCTGCCACAGGCATTTGAAACTGCGCTCGGAAACGGACGTTTCGACCACATAAGGCGACAACGCGATCGCAAAGCCAGCGGCGCGCACCGCGGCGCCGATGCGGTGGTCGTCGGCGAGCTCGTCGCGGACCACCGCGAGGCCGCCGATTTTTTCCAGCACCGCGCGGCGCAGCGCGATCGTCGCGCCGAAGCAGCCGCCGCCGGCGCGCAGCGCCTCGCCCAGCAAGGCGCTCGGCAGAAACCCGAAATTGATGTGCAGCGCGCCCAGCCGCGACCACAACCCGCCGGTCGGCAAGCCTCTGTAGAGGCAGGTGACCAGGCCGGTCGCCGGGTCGCGCAGCGGCGCCGTGACGGTCGCGAGGTAGTCGCGGCCGACGCGCATATCGCTGTCCGCGAAGACCAGGATGTCGTGTCGGGCCGCCGGCAGCATGTTGACGAGATTGGCGACCTTGAGGTTGCGGCCGCTGACGCGCGAATCGACGACAAGTTCGATATCGCATTCGGGATGATCGGCGATCAGCGACCGCGCGATCGGCAGCGCGCCATCGGCGGGGCTGCGCACCCCAAAGACGATCTGCATCGCCGGATAGTCCTGCTCGACAAACGACCGCAGGTTCTCCGCGAGGTCGGGCTCAGCTCCGTAGAGCGGCTTCAAAACCGATACGGGCGGCTGCTCGCCGGCCAGGGCAGCGCGTCGCCGGGCGAACCGGATCGCGGCGATAACGGTTCCCAGAAGGTAGGTCCAGACCGGGACCAGCACGAGAGCGAGGACCACCAACATCATGTAAAGCCACTCAATCCTAAACGCATCGCACCGCATAGTGTTTTGCGGTTGCGTTCGCAAACGGGATTGTCAACGATGCCGCCGCGGCACCACCAATCAGCCCGAGCCCCGAGCATTTTTTGTGAAATTTAATCGATCCTCCCGGATTGCCGTTTGGGCTGCCGGAGCGGCCACACTCGCCAGTCTTTCCCTGAGCGGCTGCGCCGCGCCGCCGAGCGATCCCGCCGCGCGCGCCGCGTTCGAGCGGACCGGCGACCCGCTCGAGCCGCTCAATCGCAAAACGTTCGAGCTCAATCAGCTCCTCGACCGGCTGCTGCTGCGCCCCATCGCCAAAGCCTATGTCGTTGCCGTGCCGGACGATGCCCGCAAGGCCGTCCACCACGTGCTCGACAACATGAAGGAGCCGACCCTCTTCTTCAACAACCTGCTGCAGGGCGAATTCAAGCGCGCCGGCATCTCGCTTGGCCGGTTTGTCGTCAATTCGACGGTCGGGTTCGGCGGCATGGCCGACGCCATGACCTTGAGCGGCGTCGAGCGCCAACCCGCCGATTTCGGCCAGACGCTGTTCGTGTGGGGCGTGCCTTCCGGACCGTATCTGGTCCTGCCGGTCCTCGGTCCGACCAACCCGCGCGACGCGATCGGCAGCACCGTCGATTCCTATGCCGACCCCTTCACGATTGTCGCCAACGACTACGGCGTGACCGAGCTGCTCACCAGCCGGTTACTCATCGGCGGCGTGGACGAACGCGCCGGCGTGCTCGACGAGCTCGACGATCTTGAGAAAAACTCGGTCGATTTTTATGCCGAGCTGCGCAGCCTGGCGCAGCAGCACCGGGATGCCGAACTGCGCCACGGCAAGGCTCCCGAGGCCGCTCCAGGACTTTACGACGACCCCAATCAACCCGCTCCCGCGCCGAGCCGGTCGCCCGCGGGCCCTCCGGCGAAATCGGGGGCGGGGACGAGCGGTCCGCGATCAAGCGACAGGGCGCCGTCCGCGACCCGTACCAATCCGCGGCCCTCGCCCCATCTGGCGGCGGCAAGGCTCGATGTGGCTGCAACCGCCGCGAGGCAAGCCGCGACGTTTATACCCGCGGCTGCTTCCGCGCCGAACCCATCTCCGCCGCGCCCCGAACCAGAAGCGTCCGCCCCCGATGCCAAAGCGGCGGCGCAAATCGCCGCGTTCCTGCCGGATACCCGCGGCCTCGATTTCGCCGAGGGGCCGGCGCGCTGACCGCCGATTCGCCGCTCAGCCGGTGTGCAACGCGGAAGTGCGCTGTTCGAGCAGCTTCACCAGCCCGTCCGCGCCGCTCTGCCGCATGACCCCCATAAACTCGGAACGGCGCGTCGCCAATTCGCTGATCGTCCCGCTCAGATAGATGTCGATGACTTGCCATGTCCCCGCGGCGGTTTGGCGCATCAGGTAATTGAGCGCCACCTTGTCGCCGTCCGACTTGACCAGCGTCGTCTGCACCAGAGCCCCGTTGGGGTTGGCCGCCGGAGTCGGATCGACGTTGAAGCGTTCGCCGTTGTAGTCGTCGAAGCGGTTGGCGTAGACCGAGATCGTGTAGCGCGAGAAGGCGTCGGTCAGGGCCTGCTGCTGAGGCGGCTGGAGCTTGGTCCAGTCCGGGCCGACCGACAGCCGGGTCATCAGGGGAAGGTTATAGGCCTGGGTGACCGCCGGAACGAGGCGCTGATAGCGCTGGTCGAAGGACAGGCGCTTTGCTTCTTTCATCACCGACAGCAAAGCGTCGTAGAAATGCTGGATCACCGCGGGCGCTCCGGCATCGGCAGCCGAAGCCGGCCGCAGGGCCAGCGCCAGCGGCAGGGCAGATGACAAAATCGTGCGTCTTGAAATCGGCATGGGCGCTCGTCAGTTAATCTTCGGTATGCGGTAGTGATAGCAAAATCGGCCGCCGGACGGCGACCAAAAGCATGCCCTCCTCGCGTGATTTGCATAGGAGTGCCGCCGGTGATTGCGCGGAAGGCGTCAGTATGGCAGGGATAACGGCGAACGGCCGGAGTAGCGAGACCCGATGATCCGAGTAGTCCTGGCCCAGCCTCGCGGGTTTTGCGCCGGCGTCGAGCGCGCGATCGAGATCGTCGAGCGCGCGATCGAGAAGTACGGGCCGCCGATCTACGTCCGCCACGAGATCGTGCACAACCGGCACGTCGTCGAGCGGCTGCGCGCCAAGGGTGCGCGGTTCGTCGACGAGATCGACGAGATTCCGCCGGGCGCGGTGACGATCTTCAGCGCGCACGGCGTCGCCAGCGCGATCGAGACGCGCGCCGGCGAGCGCGGCCTGCCGGTCATCGACGCGACCTGCCCGCTGGTCTCGAAAGTGCACATCGAAGGCCAGCGCTATGCCAACCAGGGGCGCGAGATCATCCTGATCGGCCATGCCGGACATCCCGAGATCGAAGGTACGATGGGCCGCATCACCGGCAAGGTGCATCTGATCTCGCGGCCTGAAGAGGTCGCCGCGCTCAAGGTCGGCAACCCCGAGAAACTCGCCTTCATCACCCAGACGACCCTCTCGGTCGACGACACCCGCGCCGTCATCGAGGCGCTGAAGGCGCGGTTTCCGGGAATCGTCGGCCCCGACACCAAGGACATCTGTTACGCGACCCAGAACCGTCAGCGCGCGACGCTGGAGCTGGCGAAGATCGTCGAAATGGTGCTGGTGGTCGGCGCGCCGAACAGCTCGAACTCGAACCGCCTGCGCGAAATCGCCGCCGAGTTCGGCGTGCCGAGCTATCTGATCGAGGACGCGAAAGCGCTCGACCCGCGCTGGCTCGAAGGCGTCTCGGCGGTCGGCATCACCGCCGGCGCCTCGGCCCCCGACGAGCTCGTCGACGACCTCGTCGAGCGGTTGCGCCAGATGGACGAGATCGAAATTCAGCGGCTTTCCGGCGTCACCGAGAATGTCCGCTTCCGCATGCCCTCGCAGCTCGCCGAGCCGCCCCTGGAGCCTTTGGGCGCCGGCGACTGACCGTTTTTCTCAATCGGGGACTCAATTTGTCGATACCCATGCACCAAGCGCTGCGCGTCGGCGCCTATGTCGTCGGCCAGCACCTGCGCGGCGTCAAACGCTACCCGCTCGTCCTGATGCTCGAGCCGCTGTTCCGCTGCAACCTCGCCTGCGCCGGCTGCGGCAAGATCGACTATCCCGATGCCATCCTCAACCAGCGCCTCTCGGTCGCCCAATGCCTCGAGGCGGTCGACGAGTGCGGCGCGCCGGTGGTCGTGGTGGCGGGCGGCGAACCGCTGCTCCACCGCGAGATCGAGCAGATCGTCGAGGGCATCATCGCCCGCAAGAAATACGTCTACCTGTGCACCAACGCGCTGCTGCTCGAAAAGAAGATCGACCTGTTCAAGCCGAACCCCTATTTCGCCTGGACCGTCCATCTCGACGGCGGCAAGGACGACCACGACCGCTCGGTCTGCCTCGACGGGGTCTACGACAAGGCGGTCGAGGCGCTGCGCCTCGCCAAATCGCGCGGGTTTCGCGTCAACATCAACGCGACGCTGTTCGACAATGCCGAACCGGAGCGGATGGCCGCGTTCTTCGACGCGGTCACCGAGATGGGGATCGACGGCATCACCGTGTCGCCGGGCTACGCCTACGAGCGCGCGCCCGACCAGGAGCATTTCCTCAACCGCCGGCGCACCAAGGAACTGTTCCGCGACATCTTCCGGCGCGACCCGAAGAAATCCGGCGGGCCGGGCTGGGCGTTCAACCAGTCGAGCCTCTTCCTCGACTTCCTCGCCGGCAACCAGACCTATCACTGCACGCCGTGGGGCAACCCGTGCCGCAATTATTTCGGCTGGCAGCGACCGTGCTACCTGCTCGGCGAGGGCTACGCCAACAGCTTCAAGGAGCTGATGGCGGAAACCGACTGGGATTCATACGGCACCGGCAATTACGAGAAATGCGCCGACTGCATGGTGCATAGCGGCTACGAGGCGACCGCCGTGATGGATTCGGTGCGCAAGCCGTGGAAGGCCGCCGCGGTCGCGCTGCGCGGCATCAGGACCGAGGGCGAGATGGCGCCCGACATTGCGCTCGACCGCCAGCGCCCGGCGCAATACGTCTTCTCCGGCCATGTCGAGCAGGCGATGGCGAAGCTAAACGCCGGCAAGAATGCGGCTGCCAAGAACCCGGTTGAGCGCGTGAGCGGGGCCGACTAGCGCCGCCAGCGCCTGGCGCGCCTCGCGCGCGACGGCGAAGAGCGTCGGCAGCTGCTGCGGCCGGCGCATCACCGAGGCCAGCACTTGCCGCAACGCCGGCCTGCCGTCGTCGTCGAGCGGCACCAGCGCCGCCGGCGGCAGCTCGCGCGACGCCGGGTCGGCGATCGCGCGCAACACCACAAAGGGAATGCCGAGCGCCGCCGAGGCGCGCGCGACGACGACGCTTTCGAGGTCGACCGCGATCGCGCCGGTCTGTAGCCAGGCGCGGCGCTTGTCGGTCTTGCTCGCGACCACCATTTGCGCGCCGAGCACGGGACCCTCGCAGGCGCCCAGCTCCCGCGCCAGATCGGCGATCTGCGGCCGCAATCTTTCGCTGCTCAGCCAGCGCCGGTCCTCGTCGACCACCTCGGTCGACAGGACGATGTCGCCCGGCTTGAGGTCCGGCGCCAGCGCGCCGGCGATGCCGAAGCTGACCAGGCATTCCGCCCGCGCCGCGGCCTCCTCGACGACGGCGATCGTGCGGCGATGATCGCCGGCGCCGACCACGGCCAAGAGGCCGGCACGGCGCGCGATTTTCGCCTCGGCCGCGAGGCCGGTCGTGCAGAGCACCGTGTAGGACAACAAGCCACCCCTCAGCGCAGGATTTTATTCTGACGGATCATTCTCTTACGCGACATGGGCGAATTTCGCCAGCGCCAATTCGACGCTGCCGCGCCACGCGAATCATGGCTGCCGTCCGGCTCAGATGCCGAACGCGACACGCGGCGAATTGGCTTGCCGCAAGCGGCGGTAGCGGGCGAGCGCCCACAGCGGAAAATAGGCCCGGTAGCCGTGGTAGCGCAGGTAGAACACCTTGGGAAAGCCGATCGCGGTGTACCAGGCTTCGTCCCAGGCGCCGTCCGGGCTTTGGTTCGCGATCAGGTAGTCGATGCCGTGCGCGACCGCGGGATGCGCGACCTCGCCTGCCGCCATCAGCGCGAGCACCGCCCAGGCGGTCTGCGAGGCGGTGCTGTAGTCTGCCGCGCCGTGCGACGCGCCGTCCTCGTAGCTGGCGCCGCTTTCGCCCCAACCGCCGTCCCCGCGCTGGCGGCCAAGCAGCCAGGCGACGGCGCGGCGGATCTCGGGCGATCGCGGGCTCACCCCGGCGGCGTTGAGCGCCGCCAGCACCGACCAGGTGCCGTAGACGTAATTGGTGCCCCAGCGGCCGAACCAGCTCCCATCCGGCTCCTGCTCGCGTCTGAGATAGGCGAGCGCCTTCGCCATCACCGGATGGTCGGGTTCGTAGCCGAACTGCGCGAGAAAACCGAGGCAACGCGCCGAGACGTCGGCGGTCGGCGGGTCGAGCAGCGCACCATGGTCGGCGAACGGGATATGGTTGAGGTAGTATTGCGTGTTGTCGGCGTCGAACGCGCCCCAGCCGCCATTCTTGCTTTGCATGCCGACGATCCACTCGGCGGTGCGTTCGAGCGCCATGCGATAGCGATCCGTATCGAACCGGTCGAGCGCCAGGCCCGCCGCCGCGGTGTCGTCGACATCGGGGTAATGCGGGTTCTCGTACTGGAACGCCCAGCCGCCCGGCCGCAGGCCCGGCCGCCGCGCGGCCCAGTCCCCGACGATGTCGAGCACTTGCTTGCCGGCGATCCAATCGAAGGCGCGCCGCAGCGCCGGTGCGGTCTCCTCGCCGACATCCATCAACGCGTGCCCGGCCAGCACCGTATCCCATACCGGCGACAGGCAGGGCTGGCAGTAGCTCTGCCCTTCGCCGCGCGCCAGCAGCTTCCGCACCGCGCCGAGCGCGGTCCGGCAATGCGGGTGGTCCAGCGGGTAGCCGAGCGAAAGATACATCAACAACGAATTGGCCATCGCCGGGAAAATGCCGCCGAGCCCGTCCTCGCCATTGAGCCGCTCGGTGACGAAGTCGACCGCCCGGGCGATCGCGCGGTCGCGCAGATATTGCGGAAAGGTTGGCTCGAGCGCCCGCAACACGCGATCGAGAACGGCAAAGCTGCGGCCCATCATCGACGGCGTCGCCGGCGTGATCCAGTCCCGGACGGCTTCGGGCGGCTCGACGAACAGCTCGGCGATGGTCACCCCGCGCGGGTTCTTGGCCCGAGGCCGCTTCGCCGTCAGCACGAGAAACGGGATCAGCACCGTGCGCGACCAGTACGACACCTTGTCGAGGTGAAACGGGAACCAGCGCGGCAGCAGCATGATCTCGACCGGCATCACCGGCACGGCCCGCCACGGCACTTGGCCCCACAGCGCCAGGAGGATACGGGTGAAGACGCTGCTGCGCGCGGCGCCGCCGGCGCGAAGGATGGCCTCGCGGGCGCGGGCCATATGCGGCGCGTCGGCCGGGTCGCCGACCGCCTTCAGCGCGAAATACGCCTTGACCGAGTTACTGAGGTCGAAGCCGCCGCCATAATACAGCGACCAGCCGCCATGTGCCCCCTGGGTCGCGCGCAGGTAGCGCGCGATGTCCTGCTCCAGTTCGACATCGATCGTGTCGAGATAGTGCTGCAATAGAATGTATTCGGACGAGATCGTCGCATCGGCCTCGAGCTCGAAGACCCAATGCCCGTCCTCATGCTGGCGCGACAGCAGCCACTGCGCCGCCCGCGCCACCGCGCTGTCGAGCGAGACGAGCCTTGTCTCGGCTGGCGGCATCGGCATCGAATCGGGTGGCATCGCTCCGCTCTGCGCTAAATTGGTCAGCCCGCCCGGCGGTAACGCGGGCGCCGGGAAGCCGGGCGCCCAGCGACGTGGCGACCGCCTCGGCCGCGGCGAGCCCGGAGCGAATAGCGCCTTCAATCGTGGCCGGCAACCCGGTATCGACATAATCGCCGGCAAGTAGCAGGTTGTTCCACCGCGTCGCAGGCCCGGGCCGCCGCCGGAGCTGCGCCGGCGTGGCGCGAAACGTGGCGCGCCGTTCCTTGACGATGCGGCAGGGCGGCGTCGGCTGTGGCGGCAGCCCGAACGCCGCGGCGACATCGCGCCAGAGGATGTCGCCCAGCTCCCCGGCCGGCCAGTCGACGATACGGTCGGCGGCGCTGACCGTGACCGAAACCACGCCGTGCTTCCGGAACACCCATTCGGCGGCGCCGCCGACGAGCCCGGCGAAGAGCGGCATGCCGGCGGGCGGCGCGATGCGGTAATGCGCGTTGACGATCGGCGCGTGGTCGTCGGGCACCGTGAGGTCTGGCACCAGCCGCGCCGCGACCGGGGCCGGCACCGCGAGCACGACCTGGTCGCGGTCGCCGATATCGACCAGGCCATTGTCGAAGTTGAGCTCGTCGGCGCGCCTGCCGTGGAAGTGGATCGCGCGCAGCCGCGCCGCGAAGCGCAGTTGGGCGCCGCTCGCGCGCAGCATCGCCAGCGCCGGATCGACAAAACTTTCCGACAGCCCCTCGCGCGGCACCAGCGGCCGGCACGCCGCGGCGCCGCGCCCCAGCGTCTCCCGCAAAATCCGCCAGAACAGGATCGCCGAACCCGCCTCGGCGCTGGTGTTGAGCGCGGCGACCGCGACCGGCTGCCACAACCGGCGATAGAGCAGGCCAGCGGGGTCGAGCCGGCCGGCGATCGTGTCCTCGGGGCCGGCATCGCGCAGGCGCCGCGCCGCAAGGTAGTCGCGCGCGCGGCTGCCCGGCACGCGGCGGCCGGGCATCAGCATCCACCACGGTAGCGCGCCGCGATTGGGCCGCAGGGTCCAGCGCTCGCCGCTGGCGAGATCGACGAAGGGAACCGCCGCCGCGCCCGGCCCCTCGAAGGTGGCGAGCGCGTCGATCAGCCCGAGATAGGTCATCGCCGACTGGTTGCCGGCGAGCAGCAGGTGGTTGCCGTTGTCGATCCGGACGCCGAGATCGCCGTCGAGATAGGAGCGGCAGCGGCCGCCGGCGTGCTCGGCGCTCTCGTAGAGCGTGACCCGGCGCCCGGCATGGGCGAGCGCTACGGCGGCCGCCAGCCCGGCCAGCCCGGCGCCGACGACATGCACCTGACCGGGGGCGGTCATACCAGACCGTGCCGCAGCACCAGCAATAATTTGCGGCCTTTCGACAGGCTGACGCGCGCGCCGGGGTCGCGCCACCCCGCCTCGACCAGCGCGGCGAGCAACGCCCGGTAGAACGCGCCCATCAGCGCGGCCGGCCGCATCGCGCGGCGCGCGGCGCGCGCCATCGCCGCGTCCGCCGCGTCGAAATGCCGGAGCGCCAGCGCCGCGAGATCGCGGCACACCGCCGGCAACGCCGGGTGGCGCAGCACCGCAGCCGGCTCGTCGCCGCGAATGCCGTGCCGGTCGAGCATCTCGCGCGGCAGATAGAGCCGGCCGCGCTCGGCATCCTCGGTAAGGTCGCGCAGGATGTTGGTGAGTTGCAAGGCGCGGCCGAGTGCGTCGGCGACCCGGTGCGCCGCCGCGCCGGGATCGCCGAAGACATGCACCGACAGATGCCCGACAGCGGCCGCGACGCGCCCGCAGTAAAGGTCGAGGGTCGCCAGATCGGGCGCCCGGATATCGCCGGCGGCATCCATCTCCATGCCGTCGATAACGTCGTGGAAGTCGGATTTGCGCAGCCCGAACCGCGCTGCCGGCGCCTGCAGGGCGCGGGCGACAAGATGCCGCGGCGCGCCGGCGTAAACCGCTTCGATCTCGTCGTGCCAGGCGGCGAGGCCCGCCGTGCGGTCGGCGGCGGGCCAATCGTCGGCGATGTCGTCGACCTCGCGGCAGAAGGCGTAGACCGCGTACATCCCGTCGCGCCGCTCTCGCGGCAGCAGCCGCATCGCCCAATAGAACGAGGTTCCAGCCGCCTCGACCCGGCGGCGGATGGTGTCGCGCAGCGAGGCTTCGTCGGGGACCGCTCCGACGCCGTCGAGGGTCGCGCCGGTCATCGCCGGCGGCCGCGGACGATGCCGGTGACGAGGGCGGCGGCGAAATCGCCCTTGCCGAGCGCGACCCGCGCCGCCAGCGGGTCGCCGCGCCGCAGCCGCCGCGACAGGCGCCGCGCCAGCGCGACGATCGTCGCCGACTCCCAGCGCAGGCCGCGCGTCGAGACCCCGCCCGGCAGCGCCGCGGCCGCGACGATCAGGCGGTCGGTCGCGTCGAGCAGCCGGTCGAGCACCCGGCGCAGGCCGGGGCTCGCCGCCGGCGCGGCCAGGGCCTCGACCGCGATCCCGGCCTCGCCCAGCAGGTCGAGCGGCAGGTAGACGCGGTCGAGAGCGCGGTGATCCTCGGCGCAATCCTGCAAATGGTTGAGCACCTGCAACGCCGAGCACAGCGCGTCGGAGGCGGGCCAGGTGTCGCGGCTCTCGCCGTGCAGGTCGAGCAATTGCCGCCCGACCGGCGAGGCCGAATACCGGCAATACTCCATCAGATCGTCCCAGTCCCGGTATCTGAGCTTGGTCGCGTCGAGGCGAAAGGCGCGCAATATGTCGTGGCAATGCTCGGCGCTGACGCCGGTCTGGGCGAGGCTCGCCCGCATCGCCGCGGCGGCCGGCGAAGCGTCGCCCGGCGCCCCGTCCGCCCGCGCATCGTCCCCCCGCGCGCCGTCGAGGATTTCGCCCATGCGGTCGAGCCGGCGCAGTTTGTCGTCGGCCGGCAGCAGCGGGTTGTCGGCGATGTCGTCGGCGTTGCGCGCGAAGCGGTAGAAGGCATGGACATGCGCTCGCAGATCCTTGCGGATCAGGAACGAGCCCACGGGAAAATTCTCGTCGCCGCGTCCTTTGCCGGACGGCGTTTCGAGCGCCGGCGGATGCGGTGTCGGGTCAGCCAGCGCGGTCACACATCAGCCCTTGCTCTCTTTGCCCAGATATCCGTTGGCCGCGAACCAGGCGGTGGCGTCGGCGATCGCCTGGCGCGCCGGGCGCGGCGCGTAGCCGAGCTCGCGGATCGCCTTCGCCGAACTGAAATACATCTTCTTACGCGACATGCGAACACCGTCCAACGTCGTGAACGGCTCGCGCCCGGTCAGCCGCGCCATCAGCTCGGCGCCCGCCGCGATCGGCAGGATGGCGGCGTAGGGGATTTTGAACATCGGCGGACGGCGGCCGGTCGTCCTGGCGACCGCGCCGAGGATTTCCGCCAGGCTCATATTCTCGCCGCCGAGGATGTAGCGCTCGCCGACGGTGCCGCGCTCCGCCGCCAACAGCTCGCCGGCGGCGACATCGTCGACATGGACGAGGTTGAGCCCGGTATCGACATAGCCCGGCATCCTGCCCTTTGCCGCCTCGACGATGATGCGACCGGTCGGGGTCGGCTTGACGTCGCCGGGGCCGACTGGGGTCGACGGGTTGACGATGACGGCCGGGAGACCGCGTTCGGCGATCAGCGTGCGCACGGCCTCCTCGGCGGCGAATTTCGACTGCTTGTAGGGACCGATCATGTCGCCCATGCCGCTCGGCGTCGCCTCGTCGGCATCGCCGCCCGCGACGAGGCCCAAGGTCGCGACGCTGCTGGTGTAGACGACGCGCTCGACCCCGGCGGCCAGCGCAGCCTCCATCAGCGCGCGGGTGCCGTCGACATTGGCGCGGAACATCGCCGCCGGGTCCGGCACCCACAATCGGTAATCGGCGGCGAGGTGGAACAGATAGCGGCACCCGGCGACCGCCGCCGCGAGCGATGCCGCGTCTTCGAGCGAGCCTTCGACGATCTGCACATCGAGCCCGGCGAGGTTGCGGCGATCGCCGCGCCGCCGCGCCAGCACCCGCACCTCGTGACCCGGCTGCGCCAGCAGCGCACGCGTCACCGCCGCGCCGACAAACCCGGTCGCGCCGGTGACGAGGGCAAGGCCAGGTTTTAGAGGCAATGGCCCTCCTTGGGGGGAATCCTCCGCCACCAACTTTTTCCTTTGTTCGCCTGACCAAAAATGCACTAGCCGAGGGGATACGTCTCAACGTCTTCAAGAATTACGTCATCCTGTACGTTATCGAGGACGGCGTGCTCGAAATCCGCCGTATTGTTCACGGCGCTCGTGAGCTCGTTAATCTCGATTAAGGAGTCGCCGTAGTTTCCGCTTGAAATCTCCGCCCATTGCGCAATATGGGGCCGGCCCTAAAATTCATGGCGTCATGCAGGGAGGAGCGGGCAATGAACGCGACCCTCACCCTCGTCGATCTCGCCGGTACGATCGCGCTCCTGCTGTGGGGCGTGCACATGGTGCAGACCGGCATCCAGCGCGCTTTCGGGCCTAATCTGCGGCGCATCCTCGGGCGCGCGTTTGGCGACCGGTTCCGCGCGTTCCTGGCCGGTCTCGGCGTCACCGCGATCCTGCAGAGCAGCACCGCGACCGGGCTGATGGCGGCGAGCTTCGCCGCCGGCGGGCTGGTCGATCTGGTGCCGGGGCTTGCGGTGATGCTCGGCGCCAATCTCGGCACGACCTTGATCGTCCAGGTGCTGTCGTTCGACGTCAGCCGCGTTGCGCCGCTCTTCGTGCTGATCGGCGTCGTGCTGTTCCGCCGCGGCACGCAATCGCGCCCGCGCGATATCGGCCGCGTCGCGATCGGGCTTGGGCTGATGCTCTTGGCGCTGCAACAGTTGTTGACCTTGGTCACGCCCTACGAAGACGTCCCGAGCTTGCGGCTGTTGCTGGGCGCCATCGCGACCCAGCCGCTGATCGACGTGATCCTCGCCGCCGCCCTGACCTGGGCGGCGCATTCGAGCGTCGCCACGGTGCTGCTCGTCGTCTCGTTCGCGGCGAAGGGCGTGGTGCCGCCCGAGGCGGCTTTTGCCTTGGTGCTCGGCGCCAATCTCGGCACCGCGCTCAACCCGCTGATCGAAGGCGCGGCCGGCGGCGACCCGGTCGCGAAGCGGCTGCCGGTCGGCAATCTGGTGAACCGGCTCGCCGGGATCGTGCTGGCGCTGGCGCTGCTCGGCCCGGTCAGTCGCTTCATGGTGACGATCGAGCCCGATGCGGCGCGCTCCGCCGCCGATTTCCATACCCTCTTCAATCTCGCGACGGCGGTGCTGTTTTTGCCGGTGCTGGGGCCGTTCGCGCGGCTGCTGGTCAAGGCGATCCCGGCGCGCGCCGCGCTTGCCGACCCGTCGCAGCCGATCTACCTCGACGAGGCGGCGCGCGAGATGCCGTCGATCGCGCTCGCCGGCGCGGCGCGCGAGGCGCTGCGCATGGCCGACGTGCTCGCCGAGATGCTGCGCGGCGCCTTCGACGCGCTCGACCGCGGCGACCGCAAGCGCCTTGCCGAAACCAAGCGCCTCGACACCGTGCTCGACCGCCTCAACAGCGCGATCAAGCAATATTTGACCGCGCTCGATCCCGACACGCTCGGCGCCGAGGACGACCGGCGCCTCTCGGAGATTCTGGGTTTCGCGACCAATCTCGAGCACGCCGGCGACATCGTCTGCAAGGGGCTGATGGGGCTCGCCAGCAAGCGGCTGCGGCGCGGCCTTGCGTTTTCGGTCGAAGGCCAGTCCGAGATCCGGGCGATGCTGGAGCGCCTCGACGGCAATTTGCGCACCGCCGGCGCGGTGTTCATGACCGATGATTCGCGCGCCGCACGGCGCCTTGTCGCCGAGGAGGAGGTGTTCCGCGACCTCGAGGCGCGCGCCACCGAGGCCCACTTCGCGCGCATCCGCGCCGGCCGCGTCGAGAGCCGCGAGACCAGCGCCCTCCACCTCGACGTGCTGCGCGACTTGAAGCGCATCAACGGCCACCTGACCGCGGCGGCCGACCCGGTGCTCGACCGCACCGGCGAATTGCTGCCCAGCCGCCTGCGACAGGACGCTCCGGCGGACGAGGCTTAGCTACTCCGCCGCCTCGTCGACCACGAGCCTGCCGTCGTCGTCGACCGCGAGCCCGGTCTGGCGCGCCGCGTCGATCACCGAGGGGTGCCAATCGACCTTGCCCGGGTCGGGGCCGCCGACCACCGCGATCAGCGTCGCCTCGGGATCGTCGCCGCCGTTGCGGAAGCCGCGATAGATGCCGATCGGCACGTTGACGATGTCGCCCGGCTGCAAGGTCACCACCCGCTCGCTGTCGCCCTCCAGCCAGAACACCTCCCACGGTCCCTTGACCGCGATGAACACTTCCTCGGTCGGGTGGCGGTGCAGCGCGGCGCCGTGGCCCTTTGGCGTGTTGCGCACATAGGTCACCGCGAACCCGTGCGCCGGCGCGCCGATCTTTGGCGCGAGACGCGGGTCCTTCATGTTCTCGACCACGCCCATGCCGATGATGTTGATGATCTCGCGCTGGTAGCCCGGGATGCGCTGGTCGAGAAAGGCAAGGTCGGAGCCTTGCATCGCCGCGAGCCGGGCGATGTTGTTGCGCTCCATCTCCGCCGCCGACACGGTCGGCGCGGGTTTGCCTTGCAGCCGGGGATCGACGTAAGCCATGGCAATCTCCTCCCTCGATGAAACCTATCGGTTGGTGAAATAGTCCGGCAGTTCGGCCAGCGCCGGGTTTTTGCGGTCCTTGTCGGACAATACCGGCTCGCGCTCGCCGAGCCGCCAGTCGATGCCGAGCGTCGGATCGTCCCACAACAACCCGCGATCGTTCTCCGGCGAATAGTGGTTGTTGACCTTGTAGATCACCGTGCTGTTCGGCTCCAGCGTGCGGAACCCGTGCGCGAACCCTTCCGGCACCAGAAGCTGGTTGCCCTCGGCGGCGCTCAGCACCACCGCGACATGCTTGCCGAAATGCGGCGACCCCCGGCGGATATCGACCGCGACATCGAGGATCGACCCGGCGACGACCCGCACCAGCTTGGCCTGCGCCATCGGCGGGGTCTGAAAATGCAGCCCGCGCAGCACGCCGGCCGCGGCCGACATCGACTGGTTGTCCTGGACGAAGCGGATGTCGATGCCGGCCTCGCGCAGCGCATCGTCGCGATAAACCTCGGAGAAATAGCCGCGCGCGTCGCCGTGGCGGACCGGCTGGATCAGCTTCACGCCGGGAAGCGTGGTATCGGTGATCTGCATGCTGTGATCCTGCCGGCCCTCCGGCCCAGCTTGCCGCAGCGCCGCGCTCTATGCCAGTCTCGGCCGATGCGACCGTCGAATTATTACGCCGCGCCGGGCTTCGAGCGCGCCGGGCTCAGGCGCCGCGACGCCGAGTGGATCCGGGCGCGGGCGGCCGATACGGGCTCGCAATTCGTGCCGGTCTGGCGCAGCCAGAACCTGGTTCTCGACGTCGCCGGCGAGCCGCGCGCCATCGTGCTCGGCCCCGACCACGCGACGGTGCTCCTGGGCGAGGGCGACGCCGAGGCGCATCTCGCGCATGGCCGCCTGGTGTTCCTCGGCGAGATCGAGGCGCGCGCGCATTTCGCGGTCGATCTGTCGGGGATCGAAGCGCCGCTCGACGTGCTGGCATCGCCCGCCCTGGCCGCCAGCGGCATCGCGGCGGCGGGCGCCCGCTTCGCCGATCTGCGCCAGCTCGCGGGCCGGCTGGCGCGGCACGAGGGGGCGCTGCTCGCCTTCGCCCGCGCGATGGTGTGGTGGCATTCGCGGCACCGCTTCTGCGGCCTTTGCGGCAGTCCGACGCTGTCCGAGGAGGCCGGCCATATGCGCCGCTGCACCAACCCCGACTGCAAGGCGATGCACTTCCCGCGCACCGACCCGGCGGTGATCATGCTGGTCAGCGACGGCGAGCGCGCGCTGCTCGGCCGCAACAAGAATTTCCCGCCGGGCATGTATTCGACCCTCGCCGGTTTTGTCGAGCCGGGCGAGAGCCTCGAGGACGCGGTCGCCCGCGAGGTGCGCGAGGAGACCGCGATCGAAATCGGCCTCGTCACCTACCATTCGTCGCAGCCGTGGCCGTTCCCGGCCAACATCATGCTGGGCTTCCACGCCGAGGCCGCGACGCGCGACATCACCGTCGATTACGGCGAGCTCGAAGACGCCAAATGGTTCGAGCGCGACTGGCTGCTGGCGCATGCCGACGACAACAGCTTCCGGCTGCCGCGCCTCGACTCGATCGCCCGCCGGCTGGTCGAGGATTGGCTGCACCGCCGCGCCGGCCCCGGCTCCGCGTAAGGATCAGCGCGATTTCAGCGGCGATGCGCCGGGTCGCTTGAGGATCGGGATCATCAGCAACCCGATAAGGAAGATCCCGGCGATCAACAGCATCACGTCGTTGAAGGTCAGCACCAGCGCCTCGCGTTGGACGATCCCGGCCAGCACCTTGATCGCGGCGGGCGTGCCGCCGGCGGCGAAATGCGGGTCGAAGCGGCTGGTCTGCGTGTCGATAAAATGCTGCACCGCCGGGCGCGCCGGGTTGACGCTTTCGATCAGCCGGTTCCAGTGGAAATGCAGCCGGTCGTTCATCACCGTGCCGAGCCCGGCGAGCCCGATCGCGCCGCCGAGGTTGCGCATCAAATTGTAGAGCCCGGCCGAACTGCGCAGGAGCTCGGGCGGCAGGCTGCCGAGCGAGATCAGGTTGGCCGGCAGGAAGCAGAACATCAGCGCCACGCCGCGCAGCATCTGCGGCACCAGCAATTCGCCGAAGCCGGCCTGGTTGGTGAGCCCGGCGGTCAGGTACATCGCGGTCATGAAGAGGCACATGCCGATCACCAGCATGAGCCGCAGGTCGATCTTGCGCGCGATGATGGTGGTGAACGGCGAGACGCAGATCTGGGTGCAGCCGGTGACGACGACGGTCATGCCGATCTGCAGGCTCGAAAATCCGCGCACCTGGGCGAGGAACAGCGGCACGATGTAGGTGCCGCAATAGAGCCCGATGCCGACGACAAAGCTGTAGAACGAGCCCATCGCGAAATTGCGGATGCGAAAGGCGTGCAACGAGACGATCGGCTGGTGGTAGGTCAACACCCGCCAGAAGAACAGCCCGGCCGACACCGCCGAGACCACCGCGGCGCCGAGGATCGTGTCGTCGGAGAACCAATCCCAGCGCGGCCCCTCCTCGAGCGCGTATTCGAGGCAGCCGAGAAACAGCGCCATCAGGACGAGGCCGGGCAGGTCGAAGGCGGGCAGCAGCGACCAGTTCGGCTTGTCGACGTCGATCAGGCACCACACCGTCGCGGCGACGAACACGCCCGGCACGATGTTGACGAGAAACAGCCAGTGCCACGAATAGGTGTCGGTCAGGTAGCCGCCGACCGTCGGGCCGACCGTCGAGGACAGATTGAGGATCAGCGAGACCAGCACCATGACGACCGCGAGCTGACGCGGCGGGAATATCGTGTAAATGACCGGAAACACGGTCGGGATCATTGCGCCGCCGAGAAACCCCTGCATCACCCGGAACACGATCATCGCGCCGAGGCTCGTCGCGGTGGCGCAGAGCGCGCTGGCGATCGTAAAGCCCACGGTCGAGGCGACAAACAGCACCCGGGTCGACATCAGCCGCGACAGCGTGCCCGACAGCGGGATCATCACCACTTCGGCGATCAGGTACGAGGTCTGCACCCAGCTGATCTCGTCGGCGCTCGCCGACAGCCCGCCCTGGATCTGGGTCAGCGAGCTGGTGACGATCTGGATGTCCAGGAGCGCCATGAACATGCCGAAGACCATGGCGAGCACGCCGGCCCACTGGCGCAATGAGGCCGGCCGCACCGGCGGGTCGTGCGCGGCGGCGCTCGCCGGTGGCCCCTGCGGCGCCGCAGGGGCGGGGGCGGCCTCGGATGGAGCCGGCGCGGCGCGCGGGCCGCGCACGCGGCGCAGCGACGGGATCAGCGTCACGTGAGGTTCGTCATTTCGCGCCGGTCGCGGGGCGCGCTTGCGCCGCACCGGCAATGCCGCCCTCGGCGGTCGCGCTGCCTTTGGCGCGGGTATCGATCGTGACCACGACAGAAAGGCCGGGACGCAGCAGCGACGCCAGCGGTCCGTTTTCCGGCACCGAGATGCGCACCGGCACGCGCTGCACGATCTTGGTGAAATTGCCGGTGGCGTTGTCGGGCGGCAGCAACGAGAACTCGGCGCCGCTCGCCGGCGCGAAGCTCTCGATGTGACCCTCGATCGCCTGGTCGGGATAGGCGTCGACCGAGATTTCCGCCAGTTGCCCGGGGCGCATAAAGGTCAGCTGTGTCTCCTTGAAGTTGGCGGTGACATAGACCAGCGGCAGCGGCACCAGCGACAGGAGCTGCGTTCCCGGCTTGACGTATTGCCCGGTCTGCCCGGCGCGGTTGCCGGCGATGCCGTCGACCGGGGCGCGGATCACGGTGTCGTCGAGGTCGTTTTGCGCGAGCTGCAGCGTGGCGTGCGCTTGCATCAGTCGCGCCTCCTCCTCGCGCTTTTGCGCCGCGATCACCGCGAGCTGCTGTTTCTCGGCCTCGAACGCGGCTTTCGCCTTGAGCAGATTGGCCGCCGCCTTTGTCGCGTCGGCCTCGGCGGTCTCGAAGCGCTGCTTGGTCGCCACTTCGCTGGTCATCAGCGAGACATACCGCTTCTTGTCGAGATCGGCGCGGCTGACCTCGGCTTCGGCGGATTGGACCATCGCCGCTGCCTGGTTGATCATCGCCTCCTGGTAATCGTGCCGGGTGGCGAACGTGGCGACCATCGCCTCCTCGCTGGCGACCGCCGCCGAACCCTGCGCGACCTTCGCCGCGAAGTCGGTGTCGTCGATTACGAACAGCACCTGGCCGGCCTTGACGTGCTGGTTGTCCTGGACGCGCACCTCCTTGATGTAGCCTTCGATTTTCGGACTGATCAGCGAGATGTCGCTCGCGACATAGGCGTCGTCGGTCGATTGCTGGAAGCGCCAGACATGCCACCATTGCCAGCCGCCATAGGCCGCCGCCGCCAGCACCAGGATCGGCGCCAAAACCAGAAGCTTCGTGCGCATGCCCAAAAGGTCGCTTACGCCGCTTAAATTAGACTGAACGGTTCAGTTCAGCCTTGGCAACATGAAAGCCGGGGTACATGCTGTCAAGCGATGAGCGCGACAGACGCCAGTATCGCTGTCCCGACGGGGCCGACGGGCAAGGCCGAGAGCATTCTCGCGGCGGCGCGGCGGACGTTTCTCGCCAGCGGGTTCGGCGCGGTCAGCATGGATACGATCGCGCGCGAGGCCGGCGCCTCGAAGGCGACGCTCTACGCTTATTTCTCGAGCAAGGAGGAGTTGTTCGGCGCGGTGGTGGCGCATGAGGGCGAGCGTTATTTCAGCGGCTTCTCGGCGCGCGAGCTCGATCCGCGCAAGGTCGAGGCGTCGCTGACCGAGATCGCCCGCCGCTTCCTCGAACTCGTGCTGTCGCCAGACGCGATCGCCGTCAACCGCATCACCATCGCCGAGGCGGTGCGGTTCCCGCAGCTCGGCGAGGTCTTCTGGCGCGCCGGACCCGAGCGCACCCGCAGCCAGATCGAGGCATTCCTGCGCCGCGCCATGGATGCGGGGACGCTCGGCATAACCGATGCGCGGCTCGCCGCCGAACAGTTCATCGCGCTGTTGCGCGGCGACATCCATCTGCGCCAGCTGCTGCGCCTCGACACGGTCGTCGGCGCGGCCGAATTGGACGCGGCGGCGAACGGCGCCGTCGCGACGTTTCTCAAGGCTTTCGGGGTGGTCGGAGCCGATTAGCATGGCGACACCAGGCCCGCAGATCGGGCGCGCGCTGCGCCGTGTCGAGGATTCCCGCCTCCTGCGCGGCAAGGGTCGGTTTGTCGAGGATATCGCCGTGCCGCGGGCGCTGCACGGCGTGGTGCTGCGCTCGCCGCACGGGCATGCCGAGATCGTCGGGATCGAGACGCTGGCCGCGCGGGCCATGCCCGGCGTCCACGGTGTCTTCACCGCGGCCGATCTCGCGGCGGAGAACATCGGTCCGCTGCCCTGCATCGCCCAGGTCGCGACCATCGGACCGCTGATCGTGCCGCCGCGTTGCGCGCTGGCGGTCAAGCGGGTGCGTCATGTCGGCGATCCGGTGGCGTTTGTCGTCGCCGAGACGCGCGAGCAGGCGCGCGCCGCCGCCGAGCGGGTCGAAATCGGCTATCGCACGTTCCCGGCGGTGGTCGACGGCCCGGCGGCCTTGCTGCCCGGCGCCGTCCAGCTTTGGGACGAAGCCCCCGGCAACCTCGCCTTCCGCTTCGAGCGCGGCGACAAGGCGGCGGTCGCCGCGGCGATGGCGGACGCGGCGCATGTCGTCGAGGTCGAGCTGGTCAACAACCGGCTCGTCGTCGCGCCGATCGAACCGCGCGCCGCGATCGGCCGCTACGACCCGGGCGGCGACGGTTTCGACCTGGTGCTCACCGGGCAGGGCGTGCACAGCCTGCGCAACCAGCTTGCCGACACGGTCTTCCGGATGCCCCGCGACCGTTTTCGGGTCAGCGCTCCCGATGTCGGCGGCGGGTTCGGGGTCAAGAACTTCCTCTACCCCGAATATGTGCTGGTGCTGTTCGCGGCGCGGCGGTTCGGCCGGGCGGTCAAATGGATCGGCGAGCGCGGCGAGGATTTTCTGTCCTCGGCGCAAGGGCGCGACAACCACACGCGCGGCCGCCTCGCGCTCGACGACGATGGCCGCTTTCTTGCGCTCGAAGCGGAAACCGTCGCCAATCTCGGAGCCTACGTCTCGACCAACGGGCCGGGCAGCTCGACCAATTCGCCGTCGACCGCCCTGGGCGGGGTTTACGCGATCCCGGCGATGTTCATGAGCGTGCGCGGCGCCTTCACCAACACCGTGCCGATCGACGCCTATCGCGGCGCCGGCAAGCCCGAGGCCAATTACCTGACCGAGCGCCTGGTCGAATTCGCCGCGCGCCGTCTCGCGATCGACCCCGTCGAGTTGCGGCGCCGCAACCTCGTCCGCGACTTCCCCTATCGCGGCGCGCTCGGCATGGTGATCGACAGCGGCAAGTTCGCCGCCAGTCTCGCCGCCGCGGTCGAGCGCGCGCGGCGCGCGGGTTTCGCGGCCCGCCGCGCAACCGCGGCTTCCGCCGGAAAGCTGCGCGGGCTCGGCATCGCGTGTTTCCTTGAGACCGCCCGCGGCACGCCGAGCGAAGGCGCTGAAATCCGCTTCGAGGCCGATGGCGCGGTGTCGCTGCTGCTCGGCACCCAGTCGAACGGCCAGGGTCACGAAACCAGCTACAAGCAGATCGCCGCCGACCTTCTGGGCTTGCCGATCGAATCGTTCCGGTTCGTCCAGGCCGACACGCGCGAGGTCAAGGCCGGCAACGGGCATGGCGGCGCGCGCTCGATGCACCAAGGCGGGTTCGCGCTGCATCGGGCGGCCGCGATGGTCGTCGCCAAGGGCCGTGCGGTTGCCGCCGGCTTGTTGCAGGCCGAGGCGGCGCGGCTCGATTTCGCCGAGGGGCGGTTTACCGTGCCGGGCAGCGGGCGCGGCGTCGATCTCCTCGCCGTGGCGCGCGCCGCCGCCGATCCGGCGAGCCTGCCGGAAGGGCTCGCGCCGGGCCTCGATTCCTATGCCTGGAACGAATGCGACGAGTTCACCTTCCCGTCCGGCGTCCACGTCGCCGAGGTCGAGATCGACGCGGAAACCGGCGCGGTGCGGCTCGAACGCTACCTCGCGGTCGACGATTACGGCCGGGTGATCAACCCGCTCCTGACCGTGGGCCAGGTCCAGGGCGGCGTCGCGCAGGGCATCGGTCAGGCGATGCTCGAGCACACGGTCTACGACCCGCAATCGGGGCAATTGCTCAGCGGCTCGCTGCTCGATTACGCGCTGCCCCGCGCCGACGATTTGCCGGCTCTCGACATCACCCTCGACGGGCTGCCGACCGCGGCCAATCCGCTCGGGGTCAAGGGTTCCGGCCAAGCCGGCTGCATCGCCGCGCCGCAGACCATAATCTGCGCGATCCTCGACGCGCTCAGTCCGCTCGGCATCGACCATTTCGACATGCCGTCCACCCCCGAGCGCGTGTGGCGCGCGATCAGGGCCGCCCGGCCAGCTCCCTGAGCCGGGCGAGGCATTCTTCGCGGTCGGCGGCGAAATCGCCGTCTTCCCACCAGCGTTTGACCGCGGCGAGCAGCCGCCCGACACGCGGTCCCGGCGCGATCCCCAGCGCGGTCACATCGCCGCCGCTGACCGGGAAGGCAGGAAGCGGCCAGGTTTCGGCAAATTCCACCAGCTTCCGCAAACGGCCCAATGTCAGCCGCCCGGCTGCGGCCAGCAAGAGCGCCAAGTCGCGGTAGCGCTCGGGGCCGAGGCGGTAGAGCGCCAGACGTTGCGCCTGCGCAGTGTCGCTGGGATCGAGAGGCCACGGCGCCGCCAACGCGATCAGCCGTTTCCGCTCGGCGACGGACAGGCGCAGCCGTTCCGCCAATTTGATCGCGGCCGCCCGGTCGACCTCGATCATCGCGGCGAGGCGGAGCAGGGGATCGGCCGGCTTGCCCCCACCCCGACCCTCCCCCGCAAGCGGGGGAGAGGGTGCGTTTGGTGGGTTGGCGTCTGCCGACCTCCTCCTCCGCAAACGGGGGAGGGTTGGGGAGGGGGTTGACAGCGCGGCCAGCCTTCCAAGGCGGTCGATGCGCGTCGCCTCGGGCAGGATCGCGCCGAGGACGCCGTCGTCCCGCATCATGTTGAGCGCGCGGATCGGGTTCGGCAGCGAGAGCAGTCCGCTGAGCTCTCGCCAGATGCGTTCAGCAGATAAGGCAGACAATTTGCCGACCGCACCCTGGCAAGCGACGCGCGCGGCCTGATCGCCTCCGCGGTCACCGAAGCGCGCCTCGAATCGGTAGTAGCGCAGGATGCGCAGCACATCCTCGGCGATCCGCGTCGCCGGGTCGCCGACAAAGCGCACCCGTCGCGCCGCGAGGTCGGCGCGCCCTCCGACCGGATCGTAAAGCGTGCCGTCCGGCGCCAGGTAGATCGCGTTGATCGTGAAGTCGCGCCGTGCCGCGTCCTCGTCCCAACCGGCGTCGAACGCGACCCGTGCGCGGCGCCCGAATGTCTCGACGTCGCGCCGCAGAGTAGTGATCTCGAAATGCCGCGGCGGCCCAGGGGATGTGATCACGGCGGTGACCGTGCCGTGCTCAAGCCCGGTCGGGATGGCCCTGATCCTCGCCGCGGCGAGCGCACCCATTACCGTTTCCGGCCGTGCCGGGGTGGCAAGGTCGATATCGCCGGTCACGATGCCGAGCAGCGCGTCGCGCACGCAGCCGCCGACAAACCGAACGTCGACCCCGTCCTTCGCCAGCGCCGCGACCAGCCGCTGCACCGGGCGCTCGGCGAGCCAAGAAGGATGCAGCTCGCTCACGGCTTCTGGCCCGGCACGATATGGCCCGGCACGATGTGGCCGTTCTCGACCCGCGGCGGGACGTATGTCCCCGGCGTCGCGATGCCGAAATGGACCGTGACGACGAACAGCACCAGTGCGGTGAGCACAACGCCGATGGCCGCGAGCGACACCCAGGGCATCCCGCGCCACCACACCGCGCCGGCCGCCTCGGACCAGCGCACCGCCCGCAACCAGACAAGATAGAGCACGGTCGGCAGCACCAGTGGCACGACGAGGGTCAGGAATTCGCGCAGCATCCCGGCCTCAAGCCGCTCAAGGCGCCAGCACCTCGGCAAGATTGACGAGGATCCCGGCGGTGGCTCCCCAGATGTTGCGGCCCTCGTACGGCAGCACGAAAAATACCCGCGTCCGTCCGGCGGATTCGCGCTCTGTGCGGTTGTGGTTGCGCCGGTCGAGGATATAGGCGAGCGGCACCTCGAAGGCTTCGGCGACTTCGTAGGGGTCGATCGCCAGCGTGGGAGGCGGCGCGACGATGCCGACGATCGGGGTGATCTCGAAGCCGGTCCCGGTAACGTAGGTGTCGAGCCGGCCGATGACGCTGACGAGCTCGCGCGGCAACCCGACCTCCTCCTCGGTCTCGCGCAGCGCGGCGGCGACGGCGTCGGCGTCCTCGCGCTCGATCCGTCCGCCGGGGAACGCAATCTGCCCGGCATGCGCCGACAGATGCGCGGTGCGCTGCGTCAGCAGCACGGTCATGCCATGCGCACGCTCGATCAGCGGCACCAGCACCGCCGCCGGGCGCAGCGCCGCCGAGGGCGGCGTCGCGCCGGGGTTGAGGTCGTGGTCGCCGCGCGTCGCCTCGCGCACCTCGGCGGCCTCGACGGGATCGTCGGTGCCGCCGAAACCGCGCCGCCCCGGCGCGCGGCCCGCCAGCCGCGCGATCACTTCTTCGCGAGTGAACGGTTGGCGGCTCACGCGTCTTCCGGGTCGCCGAGATCGAAGAATACGCCGTTGCTCCACAGCCCGAACGGCCCGCCGCCGTCGCCGCGTTCGGCGTCGGCCAGCTCGACCAGTTCGTAGAAGACCGGGCGGTTGATCCGCGCGTCGAGCCCCGGCTGCACCAGGATATAAGGCGCTGGCTCGCCGTTTGCAGCGGTGTCGATGCGCAGTCTATGCTCGGGTCCGGCCGCCACAATCTGGTCGAGATTGGTCCGGAAACTGAGGCGGCGTTGGCGCCCGGAGCCTTCGCTGGTCACCTCGACGGCGAGAAACGGGGCGTCATCGACAGCGACTCGGCCGCGCTCGGCCGGGGTGACGAGCCAATAACTGCCGTCGTCTTCGCGGCGCAGGACGGTGGCAAAGAGTTTGACGAGCGGTTGGCGGGCGATCGGGGAACCGCGATAAAACCAGGCGCCGTCGCGGGCGATCCGCATGTCGAGATCGCCGTGATCGACCACGGTACGTTTTCTGGGCGGCGGTCTTTGGCCGCGACCTTCCGGCCGCTCCGGGGATTTGCCCGCTGCGGTAATATCGGCGAATGTCGGCCCGGCCGATGTCGGCTTGCGGCCGCCGCGTTTTAAGGATCGAGAGAATTTGGCTTCCACGTCACCCATAAACTCCCCTCCGGGGGATCTCGTCGCCGAGGTCGAAGCGCTGGGCGAGCGGTTGAGCCTTGTCCGCGAGCGGATCGGCGAGGTCATCTTCGGTCAGCGCGAAGTGATCGAGCAAGCGTTGATCACGCTCTTGTCGGGCGGCCATGCGCTGCTGATCGGCGTGCCGGGTCTCGCCAAGACGCGCCTGGTCGAGACGCTGGGCACGATCCTCGGCGTCGACGACAAGCGCATCCAATGCACCCCCGACCTGATGCCGGCCGATATTCTCGGTTCCGAGGTGCTTGAGGAAAGCGAGAGCGGGCGGCGCTCGTTTCGCTTCCTGCCGGGTCCGGTGTTCTGCCAGCTCTTGATGGCCGACGAGATCAACCGAGCCAGCCCGCGCACCCAATCGGCGCTGTTGCAGGCGATGCAGGAGGGCCGCGTGTCGATCGCCGGCCAGTACCATCCGCTGCCCCGCCCGTTCCACGTCCTGGCGACGCAGAACCCGCTGGAGCAGGAGGGCACCTACCCGCTGCCCGAGGCGCAGCTCGACCGCTTCCTCCTGCAGATCGACGTCGATTACCCCGACCTCGATTCCGAGCGGCGCGTGCTGATCGCGACGACCGGCGCCGACGAGGCCTTACCTCGTCCGGCAATGACCGGCGACGAGCTGATCGCGGCGCAGCGGCTGGTGCGCCGCATTCCGGTCGGGGACAGCGTCGTCGACGCAATCCTCAAGCTGGTGCGCTCGGGGCGCCCGGAAGCCGGCGCCGACGGCGCGCGCCGGTTTGTCGCCTGGGGCCCGGGCCCGCGCGCCAGCCAGGCGCTGATGCTCGCCTGCCGGGCGCGAGCGCTGATCGACGGCCGCTATGCGCCCTCGGTCGACGATGTGCTGGCGCTGGCGCCGCCGGTGCTGCGCCACCGGATGGCGGTCAGCTTCGCCGGCCGCGCCGAGGGCGTCGGCGTGACCCAGGTCATCGAGCAGATGATGGCGCCACTCCGGTGATCTCGGCCCCCATGACCTTTGCCTCATGATCTCAGCCCGGGCGATCGGGCGGATTTCGACGGCCGCTCTCGGGCCGCGCCTGGCCGTGCCGTCGCTGCGCCATCGCGCCGAGGACGCCGCAGGCGCGCTGCCGCCGCTGCTCGTCGCTGCCGAGCGCATCGCCGCGACGGTGGCGCAAGGCGTCCACGGGCGTCGCCGGATCGGCCAGGGCGAGACCTTCTGGCAATTCCGTCAATACGAGCCGGGCGACGCCGCCGGACACATCGATTGGCGCGAGAGCGCCAAGTCGCAGCGGCTTTACGTCCGCGAGACCGAGTGGGAGGCGGCGCAGAGCGTGTGGCTGTGGCGCGACGCGTCGCGGTCGATGGACTACAGCTCGGCCGCCTACATCCCGGGCGGCGACTGGCCGGCCAAGCGCGAGCGCGCCGAATTGATCGTCGTCGCGCTGGCCAGCCTCCTGGTGCGCGGCGGTGAGCGGCTGAGCCTGTTGGGCAGCGGCGTCGCCCCGATGAGCGGCCGCATCGCGCTCACCCGGCTCGTCGGCCTCATCGAGCATGACGGCCCGCACGCCGTCTCGGCGCGGGCCGGGCTGCCCGCGCCCGAGCCGCTGCCGCGTGCGGCGCAATTGGTGCTGGTCGGCGATTTCCTGGGCGATCTCGAAGCCACCAACAAGGCCGTCGCCGGGTTCGCCGCTTCCGGCGTCGGCGGCCATCTGCTGCAGATCGTCGATCCGGCCGAGGAGGATTTGCCGTTTGACGGCCGCGTCCGCTTCGAAGGGGTCGAGGAGCGCGACGATTTGGTCGTCAGCCGTGTGGAAAACATCCGCGATGCCTATGCCGGCCGCTTCCGCCAGCATCGCGACGGGTTGCAGGCCATCGCCCGCGCGGTCGGCTGGAGCTTCAGCGCGCACCGCACCGATCGGCCGCCGCATCTGGCGCTGCTGGCGCTGCACGCCGCGCTCGCGCCGGATCGCAGGCGATGACGGCGGCATAGCGGATGCTGTCGCTCGGGTCGCTGGCCTTCGCGTCGCCGTGGCTGCTTTCGGCGCTGGTCGCGCTGCCGGTCATCTGGTGGCTGCTGCGGGTGACCCCGCCGGCTCCGCGGCGGGTGCCGTTCCCGGCGCTGCGCCTGCTCCTCGGCCTGACGCCGCGCGAGGAGACGCCGGCGCGCACCCCGCTCTGGCTCATCGTCCTGCGCACGATCCTCGCCGCGCTGGTCATCCTCGGGCTGGCGCATCCGCTGGTTAATCCACGATCGCCGCTCGCCGGCGGCGGCGCGCTGATCCTCGTCGTCGACGATGGCTGGGCGGCCGCGCGCGACTGGCAGGCGCGGCAGAACGCGGCGCTCGACCTGCTCGCCGAGGCCGAGCGCGAAAGCCGGCAGGTCGTGCTGCTTACCACCGCGCCGCTCGCCTCCGGCCAGCCCGCGCCGCCGCTGCAGCCGGTCCGCGCCGCCGACGCGCGCGCCGCGATCCAGGCGCTGACCCCGAAGCCGTGGGGCGTCGACCGCCAGGCGGCGCTGGCCCGGCTCAAGGATCTGCCGCTCGCGGCCGGCACCGGCGCGGTGTGGCTCAGCGACGAGGTCGATGACGGCGCCGCCGCCGATCTCGCCAAGGCGCTCGCGGCGCGCGGCAGCTTGCGCTATCTCGCCGCCGCGCCGGCCGACGCGGCGCGCCTCGTCGCGCCCGGCGGCGCGCCGGGAGATCGTGCCGGCAAGGATCTGTCGGCCGCGGTGAAGACGCTGCCCGCGCCGTTGCCGCGGGTCGTCACGGTGCGCGCCAGCGCCGAGGACGGCGCGCTGCTCGCCCGCCAAAGCGCGACAATCGACGCCGACGCCGGCGGCGCGCTGGTCAAGCTGGCGATGCCGGGCGAACTGCGCAACCGGGTCGCCCGCATCGACATCGAGGGCGAGCCATCGGCCGGCGGCACACTGCTCGTCGACGAGCGCTGGCGCCGCCGTCCGGTCGGCGTCGCCGCCGGCAGCAGCCCCGGCGCCCAGCCGTTGCTCAGCGAGACCTATTACCTCGAGCGCGCGCTCGATCCGTTCACCGAAATCCGCCGCGGTCCGGCCGACGAACTGCTGAAGCGCGAGCTCGCCGTGCTGGTCTATTCGGATGCCGGCCCGGATTCGCCGGCGGAAGAGGAAACCGTGCGCAAATGGGTCGAGGCCGGCGGGGTGCTGCTGCGCTTCGCCGGGCCGCATCTCGCCGAAGAGAGCGACCATCTGCTGCCGGTGCGGCTGCGTCGCGGCGGCCGCACGATCGGCGGCGCGCTCTCCTGGGAGCAGCCGGCGAAGCTCGCGCCGTTCGCGGCGGACAGCCCGTTCGCCGGCCTCGCGATCCCGGCGGACGTCACCGTGTCGCGGCAGGTGCTGGCCGAGCCCGACATCGACCTCGCCGGCAAGACCTGGGCCCGGCTCGCCGACGGCACCCCGCTCGTCACCGCGGAGAAGCAGGGCCAGGGCTGGATCGTGCTGGTCCACACCACCGCCAATGCCGAGTGGTCGAACCTGGCGCTGTCGGGCCTTTTCGTCGAGATGCTGCGCCGGATCGTCGCGCTCAGCGAGGGCGTCGCCGAACTGGGCGATGCGCTGCTGCCGCCGGTCGAGACGCTGGACGGGTTCGGCCGGCTGCAGCACGCCGCGCCGACGGCGCAGCCGATCGCGGCCAAGGACATCGCCGGCGCCGCCGCCTCGCCGCGCCATCCGCCCGGCTTTTATGGCACCGCGGACGCGCGGCGGGCGCTCAACTTGGCGTCGGGCATTGCCGAACTGAAGCCGATCGGCGCGCTGCCCGCCGGTATTGCGCGCGAACCGTTCGCCCGCAAGGCCGAAACCGACATCCGCCCGCCGCTGCTGGTCGCGGCGCTGCTCCTCGCGCTTGCCGATCTGATGATCGCTTATGTCCTGCGCGGTCTGCTGCGCTGGCCGGCGCGCCGCGCGGCGGTCGTGCTGGTGCCGATGCTGCTGCTCCCGGCCGCATCCCGCGCCGACGACAGCTTCGCGATCCGCGCAACGTCGGAGCTGCGCCTCGCCTATGTCCGCACCGGGGTCGGCGAAATCGACGGCGAGAGCCGCGACGGCCTCGCCGGGCTCAACCAGGTCCTCAACCGCCGCACCGCGGTCGAGACCGCCGAGCCGCTCGCGGTCGATGTCGAGAGCGACGAGCTGATCTTCTTTCCGCTGCTCTATTGGCCGGTGACGGCCGATCAGCCGGCGCCCTCGCCGCAAGCGGTCGAGCGCATCAACCGCTATATCGAGACCGGCGGCACGATCCTGTTCGACACCCGCGATGCCGGCGACGGCACGCCCGGCGTCTACGGCAGCGCGGCGCAATCGGCCGAACGCCTCAAGAATCTCGTCGGCGGCGTCAAGATACCGCCCTTGGCGCCGATCCCGCCCGACCATGTGCTGACCAAATCGTTTTATCTGCTGCATGAATTCCCCGGCCGCTGGAACAGCGGCCAGCTTTGGGTCGAGCCGGCCGAGGACCGGGTCAACGACGGCGTTTCCAGCGTCATCGTCGGCGGCAACGACTGGGCCGGCGCCTGGGCGATCGACGCCGACGGGCACCCCGAATACCCGGTGGTGCCGGGCGGCGAGCAGCAGCGCGAGATGGCGCTGCGCTTCGGCGTCAACCTCGTGATGTACGTTCTGACCGGCAACTACAAGAGCGACCAGGTGCACGTCCCGGCGATCCTGGAGCGCCTCGGGCAATGAGCTTTAGCGCCTACACCGTCGCCGTCGCGCCGCTGATCCCATGGCGGATCATCGCCGTGCTCGCCGGAATCGCGCTGCTGATCCTGGCGCTCGGAGCGTGGCGCCGGGCGCGCGGTCTGTCTTGGCGCGGCGCGGCGATCGCGATCCTCCTGGCGACCCTCGTCAACCCGGCGCTGGTCGAGGAAAAACGCACGCCGCAGCGCGACATCGCGGTGGTCGTCCTGGACGAATCGCCGAGCCAGCAGATCCGCGACCGCGCCGCCGCCAGCGAACAGGCGCTGGCAGCCGTCAACGCGCGGCTCGCGCGGCAACCCGACCTCGATGTCCGGATCGTGCGCGCCGGCAAGCCGCAGCCCGGCGCCGGCGACGACGGCACGCGGCTCTTTACCGCGCTCAATCACGCGCTCGGCGACGTACCGCGCCAGCGCCTCGCCGGTGTCGTGATGATCACCGACGGCGAGGTTCATGACATCCCGGCCGGCGACGTCAAGACCGCCGCCGAGCAACTCGGCGCGCCGCTCCATGTCCTGCTCTCGGGGCGGCCGGGCGAGGGCGACCGCCGTCTCGTCGTCAAGGAGGCGCCAAGCTTCGGCCTGGTCGGCAAGGAGGCGGCGCTGACCGTGCGGGTCGAGGATTTGCCGGAGACGCAGGAGGCGGCCCAAACCGACGCCAAGCTCACCTGGCGCAAGGATGGCGGCGCGGCGCATGTCCAGCTCGTGCCGGTCGGCCGCGACATCGCGCTGTCGATCCCGATCGACCACGGTGGCCCCAACGTGCTGGAGCTCGCGGTCGAGGCCGGGCCGCGGGAGCTGACGCTGGTCAACAACCGCGCCGCGGTGGTCGTCAACGGGGTGCGCGACCGCCTAAAGGTGTTGCTGGTTTCGGGCGAGCCGCATGCCGGGGAGCGGGTGTGGCGCAACATCCTCAAATCCGATCCGTCGGTCGACCTCGTCCACTTCACCATCCTGCGCCCGCCCGAAAAGCAGGACGGCACGCCGATCCGCGAATTGTCGCTGATCGCCTTTCCGATCCGCGAGCTGTTCGACGTCAAACTCAGCGAATTCGACCTCATCATCTTCGACCGCTACAGCCGGCGCGGGGTGATCCCGCAGAGCTACATCCAGAATGTTGTCGACTATGTGCGCAAGGGCGGCGCCTTTCTCGAAGCGACCGGCCCCAGCTTCGGCACGCCGATGAGCCTTTTCCGCACGCCGCTCGGCGAAATCCTGCCGACCGAGCCGACCGGCAATGTCGAGGAGGAGGGGTTCAAGCCGGAGCTGACCGCGCTCGGTTGGCGCCATCCGGTGACCGCGGATCTGCCGGGTGCGGGCGAACCCGGCGGATCCCCGAGCTGGGGACGCTGGTTCCGCCAGGTCGACGCGCATGTGCACCACGGCACGACCTTGATGACTGGCGACCACGGCGAGCCGCTGCTGGTGCTCGACCGCGCCGGCAAGGGCCGCGTCGCACAGCTGCTCTCGGACCAGATGTGGCTGTGGGCGCGCGGTTTCGAGGGCGGCGGGCCGCAGGCCGAGTTGCTGCGCCGCCTCGCCTATTGGCTGATGAAGGAGCCCGACCTCGAGGAGAACGATCTGCGCGCCGCGGTCGAGGGCGACCGGCTGACCGTCACCCGTCAATCGCTCGAACCCGACGACAAGCCGGTCACCGTCACCGCGCCCGACGGCGCCACCTCTACCATGCACCTCACCGCCGGGCATGGCGGCCGCAGCACCGGGACGCTCGCGGTGAGCCAGATGGGCCTCTACCGGGTGACCGACGGCACCCGCACCGCTTTGGCGGCGGCGGGGCCGCTCAACCCGGTCGAGTTCGCCGATGTCCGCGCCACGCCCGAGAAGCTCGCGCCGCTCGTGGCGGCGAGCGGCGGCGGCGAATTCTGGATCGGCGACGGCGTGCCGGAAGTCCGCCGCGTCGCCGCCGGCCGCGCCACCGCCGGGAACGGCTGGCTCGGCCTGAGGGAAAACCAGGACTACGTCGTCGCCGGGTTCAGCGAAACCCCGCTGCTGCCGGGCATCGCCGCGCTGCTGCTGGCGGTCGGCACGCTGATCGCCGCCTGGCGCCGCGAAGGGCGGTAAGATGTTCCCCGCGCCAAACATAAATTCGTCTTTCCCGCGAAAGCGGGGGCCCAGGGCGACCGTTACGTCGCACGTACTGGGTTCCCGCTTTCGCGGGAAAGACGATTAAACAGCATCGAACGACCCATGCTCCGCCAGATCATCGCTCCGCTGCATCCCGACGGCTGGAAATTCGTCGCGATCGGCGTCGTCGCCACCGTCATCCTCTATCTCCTGTGGCACCCGGCGGGGTGGCTGGCGCTGATCGTGACGCTGTGGGTCGCGTATTTCTTCCGCGACCCGTGGCGGGTGACGCCGACCCGGTCCGGGCTTGTCGTCAGCCCGGCCGACGGCATCGTCGTCTCGCTCGCGCCGGCGCCGCCGCCGGTCGAGCTCGACATGGGCAGCGCGCCGGTGACGCGGATCGGCATCTTCCTCAACCTGTTCGACGTGCATGTCGCGCGCGCCCCGGCGGCGGGGACGGTCGCGGCGCGCGAATACACGCCCGGCCGCTTCGTCAATGCCAGCCTCGACAAGGCGAGCGAGCACAACGAGCGGCTGGCGCTGCGCCTCAGCCCGCTTGACGGCCCCGACATCGCCTGTGTGCTGATCGCCGGCCTCGTCGCCCGGCGCATCGTCTGTCCGCTGCTCGCCGGACAGCGCGTCGCCGCCGGCGAGCGCATCGGCATCATCCGGTTCGGCTCGCGCGCCGACATCTACCTGCCGCCGCCCTACGTGCCGCTGGTCGTGCTCGGCCAGCGCATGATCGCCGGCGAGACCGTGCTGGCCGACCGCGACGCCACGGAAAGGCCGCGCGAAGGCTTCAGCCACTGAGCGCGGTTTTGATGTAAACTTGCCGCCATGAGGAATATTCGCGACAAGATGCGGCAGCCACGGGTGCGCGTGCGCCGGCGGCCGATGCGAGGCATGCGGGTGCGCCGCATCCAGGAGCTGTCGGTCCAGCGCATGGTGCCGAATGTGCTGACCTTGCTGGCGCTGTGCGCCGGCATGACCGCGATCCGCTTCGCGCTCACCGGCAATTTCCAGGCCGCGGTTTATGCGATCATCGCCGCCGGGGTGCTCGACGGGCTCGACGGCCGTGTCGCCCGCCTGTTGAAGGCGACCTCGCATTTCGGCGCCGAACTCGACAGCCTTTCGGATTTCGTCAGCTTCGGGGTGGCGCCGGCGGCGGTGATGTATCTGTGGACGATGTCGGGGCTGCACAGCCTCGGCTGGGCGATCGTCCTGTTCTACGCGGTATGCTGCGCGCTGCGCCTGGCGCGGTTCAACACCCAGCTATCCGCCGAGCCGGCGCCGCAGCCCGGCTATTTCACCGGCGTGCCGGCGCCGGGCGGGGCCGGCTTGGTGCTGATGCCGATGTACGCCAGCTTCGAATGGGGCGATTGGATCACCCGCTCGCCCTATCTCGGCGCGGTGTGGATCGCCGGCATCGCCTTCCTGATGGTGAGCCGCATCCCGACCCTGTCGCTGAAGAAATTCCGCATTCCGCAGCATTACGTGGTGCCGACCCTGCTCGGCATCGGCTTGCTGGCGGCGTTCCTGACCACCGCGCCGTGGCCGACGCTGCTGCTGGTCGGGATGCTCTATCTCGGATCGATTCCGCCAACGGCGCGCGCCGCCGCGGCAGCGCGCCGCGGCGCCGCGGCGAAGAAGCCGGAACCCGTCGCCGAAGCTCCGGCGCTGATCGCCGCCCAGCCCCTCGCGGCGCCGCTCGGCGACGCCGCCGCGCCGGCCAACGAATGGCGCCATTGAGGCGGGGCTTCCTTCCGACTTAAGCTGATGCGACGCGACGGGTAAAGGCGACGCCATGCTCAGCTTCGATCTCAAGGCCGAGGAGAAATTCGACCCCAAGCACCATGTCGAGAAAATCCTCGGCACCGCGGGCGAGGGCGACGTCACTGTCGCCTGCTGGGAGCCGGGGCAGGTCAGCCCCTACCATTGCCACCCGAACGCGGTCGAACTCTATTTCTGCTTCGAGGGCGGCGGCACGATGCGCACCCCGGCCGAAACGGTCGAGGTGAAGCCCGGCTCGTTCGTCGTCCACCCGCGCGGCGAACTGCACGAATGGATCACCGGACCCGAGCGCACCCTGCTCTTCCGGGTGCGCTACGGCGAGGAATTCTCCGGCCGCACCAAGGAATGGCCGAGCAACCTCGACTGGCGGCCGCGGCCCCAGGACACCGAGTATTTCAGGGGGGGCTGAGCCATGCTCGTTCGCCATGACCGGAATAATCATCGATGAAGAGCGGGCCGGGCATATATTTAGGGACGCAGACGGTCACTTGCGGGAAGACACGCCAGAAAATCGCCGAATCCTGATAGCGACCGCCAGCCGGCCGGCGAATTTTCTCGGGGCGGATCGGTTCGGGAATGGCTGGTTCGCCGGCAGACGCGCCGACGGGACGCAGATCTGGGTGCAAGTGCGGGAAGGCAGAATAACGAATGGCGGGGTCAATGTGATTCCGCGCGATTTCAGTTTCGCTGCATCGAGTGCGATATGAAACATCAGCGATTGTCACCGGAGCAGGCGTTCGCCGCCATGGCAATGTTTCTGGACGGGTACCACGCCCGAACCGGCGGCCGCGGCAATCTCGGCGCCTTGCTGGGTGATCTCGAAGTCAATAAGCGAGACGGCTTAACCGTTGACCCTGCCGCATGGACCGATTGGCTGACCGCCGTCGAGGAGGTTCTCGCGCGGGATCGGAATAAGCAGTTGGTTACGGCGCGACGATAGCTAGCTTCACCGAGCGCCAACCACCTCATGCTCAACCCGGTCTCGAACCATGTCGATCAGGTTGACGCGCTGGCGGAGGTGGTTGGCCTGAAATAGGAGGTGGCTATGCCGTCGACCGACATCGTCAAGCAGCAGGTCGCGGCGCATTGGGGCCGGCGCGCGGCACATTTCGACGAAGATTTCGGCCACAGCATCCGCACCGCCGAAGAGCGCGTGGCGTGGGACCGGGTGTTCGCGCTGGCCGTGGGCGGGCGCGAGGGACTGGCCGCGCTCGATGTCGGCTGCGGCACCGGGTTCCTCAGCCTCGAACTGTCCCGGCGCGGCCATCGGGCCACCGGCATCGATTTCGCGCCGGCGATGCTGGCGCTGGCGAAGGAGAAGGCGGCTTCGGCCGGCGCGAACGTGCACTTCCAAGAAGCGGACGCCGAGGCATTGCCGTACGCCGCCGCGAGTTTCGATCTGGTGATCACCCGGCATGTGCTGTGGACCTTGCCGCATCCGGAGCCGGCGATCGACGAGTGGATCCGCGTGCTGCGGCCCGGCGGCCGGCTCGCCGTCATTGACGGGCACTCGCTGATCGCGCCCGGCGAGGAGCAGACCTACAGCGCCCGGCGCAGCGCCGAATACGCGCCGATCGGCGACCGGCTGCCGTTTCTGATGGGCAGGCCGCAGGAGGAGATCGAGGCGCTGTTCCGCGCCCACGGGCTGGTCGAGGTCGGCGGCGATCCGCTCGCCGATGTGATCATCGCGCAGAACAACCGCGCCGCCGCCGACGGCGAGGAATTGCGCCCGCGCCGCCGTTACGTGGTGTGGGGCGACGTGCCGTTGGCCTGACCTCGAACATGGCTTCGGTCGCGGAACTCGAAGCTTTCGTCGCCGCGCGGCGGCGGGCCCTCGGGCCGGCGCATGCCGATACGCTGACCGCAATGCTCGACCTCGCCGAGGCGTTGTGGGCCGCTGGCCGGTTCAGCCGGGCGCGGCCGCTCGAGGAAGCGGTGGTCGCGGGACGCCGCGCGCTGTTCGGCGACGCGCATCCCGAGACGCTGAAGGCGCTCGGCAAGCTGGCGGTGACGGTGGGGCAGCAGGGCGACCTTGCCGGCGCGCGGCGTCTCCAGGAGCAAGTCGTCGCCGGCCTGCGCGCGCTGTTCGGCGACGAAAGCCGCGACACGCTGCGCGCGGTCAACAACCTCGCCGGCACGGTGGCGGCGCTTGGCGAAGCGGAAGAAGCCGGCGCGATGCTCGACGGCGCGATCGCGACGCTCACCCGCCTCTTCGGCGCGGAAGACGGTGACACGTTGACCGCGATGGGCAACTTCGCCGCGCTGCTGTGGCAATATGGCGAGCGCGAGGATGGCTTCGCCTTGCAGGAGGAGGTCGCCGCCGCGCTCCGCCGCACGCGGGGCGCCGACGATCCCGCGTCACGCAACGCTCAGGCGGTGCTCGACCTGATGCTCCGCGACATGGGTTTTTAGCGGCGCCGTCGCCAACCCGGCGAGGCCGGGATCGTGGATCGCGGTCTTTTGCGACGTGACGAGCTGACCTTACCCGATGGGAGCGGTGGCCGCCTCCAGCCAGACTGTGGTCTCGGCATCGACCAGCGGACCGAGCGTCTCCCGCACTTTGGCGTGGTAGGCGTCGAGCCAGGCGGCCTCGTCGCGGTCGAGCAGGTCGCGCGCGACCAGATTGCGGTCGATCGGGGCCAGGGTGATGGTCTCGAAGCAGAACAGCTCGCGCGAATCGTCGCCCTTTGGCCGTCCGTCGGCCGGCTGCACCACGATCAAATTCTCGATGCGGATGCCGTAGGCGCCGGTCTTGTAGTAGCCGGGTTCGTTCGAGACGATCATCCCCGGCAGCAGCGGCTGCGCATTCGGCGCCTTCGAGATGCGCTGCGGCCCTTCATGCACCGAGAGGTAGCTGCCGACGCCGTGCCCGGTGCCGTGGTCGTAATCGAGCCCGACCTCCCAGAGCGCGCGGCGCGCGAAGCCGTCGAGCTGGGCGCCGGTGGTGCCCTTCGGGAACCGCGCCGTCGCCAGCGCGATGTGGCCCTTGAGCACGCGGGTGAAGTTCTCGCGCATCTCGCCGGAAGGCTCGCCGATTGCGATGGTGCGGGTGATGTCGGTGGTGCCGTCGAGGTATTGCGCGCCCGAATCGAGCAAATAGAGGGTGCCGGGCTCCAGCGTCTTCTCGGTCTGCGGGCTGGCGCGGTAGTGCACGATCGCGCCGTTCGACCCGGCCCCCGAGATCGTCGGAAAGCTGAGATCGCGGAAATATTTACCCTCCTTGCGGAAGGCTTCGAGCCGGTCGCTGGCGGCGATCTCCTTGAGGCCGCCTTTCGCCGCCTCGCGCGCGAGCCAGGCGAGGAAGCGGGTGACCGCGGCGCCGTCGCGGCGATGCGCCTCGCGGGTGCCGGCGAGCTCGACCTCATTCTTGCAGGCCTTCGGCAGCATGCACGGGTCGGCGGCGCGGTGGATTTGCGCGCCCGCCGCCGCGAGCCGGTCGAAGACCCACGAGGCGCCGGTCGCCGGATCGACTTGCACCCGGCCCTCCGTGGCGAGCGCGTCGAGCGCGGCGCCGAGCCGTTCCGGCGCTTCGATCGTCACCGCGTTGCCGAGATGGCGGTCGAGGCCGGGGGTCAGTTTGCGGCGGTCGATGAAGAGCGTGACCGCGCCGTCCGCCATTAGAATCGCGAACGACAGCGGCAGCGGCGTGTGCGGCACGTCGCCGCCGCGGATGTTGAGGAGCCAGGCGATCGATTCGGGCATGGTCAATACCGTCGACGCGGCGCCGTTGTCGGTGAGCGCCGTGCCGATCCGGGCGCGCTTGGCGGCGGCGCTCTCGCCGGCGAAGCCGTCGGGCTGGGCGAAGACCGGCGCCAGCGGCGCCGCCGGCCGCCCGGCCCAGATCGCGTCGAGCGGGTTTTTGGCCACCGCGCGCAAGGTCGCGCCGGCGCGCTCGACCCCGGCGCGCAACCGCTCGACCTCCTGCGGCGTGTGCAGCCATGGGTCGTAGCCGACGACGTCGCCCTTGCCGGCCCCGCCCGCCAGCCAGCTCGCGGGCGGCTCGTCGATCAGATGGTGGATTTCGAAGGCTTGTGTGTCGACCTGTGCGGCGGCCTGCAGGGTGTAACGGCCGTCGACAAAGATCGCCGCGCTATCCTTCAGCACGACGGCCATCCCGGCCGAGCCAGTGAAGCCGGTGAGCCAGGCGAGGCGCTGGCCGCGGAGCGGCACGTATTCGCCCTGATGCTCGTCGGCGCGCGGCACGACAAACCCGGCGAGCCCGTCCGCCGTCAGTCTGTCGCGCAACAGCCTCAGCCGCCGGTCGCGCGGCAAGCGGGTGAAATCCTCGGGTTGCACGCCGTCGTGGTGCGAGGCCGCCAGCGCCGCCTTCAACGCATCGAGCGCCGCGGCCAGCGCCGGCGGCGTCGGCTCGGCGACCAGCGCATGCCAGCTCGCGCCAATCTCGGGGGGCGCCGCGAGCACACCGGCGATCAGCGCCTCGACCGCCGCGACGCCGAGCGCCGATCCCGCCTCCTTGAGGGCATTTGCCAGCCGCGTCCGCTCCGGCGTCGCCACGTTCATCGCCCGTTCTCCTGCCCAACCCCGCATAGATTAAACCATTCTCGCCCGGCCGCGCGCCGCCGACAACCAACCGGTTGCGCACGCTGCGACGCGATAGTTCGCGCCGATATCAGTCAGCTTAGCTGACATTATGCATGGCTGATTTGCGTGGCAACGGTTGACCTCCCGCTTTTTCGTTGCCATTTGTGCGTCGCACCATTGGGTGAGAGGTAAGCAACATGTTCATCGTCAATCTCATCGCCGCTGCCGGTCACGCGCTGTCCGATTGGCGCCACAGGCAGCAGGCCTACGCCGAGCTGATGGCGCTTGACGACCGGTCGCTCGCCGATATCGGCATCCGCCGCTCCGAGATCCCGGCGATCGTCGAGGGCTATCACGAGGCGTCCGGGAATTCGCGGGACCGCGAATTCGCTCCCGCCTTCACCACGCGCAAGCTGGCCGGCGGCCATACCTGGTTCCCGTGGTTTCCGCCGCTCTAACAGCGCTGCCAACGATTGCGCGGCGGCCCGCTCCTTTCGGGGGGCCGCTTCATTTGCGCAGGGGCTTGATGCGCAGGGGCTTCATTTGCGCAGGACGAGGATCGACCAGCCGTCGATCACGATGCGGAAATCGAGCGCGAGGCGCTGCGTCCGATAAGCGGCGAGCACCCCGGCTTCCTGGCGCCGCAGCAATCCCGAGAGAATGACCGTGCCGCGCGGCGCGGCGCGGCGCGCCAGATCGCGCGCCATCAGCATCAACGGCCGGGCGAGGATGTTGGCGAAGATCAGATCGTAGCTGTGGCTCCGCCCGGCGCCGGCGGCGCAATCGACCCGCACCGATCGGCCGACGCCGTTACGGCGCGCGTGATGCCGCGCGACCCGAACGGCCACGGAGTCGAGGTCGCTCGCCGCGATGTTGCAGTGCAATCGTTTGGCCGCGGCGATGGCGAGGATGCCGCTGCCGGCGCCGATGTCGCGCACGCGGCGGAAGCGGCGCCGCCGCGCCAGACGATCGAGAGCGATGAGGCAGCCGCGGGTCGAGGGATGCTCGCCGGTGCCGAAGGCGGCCGCGGCGTCGATCTCGACCGCGATCGCGCCCGCCGGCGGCTGCTCCCGCCAATGCGAGCCGTGGACGAAGAACCGGCCGATGCGCTGCGGCGGGAAAGCGCGGCGGTTTTCGGCGAGCCAGTCGCGCTCGGGGATTTGCTCTTCGCCAGATTCGATGACCGCGCCGCCGGACGCCGCGGCGGCCAAGTCGAGCCGTACGCCTAGCCTCGCATCCAGGATCGGGACCGACGCGTAGGCTTCGACCAGCCATTCCGCGGGCCGGGCGCCGCCGCCTTCGCGGGTCTCGAACGCCGCGACGCCGCCGGTCAATTCATCAAATACCTCGGAGACCGCGCCCGCTGCTTCTGCGCCCTCGACCCGCGCCGCGACCCGCCACAGCGCCATCGTTCACGCGCGCTCGACGAAGGCGTCCATCACCTTCTTGTCGCCGGCTTTCTCGAACGCGATTTCGAGCTTGTTGTCCTCGACGGTCCGGATGGTGCCGTAGCCGAATTTCTGATGGAACACGCGGTCGCCGACCGAGAACCCGCCGATTTTGCGGATGTCCTGGCCGCGCTGCAGCGGGCGCGAGCCTTCGATGACGAGCGGCGGACGCGGCAGGGTCTTGCGGTAGGTGTCCCGGGGGCCCTCGCTCCAGCCGGCGCCCCAGGCGGCGTTGGCGGCCGGGGGCGCGGCCCAGCCGGCGCCGGGGCCGAGGCCCATCTCGGTCTCGACCTCGATCTGGTCCTTCGGCAGCTCGTCGACAAAGCGCGAGCGCGCCGATGCCTGCCACTGGCCGTGGATGCGGCGGTTGGCGGCGAACGACACCAGCGCGCGCCGCCGCGCCCGGGTCAGCCCGACATAGGCGAGCCGGCGTTCCTCTTCCAGGCCGGGGAGGCCGGCCTCCTCGATCGCACGCTGCGACGGGAACACGCCCTCTTCCCAACCGGGCAGGAACACCGTGTCGAATTCGAGCCCCTTGGCGCTGTGCAGGGTCATCAGATTGACCATGTCGCCGCCATTGTCGGCGGCGTTGTCCATCACCAGGCTGACATGCTCCAAGAACCCGCCGAGGTTCTCGAATTCGGCCATCGCGACGACGAGTTCCTTGAGGTTTTCGAGCCGGCCCGGCGCCTCGGGCGAGGGGTCGGCCTGCCACATGCCGGTATAACCCGATTCGTCGAGCACGCGCTGGACCAGCTCGACATGGGAGATGGTCTCGGTCTCGGCGCGCCAGCGGTCGAGCATGGCGATAAAATTGGCGAGCGCATTGCGGGCGGCGCGCGGCAGCGTGTCGCCGGGGATCAGGGCGCGCACCGCCTCGACCAGCGACAGCCTGGCCTGCCGCGCCGCGCCGTGCAGCAGCTGCAAGGTCGCGGTGCCGATGCCGCGCCGCGGCGTGTTGACGATGCGCTCGAAAGCGAGGTCGTCGGCCGGTTGGTTGACGAGGCGCAGATAGGCCATCGCGTCGCGGATTTCCTGGCGCTCGTAGAAGCGCGGGCCGCCGATGACACGGTATGGCAGGGCGAGGGCGATAAAGCGCTCCTCGAACTCGCGGGTCTGGAACCCGGCGCGGACCAGGATCGCGATCTCCTTGAGTGCGTGGCCCTTGCGCTGCAGCGCCTCGATCTCGTCGCCGGCCCAGCGCGCCTCCTGCTCGGCGTCCCACAACCCGCGCACGGTGACCTTGTCGCCCTCTTGCGAGCGGGTCCACAGCGTCTTGCCGAGCCGGCCGCGGTTGTGGCCGATGACCCCGGCCGCGGCGCCGAGGATTTCGGGGGTCGAGCGGTAATTTTCCTCCAAGCGCACGATCAGGGCGCCGGGGAAATCGCTCTCGAATTTGAGGATGTTTTCGATCTGCGCGCCGCGCCACGAATAGATCGACTGGTCGTCGTCGCCGACGCAGCAGATGTTCTTGTGCTGCTGCGCCAGCAGCCGCAGCCAGAGGTACTGCGCGACGTTGGTGTCCTGGTACTCGTCGACCAGCACATAGCGGAAGCGGCGCTGGTAGGTGCCGAGGATCTCCGGGTTCTGCTGGAACAGCGTCAAATTGTGCAGCAGCAAATCGCCGAAATCGACCGCGTTCACCGTCGCGAGGCGCTCCTGGTAGAGCCGGTAGAGGTCGATCGCCCGGCCGTCGGCGAAATCGCCGATCTCGCTCGCCGAGACCTTGTCGGGGATGAGCCCGCGATCCTTCCAGCGCTCGATCACCGCGTGCAGCACCCGCGCCGGCCAGCGCCGCTCGTCGATCCGGGCGGCGGCGAGGATCTGCTTCACCAGCCGCAGCTGGTCGTCGGTGTCGAGGATGGTGAAGCTCGATCTGAGACCGACCGCCTCGGCGTGACGGCGCAGGATGCGCGCGGCGAGCGCGTGGAAGGTGCCGAGCCAGACGCCCTCGGCGGCGGCATGGCCGATCATCGCCTGCAGACGCTCGCGCATCTCGCGCGCCGCCTTGTTGGTGAAGGTGACCGCCAAGAGCTCGCCAGGAAAGGCGCGACGGGTCGCGAGGATGTGCGCGAGCCGGGTCGTCAGCACTCGGGTCTTGCCGGTGCCGGCGCCGGCCAGCACCAGAACTGGCCCGTCGACCGCCGCCACGGCCCGCGCCTGCGCCTCGTTGAGAAGGGCAAGATAGGGCGCGTCGCCAGATTCGCGTGGAACCCCCGCGGGAGCGGCGGCGGTTTGATCGAAAGCCAGGTCGGACATCGCCTCATCATATAGCACTGCGCGCCGCTCCCGCAGCGCACGGCTACGCCGAGTTTAAAATTTAGCCGTCATTCCGGACGCTGCGAAGCAGTGAACCCGGAACCTATGAACATGGACGGTGCATGGTTGTGCGGCAGCGTTGGTATGGTTCTAGCTTTAGGTCCGTGTTCATAGGTTCCGGGCTCCCGCGCTGCGCGCGGCCCCCCGAATGACGGAGCCGAGTGCGGGAACGCGCCCGCATGGCAGCGATGAAAACCGTTTTAAATCAAACGAGTTCTGGCGTTTATAGCGGCGTCTCGGCCATGATGGCGCAAGCATTTTTTCGCAAGCCGCCCGATGCACGCCGCGATCGTTCTCCTCGTCCTGATTCTGACCTATGCCGGCATGGCGGCCGGGCGCATCGCCTGGCTCCAGGTCGACAGGACCGGGATCGCGTTGCTCGCGGTCATCGCCCTGTTGGTGACCGGGCAAATGAACCTCGACGATTTCGGCAGCAATGTCGACATGCCGACCCTGGCCCTCTTGTTCGCGATGATGATCATCTCGGCGCAGTTCGCCGAATCGGGGTTTATCGACCTCTGCGCCCGCACCTTCACCAGCACCCGGCACGGCACGACGGTGCTGTTGGCGCTGACCGTAGCGGTGGGCGGCGGGCTCGCGGCGGTGCTCGCCAACGACATCCTGATCATCACCATCGCGCCCTTGCTGATCGTCGGCGCCAGGGCGCGCGGCTTCGACCCGCGGCCCTTCGCGATCGCGCTCGCCGCCTCGACCAACGCCGGCTCGGCGGCGACCCTGATCGGCAACCCGCAGAACATGCTGGTCGGCGCGATCGGCCGGCTCGATTTCTGGCGGTTTCTCGCGGTCTGCGGCGTGCCCGCGCTGTTCAGCCTGGCGACGGTCTTTACCGTCGTCTGGCTGCAGTGGCGGCGCCGCATCGTCGCCGGCGCGTCGCCCGACCCGGCCGAGTTGCCGGCGGTGATTTTGCACCCGTTCGACCGCAACCAGGTGATCAAGGGCGCGGTGGCGCTGCTGGCGCTGCTGCTGTTGTTCGCGACCTCGCTGCCGCGCGAGATCGGAGCGCTGTTCATCGCCGCCGTGCTGCTCGCCAACCGCAAGATCACCAGCCGCACGATGATCGCGACCGTCGATTGGCCGCTGTTGCTGCTGGTCGCGTGCCTTTTCGCGATCACCGGCACGCTGAACCAGGCGGGCGTCGCGTCGAGGCTGCTGGCCTTTCTCGACAGCCATGGGCTGCTCCCGAACGGGCTCGTGCCGCTGACCCTGTTCAGCGTCTTCACCAGCAACGCGATCGGCAGCCTGCCGGGGACGATGCTGCTGTTGCAGGTCTGGCCGACCCCGCCGCCCGGCGTGCTTTACGCGCTGGCGCTGCTGACCAGCCTCGCCGGAAATCTGCTGCTGTCGGGCAGCCTCACCAACGTGCTGATCGCCGAGCGCGCCGACCGCATGGGCGCGCGCCTCGGCTTCGCCGACCATGCCCGCGCCGGGGTGCCGATCACGCTCGTTTCGCTCGCCTTCGCGATCCTGTGGCTGTCGGTGACGCATACGCTGTCGCTGCTGCCGACGCCCTTGCCGCTGGATCAGTGACCCGGACCCTCGCGCCTGATACAACCCGGCCGCTTTCAGCTTAAGGATCGGACGTGGCGGCTCGCCCTCTTCGCATCGGCACCCGCGGCAGCGCGATGGCGCTCTTCCAGGCCAATCTGGTGCGCGACCGGCTGGCGGCGGCGCATCCCGAACTGGCCGAGTCGGGCATGATCGAGATCATCGTCATCCGCACCACCGGCGACCGGGTGCAAAACCGCCTGCTGGCCGAGATCGGCGGCAAGGGTCTGTTTACCAAGGAGATCGAGGAAGCGCTCATCGCCCGGCGCATCGATCTCGCGGTGCATTCGCTGAAGGACATGGAAACGGCGCTGCCGCCGGGGCTCGACATCGTCTGCGTGCTGAAGCGCGACGATCCGCGCGACGTACTGGTGGCGCGCGGCGGCGCGGGACTGGCGGCGTTGCCCGCGGGGGCAAAAATCGGCACCGCGTCGCTGCGGCGCCGGGCGCAGCTGCTGCGCCGCCGGCCCGACCTCGCCATCGCCCCGATCCGCGGCAATGTCGATACCAGGCTCGACAAGCTCGCCGGCGGCGAGGTCGATGGCCTGCTCCTCGCGCTCTGCGGGTTGCAGCGGCTCGGCCGGACGGCGGTGGCGAGCGAAATCCTGCCGGCGGAGGTGATGCTGCCGGCGGTCGGCCAGGGCGCGCTGGCGATCGAGGCGCGTTCGGGCGATCTCGAGATCCGCGAATGCCTCGCGCCGCTGCACCACGCGGCGAGCGCCGCCTGCGTCGCCGCCGAGCGGGCGATGCTGGCGGCGCTCGACGGCTCGTGCCGCACCCCGATCGCCGGATTGGCCGAACTCGACGGCGACCGCCTCGGCCTCAGGGCGATGCTGCTCGCCGCCGACGGCAGCGCCGAGCGGCGCGCCGACGGCGCCGGCTCGGCCGAAGACGCGGCGGCGCTCGGCCGCGAGATCGGCGAGCGGCTGCGCAGCGGCGCCGGGCCGGAATTCGGCCTAGGCTGACCCTGATGCGGCTGACCCTATTGCGACAGCGGCTTTTCGGGGGCGGTGTCGTGGTGCGAGCCGAGGCCGCCTCCGCAGGCCTGTACGTGCAGCCATTCGGTCGGCGTCATGTTGCCGGCGACCACATAGCCGTAGAGCCCGACCGGCCAGGTCAGCACGAACACCACGTCGTTGACGACATCGGTGTTCTTTTTCGGGCAGTCGCCGGTGGCGAAATAGCCCACCACGAGCAGGATGATCCCGATCACGAGATAGAGCGAAACGATGGATCGCATCGGGTTTGTCTCGGTTGTTGAGGTTGGTCCGCAGGTGTGCCGCCTCCGCAGCGAAGCAGGTTACCGGCGGCAAAATCAACTCACAATTGCCGGAAGGCGCACGCCGAACCGCGCGGGGCGGGGATCTGGCTACCGATCGCAAAGCCAGGTCGCCGCCGCGCGCTGGCGAACGCCGGCGAACCGGCGCTCAGCCGGAGAACCCCAACTCGCCGAAAACGTTCCCTTGCCGGTGTTTAGAGCACGCCCTCGCTCTTCAGCGCGGCGAGGCCGCCGGCGTCGATGCCGAGCCAATCGTGCAGCACCTCGGCGCTGTCCTGACCCAAGGCCGGCGAACCTTTCAGCCGCACCGTCTTGCCGTCGACCCGCACCGGCCAGCTCGCCATCTTGTACTCGCCGTTGTGGTGCTGGACGGTCTGCATCAGCCCGCGCTCGACGAAGCTCGGCTCGTTCTGCAATTCCATGGTGTCGAACACCGCGCCGGCCGGCACGCCGACGGCAATCAGCTTTTCCATGACCTCGCGCTTGTCGTGCTGACGGGTGTACTCGCCGATGATCGCGTCGAGCTCGTCGGAGTGCGCAACACGGGCGTCGCCGGTCGCGAACTTGGGGTCCTCGATCAACTCCTCGCGGCCGATCAGCTTCATCAGCCGCGTAAAATGCTCGGGGTTTGCACGGCTGGTGGTCAGGTACATGTAGTCGTTCGGCCCGCCGCCCTTGCACGGGTAGAGCCCGGCGGGCGAATTGTTGCCCGCGCTCGGCTTGGCGCCGCGGCGCTGCGCCGGCTTGCCGGTGCGCGCCATCGTCGCAAAGCAGGTGCGCATGTAGTGGATCATCGCGTCCTGCATCGCGACTTCCAGCCGGCGGCCGACGCCGGTGCGGTTGCGCTCGTGCAGCGCGCCGAGGATCGTCGCCGCCATCAGCATGCCGGTGCCGGTGTCGCCAAAGCTGAGGCCGGGCTTGACCGGCGGCCGGCCGGGCTCGCCGGTGACGCTGATCGGGCCGCCGGCGGCCTGCGCGATCATGTCGAAGGCCAGCCCCTTCTCGTGCGGGCTGCCGCTGGCAAAACCCTTGACCTGGCAATAGATAATGCGGGGATTGATCTTCCTGACCTCGTCATAGGAGAGGCCGAGGCGCTCGATCGTGCCGGGCGCCATGTTCTCGGCGACGATGTCGGCCTTCTTGATCAACTCCTTGACGATGTCGAGACCCTTCGGCGACTTGAGGTTGAGGGTCAGCGACTTCTTGTTGACGTTGAACTGGTAGAAATACCAGGGGTCGTCATCTGGCTTGCCGGGGCGCAGCCGGCGGCCGGGATCGCCGCGGCCGGGGTTCTCGATCTTCACGACCTCGGCGCCGAACCAGGCCAGTACCTCGGTGCAGGTGGTGCCCGCCTCGAACTGGGTGAAATCGACCACCTTGACGCCCTGCAGAAAATTGAGGTCCTGGGTCATTTCGGTCATCGTCGGTCCTTCCGAGAGTGCGCATGGCGGACAGCGTGCGCCTTATCGTGCCGGCCCGCAACGCCGGCAGCGCCAAATTCCAGCCGCGACATCGTGCGGATTTGGGATAATTTGCATGCCTGTCAGCGCGAGGAGGAAATCGCCATGAAGGTGGTCACGCTTAAGAATATCCCCGATCTTCCGGTGGAAGGCGCGGAGCGGATCGAAGGCTGGACGGGGCCGGTGTCGCGGTCACGTCAGACCATCATCGAGCCTGGGGATTCCGGTAACTACAACGCCAGCGTGGTGAATTTCAGCCAGGGCTGCACCACCGGCTGGCATACCCATACCTGCGACCAGATCCTGGTGGTGACCTCGGGCTCCGGCATGGTGGCGACCGAGGGCGGGACGCCGCAGGAGATCAACATCGGCGACGTCGTCCACATCAAGGCCGGCGAGCGCCACTGGCACGGCGCCAAGGCGGACACGACGATGGGTCACATCACCATCACCGCCGTCGGCGGTCAAGCCAAGTGGGGGTAGCCGCTAGCGCCGCGGCGGGTGGGCGCGGACGAACTCCTCGTTGACCTCGGCGCCCCAGCCGGGGCCGGTCGGCAGCAGCAGGTCGCCGTTCTCGATCACCGGCGGCACGGTGACGATGTCGTCCTTCCACAGCACGTCGTCGATGTCGATCTCCATGACTTTGAAGTTGGGGATCGCGGCGCACATGTGGGCGCTGATCAACGTGCCGAGATGGCCGTTGAAATTGTGCGGCGCGACGTTGACCTCGAACGAATCGGCCATGTTGGCGATCTTCACCGATTCGAGGATGCCGTTCCACGCCACGTCGATGATCGCGTAGTCCACCGCTTGGCTCTCGAAGAACGGGCGGAACTGGCGGCGGCCGTAGATAGACTCCAGAGAGGCTATCGGCGTGCGGCTGGAATTGCGGATGCGCGCGAGGCCCGGCGGGTCGTAAAGGTCGATCTCGAGCCACACCAGGTCGAGCGGCTCCAGCGCCCGCGCCAGCTTGATGTAGCCGTCGATCTTGTAGTTGAAATTGGTGTCGAGGTGCAGGCCGACCCCCTTGCCGGCGCCCTCGCGGAACGCCGAAAGCTGGTCGACCGCGGCGGCGACGATGCTGCTGTCGACATTCAATTCGGGAAAGCCGGGCGGGTTGCCGGTGCCGGGGCCGTACATCGAGGCTTTGCCGCCGTCGAAGCGGATGAGGTTGGTCTTGAGACCCCGGAAGCCCTTGGCTTTGACCTCGGCGCCGAGCTTGACGATGTCGTCGCGGCTGCGCACCGGCTCGACCCCGGCCCATTCCTTGATGCGGTCGGCATAGCGCGCGCGGTAGGTGCCGCAATGCGACCAGTAGAGCTGCAACCGGTCGCGCACCGGGCCGCCGAGCAGCTCGTAGACCGGGACGCCAAGCGCCTTGGCCTTGATGTCGACCAGGGCGTTCTCGATCGCGCCGATCGCCTGCGCGTTGAGCCCGCCCGCCGCCTGGCGGGTCGCGGCGTAGAGGTAGGTGCTGTGGCGCTCGACCGGGCGCGGGTCCTGGCCGACGAGGCGCGCGCCGAGCTTTTCGATGACCGTACCGAGCCCCTGCGCGCCGTAGCCCTCCATGAACTCGGACCAGCCGGTGATGCCCTCGTCGGTGGAGATCTTGACAAAGGAATTGACCCGCCAGCCGGCGTCGCAATGCAGGGTTTCGAGCTTGGTGATTTTCATGACGGGCTCCGCAAGCAGGCTAAATATCATGCGCCGCCAAATCGCGGCCGCCAACTCTCCGCCGCCCGACCGCGGACGCGTCCTGGTTGACATCGCCGGGGGGCGGGCTTATTTCCGCCCGACCGCGGGAGGCCCAGGTGGCGGAATTGGTAGACGCGCAGGTTTCAGGTACCTGTGGCAGCAATGTCGTGGAAGTTCGAGTCTTCTCCTGGGCACCACTCTTTTAGACCGCCTAATCATTCTTCCTCGATCTTGTCGCCGATCGCCGCGATGCGGCACCTTTACCCTTGATAGGAGGCGAAGGATGCGGCTCTCCGGGCGTTCGCTGGGGTTGCTCGTGCTTGCCGGGCTGGGCGCTTGTTCGGACGCGCGGATCACCGAAGACACGCCGGCGGCGGTCAGCGTGCGTTACGACGGCGTGGTCCAAACACTCAATGACGCCACCGTTGTCGCGCAGCGAACCTGCGCCGCCCACGGCAAGACCGCGCGACTACGCAGCACCGACATGAGAGCCATTCTTGAGCGCTTCGCCCATTTCGACTGCGTGAGCGGTTAGACCGACCGGCTCAGCGGCCGTCTATGTTCGGCGCGAGATTGCTTTGGAGCCGGAGCCTTCTTGTTTCGCCAAATTCAGAGGCTACCACCAAATTCAGAGCTACCAACTGCATCGAGGGACACCTACGCGCTTCTGGCGAGGGTTAATCCGGGTGGCTACCAGCGCCGACCCGTGTTACAAGCTTGTGCAACAAGCGGGGACTTAGGAGCATTATTATCTCCCGAATTTCAACGGCTTACGAAATCTCCTTCTGGGCACCATTCGGTAGCGGCCGATGACGCATCACCTCCACCCCGGTGATCTTCCCGAGGGCATTAGGTTCGGCGATTCGGTCGCCGTCGATACCGAAGCGATGGGGCTCAATCCGCATCGCGACCGGCTGTGCCTGGTGCAGCTTTCGGCGGGCGACGGCGACGCGCATCTCGTGCAGCTCGAGCCGGGGCTTTACGCCGCGCCGCGGCTGAAGGCGCTGATGGCCGACCCGACGATCACCAAGCTGTTCCACTTCGCCCGTTTCGATTTGGGGATGATCTATCGGTATCTCGGCGTCATGACCGGCCCGGTCTATTGCACCAAGATCGCCTCGCGCCTCGCGCGCACCTTTACCGACCGGCACGGTCTGCGCGATTTGTGCAAGGATTTGCTCGGCGTCGATCTGTCGAAGCAGCAGCAGAGCTCGGATTGGGGCGCGGCGACGCTCACCGATCAACAGCTGCAATATGCGGCGGCCGACGTGTTGCACCTGCACGCGCTGCGCGCCAAGCTCGACATGATGCTGGAGCGCGAAGGGCGCGCCGACCTCGCCCGCGCCGCTTTCGACTTTCTTCCGGCGCGCGTCTTGCTTGACCTGGAGGGGTGGCCGGAGCAAGACATCTTCGCACATTGACGGGGCGGCGGCGCCGCGCCCGCGGGGAATGCCTGGGGTTCTGCCACCGGCGTGCGAATGGGGACCACGCGACACGGTTCGTTTAATGGACGATGCCCAAGCGAATCTTTCGGGCGACGCCGCTAATCGCGGGCGGCAAACGGCGCTCGCGCACGACCTTGCCGTGGGCCGCCGGGTGATCCGCGCCGAGATCGAAGGCCTGCGGCAGCTCGCCGAGGCGCTCGACGGCGGGTTTGGCGCAGCGCTCGATTTATGCGCCGCCGCGTCGGGGCGGCTGATCGTCACCGGCATCGGCAAAAGCGGCCATGTCGCCCGCAAGATCGCGGCGACCCTCGTCTCGACCGGGACGCCGGCGCAATTCGTCCATCCGGCCGAGGCCAGCCACGGCGATCTCGGGATGATCGGCGCCGGCGACGTCGTGATCGCGCTGTCGAATTCGGGAAACAGCGCCGAGCTCGCCGACATCGTCGCCTATTCCCGACGCTTTGAGATCCCGCTCGTCGCGATGACCGGCGACCGGCGCTCGACGCTTGCCGAGGCCGCCGACGTGGTGATGCTGCTGCCCGCTGCGGCCGAGGCCTGCTCGATGGGACTGACCCCGACCACCTCGACGACGATGATGCTGGCGCTCGGCGACGCGCTCGCAGTGGCGCTGCTCGAGCGCAAGGGTTTCTCGACCGCCGACTTCCAGCTCTTCCATCCCGGCGGCTCGATCGGCCGCAAGCTGCTGCGCGTCGGCGACATCATGCATAGCGGCGACGCGATCCCGCTCGCCGCCGGGCACATGCCGATGTCCGAGGCGATCCTGGTGATGACCGCCAAAAGCTTTGGCTGCGTCGGCGTATGCGACGGCGAGGGCAAGCTGGTCGGCGTCATCACCGACGGCGACCTGCGCCGCCATATGGGCGACGCGCTGCTCGGGCGCACGGTGGCCGAGGTCATGCACCGCGAGCCGAAGACGATCGGTGCGGCCCGGCTCGCCGGCGAGGCGCTGGCGATGATGACCGGCCAAGCGCCGCCGACGACCTCGCTCTTCGTCGTCGACGATGCCGGACGGGCGGCCGGGTTCATCCACATGCACGATTGCGTGCGCGCCGGGGTCGCATGATCGGCAGGAGCGTCCCCCGGCCCGCCGGCGCCGCCGACGCCGGGCTCGGCACTGTCCAATCGGCGATCGCCAATTGGGTGGCGCGGCTTCCCGGCAATCGCTACAGCCGGCGCGTGGTGCTGCTCAAGATGACCTTACCGGCCATCGGGTTGACGCTGCTGCTGATGGTCGTGGCTTGGCCGCGCCTTGCACCGCTGTTCGACCGCCTGCGCTTTGCCGCGATCGATCTGCGCGAAGCGCGCGAGCTGCGGATGCTGAAACCGCGCTACGCGGGGACCGACCGCAACGGCAATCCGTTTCTGGTCACCGCCGCGGTCGGCCGCCAGGTGCCGGAGCGCAACGACGTGATGGCCCTCGACCGGCCCGAGGCCGACCTCAAAAGCCATAACGGCGCCAACATCGTCGTCACCGCCGATAGCGGGGTCTATCAAACCCAGACGCAATTCCTCGACGCGTTCGGCAACGTGACCCTGACGCACCAAAACGGCACCAAGATCACCACCCCGTCGGCGCGGCTCGATGCGGCCAATAGCGCCGCCGAGGGTCACGACCGGGTCGAGGGGCACGGCCCCAGCGGCGACATCGTCGCGCAGGGGTTTCGAGTCATCGACAAGGGCGACATCGTGCTGTTCACCGGCCAGTCGAACTTGGTGCTCAACGGCACGAAGAGCGACCAATCGCCGGCCGCTTCGGCCGCGACGCCCGGTGCGCTTCCGGCTCCCATCGCCCAGGCCGCCGCGCGGCTGGAGAAAGCCGAGACCAAACCCGCGCCGGTCGCGCGGCCCGCGCCGGCACGGCACGCCGCCCCGTCCCACGCGGCCAAGGCGCCGGCGCCTCCCAAAACGGCGCCTCCCAGGCCGGCGCCTCCCAGGCCGGCGGCGAAGAAGCCGGCCTGGCGATGACGCCGCTTCGGTCGCGATTGCCATTGTTGGCCGTGGGGTTGGCGTTCGCAGGCCTGAGCCAGGCGCAGGCCCAGCTCGGCACCGCCGACAACAGCTCGCCGATCAACATCCAGGCCGATTCGGGCATCGAGTGGCAACAGAACCAGCAGCTTTATATCGCTCGCGGCAATGCCATCGCGGTTCGCGGCCCCGCGACGATCAAGGCCGACACGCTCATCGCTCATTACCGCGAGGTAGAACCGGGCGCCGTCGTCAATGCGGCCAGCACCGGAAACAACACCGAGATCTACCGGGTGGAGGCCGACGGCCACGTCACGATCACCCGCGACAACCGCACCGTGGTCGGCGACCATGCCGACTACGATATCGATCAGGGCATCGGCATCGTCCGCGGCAAGGCGCTGAAGATGACCACGGCATCCGACGTCGTCACCGCGCGCGACGCGCTCGAATGGTACGACGCCAAGCAGATCGCGATCGCCCGCGGCGATGCGGTCGCGGTGCATAACGGGCGGACGATCAAGGCCGATGTCCTGACCGCCTATATGGTCAAGGCGGCGCCGAGCGCGGAGCCCGGAAAGTCCGCCTCGCCGCCAAAGCCGGCGCCGCCGCCCGGCAAACCGGGAGTCCCCGCGGCGGCGAATGACGAAGCCTCGAAAATCGACCGGATCGACGCCCAAGGCCATGTCGTCGTCGTCAACGCGGCGGATATCGGCCGCGGCGATTACGGCGTCTACAACGCGGGGACCGGGATCTGCACCCTGCTCGGCAACGTCACCATCACCCGCGGCGCGGAAGTGATCACCGGACAATACGCGGTGATGAACATGAACACGAACATCAGCCGCATCCTGCCGGCCTCGACGCTGCCGGGCAGCACCCAGAAGCGGGTCACGGGCTTGTTCGTCAAACAGGATATGCCGGGCGCCGCCGGGGGAGCTGCGGCGGGAGCCGCCGGGAGCGCGGCCGCGGCCAAACCGGCGCCGGCCGCAGGCAAGAAGCCCTGATGCGCGGCGACGATCCGGTTTCGCGCGGCGACGAGCCATTCTTTCCCGACGGGCACGTGCCGCAATGGATCGCGCCGGGTCCGGCCTCCGCGCCAGCGCGCGGTCCACGGCTGGTCGCCGACAACAAGGGGCTTTCCGGCCGTGGGCTCGGCAAAAGCTTCAAGCGGCGCGTGGTGCTGCGCGACGTCAACGTGTCGGTGCAGCGCGGCGAGGTGGTTGGGCTGCTCGGGCCGAACGGCGCCGGCAAGACCACCTGCTTCTACATCATCATTGGCCTCATTGCCGCCGATACCGGAATCGTCAACCTCGACGGCGAGGACATCACCTACCTGCCGATGTACCGGCGGGCGCGGCTCGGCATCGGCTATCTGCCGCAGGAAGCGTCGATCTTCCGCGGTCTCACGGTCGAGCAGAACATCCGCGCGATCCTCGAGATCGCCGAACCCGAGCCGGAGACCCGCGAGGCGATGCTCGACTCGCTGCTCGCCGAATTCTCGATCAGCCATTTGCGCCGCGCCCCGGCGATGGCGCTGTCGGGCGGCGAGCGGCGCCGCTGCGAGATCGCGCGGGCGCTCGCTACCCAGCCGAACTTCATCCTCCTGGACGAGCCGCTGGCCGGCATCGACCCGATCGCGATCAATGATATCCGCGACCTGGTGAAGCACCTGAAAAACCGGGGAATTGGGGTGCTGATCACCGATCACAACGTACGGGAAGCGTTCCAGATCGTGGACCGGGCCTATATCTTGCATGAAGGGCGCGTACTGATGGAGGGTCCACCGGCCGAGATTGTCGCGGATGCCGAGGTTAGGCGCGTTTACCTGGGCGAAAGATTCAGCCTATAAGCCGCTCCGAACGGAGCGCGGCTTGAATCGGATCGGTTTCTCACAGCGGTTGGAGCTTCGCCAGAGCCAGGCTCTGGTGATGACGCCACAGCTGCAGCAGGCGATCAAGATGCTGCAGCTGTCCAATCTGGAACTCGCCGATTACGTCGATGCCGAGATCGAACAAAACCCGCTGCTAGAGCGCACCGAGGGCGACGAGGACGGCGCTCCGATCGTCGAAGCCAACGGGGCCGGAGCGAACAATGTTGCCGTGGCGGCCGGACCGGCGGTGGCCACGGAAACCGCTGCCGCCGACTTCACCGCCGAGGGTGTCGAGCAGTGGGACGCCTCGCGCGGCGGCGACGGCGACGGTTCGGCCGGTTTCGACGGCGACACCGCTCCGTGGCGCAGCCGAAACGGCGCGGCTGACAGCGACGATTTCCCCGGACTCGACCAGGCCGCGGCGCGGCCGCGGACCTTGCGCGAGCATATCTTGGAACAGATCGGCGCCGATCTGCCGAACCTGGCCGACCGGGTGATCGCCGTCTATCTGCTCGACCAGATCGATGAGGCCGGCTACCTGCGCGGCGCTCTCGACGATGCCGCATCACGGCTCGGCTGTGCGCCGGAGCGGATCGCGCCGGTGCTGGCTCGGCTCCAGGAGCTCGATCCGCCCGGCATTTTCGCCCGCGACCTGCCCGAATGCCTGGCGCTGCAGCTGCGCGACCGCAACCGGCTCGACCCGGCGATGCAAACGCTGCTCGATAATCTTCCGCTGTTGGCGGTGCGCAACGGCGGCGCGCTGATGCGCCTGTGCCGGGTCGATTCCGACGATCTCGCCGAAATGGTCGGCGAGATCAAATCGCTGGATCCGCGGCCCGGTCTCGCCTTCGACCCGCCGCAGGCCCAGCCGATCGTTCCCGACATCCTGATGCGGGCGCAGCCCGATGGCGGCTGGATCGTCGAACTGAACGCCGACACCTTGCCGCGCGTGCTGATCAACAATCGCTATTACGCCCGGATCAGCCGCGCGACGCGCAATAAGAGCGAGCGCGATTATATCACCGACCGGATGCAGGCGGCGAACTGGCTCGTCAAGTCGCTGCACCAGCGGGCGACGACGATCCTCAAGGTCGCGAGCGAGATCGTCGAGCAGCAGGACGGGTTCTTTCGCCAGGGGGTCCAGTCGCTGCGCCCCTTGATCCTGCGCGACATCGCCGACGCGATCGGCATGCACGAAAGCACCGTCAGCCGGGTGACGACCAACAAGTACATCGCCACGCCGCGCGGCCTCTTCGAGCTCAAATACTTCTTCACCTCCTCGATCGCCGCCTCGCGCGGCGGCGAAGCGCACTCGGCCGAAGCGGTGCGTTTCCGCATCCGCCATTTGATCGACCGCGAGGTGCTCGACAGCACCCTGTCCGACGAGCGGATCGTCGAGCTCTTGCAGGCCGACGGCGTCGACATCGCCCGTCGCACCGTCGCCAAGTACCGCGAAGCGATGCGCATCCCCTCGTCGGTGCAACGGCGCCGCGAAAAGCTGCTCACCCTTTAAATCAGCCTAAACTCCTCACGTCTAGAGCGATATGAGATTTAGCTGAATCGGTAAGTTACGCCTTCAAGTTCGCTCCCCGGCGAAAGCCGGGGTCCATTTTTCTGGTGCTCGGAGGGCTGACAAGTGGGTCCCGGCTTTCGCCGGGAAGCGGCGAAAAGGTCCTTACCCGTCCACCTCACTCGCAAGAGAGCCCTCACCCCAACCCTCCCCGCTTTAGCGGCCTACTTCTTCACCAGCGGGCAGGACGAGTTGGTGAGCGGCTGAAAGGCCTCCGAGCCCGGGATCGTCGTGACGCGCTGGTAATAATCCCACGGGTAATGCGATTCCGCCGGGGTCTTGACGCGGAACAGCGGCATGTCGTGCACCATTGTCCCATCGACGCGGATATGCCCGTCATGAGCGAAAAAATCGTCGATCGGCGCGGCGCGCATCGCCTGCATCACCGGCTCGGTCGCCGCGGTGCCGGCCTTGGCGACGGCTTGCAGGTAGTGCATCGTCGACGAATAGACCCCGGCCTGCAGCCCGTTCGGCATCTTGCCGATGCGGTCGAAGAAGCGATGCGACCACGCGCGCGTGGCGTCGTCGGCGTCCCAATAGAACGACTCGGTCAGCATCAAGCCCTGCGCGGTCTGCAGGCCGAGGTTGTCGACGCCGTTGATGCGCAACGCCAGTGCGGCGAAGGTTTGCGGCCCCGGGATCATGTGCATCGCCGCCGCCTGCTTGATCGTGGCGGTGGTGTCGCCGCCGGCATTGGCGACGCCGATCACCTTGGCCCGCGATTGCTGCGCCTGCAGCAGGTAGGAGGAGAGATCGGAAGCATCGAGAGGGTAGCGGGCATGCCCCAGAACATGGCCGCCATTGGCCTTTACGACCGCGCCGGTCTCGTCCTCGAGGTCGTAGCCGTAACTATAATCGACGGTGACGAAGAACCACGTGTCGCCGCCATTGGCGACGATCGCCCGGCCCAGCGTGTGCGCGACCGCGTAGGTGTCGTTGGTGTAGTGGACCGAGGTCGGGGTGCAGCCTTCCTCGGTCAGCCGATTGGCGCCGGGGCCGTTGAGGATGACGATCTTGTCGCGCGTCCCGCCGATCGCCTGCACGATCAGCGCCTCGGAGGAGCCCGAGACGTCCATGATCGCATCGACATGCTCGGAGCCGAACCATTGGCGGGCGATATCGGCGGCGCGTTCGGGGCTGCCCCGGTGATCGGCGACGGCCACCTGGATCGGCCGTCCGAGCACCTGCCCGCCGAAATCCTCGACCGCCATCTGCGCCGCGGTGGCGCTGCCGCGGCCGGTCGTCTCGGAATAGGGGCCGGACATGTCGAGGATGAGGCCGAGCTTGACCGCGCCGTCGGGCACACCGCTTCCGGCGGCCGGCGATTGGGCGCCAGCGCCGGTGGCCCAAAGCGCCACCGCGATGCCTAGGATTTTCCCCCAGAAGCGATTTCTTCCGCTCATGATTTTTCGCACGGCTCGTCGTAAATCGCGGTGTACACGATTCCGTCGGCCTTCACATAGCCGCGATACATGCCGGCGCAGTTGAACGGCAGGGCGAGCGTGCCGTTGCCGCCGACCGCGACGAGCCCGCCCGAACCGCCGGCGTGGCCGAGCTCGGCTACCACGGCTTCGGCCGCCGCGGCGAGTTTCTGCCGCGCATGGGCGATGCGCGCGGCGACCTCGTGGGCGACCGCGTAGCGGATGAAGAATTCGCCGTGCCCGGTCGCGGACACTGCGCAGGTCGCGTTGTCGGCATAGGTCCCGGCGCCGATGACCGCGCTGTCGCCGACCCGGCCCGGCAGTTTGCCGGTCATGCCGCCGGTCGAGGTCGCGGCGGCGAGGTTGCCCGCCCGGTCGCGGGCGACCGCGCCGACCGTGCCGTGGCGGCGCGCTTCGTCGGCGTCGGTGTGGCCCGCGGCTTCCTGGGCGAGCGTATCGGCCAGCGCCTGCCGGCGCGCCGCGGTGAAGAAATAATCCGGTTCGGCGAAGGCGAGCCCGGCCGCTCGGCAGAATTGCGTCGCGCCATCGCCGATCAGCATCACATGCGGCGAGCGCTCCATGACCGCGCGCGCCGCCAGCACCGGGTTGCGCGGACCGAAGATCCCGGCGACCGCCCCGGCCCGGCGGTCGCGCCCGTCCATCACCGCAGCGTCCATCTCCTGGGTGCCGGCCCGGGTGAAGACCGCGCCGCGCCCGGCATTGAACAGCGGATCGTCCTCGAGCGCGCAGACCGCGGCGGTGACGGCGTCGAGCGCGCCGCCGTTTTGGGCGAGGACATCGCGGCCGGCGACGAGCGCGCGCGCCAGCCCCGCCCGGTAGAGCGCCTCGCGCGCTGCGGTCATGTCGCCGCGCCGCAGCGTACCGGCGCCGCCATGAAGGGCGAGCGCAAACCCGTCAGCGTTGTCCGTCATGCCGCGCGATCCTTGCGCTGATGCAAGATGCCAGATGGGTCCTGCTCATTGTTTCGGCAATCAACTTACCGCGATGTCGCGAGGCGCGGTATGGTGGCCTTGTCCTATCACGAGACCGCCGCTTTTGCCGCCAGCAGCACACGACATCGCCGAGCGGCGGTCCTTGCGCGCCGGGCACGGCTTCCGCCTCGCGATGATCGGGCTCGGCATGGCGATCGTGCCGCTCGACACCGCGGTCAATATCGGTTTTCCCGACATCACGAAGAGCTTCGGCCTGCCGATCGCGATGATCCAATGGGTCGTGATCTGCTACGTGCTGACCTACGCGGCGCTGATGCTGGCGTTCGGCCGGATCGGCGATATCGGCGGGCATGCGCGGGTGTTCCGGACCGGGCTCGCCTGGAGCGCCGTCGCCTACCTGCTGTGCGCCGCCGCGCCGGGGTTCGGCTGGCTGCTGTTCTTCCGCTTTCTACAGGGCATCGGCGCCGGGCTGGTCATCAGCTGCGCGCCCGCCCTGGTGACGGGACTTTATCCCGAAGAGCGGCGCAGCCACGCGGTCGGCATGTTCACCCTGATCTTCGGGATTGCATCGGCCGCGGGCCCGCTGATCGGCGGGGTGGTGGTGGCGCGCTGGGGCTGGCCGGCGGTGTTCTGGTTCCGCGCGCCGATCGCGCTGGCGAGCCTCTTGTTCCTGCGCGGCCTGCCGCCGAGCGCGACCCGCCGGGGCGAGCGGTTCGACATCGCCGGCGCGCTGCTCTTGGCGCTGGGGTTGACCGCGCTGCTCTTCGGCATCAACGCCCTCTCGCGGGTGGGCGGTTTTCAGCCCGTGGCGCTGATCGCCGTCGCCGCGGCGAGCTTTGTGCTGTTCGGATGGTGGGAAGCCCGCGCCGCGCGGCCGATCGTGCGCATCCGGATGTTCCGCGATCCCGGCTTCGCCGCGGTCAACCTCGTCACCGTGCTGACCTACCTCGCGCAGTTCTCGGTGCTGCTGTTCGTGCCGTATTTCTTCGTCCGGTTCAGCGCGATGCCGCTGCCGCTCGCCGGGGCGGTGCTGGCGATCGGTTCGGCGACGATGGCGATCGCCGCGCCGCCGGCCGGCTGGCTGATCGCGCGGATGGCGCCGGAGCGGGTCGCGGCGCTCGGCATCGTCGCGGTGGGCGCCGGGCTGTTCCTCGTCGGCTTCTGGCCGGCCGACGTGTCGCCGGTGGTGATGGTGCTGACCCTGGCGGTGCAGGGGCTCGGCGTCGGGCTCTTTCAGACCGCCTATATGGACATGGTGATGCGCGCGTCGCCGCCGGCCGATCGCGGGGTCGCCGGCAGCCTGGCGATCCTTACCCGCACGATCGGCACGGTAACCGGCGCGGCCTCGCTGACGCTGATCTTTGGTCTGATCGCCAAGCGCGTTCCCGGCGGCGACAGCTTTCTCGTTGCGTTCGGCGCGCTGTTTAAGCTTGTCGGGGCTGCGGTCGTGGCGAGCGTCGTCGCGATCCCGTGGTGGCGCAGGGCCGCGCCAGACACCGCCGCACCGCGGCCAGGAGCTGGCTCGGGGTGAACGGTTTCCGAAGACTGCCGGCGATCGAGGCCGCCTCGCAGCCGGCGACGCCTTCGCTCGCCGTCGCGAGGACCCGCGCCATCGGATGGCGGCGACGGATCAGCGATAGGCTGACGACCGCCAGATCGGCGATGACAAGGCCGGGAGAGGCCGGCGGCACGCGCCTGGCATCGTCCGCCTCCGTCACGGTGAAGCCGGCGCGTTCGAGCACACGGCGCGCGGCAAGCCGGGTCGCCGGGTCGCTGTCGATGATATGGGTCACGGTCATTGACCCGACTTTACGGTCGGGCCACGTGCCGCGCAGCGGGCGAGCCCCCACCCGAAGCGGCGCCGATATAGACCTTTGGTAGGGGGGTGTGCGGTCTCTACGCGCCGGGACTTAGGCCGCGAGGCAGTTCTTGACGGTCTTCAGCAACTCGGCCGGCGCGAAGGGTTTTTTAAGGCTGTTGTCGGCGCCGAGCAATTCGGCGACGCGCAGCACCTCGCCGGCGACGAAACTGGCGCCGCCGCCGGTCATCGCCAGAATGCGCGCCTTGGGGTTAGCCTCGCGCAGCTCGATGATGGTGGCGATGCCTTCCTTGCCCGGCATCAAAATGTCGATGATGACGAGGTCGGGGTTGAGCTCGGCATGGCGGCTGAGGCCGGTCTGCGCATCGTTGGCGGTAGAAACGGCGAACCCGTCGCTTTCCAGAACGCGCTGCACGATCGCGCAAATCACCGGATCGTCGTCGATCACCAGAACCGAATTCATAGCCGAGCCTCCGCTCATAACCCGCTCATTCCTTGCAGCATCGCGATGCGCACCGCGTCGGAGCGGTTGCGCGCGCCCATCTTCTTGAAGGCGCTGTTGAGGTGAAGCTTTACCGTGATCTCCGAGATCGTTAGCCGCGAGGCAATCTCGCGATTGGGCGAGCCGTGCACCAGATGCTCGATGCAGTCGAGCTCGCGCGGCGTCAAATTGTCGAATGATGGGCGCGCCGCGCGCCGGCCGGGGAGCGCGCTGACCACCGCCCGCGGCACATAGGTCTCGCCCGCCGCCATCAGCCGCAGCGCGGTCAAGAGCGCGGTGCCGCGCAGGTTCTTCATGATGACGCCGGCGGCGCCGCGTTCCAGCGCCCGCTCGGCCTCGCCGCAATCCATCGCGCCGGACAGGATGGCGACCGGGGTTCGCGGCAGCAATCGCGTCACCTCGTCGAGCCCGGCGAGGCCGTTCATGCCCGGCATGCGGTAGTCGAGGATGACCAGGTCGAATTCGCTGTCGCCGGTCAGCCGCTCGCGAACCTTTTGGAAATCCGACGCCTCGACGCAGGAGATGTCCGACGCGGCGCGGCTCAGGTAGCTGGCGATCGCCTCGCGCACCAGATGATGATCGTCGGCGAGCAGTATTCTCATGCCTCACCCGCAGCGGCGCGCCGGCGGGGGGACCGGGACTCGACCGCAATGCAATCGAGCGAGGCTAGCCGTATAAGGTTAACAAGGTGCAAACACCACCGCCCGCCGAAGACCGGCCACCCGTGTAACGGTAAGGATTCCTTCAAACACTAGGCCAATAATAATTGAAATGCTCGCCATGCGTGTCTTAAGGGTTGAATTTGAGCGATGCGGATGTGATTGCGCGGGCCTTGGCGGCGCAGCCGGCGGCCTCCGTCGAATTCAAGCCGCTGCCCGCTCCGCGACTCGAGGAGCGGCTGCGCCATGCCCAGAAGATGGATGCGCTGGGCCAGATCACCGGCGGGATCGCGCACGATTTCAACAATTTGCTGCTGGCGATCAATTTCAATCTTGAAGCGCTCGCCGAGGAAATTCCGGAAAGTGCGACGACCGGGCGGTTGTTCGACGGCGCCCGCCAGGCGATCGACCAGGCGCATGGCCTCATCGGCCACCTGCTCGCCTTCGCGCGGCGCCAGCCGCTCTCGCCGACCAGTTTCGAGGTCAACCAGAGTGTGCGCGAAACGCAGCGGATGCTGCGCCGGGCGATCCCCGCCGGGGTCGAGATCGAAACCAGGCTCGGGCGCGATGTCGGTATGGTGCTGGCCGACCGCAACCAGTTCGAGACCGCGGTGCTGAACCTCGCGCTCAACGCGCGCGACGCGATGCCGGAGGGCGGCCGCCTGACGATCGGCACCGCCGCAATCACCCTCGACGACGCCTATGCGGCGCTTCACCCGGGAGCGGCGGCTGGCCGGTACGTCCTCGTCGCGGTCAGCGACAGCGGCGCGGGGATGACGCCCGATATCGCCGAGCGCGCGTTCGAGCCCTTCTTTACGACAAAGAGCGGCGCCGATCGCAGCGGCCTCGGGCTGAGCCAGGTCTACGGCTACGCCAAGCAATCGGGCGGCCACACGCGGATCGACAGCGAGCCCGGAAGCGGCGCCACGGTCCAGCTGTTCCTGCCGCGGTTCGGCGATGCGCCGGCGGCGGCGCGACGCTCGGCGGCGCCGAATGCGGCGCGCGGCGAGACGGTCCTCATCGTCGAGGATGCGCCGCTGGTGCGCAACGCGGCGGCGAAGATGGTCGCCGATCTCGGCTACCGGCCGATCGTCACCGGCGGCGCCGGAGAAGCGCTTCCCGTGCTCGAAAGCGACGGCCGGATCGACCTCCTGTTCACCGACATGGTGCTGCCCGGCGGGCTGTGCGGCGAGGAGCTGGCGGTCGCGGCGCGCCGCCTGCGACCGGGCCTCGGCGTTCTCTACACCTCGGGCTACGCCGAGATACGCCTGTCGGACGCCGCCGGCGAGGGCGGCCGGTACGGGTTCATCGGCAAGCCCTATTCCAAGGCCGAGCTGGCGGTGCGGCTGCGCGCCGTGCTCGGAGACGGAACGGCATCGGGTTGAACAAGGATCGTTGTCGCCAAACCGCCGTTCGCAAGTATTGTTGTCGCGGCGCCGGTTTGGGTGCCGGACAACGTCCGGCTCGCGAGGGAGACAGCCATGGACGAACACATCTACCGCGTCATTCAGATCGTCGGCTCGTCCGAAAAGAGCATCGACGATGCGATCCAAATGGCGATTTCGCGCGCCTCGAAAACGATCCGCGAACTGCGGTGGTTTGAAGTGGTCGAGACTCGCGGCCATATCGAGGGCGGCAAGGTTCATCATTTCCAGGTTACCTTGAAGGTCGGGTTCACCCTCGACGAGGGCTGACATGGCCAAAGCCTATTTGGCGGTGCGCGCGGAGGTGCCGGAAGCCGAGCGCGCGCGCTTCGACCAGTGGTACGAGACCGACCATCTGCCCTGGGCGCTGCGCGTCTTCGCGGCGCGGCGCGCCTGGCGCTGCTGGAGCACGAGCGACCCGCCAAATGGCCTTGGGGTGCATGTCGCGTTCTACGAGTTCGACTCGGTCGAAGCCGCCGAGGCAATCTCGACATCCGACGCGATCAAGCCGCTCGTCGAGGATTTCGACCGCCAGTGGCAAGGCCGGGTAACGCGCCGCCGCGCCGTGCTCGACATGGTGCAGGAGCTGGAGGCTTAGACACAGGAATTGTCTTTCCGCGATCCCCGGGCTTGCGACGGAGCGGTGGCTCCTGAACCCCGCTTGCGCGGGGGTGGCGATATAGGTGCCGAGCGCAGCGAGAGTGAGGGCAGCTACCGCGGTTGCCGGCGCAGGAAGTCGATAAAGATCGCCGCCAGCAGTCCTTCCTTCTTCTCCCAATCCTCGAACGCGACATCGACGTCCATGCGATCCTCGGCGAAGACCTCGTGGTATTCGCTGTTCGGCATGAGGCGATGCGCGACCTGGCCGGGGTTGCGCGGGTGGACCCGGTCGTTGCCGGGGATGACGCAGGCCGGCATGGTGATCGAGCGCAGATCCGCTGGCGACAGCCCGGTCACCGCATGGTCGGCGCCGGCATTGAAGCTGCGGCCCCAGCGCTCCATACGGCCGATGAAATCCTGCGAGTCCATCTTCATCAAAATGTCGCGGCTCGCCGGGTTGGCGGCGATCATCTCGCTCCAATGCTCCATCGCGCAGACCGCCGCCATGCCGCCCGACTGCGCCGCCGCGATGTGCGAGGCGTAATACTGGTTCGACAAATGCTGCGCGGCATGGGCGCCGCCGGTGACCCGCCACAGCAACAGGCCGCGCACCGCCGCGGGGTGGCGCAAGGCGAGGATCATCGCCAGCCGGCACCCCGACGAGCTGCCGCCGATATAGGCCGGCAGCGCATCGAGCTTGCCGAGCAGCTCGTAAAGATCGTCGGCCCAGACATCGTTCTCGCTGTCGCCCTCGATCTTGACGCCGGAGGCGCCGGTGTTGCGCCGGTCGTAGACGATGACGCGATAGCCCGCCTCGGCAATCTTCTCGCCTACCGACTTCACCGAGACCAACCCGCGCCGCCCGCCGGGTTGCAGCGCGACGAACGGTCCGCGGTCGCCGAGGATCTCGTAGTGGATGTCGAGGCCGCTGATTGGCGTGACGGGCATGGGCTTCTCCCTGATCGAGCGGTTGGCTGGCGGCGATGTTAGCGGATCGGCGCGGCGGCGCGCCATCCTCTCAAATCGTCGCCCGCGGGCTTGACCCACGGGTTTCCGAGAGGCCGGATCAAGTCCGGCCACGCCAAATTGTTAAGGGCGCGCACGATGGAAAACCGGGTTTTTCTTCTGGCCCTACAGCCCCGATCTCGGCGCCGCATGGCGGCGGCGGCCGAGCGCTATGGCTACAACATGATCGGCATCGCCGACATGCCCGGCAACGCGATGGACCCATGGGTTGCCGCGACCCTGGTGGCCGAGGCGACCGAGCGGCCGCGTATCGTGCTTTGCGTCAGCAATATCGTGTCGCGCTATCCGGCGGCAGGGCGCCGGCGGTCGCTCCTGCTCGATCGGGCAGCCTTTGCCGCCGCCGCCGCACAAGCCGGTTCTCGCCGCGCGCGGAAGCGGTATAAGCTGCCGGCCGAGGGGCTGGCGCGGCGATCGAGCAACGGGGCGCAAGCCCGGCACAAGGGCGAGGGAGCAGGTAATGAAGCTGTTGTATTTCGATGATTTCAAGCTCGGCGTGCTGAAGGGCGACGCCGTGGTCGACGTCAGCGCCGAGGTCAAGGACATCCCGCATATCTGCCCGGGCACGCTGATGAACGGGCTGATCGAGCAGTGGGGCAACTACAAGGCCCGCCTGGAAGCGGCGGCGGCGCGCGGCAGCGGCGTGCCGGTCAGCGGCGTGCGCATCCGCCCGCCGGTGCCGGGGCCGCGGACGATCGACTGCATGGCGGTCAACTACATGGAGGACGGCACGCGCAGCGCGCCAGCCCCGATCAACGCCTTCCACAAATCGCCGAGCGCGATCATCGGCCACGGCGACACGATGGTGCTGCCCGACGTGCCGGCGCCGATCTTCGAGGGCGAAGCGGAGATGGCGGTCGTCATCGGCAAGAAGGCGACCAACGTCAGCGAAGCCGAGGCGATGAGCTACGTCTTCGGCTACATGAACTTCATCGACGGCTCGGCGCGCGGGTTGCCGCCGCCGGGCAATGTGTTCTTCCAGATGAAGTCGCGCGACACCTTCGCGCCGATCGGCCCCTATCTCGTCACCGCCGACGAGATCAAGGACCCGTTGAAGCTGCAGATCCGGCTGTGGAACAACGGCGTGTTGATGCAGAACTTCAACACCGACGACATGGGCCACAAGATCGCCAAGTGCATCGCCTGGCTGACCTCGATCCACACGCTGCTGCCCGGCGACATCGTCGCCACCGGCACCAACCATCGCGGGCTCAACCCGTTCATGGACGGCGACACGATCGAGCTTGAGACCGAAGGCCTCGGCCGGCTGAAGTTCGGGGTCAAGGACGAGCTGAAGCGCAGCTGGGCGCGCAAGACCCGCCTCCAGATGCACGAGGAGGCCAAGGAAAAGACGCCAGGCGCCTATCCCGACATCACGCCGCAGCTCACCGGCAAATACGCGAAGTAGCCGCGAAGGCGGCCCTCACCCCGACCCTCTCCCCGCGCGCGGGGAGAGGGATTTGCTGCGGCTGTCGCGACCTCCCCGATTTTGCATAGGCGGTAGCACCGTTTGGCGGCGCTCCGCGGTCGTCTCGCGCTTGAACGCGCCGGCGCCTTACGTCAGCTTGGCTGCCGCGCATATGCAACGATCAAATGATCATTTGCCATGGTGCGGTTAGGCGGGAGGAGTAGGACCTGTGGACGATGCCATCGAAAAATCGGCGATGCGGAAGATTTACATCCGCCTGCTGCCGTTCGCGGTCCTGAGCTATTTCCTCGCCTATATCGATCGGATCAACGGCAGCTTCGCGGCGCTGACGATGCGTCCCGATCTGGGCATCTCAGCCACGGAATACGGCTTCGCGGTCGGCACCTTCTATTGGGGCTATTTCATCTTCGAAGTGCCGAGCAACGTGATCCTGGAGAAGGTGGGGGCGCGACTGTGGATCGCCCGCATCATGATCACCTGGGGCATCCTGGCCGGGTTGACCGCCATCGTTACCGGCGCGACGAGCTTTGGTGTCGTCCGGTTCTTCCTCGGGCTCGCCGAGGCCGGGTTTTTCCCGGGCATCGTGCTTTATTTCACCTACTGGTTCCCGACCTATCACCACGCGCGCATCGTCTCGGGCTTTCTGGTCGGCCTGCCGATCGCGGTGGCCGCCGGCGCGCCGATTTCGACCGCGCTGTTGAGCCTGAACGGACTGTTCGGACTCAGGGGCTGGCAGCTCATGTACATCGCCGAGGGCATCCCGACGGTGCTGATCGGCCTCGTCACCCTGTTCGTGCTGACCGACCGACCGGCTCAGGCCAAGTTCCTCACCGACGAGGAAAAAGCCTGGCTCACCGCCAAGCTGGCGTCGGAGCGTACGGCGAAGGAAGCGGTGCGCAAATTCAGCGTGATGCGGGGAATGTTCGACCCGAAAGTGTTGTTGATGGCGCTCAATTATTTCGGGATCGTCGTCGCCAGCCTCGGCATCCTGTTCTTTGTCCCGCAGATGATCAAATCGATGGGCGTCACCAGCAACATGACGGTCGGCTGGCTGACGATGATCCCTTACGGGTTCGGCCTGCTCGGCCTCGTCAGCTGGGGTTACCTTTCCGACCGGATGAACGAGCGGCGCTGGAACCTGCTTGGCGCGTGCGTCGTCTCGACGATTGGCCTGGTGATTGCCGGCATGACCATCGGCTCGTACTGGGCGATCGTCGGCCTGTCGATCGCCACGTTCGGCTTCTACGGCTCGAAAGGCCCGTTCTGGTCGATGCCGCCGATGATCATGACCGGGACGGCGGCCGCGGCTTCGATCGCGTGGATCAATTCGATCGGCAACCTCGGCGGATTTTTCGGTCCGTGGTATGTCGGCGTCGTCAAGGATTGGACCGGCAGCTATTCCGGCGGCATCTACGGCCTCGCCTTCCTTTGCGTGATGTCGGCGGTGGTTTGCGCGGTGTTCCTCGAGATCCCGAACCCGGCGCGCGACCGGCGTCTGGCCGAGGCCAGCCCGGCCGAATAGCGGCCGGCCGGCGTCAGCCGCACTCGGGCAACGCCAGCAGGCTTTCCGGGTGCAGCTTGTCGTCGGCTGTCTTGATGTACTTGCTGGCGTATTTGCTGACCGCGATGACGACAGCGAGGTCGCGCCCGTTGCGCTCGATATAAAAGCTCCAGCGGCCCGCCTCGATCGCGGCGATCGCTTCGTCCATGCCGATCTTCCAGTGGGCGCCGTCCGGGTTGACGCCGCCGATATGGCTGATCCGCCGGTCGTGGTTCAGGCGATCGGACCGGTTGATGCAATGGATCAGGTATCGCCCCTGCACTCTGAGCTCCGCCCCCCGAGAACCCGTTGATCAACCTACCAGAAATTCGCGCTGACGGGGAGCGGGGTTAGGAGCGGTCTGAACGATTTGCATGCGGCGCGGCGCCGGCGGCGCGGCAAGGATTAGCCGAGAGCTTTGAAAAGAATCGTTGAACCGGGCGAAATCCGGAGACCGCCGATGCACCATCTGCGCGCCTATTCGCGCCTGAACGTGACGACAAGCACGTCGCGATGGCCCGACCGCGACGGGTCGAGCGGCGTTACCGGCGTCACCCCATGGTAGACGCGGTTGTCGTCGGTCACCGCCGCGTCGAGCGGTTCGGTCAGGGTGAAGCTGCCGAGCGGACGGCGGCGCTGGTCGGCGATGGTGGTCTCGCCGCTCTGGACGTTGACCCGGTCGATCAGCAGCACCAGCACCCAATCGACGCCGTCGCGGTGCAGGCCTTCGGGGGTCGGCTGCCCGGCCTCGCCGCCAGTGGCCTCGATGCGGAACTGGTGGATCTCGACATGCCAGGCGGCGGGCCGGGTCGCCGCCGGGGTCAGGCCGTGGAACAGCCGATAGCTGGTGTCGAGGATCGCGCGCAGCGCCGGGTGCGCGGTGATCTCGTCGATCACCGGCTCGAACCAGCGCTCGATATCGCCGTTGAGCGGGTTGTAGTCGCGGCTCTGGTAATGCGGCTGGTGCGGCTTGCGTGCCACGCCCTCGGCGGTGGCGCGGAACACCGCGAACCGCCGGCGCCGGTAACGTCCGCCATCGGCCATGTACATATCGACGCCGAGGTCGTTCCAGCTTTGCGCGAACGCGTCCCAGTCGCCGAGCCCGGCCCAGTCGCCGAGCCCGGCCCGGCACAGCACGGCGCGCATGTCGGGCGCGCGGACCAGCGCGAACCCGTCGCGGGCGACGAACTGGGCGATGTCTGCCAGGGATTGGGTCATCCGGTTTCCATGCTTGCCGCCCGCAGCGCGACAGGCGCACCTTACTCCCGCCGCATCTCCAAGTCCCTTAGGCAAACGACAGGGCCCCCCACCATGCCGGACGATCCGAACAGCGAGTTTGCCGCCGCCGTGCGCCGCGCCGGGGTGACCATCCCGGACGACCGCTGGCAGGCGATGCGCGAAGCCTATTACGGCATGCAGGCGCTGTTGAAGGTGCTCGACGATCCGCTCGCGTACGAGGACGAGCCGGCGGTATTGCCGCGCTACGACATGGGAGCAAAACCATGAGCGCCGGCCCGCTGCCCACCCTCGCCGCAGCCGGACGCCGGATCGCCGCCGGCGAACTGTCGCCGGTGGCCCTGACCGAAGCGGCCTTGGCGCGTGCCGAGACGCTCAACCCGAAGCTCCACGCCTTTATCGAGATCACCGCCGAGCGCGCCCGCGCCGCCGCCCTGCGCGCCGAGCGCGAGATCGCCGGCGGCCGGCGGCGCGGTCCGCTGCACGGCATTCCCTATGGCCTCAAGGACATCTACGACGCCGCGGGCCTGCGGACGACGGCGCATTCGCGGCTGCTGCTCGACAATGTCGCGGCGGGGGATGCCGAGACGACGGCGCGGCTCGAGGCCGCCGGGATGATCCTCATCGGCAAGCTAGCGACGCATGAATTCGCCACCGGCGGGCCGGCCTTCGACCTGCCGTTCCCGCCGGCGCGCAACCCGTGGAACCCGGCGCATTTCACCGGCGGGTCGAGCTCCGGCTCCAGCACGGCGGTGGCGGCGGGGATTTTGCCGCTGGCGATGGGTTCCGACACCGGCGGGTCGATCCGCCTGCCGGCGGCCTATTGCGGCACGGTCGGGTTGAAGCCGACCTATGGCCGGGTCAGCCGGCGCGGCGTCGCGCCGCTGTGCTACAGCCTCGACACTACAGGGCCGTTGACTTGGACGGTCGAGGATGCGGCTTTGGCGCTGCAGGTGCTCGCCGGCCACGACCCGCGCGACCCGGGCTCGGCCGAGGTGCCGGTGCCCGACTACCGCGCCTGGCTGCGCGATGGCGTGACCGGGCTGCGCATCGGCTATTGCCGAGCCTTCAACGAAGACGGCGAGGTCGGGCCGGAGCAGGCTTCGGCGCTCGACCGCACCGCGCAAACCCTGGCCCAGCTCGGCGCCGAGGTGAGCGAGGTCGCGCTGCCGCCCAACGCGCAGTTCCAGGCCTGCGCGCGGACGATCTCGCACAGCGAATCGTTCGCCATCCATGCGCGGGATTTGCGCACCCGGCCGGAACTCTACGCCCGCGTCACCCGCGAGCGGCTGATGCTGGGCGGGTTCCTCACCGCGACGCAATACGTCCAGGCGCAGCGCCTGCGCCGCATCCTGACCCGCAAGGTCGATGCGCTGTTCGAGAGCTGCGACGTGCTGCTGACTGCGATCGTCCCCGGCCCGGCGCCGGTGCTCGAGGAGACGGACGACGGCCCGTGGCGGCGCCAGCAGCCGCTGGCCTCGGTGTTCAACGTCACCGGCCACCCGGCGATGGCGCAGCCTTGCGGCTTCGCGGAAAGCGGCCTGCCGCTCTCGGCCCAGTTCGTCGGCCGCGCCTTCGACGAGGCGACCGTGCTGCAGGTCGGCCAGGCCTACGAACACGCAGCCGGCTGGGTCGAAAAACGGCCGACATTGGCGACGCTCTGACCTCCGCTAAGGATTTACTTTGATGACCACCACCGACCGCCAGGGCGATGCGATCGCCCGCAATGTCCGGCGCGTCGCGCATCTCGACCTGATGGGCGCGGGGCAGGTGACGGTTGCCGGCAATTACGCCTATGTCGGCCACATCACCAACAAGGAAGGGCTGGGCACGACCATCCTCGACGTGTCCGACGCGGCCAACCCGCGGGTCGTTGCGACGATCATGCTCGACGATCCCGGCTCGCACAGCCACAAGGCGCGGGTCGTCGGCGATCTGATGATCGTCAACTCCGAGCGCAACAATTCGGGCATCGGCCGCAAGGCCGAGGCGCTGCCCGGCACTCGGACGCATCTGCGCGAACTCCTTGGGCGCGAGCCGAGCCATGCCGAGCTCGCCGAAAAGCTCGGGGTGGAACCGGGCGACATCGCGCGGCTCGAAGACGCCGAGCAGCATCCCTACGCCAATGGCGGGTTCAAGCTCTACGATGTGTCGAACAAGGCCCGGCCCGAGCTGATCTCGTTTCAGCGCACCGGCGGGATCGGCGCCCATCGCTTCGACATGGACGAGCGCTATGCCTACATCTCGACCGAGATGGCGGGTTTTATCGGCAACATACTGGTCACCTACGACATCCGCGACCCCGCGCATGTCGAGGAGGTGTCGCGCTGGTGGCTGCCGGGCCAGCACCTCGCGGCCGGCGAGACGCCGAACTGGCCGGGGCGGCAACACCGCCTGCACCATGCGCTGCGCTTCGGCAACGAGATGTGGGCGGGTTGCTGGCATGGCGGGTTGCGGGTCATCGACGTTTCCGACATCGCCTCTCCGCGCACCATCGCCAGCTACAATTACCATCCGCCGTTCCCCGAGCCGACCCATACGGTGATGCCGCTGCCGTTCCGCCCCGGCGGGCGGCGCATCGCGCTGGCGATCGACGAGGAAGACCAGTTCTACGGCGCCGCCGAGGCCGAGGCGCGGTGCGGCCGGCCGCACGCGGCGCTGTGGACCTTCGATGTCGGCGACTGGGACAAGGTGCTGCCGCTGGCGATGTTCGAGGTCAGCGAACTCGACTCGCCCTATGCGCGCACCCCCGGCGGCCGCTTCGGCGCTCACCAATTCGCCGAGCGGATGCACGACAGCCTGGTCTATTGCGCCTGGTTCAGCGGCGGCTTGCGCGTTGTCGACGTCGCCGACCCGAGCGCGCCGCGCGAGGTAGCCTCGTTCATCCCCGAGCCGCGCGGCGGCCGGCCGAGCCCGCAATCGAACGATGTCGAGATCGACGACCGCGGCCTCGTCTACCTCGCCGACCGCAATATCGGGCTCGATATCCTCGAATTGCAGCGCTAGCGGAGACAGTCGATGGCGGAATTCGCGCGGCGGCAGATCGGCCGCACGGGGCTGAAGATCACGGAATTGGGGCTTGGCTGCGCGACGCTCGGCGGCAGCCGGATCGACGTCGCGCGCCGGGCGGCGGAGGAGATCGTCGCCGCCGCGTGGGACGCGGGCGTGCGCTATGTCGACACCGCGCCGTTCTACGGCGTCGGGCAGGCCGAGCGCGCGGTCGGCGACGCGATGCGCGACCATCCGCGCGACGAGTGGGTGCTGTCGACCAAGGTCGGCAGGCTCTTGCGCCCGAACCCGAGCGGCCGGCACAGCGACGGGCGCCATCACCCGCTGCCGTTCGACCCGGTCTACGATTATTCGTATGACGGCATCATGCGCTCGTTCGAGGACAGCCTTCAGCGGCTCGGCCTGGCGCGGATCGACTAATCTACGTGCATGACATCGGCGTGTACCAGCATGGGCCCGAGGCGCACCCGGCGCTGATGAAGACGCTGCGCGAGAGCGGCTACCGCGCTTTGAAAGGGTTGCGCGGCTCGGGCGCGGTGTCGGCGATCGGCATCGGCGTCAACGAGCGCGAGGTGCTGCTCGAGGCGATGGAATGGGGAGAGTGGGACGCGTTCCTCTTGGCCGGCCGCTACACCCTGCTCGAACAGGCGCCGCTCGACGACCTTCTGCCGCAATGCGTTGCCGCCGGCACCTCGATCGTCGTCGGCGGCCCGCTCAATTCCGGCATCCTCGCCGGGCGCGACACCTGGAATTACGCACCGGCCCCCCCCGAAACGATGGCTCGGGCGAAGGCGATCGCCGCGATCTGCGAAAGCCACAAGGTGCCGCTGCCGGCGGCGGCGCTGCAATTCCCGCTCGCGCACGAGGCGGTCGCGGCGATAATCCCCGGCCCGCGCAACGCCGCCGAGTTCACCCAGAACCTCGGCCATTTGCGCCACAAGATCCCGGCGGCGCTGTGGGCCGATCTCCGCCAAGCCGGGCTGCTCCACCCGGACGCGCCGGTGCCCAATTGACACCGGCGGCTGCGGCGGGATTCGCAAGGGTCAAGGCGGCGGGCGGTCAGCATCCATTATTTCTGGACTGGCTCGCCTGTCCCTGATCCTCGACTAGCGGCGCTTGACGAGACAGGCCAGCCCGTAGCCGAGGGCGCCGGCGATCAGAACCGCGCCCCACGGGTTTTCGACAACCGTACGCTCGACGACATCGAGCACGACGTTGCCCTGCCCGAACAGACTTTGGGCCGCCGCGGTTGCCTGGCGGCTAGCCTCGCGGGCGTATTCCTGCGCTTTGGCCCCGGCGTCGCTGGCGACGCCCTGCACCATATCCGCGGTCTCGGCGAGAGTGCTCTTCGCCTGCCGGCCCGCTTCACGAACCATATCGCTTGCCTGCTGATCGCTCATCCCGTCACCTCACCTTTGGCGGCCGCTCTGGCGGCCTCGCTGATTGCGGTTGCATGCGGCAAACGTGGCGCGCGGAGCGGCGTTCCGGCGAATTCAGGCACGGAGTGGCGCGGCAAGCGATAAAATGAAGGAATACACGCCCGTCTGGCGAGTTGGGACGGTTGGCGATGGGAGCTGCATGATGGCAAAGGGAATTGGCCGGCGGCGCAATGGCGCGCGATGGGCGATAGCCCTAGCGGCGGCGGCGCTGGGCTGTCCCGCCGGGGCGGGGACGGGAGCGGCGCAAGTCATTCCCAAGACAGCGACCGCGACGAGCCCCAATCCCTACAACGACGCGCTGGTGCGGCTGACCCCAGAGGCGCGCGCGGCGAAGCTCGCCGGGTTGATCGGCGCGACCTGCATCGGCACCAAGCCGTTCCTGATGGGGATCACCAAGGAGGGCCGCGCGAAAGGCTATGCCTATTGGAGCCTCGAATGCGCCGGCGCCAGCAGCTACATGATCCAGATCGCTCCCGATGGCGAAGCGGCCTCGCTCGACTGCCAAACCGTCAAGCAAAACGGCGAAGGCCGCGAATGCTACAAGAACTTCTGACGTCGCTACCCAGGGCGCCGAAAACTCCGGACCTTGGCTCCGCGCAAGGCTGCGCCGTCGCCAGCGGTCGGCTGGCGACGGCGCCGCAGCGCAACGTCTAGCGGTAGTACGGCGGGGGCGGCGGGACCGGGGTCGTCAAGACACCGGTAGCCGCGCCGAGACCAGCACCGACGCCGGCGCCGACCGCCGCACCCGGGCCGCCGCCGATCGCCGCACCGGTCGCGGCGCCGGCGCCGGCGCCGATCGCCGCGCCGCCGAGGGCGCGGTCGGCGGGGTTGTACGGATTGCACGCGGCCAGACCCAAAACCAGGGCGGCGGCGGGCAGAAGCATGATTTTGGACATCGGGTTTCCTTTGCGCGCGTTCGATTTGAACGCACGGATAACGCAGCTATGCGCAAGACGTTCCACCGAATGCGCCTATTGGGTGAAGGCCCGCTGCCGCGGGCGTCGATCGGGCGCGGGCGATTCACCCTTGAAATCGGAGCGATGCCGGTAGCATTGGTAGGCATGGCAAAGTCGAGGGCAGCGCGCGGCGCGACGCTTCCGGCACGAGGACCGGACGGCGCCGAGCGTCACCGGGTCGCGGACTACGCCGATTCGGGTCATCCGGTCGACGATCTGCCGCCGTTTGTCGAGGCGATCGGCTTTGACGAGCCGGTCAAGGACGAAGCGACCGAGCCGCCAACCAAGGACCAGTGGGCGGCCGGGCAGGCAACCGAAGCGAAGGCCGAAGAGCGGCCGGCCAGGCAGGAGGCCGCCGAGCCGGCATCGCCGGCGGCCGGGGAGCCCCCGCTCCCCCGGTTCCTGGCGGCGCCGGACCATGCCGCCGGGCCGCTACCATCCGCCGATACCGAACCGGTCGAACCGGCAGAAGCCAAACGGCGCGAGCGGTTTTCGGCTTGGCGGGAGCGCGTCCAGGGTGCGCTGAAACGATGGCCGGAGGCGGCGAGGGCGGCGCTGCCCAGCGATCGCCGGCCGCGCATCGCGATCGCCGCCGCCGTGGCCGTGCTGATCGTCGCCGTCGTGGTTATCGCCGGCCTCGGCGCGTTCTCGCGCGGGCGCAACTACCGCACCGCGCCGCCGCCGAATGATCCGGCGGCGCGTTTCGCCTTCTACCGGGCCGGCGCGAAGGCGGGCGACGCCGACGCCGAATTGCAGCTTGCGATCCTTTATGCGAAGGGCGAGGGCGTGGCGCAAGACTATGCGTCCGCGGCCACCTGGTTCCGCGCGGCGGCGGAGCAAGGCGTGGCGCGCGCGCAATACGATCTCGGCGTGCTGTACGAGCGCGGGCGCGGCGTCCAGATCGATCTGAAGGAGGCCGCCGACTGGTACCTCAAGGCGGCCAACGGCAAGTTTCCGCTGGCGGAATATAACCTCGCGGTGTGCTACACCAAGGGACAGGGCATTCGCCAGGATCTGCCCGAGGCGACGCTGTGGTATCGTCGCGCGGCGGGACACGGGGTGGTCCAGGCGATGATCAATCTTGGCATGATGTACGAGAAGGGCGACGGCATCGCCGCCTCGCCGGTCGATGCCTATGCCTGGTACCTGGCGGCGGGCCAGCGCGGCAACCAGACCGCCGCGCAGCGCGCCCAGGATCTGTTCACGAGCTTGCCGCGGCTCGACCAAATCCGGGCGGAGGCGTTGGCCAGCGACGTCGCCGCCTCGATCCGCAACCCCGAGCCGGAGCGCGGCGAAGCCGCGACGGAGAAACCCGATGCAAAACCCAACACGCCGAATCATTGACCGCGACATGCCGCCCGCGATGCGGCGCGACGTCGACCCGATCGGAGGCCCGGCGGACGACTACCTGGTCGTCGGCGACACGGATCCCGATCGGCTGGGCATCGGCGCGCGGATCGCGTACGGCTTGCAGATCGTGCTGATCATCGTGCTGGCGCTGCTGTCGTTCGCCATATTCTGGGTGGTCGGGCTGCTCCTGAACGTATTTTAAGCGTCAGCCGCCGAGCACGCGCCGCGCGACGATGTCGAGCGGCCAGAACAATCCGGCGCAGAACGCGACGGCCACGGTGGAAACGGCGTTCGGATGGCTGCCGGCGTCGGGCGGCTCGGCCATGCGAACCGCGCCGTCGGCGACGCCCGCGGCCGCGTAGAGGATCAGGGCGGCGAGCCAGCTCCGCCGCCTCATGCCGGCGCCGATCCGCTCAAGTGACGCGGATATTCTTGAACTGCCACGGATCGTCGCGGTCGAGGTCCTCGGGAAACAGACGCTCCCGGCCGGCGAGCGGCGTCCAGTCGCCGAACACCCCGACGACATCGCCGAGATAGGGTCCGGCGACCTCGAGAATGCGCGCGAAATCGAGCTCCTCCGGTTCGACGATGCCGGCCCGGGGGTGCTCGATCGCCCACACCATGCCCGCCAGCACCGCCGCCGTAACCTGCAGCGAGGTCGCGTTGTTGTGCGGCACGAGGCGCCGGGTCCGGTCGATCGAGAGACGCGAACCGTACCAATAGACGCGGTCCGCGTTGCCCATCAGCAGCACCCCCAGCTCGTCGATGCCGTCGATGATCTCGTCCATCATCAACCGCTTGTCGGCCTGCAGCTCCCAGTTCTTGCCGGCGAGTTCGTGGACGCTCAGCACCGCGTCGTCGCAGGGGTGATAGGCGTAATGGCAGGTCGGCCGGTAGCGCACCCGCTCCGCCTCGCGCACGGTCAGGTAATCGGCGATCGAGATCGACTCGTTGTGGGTGACGAGGAAGCCGATATAGGGGCCTTCGAGCGGGGTCCAGCTGCGCACGCGCGTGGCTGCGCCGGGCCGCAGCAGATAGATCGCCGCGTCGCTGCCGAAATCGTGTCGCCGCCCGTCGGCGGGAAGGTGCTTTTCATGCGTTCCCCAGCCGAGTTCGGCGGGCTGCGAACCTTCGCTGAAGAAACCGTCGATCGACCAGGTGTTGACGAACTCGCCGGGCGATTTCGGGATCGCGGCGACCTGGGTGTCGCGCTCGGCGATGTGGATGATCTTGACCCCCAGCCGCTCGGCGAGCCGTCCCCAGCCGTCGCGGTCGGCCGGCGGCGCGGCGCCGGGCTCGGCGGCGCGTGCCAGGTCGACCAGCGCCTGCTTGACGAAATGCGAGACGAGGCCGGGGTTGGCGCCGTGGGTCAGCACCGCGGTCGGGCCGCTGGGATGGCGCCGACGCAAGGCCAGGGCGCCTTCGCGCAGCGCGTAATTGGAGCGCTGCGGTGGCGACAGCTCCGGGTCGGTATAGCCGCCTGGCCACGGCTCGATGCAGGTGTCGAGATAAAGCGCCCCCGCTTGCTGGCAAAGCTCGATCAGCGCGACGCTGGCGACCTCGACCGAGACGTTGAGCAGGAAATCGCCGGCGCGGACCAACGGCTCCAGCACCGCGCGGTAATTGTCGCGGGTGAGCGCGGTCTCGACAAAACGCACACCGTATTCCGCCGCGACCTTGCGGCCGCGCGGCTCGGCGGTGACGATGGTGATCCGCTCCGGCGCGATCGCGACATGCCGCAGGATCAGCGGCAGCACCCCCTGACCGATACTGCCGAATCCGATGATGACAAGGCGGCCGTGGAGCGTGGCATGCTGGGCTTCGGGCATCTGTGGCGCGGTCGTCCGAGGGGTAGTTTCCCCTAGGGTCGAGCCCGGTTTGTTGTCAAGCAAAGGTTGCGCTTGGATATAATCTCGGATCGAGCGCATTGGTCCTCGCCTGTGCGGCTTCTTGGCAGGCGCGCCGTGCCGTCGAATACCGGCGGACGGGCCTTGCGTCGTGTAACCGCTCGTTGTCTCTGGCAGGGCGGTGCTTTTGCCGCTTATGTTTTTGTTAAGGCGGCGGTAGGAATGAGCGTGCTGCAAGGTCCTCGGCTCAGCGGAGCGACGATGCGTAATTGGGCGATCCTCGGCGTTGTAGCCGGGTTGGCGGCGGCGAGCGGAGCGCTCGGGCCGGTCGCCTTCGCGGCGCCGCCGATGGTGGCCGACCTGGTCATGCCGGCGCTTTATGCCGAGAGCGCGACCGTCGCGCCGGGCCGCACGCTGTGGCTCGACGTGCACCTCGCGGTCGCCCCGGGATGGCATATTTATTGGCGCAATCCGGGCGATTCCGGGCTGCCGACGACAATCGAGTGGACGCTGCCGGCGGGGTTCACGGCGGGCGACATCCACTGGCCGATCCCCGAGCGCTTTGTCGTCGGCACGATCGGCAATTATGGCTACACCGGCAGCGCCGACCTGCTGGTCCCGGTCGCGGTCCCCGCCACGCTCGACCCTGGCGCTGCCGCGCCTCTCGGCGCCAAGGTCGACTATCTCGTTTGCTCGGAGATTTGCATTCCGGGGTCGGCGACGCTGGCTGCCGAGCTTCCGATCGGGTCCGGCACGGCCGATCCGCGGCAGGCGGACCGCTTCGCCGCGGCGCGCCGGGCACTGCCCGTCGAGGCGCCGTTCACCGCCCAATTTGCGGTCGAACAGAGCGATCTGCGGCTAATTGTCCCGGCGGCCGCGCTGGGGAACATTCGGCAGCCGCAAGCATCCTTTTTCCCCGATGCCGAAAATGCGATCGACGCCTCGGCCGCGGCGAAGATCGAGGCGCGCGGCGGCGGGCTCGACCTGGTGCTGGCGAAATCGAGCAGCCCCGCCGCCGCCGTGCCACCGACGCTCGACGGGGTGGTGGTGCTGCGCGACGCCGACGGCGGGGCGCGCGGCTACCGCATCAGCGCCACGCAGACCGCGCCGCCGGCGGCGGAGGCCGGCGGGCTGCCCGGCTGGGGGCAGGCGCTGCTCTTCGCCTTTATCGGCGGGACGATCCTCAACCTGATGCCGTGCGTGTTCCCGGTCCTGTCGCTGAAGCTGTTGAGCTTCGCTGCCGCGCCCGATGCGGCGATGCGCCGCCGTCACGGCATCGCCTATGCGATCGGGGTGCTGGCGAGCTTCGCGGCGCTGGGCGGCGCGCTGATCGCGCTGCGCGCCGGCGGCGCGGCGATCGGCTGGGGATTTCAGCTGCAATCGCCCCTGTTCGTCGCCGTGCTCGCCTATCTGATGCTGGCGATCGGGCTGAGCCTGTCCGGGGTCGCCGAGTTCGGCGCGGGGATGACCGGGATCGGTGGCCGTCTCGCCGGGCGCGGCGGGCTGCCGGGCGCGTTCTTTACCGGCGTGCTGGCGACGGTGGTGGCGACGCCGTGCACCGCGCCATTCATGGGCGCCGCGCTCGGGGCGGCGCTGGGAGCGCCGACGCCGCTGGCGTTCGGGATTTTCGTCGCGCTCGGCGCCGGGCTCGCGGCGCCGCTGCTGGTCGCGAGCTTTGTTCCGGGGCTGGCAAAAATCTTGCCGCGTCCGGGAAGATGGATGGAGACGGCAAAGCAGATCCTCGCCTTTCCGCTTTATGCCACGGCGGCTTGGCTGGTTTGGGTGCTGATCCAGGAGGTCGGACCCGAAGGCTCGCTGATGGCGCTGTTCGGGCTGGTGCTGGTGGGGTTCGCGGTCTGGGTCTACGGCCGCACCCGGTTCGCCCCTCGCGCCTCGCGCCGCGCGGGCGGCATGCTGGCCGCCGCCGGGCTGGCCGCCGCTTTGGTGCTGGCGGCGATGCTGTCGCCGGCGGCGGCACGGGTGCCGCTGGCGAGCGACGGCCTTGCCTACAAGCCGTTCAGCGCCGCGCGCCTCGCCGCGCTCAATGCCGCGCGCCAGCCGGTATTCGTCAACCTGACCGCCGCCTGGTGCCTGACCTGCATCCTCAACGAGCGCGCGACCCTCTCCCGCGATGCGGTGCGCGAGGCCTTCGCCGCACACGGGGTCGTCGCGCTCAAAGGCGACTGGACCCGGCAGGACCCGGAAATCGCCCAGTTCCTGCAGAGCTTCGGCCGCAGCGGCGTGCCGCTCTATCTGCTCTACGGCGGCAACGGCACTGCGACGGTGCTGCCGCAAATACTGACCGAAGCCGCGGTGGTCGATGCGGTCGGGAAGCTCTAACTCTGCATCGCCTGGGTGACCGCGCCACCGACCGCGGTGCGGCCGCCATCGACGACGTATTGCGCGCCGGTGATGTTGCTCGCGAGGTCGGACGACAGGAACAGCACGATATTGGCGATCTCCTCGGGGGTCGTGTAGCGGCCTGAGGGGATCGCCGCCTGGTACTTGCGGTTGACGCTGTCGGGATCGTCCGGACTGATCATCTTTTCGAGCGAACGGATCATCCGCGTATCGACCGGACCGGGACAAACGGCGTTGACCCGCACGCCCTGGCGCGCGACCTCGCCGGCGGCGGCCTTGGTAAGGCCGATCACCGCGTGCTTCGAGGCGACATAGGCCGGCATGCCCGGTGTCGCGACCAGACCGGCGACCGAGGCCGTATTCACCACCGCACCCGATTTCTGCTTCAGCAGCACCGGCAGAACGTGGCGCAGGCCGAGGAACACGCCCTTGACATTGACGCCGATGACCTGGTCGAACATCGCCTCGTCGTAATCGGCGGTATGGGCGAGGCCGCCCTCGATCCCGGCATTGTTGAAAAAGCAGTCGATCTTGCCGAAGGCGGCGAGCGTCTCCTTGACGTAATTGGCGACATCGGCCGATTTGGTGACATCGGCGGCGATAAACTTCGCCTCGCCGCCCTGCTGCTTGACGATGCCGGCGGTCGCCTCGCCCGCCGACACGTCGCGATCGACCACGACGATTTTGGCCCCCGCCTTGGCGAAGGCGAGCGCGGTGGCGCGGCCGATGCCGCCGCCGCCGCCGGTGATCAGCGCGACCTTGCCGGTGAAATCCATGATCTCCTCCCTGTATGGTGATTTTCTGGGTTCGAGCGGTCAGCCGCCAACCAGCGGCACGAGCGGCCGGAGGTCGGGGTAAACATGATCGGGCTTTGGCACCGACGGGTGAAGGCTGAGGTTCCGCCGGTTGATCCACGCGACGGTCAGCCCCAGCGGCTTGCCGCCGACCATGTCGGTGTGCTGTGACTGGCCGGAATGCAGGATTTCCGGCACCGCGACGCCGGCATTGGCGATCAGGTAGCGGAACAGCGTCCCGTCCGGCTTGTAGCCGCGCGCCCGCTCGGCGGTGCAGATGAGATCGGCCGCTGGCACCGGCGTCGCCGCGAGCAGATCGTCGTCGATATTGGAAACCAGCGCGATGCGGTGCGTGCGGGCGAGCTTTTCCAGTATCGGCTCTACGTCGGGATAGGGCCGCAACTCGGCAAAGGCGTCGAAATAATGCCGGATTAGATCGGGGTTGCCCTCGGCGATACCGAAATGGCGGAACGCGTCGTCGAGCGACTGCCGACCGATCTCCTTGTACGAGCGGTATGGCTCGTAATAGTGCGCGATGTTGCGCTCTTCCCAAAAGCCGGCGAACGCTGCCGGATCGATATTCGCCGCGCCGGCATCGGCAAGGATCGCGCGGAACGCCTTGGCCGCGACGGATGGCGTTTCCATCAGCGTGCCGTAAACGTCGAATGAGAGCAGCTTGAACATGATCGAGCGGCTCCGCCCCTTTAAAAAAGAAACCGGGGAGGCGCTAAAGCCTCCCCGGTTCGCACTGACGTCAGCTACTCGGCGGCGTGCAGTAGGTCGAGGTACTGCTCGTAGACCGCCATGTTCTTGCCGAACGAGATCGCCGCGGCCTGGCAGCCGGCGACCAAGTGCATCCAGCGCCACGGCTCGCGGGTGGCGTGGAATTCCTCGATGATCGCGTTGTGGTGCTTGAACGCGTGCATCTCGGTGAAATTGTCGTGGCAGACGATCTCGGCGAGGCGCGTGATCAGCGCCTGCGGGTCGTAGCCGGACTGCATGTACCGGGTCGCCAGGTTTATCGTTTCCTTGACCTCGGGCACCGCGCGCATCAGGCCGAGATTGGTGACTTGCGACCAATCGGTCGGCGGCTGGTTGTAGATGCTGTGCGCGATCGCGTCGAGCAGCGCTTCCTGCGAGCGCTCGGGCAGCGCCTTAACCGCTTCCATGTCGGGCTGCGAGCCTGGCGGCTCCATGCGCATCTGGGTCGAGCGGATTTCGGGGCCCAAGTGCCAGTTCAATAGCAGCAACAGCTTATTGCGCAGGTTCAGCCCCGGCAGACGCACCAGATAGCGCCGCAAATTGATGCTGGTGTGCAGGTGGACATCCATCGGATTTCCGCCGAGCGAGCGGAGGAAGAGGCCGGCAGCGCCGATCGACAGCGCCTCGCCCGCCCCGTCGAGCGACAAGCCCTTCCCCAGTGCGCTGGCAATCATCACCGGAATATCGGCAAATTCCTCGACCTGACCGATGTTCTTCCCGAGCCGACCGATCACAATCGTTTCATCGTCGCCGGTTTCTTGCCGGGTGACGCGCTCCATCAGCTTGTTGTCTTTGATTAGTGCATCGAGTTCCGGGGTCACCGGAGCGATCGGGAAGCGCGCCGCATACCGCACCGAAGGGCGCATCAGGAGCGGCAGGTATTGCTTGTCGAGCACGCCGGTCTCGAGTGAGCGCCACGTGTAGCCGGGAAAGACGAAATAATGATCGTCTATGTTGTTCTTCGGGATGGCGACGCTCATCAGCAGGTCAAAGGCCTGAATGTGCGGCACGTTCTTCCACATCCACTGATAGATGTGATCCGCCTTGAGGCTCTCGCCGCGGCTGCAAGCCAACAGGAACGCGGCCTTGGCCGCCTCGAAGTCGTCGAATGCGAGCGGAGCGAATTCGAGCAACTGGTAGGGGCTCGTCTCGGGCGCGTTGATATGCTTGTTGGAGAGCGCGACGTGCTGGAGGACCGGGACGAACTTGTCCTCGCCTTCCAGTCGCCCGACCAGGTTCGACAGCGCATAAAGGCCGGCGAGCGGGTGCAGCGGGCCGCCGTGATGACCCGGCGGCAGGTCCGACGACCGCGTCACCGCGAGCGCCGATGCCGTCAGCATGGTCTCGGTCGGCACCCCGTCGCGCAGCTTCTCCAGCGTGCGATCGAGGATTTCCGCTGGCGGCGTGTCCTCGATGAATTGAACCAGCGGTTCGATGGCGGCTGGGTATTGGACGCGCTGCGGCATTGGCATGGCGAGGTCTCCGTGAGTTCGGTCGGGTCTGGGCGGTGGGGTTCCCTAATAATGTTCGCGCGGCAGGTTGAGATGCGGAAACGGGCTGTGAACGTGGGCCGGCACCACCAGCGGCGCCGGGCGGATGTATGATTTGTCGAGCTGAGCGTAGTTTGTGACACCCAGCAGCGACAGACAAATGCGAATTTCGTCTTCCAGTATCTCAAAAAGGCGTACCACGCCCGGCGCGCCGGCGGCGGCGAGCCCGTAGACGTAAAGCCTCCCGCAAGCCACCGCGTCGGCGCCGAGGGTCAGCGCTTTCACCACGTCGGCGCCGCGGGTGATGCTGCCGTCGACCATCACCTTGGCGCGGCCCTTGACCGCCTCGACCACCTCGGGCAGCACCTCGATCGAGCCGATGCCCTGGTCGAGCTGGCGCCCGCCATGGTTCGACACATAGACGCAATCGACGCCGTGCTCGACCGCGATTGCCGCATCCTCGTGCGTCGCGATGCCCTTAAGGATGACCGGGATCTTCGAGAGCTTCTTGATCCGGTCGATGTCCTTCCAGTTGAAGCGTGCCTGGTAGATGCGCGCGTCGCCGACCCTGACGCGGCGGCGTTCGTGGCGCTTGGCGATGTCGCGCTCGCGCCGCGAATAGCTGTCGGTGTCGACCGTCAGCGCGAAGGCGTCATAGCCGTTGTCCATCGCCCGGCGGACATGGTCGTCAACCCAATTCTCGTCGCCGCGCACGTAAAGCTGGAAGATGCGGAACCCATCGCCCGCCGCCTCCGCGGTCTTCTCGAGGCCGGGATGCGACACCGACGACAGGATGATGCCGTTGCCGAACCGGCTCGTCGCCGACGCGACGGTGGCGCCGCCGCCCGGCTCGAAATTCTCCAGCGAGCCGACCGGCGCGCAGAGCACCGGAATGCGCAGCTTCTTGCCGAACAGCTCCTTCGAGCAATCGACCTCGGACACGTCGCGCAGCACCCGCGGGCGGAACCCGATCGCGTCGAGCGCGGCGCGGTTGCGCGCGATCGTGGTCTCGCTCTCGGACGCGCCGATCAGATAGTCCCAATTGTTGCGGTTGAGGTTGGTGCGCGCCTGCGTGACGAATTCGTGCAGGTTCATAAAGCGGTATTCGAGCAGTTCGTCGTCGGACATCGGGGCCTCGTCGGGTGGCGCGCAAATGATATTGCCGAACCCTAATGGACGAGCCATGCAGCGGCAACCGTGGGCTGCGCCTACTTTGCGCTTGGGCCGCGCGGCGCGAGGTCGCTACGATGGCGCATCGGGAGATAAATCGACCCTCAGAGGAGACGCGCCTTGCCCCACCGCATCCTGACCCCCGCCGGCCACGGCGATGAAACCCTCGCGATCGCCCACGAGCTGCTGCCGCCCGGCTACGAGCTGGTGCAGGCGCCGCACGGGCGACCGGAATTCTGGGATTTGCTCAAGGACGCCGAGTTCTATATCGGCGCCGGCCAGTTCAAGCACGGCCCGGAATTCTATGCCCAGGCGCCCAAGCTCAAATTGGTCCAGACGCTGAGCGCCGGCTACAACACCTACGACCTCGACGCCGCGCGCAATGCCGGCGTGCCGATCTGCAACAACGGCGGCGCCAACGCGACCGCGGTCGCCGAGCACGCGGTGATGCTGATGCTGGCGGTGTCGCGCCGACTCATGTGGCAGCATGACGGCGTCGTTTCCGGACGCTGGCGCGGCAACGATTTCAACTCGACCAAGCTCTACGAGCTCGAGGACAAAACCCTCGGCATCGTCGGACTCGGCAATATCGGCAAGAAGGTCGCGCGCCGCGCCAAGGCGTTCGACATGCGCATCCAGTATTACGACGTGAACCGCATGACGACCGACCAGGAGGACGCGCTCGGCGTGCGCTTCGCGCTGTTCCCCGAGCTGCTCCGGACCTCCGACATCGTCTCGCTGCACGTGCCGCTCGACAAGTCGACGCACAATTTGATCGGCGAGAGAGAGCTGGCGATGATGAAGAAGACCGCCATCCTCATCAATACCTGCCGCGGTCCGGTGGTGGACGAGGTCGCGCTCTACCACGCGCTCAACAACGAAATCATCATGGCCGCCGGGCTCGACGTCATGGTCGAGGAGCCGCCCAAGCCCGACCACGAGCTGTTCACCTTGAAGAACGCGATCTTCAGCCCGCACGCCGCCGGCCCGACCTGGGACAACCATCCGAAGCGCTGGCGCAACGCCTTCGACAATTGCGAGCGCGTCGCCCGCGGCCAACGCGCGTTCTGGATCGTCCCCGAATTGCGCGACGCGATGTAAAGAAACGCTTTCCCGCGAAGGACGCAAAGGAGATGTAGAGGACGCGAAGGCTTTCTTCGGCTGCGCGCAGCGCGGCCAAAGCATTTTTACAATGAGACGGCGAGGCAATTGAGCGTCCCACCGCGACGACAGACTCATTGCCTCGCTACCTCAGTGTGAATGTCTAGGCGGCGCCTCGCGCCTAAAATCCCTTCGCGTACTTCACGCATCCGTTGCGACCTTTGCGGTAATAATCGCCTTTTGGGGGGAACCGGTGATCGGCCACAACCCGCGCACAGTCGAGGAGGCGCGCGCCTTCGTCGCCCGTGTCGAATCCCTGTTCATGCCGTGGAACATCGAGGCGCTGCTCGCCGGCTTTACCGACGACTGCGTCGTCAAATTCGGCGATCTCCCCGAATTTCGCGGCAAGGTGGCGCTGGAGAAATTGTTCCGCAGCCGCATGGGACGTCAGAAGGACTATCGCCTCTCCAAGGAATTCCGCGCCTTGATGGGTGACAAGATTGCCAATTACTGGGAAGGCACCTGGGCAGACCGCGTCACCGGCGCCAAGATGACCGGCCGCGGGGTTGAGGTCTGGACCATGCGCGACGGCAAGATCGCGGTTTGGGAAGCGGCGTTCAATGTCAACGAAGCGGGCAGGCCGAGCGCGATGGGGCTGGTCTGAAGCAACGGTGTCATCCCGGCAGGAAGGCGAGCGGAAAGGGGGCATATGAAGGGGCATCGGCACGATTGCGCGGCGCATGGCTGCGTGCCATCTCGCCGGATGGTGCTGGCGGGTCTCGCCGGCGCCGTTGTTCTGCCGGTCGGCAAGGCGCGCGCCGACGACGAATTCGACCCAGCGCCGCGGCGGGTCGACGTCCACCATCACTTTTTCCCGCAAGCCTATCTCGACCGCATGGCCGAAGTGGTCGGCAACAAGCCGAGCCCGCTGATGACCGGCTGGAGCGCCGCCGGGGTGCTCGAGCACATGGACAAGACCGGGGTCGCCACCGCGATCCTGTCGATGTCGCCCTGGGGGCCGCATTTCAAGGACGCCGCCGAGGCGCGCCGGCTCGCGCGGCTATGCAACGACTACGCGGCGCAGACCGGCCGCGACCACCCCGGCCGGTTCGGCCTGTTCGCGGCGATGCCGCTACCCGATGTCGACGCCGCGCTGACGGAAATCGCCTATGCGCTCGACACGCTCAAGGCCGACGGCGTCGGGCTGATGACCAATTACGGCGACAAATGGCCCGGCGACGCCGCGTTCGCGCCGGTCTGGGAGGAGCTCAACCGCCGCAAGGCAGTCGCCTATTTCCACCCGAACACGCCGAATTGCTGCGGCAGCCTGGTGCCGGGCGCGCAACCGTCGATGCTCGAATGGCCCTACGACACCGGCCGCGCTGTAGTGAGCCTGCTGCTCGGCGGCGCGCTGGCGAAATACCCCGACATCAAGTGGATTTTCTCCCATGCCGGCGGGCCGGTGCCGGCGCTGGCCGGGCGCATCGTCAACATGACGCGCAATCGCCCGGATCTAGCGACGATCGCGCCGGACGGCGTGATGCACGAGCTGACCCGGCTGCACTACGACACCGCCAATGCCAGCTTTGCGCCGACGATGGCGGCGTTGCTCAAATTCGTCCCGGCGGCGCAGGTCGTGTTCGGCAGCGACTATCCGTATTACTCGCTCGAGGAGAATGTCGGGCTCCTCGCTCAGGTGCCGCTGACCCAGGCCGAGCGCCAGGCGATCGACCGCGGCAACGCCGCCCGGCTGATGCCGCGGTTCGCCGGGTGAGGCATTGAAAACAGCATCAAGTGATGGCAATTATAATGCCTGACTGGAGCCTAACGTGCGCACGACAATTGCCCTTGATGATGAATTGCTCGCCAAAGCCCGCGCATATACGGGGCTCAAGGAAACCGCCGCTGTTGTCCGTGCGGCGTTGAAAGCCTTGGTGGAGCGCGAAGCTGCACGGCGATTGGCGCGACTGGGTGGCACCGAACCGGATTTGGTGGTTCCGCCGCGACGGCGCTCAGAGCCGGAATGATCCTCGTCGATACCTCGATATGGGTCGATCACCTGCAAGCCGGAGATGAGGAACTTGCCTTTCTGCTCCAAGGCGAAGAGGTACTGGCGCATCCATTTGTGATCGGTGAAATCGCGTTGGGCCACCTACGCCACCGGGAAATCGATCTGGCCACTCTACACGACCTGCCTGCGGCGCCCGTAGCGATGGATCACGAGGTGTTGGACTTGATCGACCGCAACCGGTTGTTTGGTGTCGGCATCGGCTACGTTGATGCTCACCTGCTCGCAGCCGTGCAGTTGACCGGCGCTTTGCTGTGGACCCGCGACCGGCGGCTCGCGGAGGTCGCTAGAAGACTGGGCATTGCGACAAGGCTGCCGAACTGACCTCACGTTCCCGGCATTTCACCATCCGCAGCGGCGTGTAGACGAGCGCGGTCGTGCCGTCCTGCTTGACGATCTTGACCCGGGTGCGGACCAACCCGCGGCCGGGGCGGCTCTTCGACAGGCGCGCCTCGATCACCTCGCATTCGGCGTGGATCGTGTCGCCGGCGACGACCGGGCTTTCGATGTTGAGTTCCATGTGCAGGAAGGCGAAGCCGGTGTGCTGCATCGTCGATTGCGTGAGCAGCCCCTCGGCGAAGGCGTAGACCAGCGCGCCCGGCGCGGGGCGGCCCTTGATGTCGCTCTCATTCGCGAGGAATTCGAGGTTGGTGAACAGCACCTCGACCATTCCGGTGCAGTTCACGAAAGCGGTGATGTCGGCCTCGGTCACGGTGCGGCCGATGGTCTGGAATGTCCGTCCGACCGGCAGATCCTCGAAGAAAAGCCCGAGCCCGACCGTTTCCATCCCGCCCTCCCGCGCTGCGCTTTCCGGACGATACCGCCGGTGCGACCGGCCCGCCATCATCGCCGCGCTCGATTGATTCGCGGGGAAGACCGGCGCCGCGGGTCGCGCTCTTCCGTGCCGTCATGGCGACCGGACGGCGGCGGCGCGGGCAAGTGTCCCGGTGTTGAAGCCGAACGCGGCGATGTTCGAGGCGGCGCGCTCGCCGCGAGCCAGCGGCTCGGCATGCTGGCGGCCTTGATGGCCTCGGCTGGCTCGTGATAAGTCCTTGCCCCCGCTCAGACGGAGAGGTGCCGGAGCGGTCGATCGGGGCGGTCTCGAAAACCGTTGTCCCTCTTACGGGGGACCGAGGGTTCGAATCCCTCCCTCTCCGCCAG
>DASRLO010000042.1:0-12002 GCA_035648415.1 Allostellaceae bacterium
GTTCAAGACAGTGAGATAGACGACGCTTTCTCGTTACCCCCGCGCAAGCAAGGTCCGGAGGCGACTGACGGTTGCCCTGGATTTCCGCTTGCGCAGAACGGACGAGACGCAGGCGGCAGCTTCCCTTAAGTGCAATACGCCCGCGTCGAATTCCTGCCCTCCCCCGGGCTTTGAGCCCGGGGGTCCACGTCTCTGTCTGTCGGCGACGTCATGGAAAGAAGACGTGGATGGCCGGGTCAAGCCCGGCCACGGGCTAGAAATGAGAGTGGGAAACCCTCAGATGCAGTACGTCCGCATCGGCGCGAAGCCGTTGAACCCGACCGAGGCATAGCTCGCGGTATAGGCGCCGGCCGAGAGGATCTCGACCTTGTCGCCGACCGCGAGGCCCAGCGGCAGCTTGTATTCGGTCTTCTCGTAGAGGATGTCGGCGCTGTCGCAGGTCGGCCCGGCGATCACCACCGGTCCCGACGGCCCGCCGCGGCCCGGCGTCTCGATGCGGTACTTGATGCTCTCGTCCATCGTCTCGGCGAGGCCGTTGAACTTGCCGGCGTCGAGGTAGACCCAGCGCTTGCCGCCGTCGCCCTTGTCGGAGATCAGCACCACCTCGCTCTGGATGATTCCGGCGTCGCCGACCAGCGAGCGGCCGGGCTCGACGATGATCTCCGGGACATGGTTGCCGAAATGCTTGGTCAAGGCCGCGGTCACCGCGCCGGCGTAAGCCTCGACCGGCGACACCTCGCTGCGGTAGCGCGCCGGGAAGCCGCCGCCGATATTGACCATGCGCAGGTTTAGGTCGGCCTCGGCCAACAGTGAGAACATGCGCGCGGCCGAGGCCACCGCGCCGTCCCACTGGTTGAGGTCGGTCTGCTGCGAGCCGACATGGAACGACACGCCGTAGGGGTCGAGGCCGAAATCGCGGGCGCGGCAGAGCAGCTGCACCGCCATCTCCGGGGTGCAGCCGAATTTGCGCGACAGCGGCCAGTCGGCGCCCTCGCACGACACCAGGATGCGGCAGAACACCCGCGCACCCGGCGCGACGCGCGCCAGCTTGCCGAGCTCGGCTTCGCTGTCGAAAGCGAAGAGCCGCACCCCGGCCGCGTAGGCGGCGGCGATGTCGCGCTCCTTCTTGATCGTGTTGCCGAAGGACAGCCGCTCGGGGGTCGCGCCGTTGCCGAGGCAGAGCGCGATCTCGGCCGGGCTCGCCACATCGAAGCTCGAACCCTTCTTCGCCAGCATCGCGACGATCTCGGCCGCCGGGTTCGCCTTCACCGCATAGTAGACGGTGGCGATCGGCAGGTAGCGGCGCAGCGTGTCGTAGGCCTTGGCGATAATTTCGAGATCCACCACCAGGCACGGGGTCTCGGGCGCCTTCTCGACAAGGAAACGGGTAATCTTCTTGTTCATGTCACCGGACACCTTCTCGAACAGCAAAGCCAACAACCGGGATTCGCTCGCGCCGCCCGCCCTGTGAGGCGGGAGCTTGGCGCGAAGCGAAAGCTGGGGAAATGCCGGCGACGACGGGGCGACGCCCGTATCGCGGCCGATTTCGCTTTAGCTTAGACTGCTCGGATCGGTGACCCGGCTGCCCCGTCCCCGCAAGCGGGTGCCGCGCAGGACGGCGTCAGGGCAGGGCTCCATGGCCCATACAGGGATTGCAACCATATCGACCTCCCTCTCGGGACCGGCGTTCCGGCCGGACTGCCAAAAAGGACGCGTTACGTCGTTGCATAACCACCAAGGGCCATAGGCACGTGCGAGTGCGTCAACGCGCCGATAGATACGCGCTAAATTCCGGATTGCAAGTAAAAATCCGGGCTGGTTTTCGCGCTGCCCGGAGGGGTGCCTACGGCGCCTCGCGCAGCGGGATGGCGCCGAGAAGCCGGCCCGTCGCGAGGTCGATGACGACCAGCTCCACCGAGCCGTCGGCAAGATCGACTTGCAGGACGATTCGGTCGGTCCCGACGCTCATCGTCTCGATGGTCGAGCCATGCGGCAGGGTGACCGGCGGCGCGGTGAAAGCGACGGATGGCGGGCTCGGCGCCCGGTGCGACAGTCGCACCGCGATCGCGGCGACCAGCGCCACGAGGCCGGCGACCAGCATCACCCCCATCACCACGACGAGAATTTTCAAGCCGCGCATTTTTTCCCTGTCATTGCGAGCCGCCGCAGCCGGCGCGGCAATCCCCTACCGGCCCGGGCCCCCTTGCGGCGGGAGATTGCGTCGTCGCGCTGGGGATGCCGCGCCATGACGTCTAGCTTTGTCACCGTCGACGCGGCCGCCACCGGCGACCGGCTCGACCGCGCCCTGCAGCGGCATCTGCCCGAGCTGTCCCGCTCGCGCCTCAAGCAGCTGATCCTTTCCGGGCAGGTGAGCGACGGCGCATCCGATAACGCGAACGTGATCCGCGATCCCGCCCGCAAGGTGAAGGCAGGACAAACTTTTGTCGTAATCGTCCCCGAGCCTGACGATGCGACACCGCAAGCCCAGGCAATTCCTCTCGATATCCGCTTCGAAGATGCACATCTCATGGTCATTGACAAGCCCGCGGGGCTGGTGGTCCATCCCGCGCCGGGCAATCCCGACGGCACGCTGGTCAACGCGCTCATCGCCCATTGCGGCGCCAGCCTGGCCGGGATCGGCGGTGTGCGCCGGCCGGGGATCGTCCACCGGCTCGACAAGGACACCAGCGGCCTTATCGTCGTCGCCAAGACCGAAATCGCGCACCGAGCGCTGTCGCGCGATTTCGCGGCGCGGCGCATCTCGCGCGCGTATGCCGCGATCGTCTGGGGCGTGCCGTTGCCGGCCGCGGGCGAGATCGCAGGCAATATCGGGCGCAGCATGACCAACCGGAAGAAGATGGCGGTGGTCGGCCCGGCGCGCGGCAAGCCGGCGGTGACCCGCTACAAGGTCGAGCGCATTTTTGGTGAGACGGCCGCGCTGATCGAGTGCCGCCTCTTGACCGGGCGAACCCATCAGATTCGCGTGCACCTCGCCGAGCGCGGCCATCCGGTGGTCGGCGACCCGGTCTACGCCGGCCGCGCCGGCCGGACCGGCGCCAAGCCGGTGTCGTTTCCGCGCCAGGCGCTGCACGCCCGGCACCTTGGCTTCAGTCATCCGGCGAGCGGCGAACAGGTCGCCTTCGACAGCGATCTTCCGGCCGACATGGCGGAGCTGATTTTTACATTAGAGCGACTTTAAACTGGATCAAAGCTGACTATTTTAGTAGGGTATGTGGGAACGGCGCTCTGCGTCTCACCGTTCTCCAGTCACAGCCCAAGGGGAAAAGCAAGTCCATGCCAGGTCTTTCCGTACCTTCGCTTTCCGGCGAGGGCAGCCTCACGCGGTATCTCCAGGAGATCCGCAAGTTCCCGATGCTCGAGCCGGAAGAAGAATACATGCTCGCCAAGCGCTGGAAGGAGCATGAGGATTCCGCGGCGGCGCACCGCCTCGTCACCAGCCATCTGCGCCTTGTCGCCAAGATCGCGATGGGCTATCGCGGCTATGGCCTACCGCTCTCCGAGCTGATCTCGGAGGGCAATGTCGGCATGATGCAGGCGGTCAAGCGGTTCGACGCCGAGCGTGGCTTCCGGCTCGCGACTTATGCGATGTGGTGGATCCGAGCGGCGATCCAGGAATACATCCTGCACTCGTGGTCGCTGGTGAAGATGGGCACCACGGCGGCGCAGAAGAAGCTGTTCTTCAACCTGCGCAAGCTGAAGGGCCAATTGCAGGCGGTCGAGGAGGGTGACCTCTCGCCGGAAAACCTCAAGAAGATCGCCACCGAGCTCGACGTGCCCGAGGCCGACGTCATCAGCATGAACCGCCGCCTCGCCAGCCCCGACCATTCGCTCAACGCGCCGTTGCGAAGCGACAGCGAAGGCGAGTGGCAGGATTGGCTGGTGGACGAGACCGAAAGCCAGGAGACGACGCTCGGCGAGCGCCAGGAGTTGGGGCTGCGCCGCGACCTTCTCGAAAAGGCGATGACGCATTTGAACGAGCGCGAGCGCCATATTCTCAGCGAGCGGCGATTGAAGGACAATCCGACGACGCTCGAGGATCTGTCGCAGCAATACGGCATCTCGCGCGAGCGGGTGCGGCAGATCGAGGTGCGCGCCTTCGAGAAGCTGCAAAAGGCGATCAAGGCCGCCGCGATCGAACGCCGCCTGGTGGCGTAACCGGTCACCCCATCCCGGCCTTCGCCGGGGTGGCGAGCCGCTGAGCTGGATTCTCCGTAAATCGACCTTACGTTAGATGTCGCCGCCGGCGCCTCGCTGGCGGATTTGCGATGCCATAGCCGAGCCCATAGCCGTGACCGCAACCGAAGATCACATCGGCCACGGCGTCGCCGCGCCGGACATCGACCCGGTATGCGGCATGAGCGTCGATGCCGCGACGGCCCGGCACCGCGCCGAGCATCGCGGCCGGTCCTACTTCTTCTGCGGCGCGCGCTGCAAGGAACGGTTCGTCGCCGAGCCGGCACGGTTTCTCGCGCCTCAGCCGGTGGTGCGCGAGCCCTCCGGCGGCGGGCAATGGACCTGCCCGATGCACCCCGAGATCGTGCGGGGCAAGCCGGGAAGCTGTCCGCTGTGCGGCATGGCGCTCGAACCGATGCTGCCGACGGCGGACCATCGCGCCGATCCCGAGCTGCGCGGCATGACCCGCCGATTATGGGTCGGCGCGGTGCTGTCCGTGCCGCTGCTCGTCATCGGCATGTTCGGGCTGAGCTTTCCCGGCGTCGTCTGGGTGCAGCTCGCGTTGGCGACGCCGGCGGTCGTGTGGGGCGGCGCGCCGTTCTTCGTGCACGGCTGGGAGTCGGTGAAAAACCGCCGGCTCAACATGTTCAGCCTGATCGCGCTCGGCACCGGCATCGCCTATCTCGACAGCGTCGCCGCAGCGCTCTTTCCCGATATCTTCCCCGACGCCTTTCGCACGATGGATGGCGGCGTGCCGCTTTATTTCGAAGCGGCCGCGGTGATCGTGACCCTGGTGCTCGCCGGGCAGGTGCTCGAATTGCGCGCCCGCGCGCTGACCGGCGGGGCGATCCGCGCGCTGTTGGATTTGGCCCCGCGCACCGCGCGGCTCGTGGCCGCCGACGGCAGCGAGCGCGATGTCCCGCTCGGCGAGGTTCGGGCCGGCGATCTGCTGCGGGTGCGGCCGGGCGAGAAGGTGCCGGTCGACGGCACCGTGTCCGACGGCGCCAGCGCGGTCGACGAGTCGATGCTGACCGGCGAGCCGCTGCCGGTCGAGAAAGGCGCCGGCGACCGCGTGACCGGTGCGACGCTCAACCGCGCCGGCAGCTTTGTGATGCGCGCCGAGCGCGTCGGCTCCGAGACCCTGCTCGCGCGAATCGTCGCGCTGGTCGCGGCGGCGCAGCGCTCGCGCGCGCCGATCCAACGGCTCGCCGATCGGGTCGCCGGCTGGTTCGTGCCCGCGGTATTGGCCGTCGCCGCGGCCGCGTTCCTGGCCTGGGCGGTGTTCGGACCGCCGCCGTCGCTAGGCTTCGCGCTGGTCGCGGCGATCTCGGTGCTGCTGATCGCCTGCCCCTGCGCGCTCGGCCTGGCGACGCCGATGTCGATCATGGTCGGCGCCGGACGCGGCGCGCGCGTCGGCGTCTTGGTCCGCGATGCCGGGGCGATCGAGATGATGGAACGGGTCGATACGCTGATCGTCGACAAGACCGGCACCCTGACCGAAGGCAAGCCGCGGCTCGTCGGCGCCGTCACGGTCGGCGCTGCGGCCGAGGATCAGCTGCTGCAGCTCGCCGCCGCGGCCGAGCGCGGCAGCGAGCATCCGCTCGCCGCGGCGATCGCCGACGGCGCCACGGCGCGCGGCCTCGCGGCGCTGCCGGTTTCGGCGTTTCGCGCCGAGCCCGGCCGGGGCATCGTCGCCACGGTCGCCGCCCGGCGCATCGCGATCGGCAACGAGCCGCTGTTCGCGGCGCTCGGGATCGATCCCGCGCCGCTCGCCGCCGAAGCCGAGCGCCGCCGGCAGGAGGGCGAAGGCGTCATGCTGGTGGCGATCGGCGACCGCGCCGAAGGGCTTCTCGCGGTGGCCGACCCGGTCAAGGGCAATGCCGCGGCCGCGCTCGCGGAGCTTCGGGCCGAGGGGCTGCGGATCGTCATGCTGACCGGCGACAGCCGGCGCACCGCCGCGGCGGTCGGGCGGCGGCTCGGGATCGACGAGATCGTCGCCGAGGTGCTGCCCGACGGCAAAGCCGCCGCCGTCGCCGAACTCCAGCAGGGCGGCCACATCGTCGCGATGGCCGGTGACGGGATCAACGACGCGCCGGCCCTGGCGCAGGCCGAGATCGGCATCGCCATGGGCACCGGCGCCGACATCGCGATCGAAAGCGCGGCGATCACCCTCGTCAGAGGCGATCTTCACGGCATCGCCCGCGCCCGCCGCCTCAGCCGCGCGACGATGCGCAACATTCGGCAGAACCTGCTCTTCGCGTTCCTCTTCAACGTGCTCGCGGTGCCGATCGCGGCCGGGGCGCTATACCCGCTCGCCGGTATCCTGTTGAGCCCGATGATCGCCAGCGCCGCCATGAGCGCGAGCTCGCTCCTGGTCATCGGCAACGCCCTGCGGTTGCGCCGCATAAGGTTGTGAAATTTACTGCTAATAGAGGTGTGAATAGGAAATCCACTGAAATTTGTCGTTTGTCATAATTGCTATCCCATCTTGATTTCTGCACGGGATGCGGTGAGCTGGGTTGTCGTATCGGCCTGGGCCGCGTTGCTGAGGGGCATCGTAATCCAGGGCAGTCTCCCTGCTGCTCGATTCGTCGACTCTGTAAATGCAAGTAACTTGCGTAATCGTGCTGAATGCTGTTAATCTCGGCTGATGGCACGTCAGTCTCGCGTTTCCCCGGCAATCCTCAGGCTGATGGCGGAGGGCGCGCGGCACGCCTGGACCCTCGAAGACTTACAGGCCGGTCTCGCCGATAAGTCCGTGAGCGCTGATTTTTCCTCGGTCTTCCGCGCCGCTGAGAAGCTCGCTGTGGCGGGCACGGTCCGCAAGCTAGTCCTTGATGACGGTCGGGCAAGGTTCGAGCTGGTCCATGCGCATCATGACCATCTCCATTGCACAAGATGCGGCTCGCTGTCCGCCGTTCCATGCCTACTCCGCCCGGGCAATTTTGCCGCGCTCGAACGGTCGGCCGGGATCGCCATTCTCGACCACCACCTCGTTCTGAGCGGCATATGCCGGGATTGCCACGCACTCCCTTGGCAACACGGCAACGCGACATGATCGGCTCTATCGATCTATGGGACCCGAGCCACGTCAGCATGACGGTCGATCTGCTGACCGCGTTTCTCCTGGGTCTGGTCCACGGCATCACACCGGACGAGCATACCTGGCCGATCACCTTCAGCTATGCGGTCGGCGGCTACTCGACCCGACGTGGTCTGCTCGCGGGCCTGATCTTTTCGGCGGCATTCACGGCGCAGCAGGCCCTGGCGAGCGAACTCGCCCATCTCGGTCTGGCCCATTGGTTCACCTTCGAGGCGTTCGATGGCGTGATCTATGTCGTCGTCGGAATCATTATGGCGGCGGCCGGTCTTTACGTGATGGGGCGGGGCAGCCTGCCGCATTTGCATCTGCCAGGCTTGGACCGGCTTCCTGCGAGCGATGCGCCACCGCGCGAATTGAAGCCGTGGATGCCGGCGGTGCACGGTTTTATCGCCGGCTGGAGTCTCGACGCGTTCTCGGCGATCATCTACACAACACTCGCGCCGGCGATGCCGTCTGCGGCGACCGGATGGTTGCCGGGTTTTTTCTTCGGTCTTGGCACGTTGTGCGTCCAGGCGGCGGCTGGCGCGGCCTTTGGTTTATGGGCAGCGCACCGCGGCCTGCCGGGCGAAGCGATCCGCAGCATTGCGCTGACCACGGCGGCTCGTACCCTAACATGGGGCGGCGTTGCGTTTTTTCTGTTCGGCCTCGTCGCGCTGGCCTTCCCCAACATTGCGGATTTCGGGATAGCGACGCCGCTGCACGTGCATAATCTCGACTCGCTGGGACTGCCCTTCCTCTTGGTGATTTTCACCGTGATGGGCGTCGGCGTGACGACGTTCATCACTGCGACCCAAGCATGGCGGCGGCGCGCCCGCGCCGCGTAAGGCAGCGTCGGTAGCGGGCGACTCAATATAATTTAGCCGGGTCAGCGGCAACCGAATTAAAGTCGCGTAAGCCCCGTTCTGGAAAAACCCGAGCCTGACCCGCCATTCGATCAAGAACCTGACTTTCCATACCGATAGCGATATCAAACTGAAACATTACCTGGGGCGGGCGGAACCCGCGGTCCCCCGGCTCACTGCACCTTCATCTCGCCGAGATAGGCCTCGCGGATCATCTCGTTCTGGCGCAATTCGGCGGCGGGGCCGCTGAGCACGACTTGGCCCGTCTGCAGCACATAGGCGCGGTGGGCGATCGACAGCGCCATGTTGGCGTTCTGCTCGACCATGAAGATCGTCGTGCCCTGTCTGTTGATGGTCTGGATGATGTCGAACACCTGCTCGACGAGGACCGGCGACAATCCCATCGAGGGTTCGTCCATGCATAAGAGCTTCGGCCGCGCCATCAGCGCGCGGCCGATCGCCACCATCTGCTGTTCGCCGCCCGACAAGGTGCCCGCGAGCTGCTTCAGCCGCTCCTCGACGCGCGGGAAGAGGCTGAAGACGCGCTGCAGGTCCTCGTCGAATTCGGGGCCGCGGGCGCGGGTATAGGCGCCCAGTTCGAGGTTTTCGTAGACCGTCATGCGCGGGAAGAGGCGCCGCGCTTCGAGCACCGGGGCGATGCCGCGCCGCACCCGCTCGGCGACGCTGATCCCCTGCAACGATCGCCCCTCGAACAGGATGTCGCCGCGCGCCGGCACGACCACCCCCATGATCGCCTTCATCGTCGTCGATTTGCCCGACGCATTGCCGCCCAGCAAGCAAACGATCTCGCCGGCGTCGATGCGGTAATCGACCGATTTCAGCACATGCAGGTCGCCGTAATAGGTGTCGACCGCGCGGAAGGCGAGCAGCTCAGGCAATCGCGGCGCTCACCAACGAAGCACTCCGGCCGAGATAGGCGCGGATCACCTCCTCGTCGCGCCGCACGACATTCGGCGTGCCCTCGGCGATCTTCTCGCCGTGGTCGAGCACCACGACATTGTCGGCGAGGCTGACCACGACATCGAGCTTGTGCTCGATGAGGACGATCGCGAGGCCGTGCTCTTTGAGGCTCTTGATCTGGCCGGCGAGCTCCAGCGTCTCGGCCGGGTTCATCCCGGCGGTCGGCTCGTCGAGCAGCAGGAGCTTCGGGCTCGAGGCGATGGCGCGGGCGATCTCGACCCGGCGCCGGTTGGCGTAACTGAGGCTCGCCACGACATGATCGACGCGCGGCAGCAGCCGGTTGCCGAACAGCGCGAGGATTTCGTGGCAGTGCGCGCGCGCTTCCGCCTCCTCGCGCCGCGTGCGGGGGAGCCGCATCAGCGCCCCGAAGGCGCCGGTATGCAGCCGCGCATGCATGCCGATCATCACGTTTTCGAGCACTGTCAGATTGGGAAAAAGGCGGATGTTCTGGAAGGTGCGCGCCATGCCGCGGTCGAGCACGACATGCGGCGGCAGCCGGGTGATCGCCTCGCCGGCGAAGCGCACCGTCCCCGCTTCCGGCGTCACCAGCCCAGTCACCGCGTTGAAGAGGGTCGATTTGCCCGAGCCGTTAGGCCCGATGACCGCGACCACCGAATTGGCCGGTACGACGAGCGACACCGAGCGCAGGGCGACGAGGCCGCCGAAGCGCACGGTGAGATCGTCGATCGCGAGCAGCGGGCCGGGGCCGCGATAGGTGGTGTCGCCGAGCCCGCGCAAGCGCATGACCGATGGCGCGGCGGCAAGCTCGACCTGCGCGGCCTGCTCGGCGAGGCTCAGCGCCTGGACGCGCCGCGTCGCCGGGATCAGCCCCTCGCGGCGATAGAGCATCATCGCGACCAGGATCAGGCCGAAAATCAGCTCGATCGACGAGGCCAGCTCGACACGCAGCAGCCATTCGACGTGAATCAGCCGGCCGATCGCATGCAGCCACTGCGACAAATCCTCGAGAAACCACGATTGCAGGATCTGCAGGATGAGAGCGCCGACGACGACGCCCCAGACGCTGCCGATGCCGCCGAAGACGATCATTACCAGGATCATCACCGAGACCGGAAACATGAACATCTCGGGCGTCGCGGTTTGCAGCTTGGCGACAAAGAGGGCGCCGGTGGCCCCGGCGAACGCGGCGCCGGTGGCAAAGGCGAGGAGCTTGAACTTGACGCGGTCGACCCCCATCGCGGCGGCGGCGATCTCGTCCTCGCGGATCGCCATCCAGGCGCGGCCGATGCGCGACGCCTTCAGCCGCTGGCTGGTCAGGATCAGCAGCGCGACCAGCGCCAGCCCGACATAGTAATAGGGCGTCGCGTCGATCCCGAAACTCCAGCCGAACAGCTGCGGCGCGGCGACGCCGTTGAGACCCATCGCACCGTTGGTCACCGAGGGCACGTTGCGCGCTACAATCGGCACGATCTCGCCAAAGCCGAGCGTGACGATCGCCAGGTAATCGCCCTTGAGGCGCAAGGTCGGCGCGCCGAACAGCACGCCGAAAAACGCCGCGAGCGCGGCCGAGACCGGCAGCATCAGCCAGAACGACACCTGGAAATGGACGACGTCGCCGCCGGAGTCGTGGAACCGCGCCACCAGATGCAGGTATTCGAACGGCGTCCAAAACCCGCTCCACGCCGGTTCCAACTGCCATGACGCGGCGACACCGTAGGCATAGGCGCCAATCGCGAAAAACGCCGCGTAGCCGAGGTCGAGCAGTCCCGCCATGCCGACGACGATATTGAGGCCCAGGGCCAGCGCGGCGAACGACAGCGCGTTCGCCGCCGAGTCGACGTCGGCGTCGTTGCGGATAACGATCGGGAACAGCACCGCGGCGACGGTCACGATCGCGACCAGAACGCGAGGGCGGATATCCGGCGCGATCCACTGCACCGGCGAGGCGCGGCGCAGAAAGGCGAAGGTCTCGGCCCCGATCGCGCCGCGCCGCGGCGCGGCCGGGTCGGACCCGGTCACGTCACGAACGCGTCGCGGCAGCACGGCCGAGCAGCCCCGTGGGCACGAAGACCAGCACCAGCACCAGGATCGAGAAGATGATGACGTCGACCCAGCGCACCTCGAAAATCTGACCGCCCAGCGCCTCGATCAAGCCGATCAGGATGCCGCCGACCATGGCCCCGGTGACACTGCCGATGCCGCCCAGCACGGCCGCGGTGAAAGCCCTGAGGCCGGCGCTGTAGCCGATGATGAAGCTCGTGTAGTTGTAATAGAGGCCGAAAATCAGCGCCGCCGCGCCGGCCAGAGCCGAGCCGAGGAAAAACGCGGTGATGACGACCCGGTCGACATCGATCCCCATCATCCGCGCCGCCTCGGCGTCCTGCGCGGTCGCGCGCATCGCCTTGCCGAGCCGGGTGCGGTTGACAAAGAGGTGCAGCGCCAGCATCAGCGCCAGCGCCACCGCCCAGATCAGCACCTCGCGCAGATGGAGGACGGCGCCGCCGATCGGCCAGGCAACGTTTGGCAGCGGGTTGGGGAAATTCTTCGAATCGGCGCCGACGGTCAGCAGGATCACGTTGAGCAGGATGTAGGAGACGCCGATCGTGGTGATCATCGCCGCGGTGCCGCGCACGCCACGCAGCGGTCTGAGGGCGATGCGCTCGATCGCGACGCCGAGAACGCCGGCGACCCCCATCGTGACGGCAAAGCCGAAGACCAGCGCGCCGACCAGCGCGAAGCCGGTCAGGATCTCGCTCTGCCCGGACAGCCCGAGGAGCTCCAGCGCCCACATGCCGACAAACGAGCTGACCATGAAAACGCTGAAATGCGCGAAGTTGATGAGCTCGAGGATGCCGTAGACAAGGGTGAAGCCGAGCGCCAGCAGCGCGTACATCGCGCCGAGGCTCAACCCGTTGATCACC
>DASRLO010000043.1:0-6925 GCA_035648415.1 Allostellaceae bacterium
GGCATCGGCAAGGACGGCGAGCCGACCGCCAATTTCACCCGCGGGGTCGAGTTGCGCGCCCGCGAAACCTTGTTCGCCGAAGGCTGCCGCGGCTCGCTGACCAAGACGCTGGTTGCCCGGTTCGGCCTGCGCGACGGGCACGACCCGCAGACCTATGCGATCGGCATCAAGGAATTGTGGGATGTCGCGCCGGAACAGCAGCAGCCCGGCAAGGTGATCCATACGATCGGCTGGCCGCTCGACACCGGCACCTATGGCGGCTCGTTCCTGTATCACCTTGAGGGCGGCCAGGTGTCGGTCGGGTTCGTGATCGGGCTTGACTACAAAAACCCGTATTTGAACCCGTTCGAAGAATTCCAGCGGTTCAAGACCCACCCGGCGATCCGCCCGACCTTCGAGGGCGGGCGGCGCATCGCCTATGGCGCCCGCGCGCTCAACGAAGGCGGCTTCCAGTCGATCCCCGATCTCGATTTCCCCGGCGGCGCGCTGATCGGCTGCGCCGCCGGGTATGTCAACGTGCCCAAGATCAAGGGCAGCCACACCGCGATGAAATCGGGCATGGTCGCCGCCGAGGCGGTGTTCGCGCGCCTTGGCGGCGACCAGCGCGCCAGCGTCCGCGCCGCGCTCGAAGAAAGCTGGGTGTGGGAGGAGCTCCACCGGGTGCGCAACATCCGGCCGAGCTTCCGGCTCGGGATGTGGGCCGGCCTCGCCTACTCGGCGGTCGACACCTACCTGTTCCGCGGCAAGGCGCCGTGGACCTTTCACAACCACGCCGATTACGACCAGCTCGCCCGCGCGGACGCGATGCCGCCGATCGCCTATCCCCGGCCCGACGGCAAGATCAGCTTCGACCGGCTGTCCTCGGTGTTCATCTCCAACACCAACCACGCGGAAGGCCAGCCGGCGCATCTCAAATTACGCGATCCGGAAAAGGCAATTTCAATTAATTACCGCCTCTACGACTCACCCGAACAGCGCTATTGTCCGGCCGGTGTCTACGAGATCGTCGATGACGGCCCCGAGGACGGGGCAGGCGGCGGCAAGCGGCTGCAGATCAATGCGCAGAACTGCGTCCACTGCAAGACCTGCGACATTAAAGACCCGGAGCAAAACATCGATTGGGTAGTACCAGAAGGCGGCGGCGGACCCAATTACCCCAACATGTAGAGGCGCCGCCGCGGCTCGCGGCGGGCGGACGGTGACGATGGCATCGGTTGCGATCGGACGAACCTACCGGCGAAGGGCGCGGCTTCTTATCGGGCTCGGCGCGGCGGCATGGTGTGCGCTTCCCGCGCTGGCGGCGCCGACGCCGGCAGCAACGGAGTCGAAGCCGCCGCCCGGCGCCGCCGGCCGCCTTTTCGGCGCCTATCTCGCCGGCCGCCACGCCGAGCAATTGCGCGATTATCCGGCGGCGGTATCGTGGTTCGACCAGGCGATCACCGCCGACCCCGACTCGCCGGAGCTGATCAGCCGCACCTTCCTGATGGCGATCGGGGCCGGGGATTTCGACCGTGCCCGCGCGCTCGCGGTCGAGGAGCTGAAGCTCGATACCACCGACGCGCTCGCCCAGTTGATCCAGCTCATCGACCATCTCAAGGCCAACGACACGGCGGGCGCCGTCAAAATCGCCGCCGCGCTGCCGCAGGATGGGGTGCACCGCTTTATCGGGCCGTTGGCGCTGGCCTGGACGCGGATGGCCGCCGGCGATCTGCCCGGCGCGGAATCCGCGTTGCAGCAACTCGACAAGTTCAACGGGTTCGCGCCGCTCAAGGACTTTCAGCTCGGTCTGCTCTACGATTTCGCCGGCCAGCCGGACAAGGCCGCGACCTATTACGACAAGACGCTGGCGGATAACGAGCAGCTCAACTGGCGGCTGACCGACGCCATCGCCAATTTCGACGAGCGCAACGGCAAGGCCGACGCGGCGAAGGCGCTGTACCAGAAATTCATCGACCAGAATACCGGCAGCGAGATCGCCCAGACAGTGCTGGCGGCGCGCCCGCCGGGGATGCCGAAGCCGGTGATCGCGTCCGCCAATGACGGGCTCGCCGAGGCGATGTTCGACCTCGCCAGCGTGCTTAACCAGAGCCAGACGCTCGACCTCGCTCTCATCTACGACCGCTATGCGCTGCTGCTGAAGCCGGATTTCCGGCTGGCCCAGCTGCTGCTCGCCGACATCCTCGAGGCGCAGACCAAGCCCGAGCAGAGCCTGGCCGTGCTCAACAAGATCCCGCGCAGTTCGCCCTATTCCTGGTCGGCGCGGCTGCGTGTCGCCGCCGATCTCGAAACGCTTGACCGCAGCGACGAGGCGATCGCGCAGTTGCAGGCCATGGCGGCGGAAGCGCCGAAGACGATCGGCGCCGATATTCAACTTGGCGACATCCTGCGCAACAAGAAGCGCTACGCCGAGGCGGCCGCGGCCTACAACGCGGCGATCGAGCGCGCCACCGCGGCCGGTCTGCCCGACCGCTGGATGCTGTTTTACGATCTCGGCGTCTCGTACGAGCGCGCCGGCCAATGGCAGAAGGCCGAGCCCGACCTCGAACACGCGCTGGAACTGAAGCCCGATCAACCGCTGATCCTCAATTATCTCGGCTATTCGTGGATCGATAAGGGCATCAAGCTCGACCAGGGCATCAAGATGATCGAAAAGGCGGTCGCGCTGCGCCCCGAGGACGGCTACATCGTCGATAGTCTGGGATGGGCGCATTACCGGATGGGCGATTACGCCGGCGCGGTCGATTACCTCGAGCGCGCGGTCGAGCTGGCGCCCTCGGATTCGACGATCAACGACCATCTCGGCGACGCCTATTGGCGCACCGGCCGGTTCACCGAGGCGCGCTATCAATGGCGACGGGCCTTGCAATTCGGGCCGGACAAGGACGATGTCCAGCCGATAGAGGCAAAGCTCGATCATGGCCTCGCGCCGATTTCGCCGGTGTCGTCACCCGCGCCGCAAACACCGCCACCGCCGGCGGAGCGCGGCGGCTGAACCCGGCCGCGACCGGCGCGGCGTTCGCCGTCGTCGCGCCCGCCAAGGTCAACCTATACCTGCACGTCGTCGGCCGGCGCGGCGACGGCTATCACCTGCTCGACAGCCTCGTTGCGTTCGCTGATATCGGCGACGGGGTGGTCGCGGCACCCTCGGGCACATTGTCGCTCGAGGTGACCGGACCGGAGGCGGGCGCGCTCGCCGGCCTTGGCGCCGACAATCTCGTGCTGCGCGCGGCAAGCCGGCTCGCCGCGCATTACGGCGTCGCACCGCAAGCCGCGTTGCGCCTCGACAAGCACCTGCCGGTCGCATCCGGGATCGGCGGCGGATCGAGCGACGCGGCGGCGGCGCTGCGCGCGCTCGCGGCGCTATGGGAGCGACCGCTCGGCCCGGCCGCGATGGAGATCGCCGCCAGCCTCGGCGCCGATGTTCCGGTCTGCCTCGCCGGAAGCCCGGCCTGGGTCGGCGGCGTCGGCGAGCGGCTGGAGCTGCTGCCGGCCTTGCCGCCGCTCGGCATCGTCCTCGCCAACCCGCGCCGCGAATTGCCGACCGCCGAGGTGTTCCGCGCCCGGCGAGGCCCTTTCACCACCGGCGAATTGCCGCGCAGCGCGCCGGCCGGCGCCGCGGCGCTGATCGCGCTACTCCGCCGGGCCCGCAACGATTTGACCGAAGCCGCGCTCGGCTTGATGCCAGAAATCGCCTTGCTGCTCGACCGCCTCGCCAGCTTGCCGCAAGCCTATCTCGCGCGGATGAGCGGCAGCGGCGCGACATGTTTCGCGTTGTTTGCCGATCGCGACGCGGCCGAGCGGGCGGCGGCGATGCTGAGCGCGGCTGAACCCGGATGGTGGTGCCGGGCCGGGGCGCTGCTCGCCGGCCCGGCACCGCTCAGGCCGGCGGCTTGGCGGAAGCGAGGGGCGCGCCAAGCATAGCGGCGAGCGCTTCGGCGCGCGCCTTGTCCGCGTCGCTGAATTGCTGGAACAGCTGCCCGGCGCGATCCTTGGCGTCCGCGGCGCCGCGGTTGGCGGCGGCACTGTACCAGGCATAGGCGTCGATCAGCGAGCGAGCGACCCCGTCGCCGCGCTCGTAGAGGATCGCCAGATTGACCATCGCCGGGACCAAGCCTTGCCGCGCCGCGCGCAGATACCACCGCGATGCCGCGGTGAAATCCTGTGCCGCGCCGCGTCCATCGGCATAGGCGACCGCGAGGTTGAACTGCGCTCCGGCATGGTTCTGGTCGGCGGCGCTGCGATACCAGTTCAGCGCTTCGGTCGGGTCGGCGGCGACGCCGAGGCCGCGCTCGTAAAGCACGCCCAAATTGTACTCGGCGTCGATATTGCCTTGCGCCGCGGCGGCCCGGAACCACGAGACCGCGCTGGCGTAATCCTGCATGAGCCCGTCGCCAGTCGCATAGAGCACGCCGGAATCGTATTGCGCGGTGGCGTCGCCGGCCTTGGCGCGGGCGAGATATGACGCGGCGCGCACCGCCGCGGCGCTTTGCGGGGCATCCACCGCCGGAAGCGCGGGCGGCGGCGCCACCAGCACCACGGCTTGCACCGGATGCAGCGGCTGCTCCGCAATGATTTGTCGCTTCGGCTCGGCGCCGGATCGCGCGGCGATCAGCGCTCCCCCGCCATACGCGATCGCCGCGACCAGCATTACGCCAAGGGTGATCAATGCCGACAGGCGCAGCCCGCTGTCGCCCCCGGTTGCGCGACGCCCCCAGCGGTTGACCGTCTCGCTGAGGCGCATGACAGCCACGGCGAAGGCCCGGCCCGGCGGCGACCGGGCTGGGCCGGGCTCGGCGGCAGCCGGCGGCGCGCCGGCGGCCGCCGCTCGCCGAGCCGGAATGCCGCGCCGTACCGCCGCCGTGGCGCGCGCGAAACTCTCGGCCAGTCTCCCGGCGTCAAGGCGGAATCGAAGGCGCGTCGCCTCGCCGATCCGGCGGAACCGCGCGCTCGGCATCGCGGCCAATGGCACCGAGGGTTCGGCGGGGCCGGTCGCGATAGAGGCCGGCGTGTAAAACGACGCCGGAAACGGCGCTTCATCCCGTGCGCCGGGCACCACGCGCCACGGCAATGGCGCGGGCGGCTCCGCCGCCGGAGACGGTTGCCGCGGCGGATCGGCGACGATCGGCGCGGGCTTCTCGACGCTGACCGGGCTCGGCGGATCCGGCTCGACGCCAACGCCGATCTCGCTCTTCGGCGGGTCCGCAAGCCGCGCGATCCACGGCGGCGGGCTCGATCGCGAGGACTCGCCGATTTGCGGTTCCCGCGCTACCGGCACCCGGGCGAAACGCGCGGAAAGGCCGGGGATCGGGTCGCTCTTGGCGACGGGCGGCGGCTCCGTCGGCGGCGCGAAACGGCGCAATGCCTTGCCGAGATCGGGAGAAGCGGTGCGGCGCGCAGGTGCGGCGCGCGCGGGCGGCTCAGCGACGATTTCGAAAACCGGTCCGGCGGCTGGGGTCGGTTCGGGCGGCTCGACCGCCGGCGCGGAAGCATCACCGGCATCCTCGATGCCGGCGGTGAAATCCACCCACTCCAACTCGCGCCAGCGGGCGCCGAGGCGCTCCCCGCGTGCGATCGCGCCATAGCCGGATGGTTCGGCGCACGCCGACCCGGCGGGCGGGGCCTCGGCCTCGTCCGGAGATAGGCTCGGATAACCATCCCCCTGCCCGCTCGATCGCTTGTTGGTAACGCGCGAAGCGGCCGAGGCGCCGGGGGCGGGAGTCGTATCAGGCATGACGGTCGGCTTCCGTCTGGGCGCTGCGGTATTCAATGCTGAGCGCGCGCGCGATGCAAGCCGGCCGTGCGCGCCGGCACGCCGCGTTATTGCCGCGCCGCCAGGTTGCCGATAACGTGCCGCATCCGGCGATCGCGGAACATCGGCCGCGAATTCGGCTGAAAAATGCGGCGAAACCGATGGGGCGTAGCCAAGTGGTAAGGCACCGGATTTTGATTCCGGCAAACGGAGGTTCGAATCCTCCCGCCCCAGCCATCGCATTCGTTCGGCGCCTCGCCGATGCGCGTAACGGGTGAATAAGCTTGCCGTCCCTCGCCCCCCCAACCGGGAACGACGCCCGGCGCCGCTTGTTGATCGATTGCCGTGCCCCGGGGCATGGCGGGGCAACACCGGGAACCGGCGCATGGACGAGACACCAAGACCGCTGGCCCGGCGATCCGGAAGCGTGGGGCCGGCGCGCCGGCGGCCGCTCGTCAAGGTTGACGCTTGAGCCGCGACCAGATCCTCACCTTCGTCATTCTCGCCGGTCTGATCGCGCTGTTTCTATGGGACCGGCTGCGCTACGATTTGGTCGCGCTCCTCGCCCTGCTGGGCGCGGTCGGCTGCGGGGTGGTGCCGGCCGATAAGGCCTTCAACGGCTTTTCAAACCAGGTTCTGCCGCTGATCGGAGCGGCGTTGATCGTCAGCGTCGCGATCGGCCAATCGGGCGCGATCGAGGTCATGCTGCGCTGGCTCACGCCCTTGATGCGCTCGAAGGAGCTGCAGGTCGGCATCCTCGTCGCCTGCGTCACGCTGCTGTCGGCCTTTATGAAGAACATCGGCGCGCTGGCGATCTTCATCTCGGCGGCGATCCAGGTCGCGCGGCGCAACAACCGCTCGCCGTCCGAATTCCTGATGCCGCTTTCGTTCGCCTCGCTGCTCGGCGGATCGATGACGCTGATCGGAACCTCGCCCAACCTGTTGATCTCGGCGGTCCGCCAGGAGCTGACGGGGCAGCCGTTCCACATGTTCGACTTCACCCCGATCGGCGCCGGGATCGCCGTGTTCGGCGTGCTGTTCCTCGCGGTCGGCTGGCGCCTCTTGCCGCGCGGCCGGCGCGGCTCGGCGAGCGCCATGAACTTCACGATCGAGGACTACACCAGCGAGGTGCGCCTCCCTGAGAAGTCGCCGTTCGTCGGCCGCACGGTGGGCGAC
>DASRLO010000044.1:0-7263 GCA_035648415.1 Allostellaceae bacterium
GCCGGCGCCGACGGTGCGGCCGCCTTCGCGGATCGCGAAGCGCAAGCCCTCCTCCATCGCGATCGGCACCAACAGCTCGACGTTCATCGTCACGTTGTCCCCCGGCATCACCATCTCGGTGCCCTCCGGCAGCTTCACCGAGCCGGTCACGTCGGTCGTGCGAAAATAAAACTGCGGCCGGTAATTGTCGAAGAACGGCGTGTGGCGCCCGCCCTCCTCCTTGGTCAAGACATAGGCCTCGGCGACAAACACCGTGTGCGGGGTGATCGAACCCGGCTTCGCCAGGACCTGGCCGCGCTCCACCTCCTCGCGCTTGGTCCCGCGCAACAGGACCCCGATATTGTCCCCCGCCTCGCCCTGGTCCAAGAGCTTCCGGAACATCTCGACACCGGTCGCGATCGTCTTCGTCGTCGGCCGCAGCCCGACGATCTCGACCTCGTCGCCGACCTTGACGATCCCGCGCTCGACACGACCCGTCACCACCGTGCCGCGCCCCGAGATCGTGAACACGTCCTCGATCGGCATCAAAAACGGCCGGTCCTTCGCCCGCTCCGGCTGCGGGATGTACGAATCCACCGCCGCCATCAGCTTCAAAATCGATTCCTTGCCAACCGCGTCATCGCGGCCATCGAGCGCGCACAACGCCGAACCCTGCACCACCGGGATGTCGTCGCCGGGAAACTCGTACGACGACAGCAGCTCGCGCACCTCAAGCTCGACCAGCTCCAGCAGCTCCGGGTCGTCCACCATGTCGACCTTGTTCATGTAAACCACCAGCGAGGGCACCCCCACCTGGCGCGCCAAGAGGATGTGCTCGCGCGTCTGCGGCATCGGACCGTCCGCCGCCGACACAACCAGGATCGCCCCGTCCATCTGCGCCGCCCCGGTGATCATGTTCTTCACGTAATCCGCGTGCCCCGGGCAATCGACATGCGCGTAATGCCGGTTCGCCGTCTCATATTCGACATGCGCCGTCGCGATCGTGATCCCGCGCGCCTTCTCCTCCGGAGCCTTGTCGATCTGGTCGTACGCGGTGAACGTCGCTCCCCCGGACTCCGCCAAAACCTTGGTGATCGCCGCCGTCAACGTCGTCTTCCCATGGTCGACGTGACCAATCGTCCCAATGTTGCAGTGCGGCTTGTTCCGGTTAAACTTCGCCTTACCCATCGCCTCGGCTTCCTATCCGAAAGAGGAACTTCTCGCTAAAAACCCTGGAGCGGGTGATGGGAATCGAACCCACGTGGCCAGCTTGGAAGGCTGGAGCTCTACCATTGAGCTACACCCGCCCGATCCCTGCCCGCCGTACCGCCGGTTCGCGAGCCCCGCTGCGGCAACCGGGCCACGCATCAGTCGCGTGACCGCCGGCCGCCCGGTGCCGCTGTCCGGCCCGAAGGCGCTGGCGACGGACCATCACGGTCCAGCGTCCAAACGGTCCGGAGAGCCGTAACCCTTACCTGTAACTCTTGCTTGCCTCCCAATCGTCACACCGACGGCCCGATCGCCCGGACTGTGCGCGAAGGCGCCCGCCGCACGGTACGCAAAACGGAGGCCGAGCCGCTCGGCATGTGTGCCGACGGCCACGGCTTCTATCTCCACGTCAGCCCCGCGGGGCGCAGTTTCATATGCCGATACGCGCTCAACGGCAAGCGCAGAGATATGGGGATCGGGCGGCCCGGCGTCATCGCCTCCAGCGGCCGCGTAGAACAACGCCATCGACCCGGGCCGCAGTCACGCGGGGCCACGCCGGAGCCCGCGGCCGCCGGGAACGTTGCAAGGGCATACCCGTTCCCGAATGCAGTCTCCCCGCTGCGACAAGGAACCCGCACATGAACGACGCACCGACGACCCCGCCGACCTCCACCGCCGCGACGCGGCGCACCGAGCCGGAGGTGCTGGCGGGAATTTCCTCCGGCGAGGGTCAACCCGCCGGGTATGACTTTACCGCGCCCCCGGGAGTGGCCCCGCGCAGCCTGGTGACATTTGGCGCCGCCGCGCTTCTCGGCCTGGTCGCAAGTTTCGGAGTTTCGCGTTACCTGAACCGCTAGCGCCGGCCCGGGACCCAGATAAGCGCCCGGCAGCACCGCTCGCCGCGATCGGCGGTCGACGCATCGTTCTTGCCGCCAAGCGAACCTATGCGGCCGAGTTTGCACCGGCCTTGCCGCCCCGGGCTATGGATGGCGGCGCGTTTCGCGGGCCGCGTCGGTGCTCAGCGCTGCATCTCCATCATCCGCGGCATCAGCATCATGTTGTGGTTCAGGTTCGCCATGATCCACAGCGAGCCGGCCATCAGCAGAAAGACGATGAGCACCCCAAAGGCGAGCGCCAGCACGTTGTTGGTGCTTTCGGGGCCGGTCGTGATGTGGAGGAAAAACACGATGTGAACACCCATCTGCGCGATCGCCAGCACGATGAGGGCGACCGGAACGACAGGCATCCAGACGATACCGCTACCGCCGACATAGAACGAGGCCACGGTCAGCCCCGCCGCCATCGCCAGGCCGATGAGATAGCTGAAGACGCCGTGGGCGATGCCGCTCCCGTCGAGCCGCTGGTCCCCGGGCGCAGTGTCGTCGGCATGGGGATGAAGGTCGTCGACGAACTCGCTCATGCCCCGGCTCCCAGCAGGTAGACGACGGTGAACAACGCGACCCAGATGATGTCGAGCGCGTGCCAGAAGAGGCTGAAGCAGAGCATGCGGCGCAGAATGTCGGGGCGGAAGCCCTTGGCGAAGACCTGCGCCATCATCGTCAGCAGCCACAGCAGGCCGGCGCTGACGTGGAGGCCGTGACAGCCGACGACGGTGAAGAACGCGGTGAGGAAGGCGCTGCGCTGGGGTCCGTCGCCGCGCTCGACGAGACCGGCGAACTCGCTGACCTCCAGACCGACAAAGGCGGCGCCGAGGATGAAGGTCACCGCCATCGCAACATAGAACCAGAGCCGGCTGCGCGCGCCGGCGGAAATGCTGGCCAGGCCGCAGGCGAAGCTGGATGCCAGCAGGCAGCCGGTCTCGACCGCCACGCCGCGCACGTCGAAAATCTGGCTTCCGCTCGGCCCGCCCGCCGTTTGCCCCGCCAGCACCGCATAGGCGGCGAAAAACGCCGAGAACATCACGATGTCGCTGAGCAGGAAGATCCAGAAGCCGAAGGCGACAACGACGCGCTTCGGCGCCGGGCCGCCCTCGCCGCGACCGCGCGCGTCGCTGCGGCCGAGATCGCCGACGCGGTTGGGGTCGGCCGCGGCGATCGTCATGGCCGCGGGCCCACGGCAAGCGCGTCCCGGCGGGTACGGCGGTGGACGCGGTCGATCCGTGCGACCTCTTCGGCCGGGATCTCATACTCGTCGGCATCGCGCCAAGCGCAGAGGACAAAGGCGGCGTAGCCGCCGACAAAGCCCAGACCGAACAGCCACCAGATGTGCCAGATCAGCGCGAAGCCCATCATCGTCGCGAAGAATGCGCAGAAGACCCCGGTCGGGCTGTTGCGCGGCATCTCGATCGGCTGGTAGTCCGGCTCCGCGGCCTCCTCTTGGGCGCGCAGCTTGATGCCCCAGTAGGCCTCGGCGTCCTCGACATCGGGCAGCACCGGGAAATTGAATGCCGGCGGCGGCGAGGACGTCGCCCATTCGAGCGATCTGCCGTCCCACGGGTCGCCGCTCAGGTCGCGCAGCTCGTCGCGGCGGCGAATGCTGACGACGAGCTGGATCACCTGGCAGGCGGCGGCGGCGGTCATAATCACAATCCCCACCCCCGCCCACAGCACCCAGGGGCGCCACTCGGCCACGTCGTAATGCTGCAGGCGCCGCGTCATCCCGGCGAGGCCGGCGCCGTAGAGCGGCACGAAGACGACGAGGAACCCAAGGAGCGAAAGCCAGAAGGCGGCCTTGCCCCAACCCTCGTGCAGCCGGAAGCCGAACGCCTTGGGGAACCAGTAGCTCAGGCCGGCAAAGCCGCCGAACAACACGCCGCTGATGATCACGTTGTGGAAATGGGCGACGAGAAAAAGGCTGTTGTGCAGCACGAAATCGGCCGGCGGGATCGCCAGCAGCACCCCGGTCATGCCGCCGACCACAAAGGTGACCATAAAGCCGATCGCCCACAGCATCGGCGTCGCGAAACGGATGCGGCCGCCGTACATCGTGAACAGCCAGTTGAAGATTTTCACCCCGGTGGGCACCGCGATGATCATCGTCGCGATGCCGAAGATCGCGTTGACGTCGCTCCCCGCCCCCATCGTGAAGAAATGGTGCAGCCAGACCATGAACGAGATGATGCAGATCGCCATGGTCGCCGCGACCATCGAGCGGTAGCCGAACAGCGGCTTGCTTGAAAACGTCGAGACGACCTCGGAGAAGACGCCGAAGGCGGGCAGGACGAGGATGTAGACCTCCGGGTGGCCCCACGCCCAGATCAGGTTCATGAACATCATCATGTTGCCGCCGCCGGTATTGGTGAAGAAATGGAAACCGAGATAGCGGTCGAGCAGCAGCATCGCCAACGTGGCGGTGAGGATGGGAAAAGCGGCGACGATCAAGAGGTTCGAGGCGAGAGCGGTCCAGCAGAACATCGGCATGCGCAAATAGCTCATGCCCGGCGCGCGCATCTTGAGAATGGTGGCGACGAGGTTGATGCCGGTCATCAGGGTGCCGACGCCGGAAATCTCCAGCGCCCACAAGTAGTAGTCGACCCCGACGCCGGGCGAATAGCGCAGCTCCGAAAGCGGTGGATACGGCAGCCAGCCGGTCCGCGCGAACTCGCCGACGACGAGCGAGATGTTGACCAAGAGCGCGCCGGTCGCGGTCAGCCAGAAGCCGACCGAATTGAATGTCGGAAAGGCGACGTCGCGCACCCCGAGCTGCAGCGGCACCGCGAAGTTCATCAAACCGATCATCAACGGCATCCCGGCGAAGAAGATCATGATCGTGCCGTGCGCCGAGAAAATCTGGTCGTAATGCTCGGGCGGGAGATAGCCGGGCGCGTGGAAGGCGAGCGCCTGCTGCGAGCGGATCATCACCGCGTCGATAAAGCCGCGGAACAGCATCACGATGGCGAGCAGAATGTACATGACGCCGATGCGCTTGTGATCGACGCTGGTGATCCAGTCGTTCCACAAATAGGGCAGCCAACCCTTCACTACGACCAGCACCAGCACGCCGAGGAGGACCAGCGCGACGACCGCCCCGGCGATCAGCGGGATCGGCTGGTCGAAGGGGATCGCCGACCAGGTCAGCTTACCGAGCATCGTCGGCTTCCGTCTTTGGGGAGACTTCGGGAGTGGGTCCCGGGCCCGGCGCGATCTTTTGCGTGACGATCATGTCGTAGAGCCCCGGCTGCGCGGAGCGGTAGGTGAACGGCGGCACATTGGCGCTCTGCTGGGCGAGCGTGGCGTAGCTCGCCGCATCGAGCGCGGGGCCGCCGCCGCGCACCGTGCCCACCCAGGCGTCGAAGCGGTCGGCGGCAACCGCGTTCACCTCGAAATGCATGCCGGAGAAGCCGTCGCCGCTGAACTGCGCGGACTGGCCGTAATAAACGCCCGGCTTGTCGGCCTGCAGGTTGAGCTGATCCGACATGCCGTTCATCGTGTAGATCATGCTGCCGAGCTGCGGTACGAAGAACGTGTTGAGGACGCTCGCCGAGGTCAGCGAGAAGTGCAGCGGCACGCCGGCCGGGACGGTCAGCTGATTAACGGCGGCGATCCCCTGGCCCGGATAGATGAAGAGCCATTTCCAATCGAGCGACACCGCCTGGATCTCGAGCGGCTTGGCCGCGGATTTCAGCGGCTTCGCCGGGTCTAGCTCATGCGCGCCGACCCAGCAGATGCCGCCGAGGAAGAGAATCACCAGCACCGGGATCGCCCAGGTGACCAGCTCGATCCGCCCCGAATAGGCCCAGTCGGGGAGGTAGCGCGCCCGCGTGTTGGCGGCCCGGAACCACCAGGCGAACCAAAAGATCGCGACGATCGTCGGCACCACGATCGCCAGCATGATCGCCAGCGAATTGTAGAGGATCGTCTTCTCGGCGGCGCCGACCGGGCCTTGCGGGTCGAGGATGGCGGCCTGGCATCCGGCGAGGCTGGATAAGACAGCGCAGCCGAACGCGGCCGCGGCCCAGCGCAACGGCCGCTTCGATCGCGATTGCCGTCGGTAACGGTAAGGAGCCCCCATGCTCACCATCGTCGATTACGGGCGTCGCACAACCCCGCGGGGTCGAGCGGATCGGCGGACTCGATGACTTCGCCTATCGCTCGACAGCGGCTTCACACGCTGCCGCAAGTACCGACAAAAATCCATGCGGAAAATGCGGGCGAGCCGCTCGCCGTCAACTCGTCCGCGATTTGCCGTTGTTCCGGCGGGCTCGATCTTGCCGCTCAGAGGGGAGCGCGGCCGAAAATCGCATTCCCCCGGTGGATGAGGGCTTTCTGCCCCCGGCCGGAAACCCTCGCCGCCGGCCGGCGTTTGCCGGGCAATATTTTCTCTCACCGAAAGGCTCGGCCATGATCAGGGAAATGCTCGGTATCGCGGAAGGCATCCTGCAGGATCTGCATAACGACCACGGCGACGTCGATACCCTGCTCGGGCAGATCGCGGACAGCGAGGACGGGGCGGAGCGCACCCGGCTGTTCTCGGAGATGAAGAGCAAGCTGCTGCCGCATCTGCAGGCCGAGCAGGAGGTGCTCTACCGGCGGCTCGAGAGCGGCCAGGCCGAGGAATCGCGGCGCTACGGGTTCGAGGGTTCGAGCGAGCACGAGGCTGTCGAGCAGCAGGTCCACAAGATGTCGCGCCTCGGCAACCCGATGAGCGACCAGTGGAGCGGCGAACTCAAGGCGCTGCAGGACCTCATCGAACACCATGTCGGCGAGGAGGAAAGCACCGGGTTCAGCTGCGCGCGCGACGAGTTCGACACCGACCAGCTCGAAGCGATGGGCCAGCAGTTCCAGGTCCGCAAGGCGGAACTGGCGGCCAAGGTCGTCTAAGATTACGCTCGCCGCCGCGAAAAAGCCGCTTCACCGGAGGCGGCTTTTTTAGAGGCTCACTCGAAATGAAGGCAACGAAATCAAAAACATATCGTCTCCCCCGCGAAAGCGGGGGTCCAGGGCAGCCGCACCGTCCGATCAATGGCTCACCCTTTAGCCCGGATCATTCATGACGGTCCGAGGATTGCACCGTAATGGCGAAGATCGGGCGCGGCTTTTCGTGGCGTCGGTGACGCGGTGATTGGGGTTTGGGGTTGCGCCGAAAGGTTTGTTCTGGGGCCCTACGGCCCCGTCG
>DASRLO010000045.1:0-8521 GCA_035648415.1 Allostellaceae bacterium
CGAAGCCGTGGCGAGCGGCTATGCCTGCCCGGTCTGGATGACCTATCGGCAGGCGGGTGCGCTTGGCGCGCAGGTACGCAAAGGCGAAAAGGGCGCGCTCGTCGTCTATGCCGACCGCATCCGCAAGACCGAGACGACCGACAGCGGCGAGGAAGTCGAACGCGATATCCCGTTCACGAAGGGCTACACGGTCTTTAACTGCGAGCAGATTGACGGTCTGCCCACGCATTTCTACGCCGCGCCCTCCCCTGCCCTGCCCGCCTTCGAGCGGGTTGCGGTAGCGGAGAAAGTCACGGCGAACACCGGCGCGGACATTCGGCACGGCGGCAGCCGCGCGTTCTACGCCATCGACGCCGACCGGGTGCAGTTGCCGCCGTTCGAGAGCTTCAAGGATGCCGAGAGCTATTACGCGACCTTGCTGCACGAACTCACCCATAATGCCGAGCGGCGGATTATGCCGTATGGCCGTCGAAATCGGCGCCACGGCTTATGCGCGTACGTTTCGGCTCGGCATAATCTGGCCGGACTTCCGAGAGGGGAAACAGGCGTTTGCTCCATGCGCTTTCGGTTTGAGCAGCCGGGGGTAGGGCCGTGCGGATGTCGCTGGTCGTCATTAATAAGTCAGGCGCCCGACTGTTCGGCCTCGCGGCCGTCCCAATCCGTCTTTACGGCCAGGATGATCGGCAACGTGCGGCGAAAGACATCAATCAGCCGCGGCTCGAAATGTTGCCCGGCGCCCTCGTCGATTGTCGCCAGCACGCGATCGAGGGGCCACGCCTCCTTGTAGGGGCGCTTCACGCTAAGCGCGTCGAACACGTCGGCCACCGCGACGATGCGCGCCGATTCGGGGATGGCGGTACCGGAGAGGCCGTGCGGGTAGCCACTGCCGTTCCATTTCTCGTGGTGACCGAGGGCAACTTCGGCCGCCATGGCAAATAGCGGCGCATCGCTCTTCATCAGGATCTGGTGACCGATCGCACAGTGGGTCCGCATCACCACCCATTCCTCGTCGGTCAGCGGCCCCGGCTTACGTAAGATCATATCGGAGATGCCGATTTTGCCGGTGTCGTGCATCGGCGCGGCCAGTTCGAGCATTGCCGCCGCCTCGGGCGACCACCCGGCCGCCTCGGCGAGTACCCGGCTGTAGGCGGCCATCCGCCAGATGTGTACGCCGGTATCGGTGTCGTTATAGTGCCCGGCCTCGCCCAGCATGAAGATCGCCGCGCGACGGCTCTTCTCGAGCTCGCTGGCCCGAACCAGCGACAGGTGGGTTCGCACGCGGGCGCGAACGATCGGCGCCGAGACCGGCTTCATGATGTAATCAACCCCGCCGGCCGCGAAGCCGGCCGCCTCGTCGCCGACCTCGGTCAGGGCGGAGACGAAGATCACCGGGATGGCTTCCATCGCCGGATCGGCCTTGATCTGCCGGCACACCGCGTAGCCGTCGAGGTCCGGCATCTGGATGTCGAGCAGGACCAGGGCCGGCCGGTGCTTGGCCACAGCCGCCAATGCCTCGGAGCCCGAACGCGCGAAGGCCAACGTGTAGTCGTCCTTCAGGATCTGCCGCAGGACGGCCAGGTTGCTTGGTTCGTCGTCGACAATCAGGATCGGTGGGCTGGTCATCGTGCTAGTCCTCCTCCTTGATCGTCAGGCCGAGCTGCTCGGCCATGGTGGTGATCAGCGTCTCGGCGGCACGGAACTCGAAGGCCTCAACCCGGCTGGCAATGGCGCTAAGTTGCTCGGCCGGCAGGTGGCTGGCCAGGGCGGCAAGGATCGGCTCGGTGGCATCCGGGTTGTCGCGGTCCAACGCCCGCAGAAGATCGCCCAAAAGCTCACCGGTCGCTCGCCTATTGCCGGTACTTTCGGCCGGCGCCGCTGCATAGGTCGCCGGTCGGGAACTGGTATCGGGCACGGGTAGTGCCGCGATGACCGTCAGCGCCGCATCGATGGCGGCTTGCAATGCGGCGGGCAGGTCGACCACCGGCGCATCGGCATCGGTCAGGCGAACGTTCAGCTCGGCGGCCATATTGGCCACCCTGGGCAGGGCCAGGTTGCCGGCCACGCCCTTGAGCTTGTGGGATATCGCCGCAGCGCTGGAACGATCGCCGGCGGCCAACAGGGCGGCAATCCGGTGCCCGGTCTCGCCGTATTCCTCCACGAAACGATGCAGATAGCGGCGATAGACCGCCTCGTCGCCCCACACCCGCAGACCGGCCGTCATATCGAGTACAGGCTCGGCGCCGGCGGGCGCCGCTCCCGTTGTCAGCGGGTCCAAATCGCCTGACTTCGCGACGGCCTGCGGTTGGCGGCCCGTCAGACGTTGCAGGACGACAATCATTCGATCGACATCGATCGGCTTCGCGACGAAGCCGTTCATCCCCGCCGCCAGCGCAGCATCTTCCTCGCTGCGGAAGGCGCCGGCGGTGAGCGCGACGATCGGCAGCCGGTCGAGACCGAGATCGGCGCGGATCCGTCGGCAGGCTTCATGGCCGTCCATGACCGGCATCTGAACGTCCATCAGAACCGCGTCGACCGCTGTGGGCCGCTCGGCGAGCAGCGCGACCGCCGCGCGGCCGTCGCCGGCCAGAGCGACCACCGCCCCTTCCGCCTCCAGGATGCGGCGCGCGACCTCGCGGTTGATGTCGCTGTCGTCGACCACCAGAACCCGGAGGCCGGCCAACCGCTGGTCGATCGGTTGGCGGTCGCCTACGGCGGGTTCGATCTCGCCGTCCCGGTGGCGTAATGCCTCACCGACGGCATTGTAGAGCGACGACGAGATGACCGGCTTGGTGACGACCGCATCCACAAGGCCGGGCTCTCCTTCCATGACCGCCTGCACCTTCGGAAGGGCAAAGGCGGCCACCATGATGATGAGCACCGTTTGTCGTTGCCCGCCACCGGCCCGGATCGCCCGGGCCGCCGCCAAACCATCCATGTTCGGCATCGCCCAGTCGAGCAGGACGACATCGCAACTCGGCTGGTCGTTCGCGGAGGACAGGATGCGGTCAACCGCCGCCTCGCCGCCCGCCACCGCCTCGGCCGTCCAGTTGAGCGAGCCGGTGGTGGCGGTCAGCACTTCGCGCACCATCGCATTGTCGTCGGCGATCAGGACGTGCAGCCGGGCCATGGCCGGCACCGCATCGCGGCGCTCGGCGGGGACGCCGAAGGGCACGGTGAACCAGAACTCGCTGCCCCGTCCGGGCTCGCTGATCACCCCCAACTCGCCACCCATGGCGGCGACCAGGGAGCCGCTGATGGCGAGCCCCAGGCCGGTGCCGCCGAACCGCCGGGTCGTCGAGGAATCGGCCTGGGCGAAGGGAGCGAAGATAGCGACCTGCTGTTCTGGCGAGATGCCGACGCCGGTGTCACGAACCGAGAAGCGCAGCGTCAGAGAGGATTCTCGTCGGTCCTCTATCGTTACCTGCACAGATACTTCGCCCGCCTGGGTAAACTTGATGGCATTGCTGGCGAGGTTGGTGAGCACTTGCTGAAGGCGTAGGGCGTCGCCGATCAGCAACTCGACTTCCTTCGGTGGCGAGCTGATGATCAGCTCGAGGTCGCGGTCGGCCATGTTGGTCGCCATGATGGCGGCGAGGTTGTCGAGGACATCGGCGAGGCGGAACGGAGCCTGCTCGATCTCCAGCCGCCCGGCCTCGATCTTTGAAAAATCCAAAATATCATTGATGATCGCGAGCAGTGCTCGCCCAGCGACGCGCAGCTTGCGCACCAGGTCGAGTTCGTCGGCCCCGAGCCGGGCCTTTTCCAGAAGATACGCCAGCCCCAGGACGGCGTTCATCGGGGTGCGGATCTCATGGCTCATATTGGCCAGGAAACGGGCCTTGGCCTCGCCCGCGGCCTCGGCTTCGCGTGCGCGGCGGGCGAGTTCGCCGTTGAGGATGACAATTTGCTGGCGGGAGCAGGAGACCAGGCCGCTGGCCAGCCCGAGAAGGGTACTCAACACCGCGGCGATCGCCGCCAAACGCTCCCAAATGCTGATGCGAATAGCGGCGAGGTCGGCGGCGGGCAGGCGGGCTACGGCCTTCCACACTGCGGCTTCGCTGACGACCTGCTTGCGAGGCTCCTGCCCGCTACTCACGGTCCCCGGCCAGCGAATGCCGAAGGCGATCTCGCGTGACGGGTCGACGGTGCGCCAAGTCCATAGCCCGTCGCGCAGTTCGATCTGGCCGGCGTCGGCGGAGCGGATCGCTTCCCAGGCGGGCGGGTTGCGCTGAGCCAAGGTGGCGTCGCCGTTCCCGAACATGAAGCCCCATTCGTCCGCTGGCTTCGGCCCGTGCAGCCAATAGCCATCGCTGTTGACCAGCATCAGCGAAGCGCCGCCATGGTGGGCCACGCTGGCGAGGAGATCGATGAGGCCCCGGCCGAGATAGTTAAGGATCAGGATGCCGTGGCGGACGTTGGCGGCATCGATGAGCGGCGTCGCCATGCGCAAGATCGGCTTGTAGGGTCGCTCGATCCGGCCACCTTCGACGTTGAGGTCGAACGGGGAGATATAAATCGCCCCGGCCGGCAGTTGGCTGGTCTTGGTGAAATAGTAGCGCGTGTCCTTGTCCTGAAGTTGGTCCGCGGGCACCACGACGGCGCGGTCGCCGACGAAGTTTACCCGCAGTCGCTCGCGGCCGGTTTGATCCAGCCAGCGGATCTGGTCGTAGACCCCGGTAGCCTCGGCGAAGGTCGCGAAGTTCGCTGCCAGGGCGGTCAGGTTGGTGGGCGTCGGATCATCGATCGTCTGTTGCAGACGGGGAAGCTTGGCGAGAAAGACAACATCCGCCGATACGCCGCGCAGGGTATGACGTAGAGCGTCGGCGCCGCTGCTGACGCCGATCTGCTGAAGGGACTCGATCTGCCCCACCTCGCGTTGAATTTCCGTGCGGCCATAGAGCAGGCTCCCGGCGACGATCAGCACGGCACCGGGCAGAAACAGCGTCAGAAAATGGCGCAGCCAGACCCGCGAGAACATCTTCAACAGACCTTGCGGGCCACCGTGAAGGCGGGACACCGCTCGCACAGAAATATTAGTTTCCTATTATTTTAATGGGTAGCAAAAAAACCTCGCCCGTTCTCCGGGAGGTAACCCTTTGCGCGGACCGGCGCGGCGGCAGTTCGCCGAGCACGCCTTCATCCCGGACCGCCGGCGGTTAGCCGCGGCCGAGGAGTGGCCGTAATGGGGGCGGAATTTACCATTGGGAAGATGATACGGCTCACCGAATGCCCGACCCTCGCTTCTCCTAACAGAGAGGAGCGAGGACATGATCAACTCATCGACAGCGCAGATGGCAGGCGAGCCGCTCGACGGGCTCGTGGAACAATACCGCGCCGAACTGGAGCGACTGAACTACGGCCGCTGGACGATCAACGCCTACCTTCGCTCGATCCGGCGGCTGTCCGGACTCATGATCGAGCACGGCGTTGCATTGGATCAGCTGACGCCGAACATCGCGGCCGATCTCGTGCTACGCGCGGACTGGCGCGGCGACCGACAGCAATATGCCGCCTTCATCGTCAGGCGCTTTGTAGGCTATCTCGCGACGCTCGGCGTGGCGAAGCCGCCAGCGCCGCCGACGGCAAGGGATCTCGCCCACGCCGCCCTGCGAGGTGACTACGAGAACTATCTCCGTCGCCAACGAGGCCTGAGCGAGCGAACGATCGGCCACTGCTGGCGCTTCGCCGACCGGTTCCTCGACTTTCGCTTCGGCAAGGCCGATGTCGAGATGAGCGCGATCAGACCGGGCGACATCGTCGCCTTCCTGCAGCGGCTGACCGCCCGCAAGGCGCCGTTCCGGGACAAGACGGCGCCGACCCACCTGCGCAACTTCTTTCAATACCTGTTCAAGAGCGGCCTGACTACGAGCAACCTGGCGCTCTGCGTCCCGAGCGTCGCGCAGCGCTATGGCGCCCGACTGCCCCGCCATCTGACGCCCGATCAGGTGGAGAGCGTGTTGGCGGCGGTCCGGGTCGACACTCGGTTCGGCTGTCGCAACTATGCGATGGTCCTCCTGCTCGCCCGGCTCGGCCTGCGTGCGTCGGAAGTCGTCGCGATCCAGCTCGAAGACATCGACTGGCGCGCCGGCGAACTCGTCGTGCGCGGCAAAGGCCAGAACCACGACCGCGTGCCGATCCCACCCGACCTCGGCGAAGCGCTGACCGACTATATCCGGCAGGATCGTGTCTCGACATCACGCGCGCTGTTCGTCACGGCCCGGGCGCCGCATGGTTCCTTCAAGGACGGGCAGGTGCTCAACACCATCCTGAAGAAGGCGTTCGCCCGGACCGGGGTGACGCCGCCCTGCCGGTACGTGGGATCTCATATTCTGCGCCACAGCCTGGCGACCAATCTGATCCGCCAGGGTGCCTCGCTGCCCGAGGTGAGCGACATGCTCCGCCACCGGTCGCGTGCGTCTACGATGATCTACGCCAAGCTCGACATCGAGGGGCTGCGCTCGATCGCGCAGCCTTGGCCGGTAGCGGGAGGCGCGCAATGAGCCGCCTCGCCGAAGAGCTTCATCGATATCTGACGATCCGGCGCAGCCTGGGCTACGACCTTGGCACGACGGCCAGGGTGCTGCGCCGCTTCATCGCCTTCGCCGAAAGCCAAGGCGCCGAGCGTGTCGGCACTGGTCTGTTCCTGAACTGGCAGGAAACCTTCGGTCGAGCGAGCCGACAGACCTGGGCGGCGCGCCTGGGCATGGTGCGGCTGTTCGCGCAATGGCTGCACGGCCTCGATGCAGCGCATGAGGTACCGCCGCAAGGGCTGATCCCGAACCGATATCGGCGGTCACGGCCGTATATCTACAGCGACGCGGAGATCGCCAGCATCGTCACCGCCGCGGCCGAGCTCCCCTCGGTCTACGGTCTGCGCGGGCTCACCTGCTCGACGCTGTGCGGGCTGATCGCGGCCACCGGGCTTAGGATCAGCGAAGCGCTGGGCCTTGACGCCGGCGATGTCGATCTGGAGCTCGGCGTGCTGACGATCCGGCGAGGCAAGCTGGGTAAGGCCCGGCTTGTGCCGATCGACAATAGCGTGGCGCTGCGCCTGCGTGCCTACGCCGCCGAACGGGACCGGCTACTCGGCTTCGCGCCGCAGCCCTTCTCCGTCGGCGATCGGGGCGCCCGCCTCGGCGACTGCGGTGCGCGCTACAACTTCGCGCTCGTCTGCCAGCGCGTCGGTCTGCGGTCCCCGCAGCGCTTCGGACGCCACGGCCGTGGCCCGCGCATCCATGACCTGCGCCACAGCTTCGCCGCCCGGACGATGATCGGCTGGTACCGCACGGGCCAGGACCCGGCGCGCGAGATGATCAAGCTGACGACCTACCTGGGTCACACCAAACCCGAGAACACCTACTGGTACATCGAAGCGGTGCCCGAACTGCTGGAGCTGGCTTCCCAGCGGATCACTCCTTCGGACGGGGAGGCGCGCCGATGACCGCCTCGACCTTCCCGGCGCTGCTCCAGCGCTTTTTCACCGACCGCCTCTGCACCCAGATGGAGGCCAGCGCGAACACGATCGCCGGATACCGCGACACCTTCCGGCTGCTCTTGCGCTTCGCCAGCGAGCAGCGCGGCAAGGCGCCGACCCGGCTCAGGATCGAGGACCTCGATGCCGACCTGATCGGCGACTTCCTGCTCCACGTCGAGACGGCGAGGCGAAACGGCGCGCGCAGCCGCAATACGCGGCTCGCCGCGATCCGGTCGTTCTTTCGCTACGTCGCTATGAACGAGCCCGCCTATCTGCTGCATTGCCAGCGAATTCTGGCAATGCCCAGCAAGCGCTACGTCAAGCGAACCGTGACTTTCCTCGACACCGGGGAGATCGCGGCGTTGCTTGCGGCACCCGATCGATCGACCTGGGTAGGCCGGCGGGATCACGCGATCCTGCTGGTGGCGCTTCAGACCGGGCTGCGCGCATCCGAGCTGATCAACCTACGCTGCAAGGACGCGGTGCTCGGCACCGGTGCGCATATCCGATGCGACGGCAAGGGTCGCAAGGAACGGTGCACGCCGCTTCGGCGCGACACCGTCAAGCTGCTGGAGCAGTGGCTGCGGAAACGGCGCGGCGGCGACGATCATCCGCTGTTCCCGACGATGCGCGGCGAGAGGCTGAGCCGTGACGCGCTCGAACACCTCGTCCGCAGGCACGCCCTCACCGCATCGGCTTCCTGTCCCTCGCTCCTCGGCAAGCGCGTTAGCCCGCACATCCTCCGGCACAGCACCGCGATGGAGCTGCTGCAACACGGCGTTGATCAAACGGTGATCGCCCTCTGGCTGGGACACGAATCCGTCGAGACCACGCAGGTCTATATCCACGCTGACCTGCGGATGAAGGAGAAAGCCCTGTCGCGCATGGCCGCGCCGGCAGCCACTCCGGGACGCTATCGCCCGGACGACACGCTGCTCGCGTTCCTGGAAGCGCTCTGATTATGCCGAACCGCCGCGTGGCCCTGGAGCCTGGTTCGGCCGGCCCTTCAGGCCATACGGCATAATCCGCCTCTCGGCATTATGACCG
>DASRLO010000046.1:0-2716 GCA_035648415.1 Allostellaceae bacterium
GCGCTCTACCCACCCTACGGCGGCGGGGCTGACGCTTCGTCCAGAATCCGCACGATGTGGCGGGCTTTGCGCTGGGCGCCGTCGGCGATCTGGTGGCGGCACGAAGTGCCGCAGGCGGCGATGAGCGTATCGGGCGCGGCGGCGCGCATCTTGGGCAGCACGCCCAGTTCGCCGATCTTGAGCGACATCTCGTGGTGCTCGGCCTCGTAGCCGAACGAGCCGGCCATGCCGCAGCAGGTCGAGTCGAAAGTCTCGACCGTGAGGTGCGGGATCATCTGCAGGGCCGCGGCGGCGGCGCCGGCCGTGCCGAACGCCTTCTGGTGGCAATGGCCGTGCAGCAGCGCGGTCTTGCCTGGCATCGGCGCGAGGGCGAGCTGGAACCGGCCGGCCTTGCGCTCGCTGTCGATGAATTCCTCGAAGAGCATCGCTTGCGAGGCGAGCCGCTTGGCCGCCTCGCCGAGGATGAGCGCGGGGAACTCGTCGCGCAAGGTCAAGAGGCACGACGGCTCCAGCCCGACGATCGGCGTGCCGGCGGTGAGCGCCGGCGCCAGCGCCTTGAGCATGCGCTGCGCCTCCTTGCGCGCCTCGCCGACCATGCCGGCGGCCAGAAAGGTGCGGCCGCAGCACAGCGGCTTGCCGATTGCGGGCTCCGGGGTCAGCACGCGGTAGCCGGCGCGGCGCAGCACCCGCTCGGCGGCCTCGGCGTTTTCCGGCTCGAAATAGCGGTTGAAGGTATCGACCAGCAGCACGACCTCATGCCCGGCGCCGTTCGGCGTCGTGCCGCGATACGGGCGCGACGACCAGCGCGGCAGCGCCCGCTTGGCGCTCAGCCCGAACAGGCGCTCGCCGATCCGCGCCACCCATCCGTTCGGCTTGCGGAGGTTCAGCAACCCGGCAAAACGAGCCGCCCACGGCGCATAACGCGGCAGGTAGGCCACCAGCCGGTCGCGCAGCGAATAACCGTGCCGTTTTTTGTAGTGATGCAGGAATTCGAGCTTCATCTTCGCCATGTCGACGCCGGTCGGACATTCGCGGCGGCAGCCCTTGCAGGAGACGCACAGCGACATCGTCTCGGCCATCGCGTCCGAGGTCAGCGCGTCGGGGCCGAGCTGGCCGGACAACGCCAGGCGCAGCGTGTTCGCCCGGCCGCGCGTCAGATGCTGCTCGTCGCCGGTCGCGCGGTACGACGGGCACATCACGCCCGGATCGGATTTGCGGCAGGCGCCGTTGTTGTTGCACATCTCGGCGGCGCTGGCGAAGCCGCCCCATTCCGACCAGTCGAACGCGGTCTCGACCGGGATGTGGCGGTAACCCGGCTTGAAGCGGAACAGCGACCGGTCGTCCATCTTGGGCGGCCGCACGATCTTGCCGGGGTTGAAGAGCCCGGTTGGATCGAAGCTGTCCTTGACCTCCTCGAAGGCGCGGACGATGCGAGGCCCAAACATCGGCGCGTGGAATTCCGAGCGCACCAGCCCGTCGCCGTGCTCGCCCGAGTGCGATCCCTTGTATTCGCGCACCATCGCGAACGCCTCTTCGGCGATCGCGCGCATCTTTTTGACGTCCAAATCCTGTTTGAGGTTCAGCACCGGGCGCACGTGCAGGGTGCCGACCGAGGCGTGCGCGTACCAGGTGCCGTAGGTGCCGTGCTTGTGGAAGACCTGGGTCAGCCGGTCGGTGTATTCGGCGAGGTCCTCGAGCCGCACCGCGCAGTCCTCGATAAAGGAGATCGGCTTCCCGTCGCCTTTCATCGACATCATGATGTTGAGGCCCTCCTTGCGCACGTTCCACACCGCGCTTTGGAACGCCGGGTCGGTCGCCTCGATGACGCTGTCGGGGAAGCCGAGATCGCCCATTAGCTCGACGAGCTGTTTCAGGCGTCGAAAATTGTCGTCGGCGTCCTCGCCGGCGAATTCGGTGAGCAGGATCGCCTCCGGCTCGCCCTGGACGAAGCGCTCGACGACCGGGCGGAACATCGGGTTGTCGCGGGCCAGCTCGATCATCGTGCGGTCGACCAGCTCGACCGCGGCGGGGCCCAGCCTGACGATCTGCCGGGTCGCCTCCATCGCCTTGTAGAAGCTCGGGAAATGGCAGATGCCGAGCGTGCGGTGCGACGGGATCGGCGCGAGGTCGAGCTCGATTTCGTTGAAGAAGGCGAGGGTGCCCTCGGAGCCGACGAGCAGATGGGCCATGTTGTGGCCGCCCGGGAACTCTGGGTCGGATATCATGTCGATGTTGTAGCCGCCGACCCGGCGCAGCAGCTTGGGAAACCGCGCCTCGATCTCGCCGGCCTCGCGCCGATGCAGCGCGCGCATGTCACGCACCAGCCCGCGATAGCGCTCCGGTTGCACATCTTCGCCGAAATTGCCCGGCAGTTCGCCGAAATGCGCCTGCGTGCCGTCGGCGAGCAGCGCGTCGATCGCCCGCACGTTGTGCACCATGTTGCCGTAGCGGATCGAGCGCGCGCCGCAGGAATTGTTGGCGGTCATGCCGCCGATCGTCGCGCGGTCGCCGGTCGAGACATCCACCGGGAACCACAGTTTGTGCTGGCGCAGCTTGGCGTTGAGCCGCTCCATGACGACCCCGGGCTGGACCTTGACCCGCGACGCCGCGGTATCGAGCGAGACGATGTCCTGCATGTACTTGCTGCACTCGACGACGAGCGCGCGATTGACCGTCTGGCCGCATTGCGAGGTGCCGCCGCCGCGCGGCAGCACCG
>DASRLO010000047.1:0-36390 GCA_035648415.1 Allostellaceae bacterium
AGCATGCCGCCCGCCGATCCGGCCGCGCCGCAGGGCTTGTAAGGCTGCGGTCGAGCCCGACCGCTATCGGTCGCCGAAGATCGCGTTATCTCAAATGCCAGCCGATCGAGAGGAACCGGGCTCGGCGGGCGTTGTTCCATCCTTCGCGGTTCAATTCTCGCGGAGATTGGACATGCAGGTATATGAACACTCAATACTTGTAGTCGACGACGACGAAGCGGTCCGGGATACGGTCAAGGACATGCTGGTCAGGACTGGATTTCGGGTGGAAACCGTCGGCAACGGTAACGACGCCCTCGACATGATCGACCGCGGGCAATTCGACCTCGTCGTCGCGGACATACGGCTTCCGGGCGGTCTGAGCGGTCTTGAAATGGCGCAGCAAGCCAGGTGCAACAAGCCCTCGCTCAAATGCCTGTTCATGTCGGGACAGGCTGCACCGATCGTCTGCAATCCGGAACTCGACGACTTTGTGCCAAAGCCGTTTCGGACGTCCGAATTGCTCGGCTGCATCTTGAAGGTGCTCCAGGGAAATCGGCCGTACCCGCGGCTCGACGTCTTTCGCTAGAAGCCGGGGCGCTATTGGCGCGGCAGCAGCCGCGTGACGTGGCCCATCTTGCGCCCGGGGCGGATGGTGCGTTTGCCGTAAAGATGCAGATGCGCGGCCGGGTCGGCGATGGCGCCCCGCCAGGTCTCGACCTCGTCGCCGATCAGGTTCTTCATCACCGCGTCGGCATGGCGCTCGGCCGATCCCAAGGGCAGGCCGCAGATCGCGCGCACCAATTGCTCGAATTGGCTGGTGGCGCAGGCATCGATCGTCCAATGGCCGGAATTGTGCGGCCGCGGCGCCAGCTCGTTGACCAAGAGCCTGCCGTCGCGGGTCACGAACATCTCGACCGCGAGCACGCCGACGAGATCGAGGCGGGCCGCGATATCCCGCGCAATGGCCTCGGCCGCCCGCGCCGTCCCGGCCGGAAGCGAGGCCGGGGCTATTGTGGTGTCCAGGATATGGCTCACATGCCGGTTCTCGACCGGCGGGTAGAACGCGGTGGTCCCGTCGGCGGCGCGCGCGACCACGACCGAGACTTCGCAGCGGAAATCGACAAAGGCTTCGAGGATGCCGCGCGACGCTCCCATCTCGGCCCAGGCGCGGCCGGGGTTGGTTGCGGCGTCGACATTCACCTGGCCCTTGCCGTCGTAGCCCATCCGCGCGCTCTTGAGCACGGCGCGGGATTCGAGCCCGGCCAGGGCGTTGCCGAGCGCCGCGGCATCGGCGATTTCCCGGTAATCGGCGGTGGCGATGCCGATGCCTCGCAGGAAACCCTTCTCGCTGAGGCGGTCCTGGGCGATTTCAAGAATCTCCGGCCGCGGCATGACCGGCTTGCGCGCCGCGACCTGACGCACCGCCTCGGCCGGGATGTTCTCGAACTCGAAGGTCGCGACATCGATCGCGGCGGCGAATTCATCGAGCTTTGCGGTGTCGTCGTAGGAAGCGACGGTCGCGGCGGCAGACACTTGCGACGCGGGGCTGTCCGGCTCGCCGGCGAAGATGTGCACGCGATAGCCGAGCCGCGCAGCCGCCATCGCGGTCATGCGGCCGAGCTGGCCGCCGCCGAGAATCCCGATCGTGGCGCCTGGGCTCAACATGAACGCGCCAGCATCAGCACCCCCGCATCAGGCGGGCTGGTCCGCGACGGCGTCGGTCTGGACCTGGCGCCAGCGGTCGAGCGCCTCGGCCACCGCCGGGTCGCCGAGCGCCAGGATCGCGGCGGCGCAGAGCGCGGCGTTGACCGCCCCGGCCTGGCCGATCGCGAAGGTCGCCACCGGCACGCCCGCCGGCATCTGCACGATCGACAGCAGGCTGTCCATGCCGTTGAGCGCGCGGCTCTGCACCGGCACGCCGAGCACCGGGAGCGGGGTCAGCGCCGCCGCCATTCCCGGCAGATGCGCGGCGCCGCCGGCGCCGGCGATGATCACCTTGAGGCCGCGCGATTTGGCGCTGGTCGCGTAGTCGTAGAGCCGCTTCGGCGTGCGGTGGGCCGAGACGATGTGCGTCTCATGGGCGACGCCGAGCCGGTCGAGCGTCTGGGCGGTATGCTGCATCGTCTCCCAGTCGGACTGGCTGCCCATTATGATGCCGACTGGGATTACGCCGACCGGAATGGTTCCGGCCGCGTGACCGGATTCGGCCATGCCGCTTGTCTCTGCCCCGGTTGCGGAGCCGGTATTATAAGGTCGCGCCTCCCGCGCACAAGCCGCGCCGCGCCGCCGCGCGGCGGCGCTAATTTCGCATGTGCGAACCGCCGCCACTCGTTTATAGACAAAGCAAGGAAACTGCTTGCCGGCGGGGGCGGGCCACGCGGATGTTGACGGAGCGGTCGAGGCCGGCGGCAAGCGGCGCGTCCAAGACGCGGCGCGCGGGCGACCGGGCGGCCGCACGGAAAACCGTCCTGAAACTTGCCCTGAAGCTGCCGGGGATCGCCGTGCACGAGCTGGCGCCGGAGGTCCGCGAGGCGCTCACCCGGATGCACGAAGAGGGCGAGGCGACGCGTCGCGAGTTGGAGGAGGCGCGGACCCGCATCGCCCAGCTCGAACGCCTTGCCGACGAGGATTCGCTGGCGCCGATCGCGAATCGCCGCGCCTTCGTCCGTGAGCTGTCGCGGATGATCGCCTTCACCCGGCGCTACGGGCCGCCGTCGAGCGTCATCTATTTCGACGTCAACGGTATGAAGCAGATCAACGACACGCACGGGCATCCGGCCGGAGACGCGGCGCTGCGCCATGTCGCCGAGATCCTGTGCAACAACGTGCGGCAGAGCGACATCGTCGGCCGGCTGGGCGGCGACGAATTCGGCGTCATCCTGGCGCAGACCAGCCAGGAGCAGGCGACAGCCAAGGCGATTGCCCTGGCCGAGGCGATCCGCACGACGACGCTGCGCTGGGGCAAGGTCAAGATCACCGTCAGCGCCGCCTACGGCGTCTACTCGTTCTCGGGCAGCGACGATCCGCAGATCGCGATCGAGGCCGCCGACAAGGCGATGTACGAACAGAAGAAGCGCGCCGCCCGATCGGATTGAAGTTTCCGCCTACGCGATGATGTCGGGAAGCAGCTCGCTTTCGATCTTCGAGATCTGGTCCTTCAACGCCAGCTTGCGTTTCTTGAGGCGCTGCAACTGCAGCTGATCGAAGGGCATGCGCTCGACGATCCGCGAGATGACGTCGTCGAGGTCGCGGTGCTCGGTCGCGAGGACGGCCAGTTTTGCCTTTAAGGCTTCGATATCGAGGTCCATCGCGGCGCCGCGCAGGGTTGGCGATTGGCTGGCTCGCGGCTTCACGGGGGATGCCGCCGCACCGCACGGATTATAGCACAATGCGCGCCCGTTTCATTGCTCGCTGATCGATATGGCGCACGACAAGGCTGCTGAGTCGTTCTGGCGGTTCTCGCTGCTGGTCTATGCGCGACCGGGTGCGGCGGAGGCGCTGATCCGCCTGCAGGACGCGGGCGGGCACAATGTCAATCTGATCCTGTTCGGGCTGTGGCGGGCGGTTTGCGGCGGACGAAAGCTGGACGCCGCGGGGTTGACGCGCGCCCGCGCGGCGCTGAGCGGTCTCGACCGCGATGTGGTCGCGCCATTGCGCCGGCTGCGCCGCGCGCTCAAGGCCGCCGATCCCGATCCCGATATCCGGGACATGCGCCGGCGCATTCTGGTGCTCGAACTCGCCGCCGAGCGCCGCGTGCAAGCGCGGCTCGCGGCAAGCGTGAAGACGCGTCCCGCAGTGAAGGCAGCGGACCGCGCCGCGCTCGCCAAAGCCAATCTGCGGCTGATTCTCGGAGACGATGCCGGGTCGGCAGAAGCCACAGCGCTGCGGGATGCAATGGTCGGCGTTTAGCCCTTCAGCCCGCCGGCGGCTCGCCCCAGCGGCGGACGGTGCCGGTATCGAGCTCGAACAGATCGAGGAGGCGCCCGAGGGTGTGGTCGATCATCTCGTCGAGGCTTTGCGGCTTGGCATACAGTGCCGGGACCGGCGGGGCGATCACCGCGCCCATCTCGGAGAGCGCGGCCATCGTCCGCAAATGCCCGGTATGGAGCGGCGTCTCGCGCACCGCGAGGACGAGCCGGCGGCGTTCCTTGAGCACGACATCGGCGGCGCGGGTGAGGAGCGTCGTCGTCACCCCGGTGGCGATCTCGCTCATGCTGCGGATCGAGCACGGCGCGACGATCATGCCGATGGTCTGGAACGACCCCGAGGCGATCGGCGCCGCCATGTCGCCGATCGCGTACGCCACGTCGGCGCGCGCGCGCAACTCGGCCGGCTTGAGTTCGGTTTCGAGCGCGAGGGTCAATTCGGCCGAGCGGCTGACGACCAGGTGCGTCTCGACCGGCAGGTCCCGGAGCAAGGTCAAAAGCCGCGCGCCGTAGACGACGCCGGAGGCGCCGCTGATGCCGACGATGAGGCGCGGGCGGCGTTTATTCCGTGGCATCATGGCCTCTTCAATCGAGCCTGGACGGCATCACATATCCCGACGACTGCCAGCGCCAGCACGGGTCGAAACCCCTGTCGCAAACCGTTGGCCGGCGCTACCATCGACCCCGCGAGTGTCCACAGGAGGAAACCGCATGTCGCAGCAAGATCGCATCGAGGCGCTCAAAGAAAAGCACGCAACGCTCGAACGCGCCATCGATGAGGAAACCCACCGCCCGCTTCCCGACCAAGCGGCGATCTACGATCTGAAGCGCCAGAAACTCCGCGTCAAAGACGAAATCGTGCAACTTGAAAAAGCCCACACATAAGTCAATGGCTTGAGGAACATTTGTTGCGGCAGCGGATGAGGCGGCATTGCCCTCCGAGAGCCGCCGCGACCGCTGCCCTGGCCGTTTTCTTGAGTTGCCCCACGGCCGAGGCCGCCAACCAGTATGTCATCGTTGGCGCCGGCAGCCGGCCCTGCGGCTCCTGGCTGCAGGTACGCAACCAGACCAACCCCGACAGCGCGGTGCTGCAAAGCTGGGTGCTGGGTTACATCACCAGCGTCAACGCCAATGTGCTGACAGTCAACCAGGACGTCGCCGACGGCACCAACCCGGGCGCGCTGTTTTCCTGGATCGACGATTATTGCGCCTCGCATCCGCTCGATTCGCTCGCCCGCGCGACCGGCGGTCTGCTCGATTCGCTGCGGGCGAAGAACCACGCGCATTAGGCGCGGCTCATTTCAGCTCCGACGGCGGGACGATCCGCCACGGCCGGCCGCTGTCGGCCGCCAGCTGGTCGACGATTTTCCCAGCCACGGAAGCGTCGATTTGCGCCTGCCCCGTGTTCGGCAGGGCGCCGATGACCTGGCTCCAGCCGGCATCGGCGTTGTAGCCGGCGGTTTGGCGAGTGACGCTCGCCGATCGGACGATCTGCTGCGTCGCCGTCATGGTGTGCAGCGCCTGTTGCAGATGATCGGAGAAGCCCGGCGGGTTTCCGGAATACGAGCGCCAGATTTGCAGCAGGGTGGGGAATTCCTCGGCGAAGACCGGCTGCGGCGCGGTCACGCCGGACAACACGAGGGTCCACGGCTCGGTGAAGCCGCCGACCGCCTCGACCCGCGCGAAATACGAATAAGGCCGGCCGCCGACGGCCAGCTTGCTGAGGACAAATGCCCCTTCGCCGCCGCCGGCCGCCGGCGTCCGCTGCGATTCGACGATCTGGGTGAGCAGCTGCGCCGGCGAGCCCAGATGCTGCGCATTGGCGTTGAGCTGGGGATAGACGGCCTGCAGCGCCTTGACGGGATCGCAACACGGGCCTTGCAGCCCATTGCCGCCAAGCGGCGAGGGGCGCGCGTGGACCGGGGTCGCCGCGCCCAGCGAAACGAATTCGCCTTGGGTTCCCATCAGGTCGATAAGGCCCGCGCCTTGGCCGATGAGCCGCCAGCCGCGGGGAATTGCAACCTGGTTGCCGTCGCCGAGGCGGATCGGCGTCAGGACGAGGGTGGCGGCGCCGGCGCTCTCGGCGAGCGCCTGCCGCATGCGCTCGAACGACGCGGCGAAACCGTCGGCGCGGTCGTAGAAGACGCTGACATCGCCGCCCGGGCTGCCGCCCGGATCGCCAAGCGAGACAACGGCGATCCCGGTGACTGGCGCGCCGTGTACGGTCGCGGTGAACAGCGCCTGGGCATGCCTGTCGTCCTGGTCGGCGAGGACGAGCCGCAGGGCGGGTATCGGATCGAACGCCTGGGAGTAGGTAAAGACCCCCTGCAGCACCGCCAGCGCCGAAGCGGCCTTGGCCGCCAGGACGCCGTACATGACGAGGCCGGGACCCTGCGAATCGTGCAGTATCTGCAAGTTGGCCGGCAGCAGCGCGCGCATGGCCGGCTGGCCCGGGGGCTGGCCCGGGGGCTGGCCGGGGCCCGTCTCGCCGGCCGCGCCGGGCGGCGTGACCTGGGCCGGCGTGACCTGGGCCGGCGTGACCTGGGCCGGCGGGATGACGATCGGCGGCGCACCCGCATTCTGGGCCGCGGCGGCGACGGGCGCCGCGAGCGCCGCGGCAATGCCGAAAACCAGCGCGCGGCAGCGTGCCGCTCGCGGCCGCGCGCTGGCGGCGTCCCCCCTCGTCATGGCTGTCGATTCCCTCGCCCCGCCTGTCCGGGCAAAATGCCAGCAACCCGGAAGCTGGCGCAACCGTCGCGCCGCCCGCGGCGTTTTCCCGAACGGCGTCAGTCCGCCGCACCGACTGGGCTATAATCAAACGATCGGCGGATGACGGTGCGGTACATCGCCGGGAAAGGTCGCCGGAGGTCAATGAGCGATACTGCGCTCACGCAAGAGCAAAAGCCGGCATCGTCGATCTCGCGGCCGATCACCGCGACGGCCGCGCTGGCGGCGCTCGGCATCGTCTACGGCGATCTCGGCACCAGCCCGCTCTACACGCTGTCGGCGATCATCGACAGCACCGGCGGCAGCTTTTCGCCGGAAATGGGGCTGGGAATCCTGTCGCTGATCTTCTGGGCGCTTATAATCACCGTCTCGATCAAATACTGCCTCTTCGTGATGCGCGCCGACAATCACGGCGAGGGCGGCATCCTGGCGCTGATGTCGCTGGTCGCCGGCCGGGGGTACGGCCGCGCGCCGGTGCTGGTGGTGATGGGTCTGTTCGGCGCGGCGCTGATCTACGGCGACGGCATCATCACCCCGGCGATCTCGGTGCTGAGCGCATTGGAGGGCGTCAACGTCGCGAGCGCTGCGCTAAAGCCCTATGTGGTGCCGCTCGCGGTGGCCATCCTCGTGACGCTTTTCGCCGTGCAGAACCGCGGCACGGCTCGGCTCGGCGCGGTGCTCGGCCCGGTGATGCTGCTCTGGTTCGTGGTCATCGCCGTGCTGGGGGTCGGTGGGATTTTGCGCCATCCGGCGGTGATCGCCGCAATCGACCCGCTCCACGGCATCCGCTTCCTCGCCAGGGGCGGCTGGCAGGGTTTCGCGATCCTGGGCGGGGTGTTTCTCGCAATTACCGGCGGCGAGGCGCTCTACGCCGATATGGGGCATGTGGGGCGCAACCCGATCCGCATGACCTGGTATCTCGTGGTCCTGCCGGCGCTCCTCCTGAACTACGCCGGCCAGATCGCGCTGATGACCGCCGAGCCCGGACATGGCGGCAGCCCATTCTTCCGCCTGGCGCCGGGCTGGGCGATCTACCCGATGGTGGTGCTGGCGACCGCGGCGACGATCATCGCCAGCCAGGCGATCATCACCGGCTCGTTCTCGCTGACCCGGCAGGCAATGCAGCTCGGCTGGTTCCCCGGCCTCAATATCCGGCAGACCTCGGACACCGAGTACGGGCAGATCTACGTGCCCTTCGTCAACTGGACGATGATGCTGCTGACGGTGTTGCTGACCATCGGCTTCGGCAGCTCGGAGCGGCTTTCCGGCGCCTACGGCACCGCAGTGTCGACGACGATGATGCTGACGACGGCGCTGCTCTACAACCTGATGCGCGAGCAGTGGAAATGGCCGACGCCGCTGGCGCTCTTGGCGGCGGGCGTGTTCCTGCTGGTCGATCTCGTGTTCTTCTCGGCCAATCTGTTGAAGATCGCCGATGGCGGCTGGGTGCCGCTGACCTTTGGTGCGATCGTCTTCATCATCATGACCACCTGGCATGCCGGGGTGGCGGCGACCCAGCGCGAACAAATGGCGGCGGCGATGACGCCGCGCCGCTTTCGCGCCTGGCTGCGGCGGCGCAAGACCCCGCGCCTGCCCGGCACCGCGATCTTCCTGACGCGGATGACCAAGCTGGTGCCGCTCCAGATCATCCAGCAGGCCGAGCAGTTCGGCGCGCTGCCGGAGACCCTCGTCGCGCTGACCCTGGCGTTCGCGGACACGCCGCGCATCGACCCCGACAAGCGGCTGGAGCTGGCCGAGGTGTTCGACGGGTTTTGGGAAATGACGGTGCGCTATGGCTTTGTCGAGGTTCCCAACCTGCCGGCGGCGCTGCGCAGCGCGAAGCTGCATGGCTGCCCGATCGATCTGTCGAAGGCGGTGTTTTTCGGCACGCGCGACCGCGTCATCGGCGACCGCAAGAACCGGCATCTGTGGCGCTGGCAGCTGCCGCTGTTTTCCTTTCTGTTCCGCAACGCGGTGCGCGCGGTCGACATCTTCAACCTGCCCCCCGCCAACTTCGTCGAGATCAGCCGGCAGATCGAGTTGTGAGACCGCCTTGCGATGCCGGGCGGGCACAGAAAAATTGACGAGGTTCGATTAAATGCGGATATGGTTGTGCCGATGCTCGCATTTTCTTGAGCATTGCCCAGCGGCCCATTTTTTTGCGCACCAGTGCAGCAGCGGCCTCGCTAGTTCCGTATTTGCAGATGGCTAGGATGCCATGGGAATTCCCCGAAAGCTCAATTCAGTAAGCGGGGCATTGGCGGCCGGCTGGGGTGTGGCGGCGCTCCTGGCGATAACGGGGTTAGGGTTAGCCGGATGCGACGTCCAATGGGTGTCGCCATACAGCGCCGATCTGCAAAAAAAGGCGACCACTATGCTCTCCAACGTCGTCACCTGGGAGAGCGCGATGCGCAGCGCGGCGGGCAGCGCCGCGGCCGATCCGCGCAACCCCGATGTCCAATCCAGGCTTCAGCAATGGCAAGGCGAAATAGAGGCCATGAGCGAGATCGAGCTTGGCATCGATCCCGGCTCCACGGTTTGCGACAAATTCCTGGCGACAATCAGCGGCTCGATCTCGGACGGGCTGAAGAAAATCCTCCCGACCGCTCCAACCGCGGCCGGTTCTACGGCAAAGCCGATTACGCACTGTGAGACCTTGCCGGGGATCTTCACGCGGATGATCAAACAAGTGACCGGCAGCACCGCCGATAACGCGGGCATCCCCTTCATCCTCGACCAGCAATGCAAGCTGCCATGGCTGTCGGACGATTATTTTGCTGCACTGCAAGAGGCGCGCGCGACGGCGGGAGCAGCGACGCCAGCGCGGCCGAGCACCGTTTCGGCCAAAGCCGGAACCCCAACCCCGGCACAACAGGCGAACGCCAAAACGCAATGCAGCGCCCTATTCGTTCCGCCAGCGGGGAGCGCTCACGGGAACCTGTTGTCCCCGCTTATTGTCGACCTCGACGCGATTATCTATCGCGAAGGCCGGGAGGCGCCGACCTCCAAGTAACCCCAGGAGGAATGCCATGTCACTGGTCGACGATCTTACCAGCGCCCTTCAGGCTGGCGCCAATGCCGGAGCCGCGGCGGCAAGCACGGGGGCAAAGGACCTCAGGCAGGACATCACCATTTTTGTCGTGCCTCATCTGAAGGATATCGGGCTTCAGCTCGCCTCGATCGTCGAGCAGCGGCTGGCCGGAACCTATACCGACGCGACGGCGAAGGCGCTGATCGATTCCCAGGAAGATTCGATTCAGACATTGGTCGAGACGATGGTCTCGCTGGCCGTATTGGAGGCCCAAACAATCGTCAATGCGATCGTCGACGCGCTGAACAAAGCCGTCAATACCGCGCTCGGCTTCACCCTGCTTGCTTAGGTGCGCTCCCGCATCGCCGGGCCGGCCACGACAGCCGTAGGATGGGTAAGCGCAGCGGCCCTACGGCGCGTCCTTCGCCTGCTCGCGCAGCACGAATTTCTGGATTTTTCCGGTTGAGGTCTTGGGCAGCGGGCCGAACACCACCGTGCGCGGCGCCTTGTAATGCGCCATGTGCTGGCGGCAGAAGGCGATGATGTCCGCGGCGCCGGCTGCCGCGCCCGATTTCAGCGTGACGAAGGCGCAGGGCGTCTCGCCCCAGCGCTCGTCCGGCTTGGCGACGACCGCGGCCTCGAGCACCGCCGGATGCCGGTACAGCACGTCCTCGAGCTCGATCGTCGAGATGTTCTCACCGCCCGAGATGATGATATCCTTGGAGCGGTCCTTGATCTCGATATAGCCGTCGGGGTGCTGCACCGCGAGGTCCCCCGAGTGGAACCAGCCGCCGGCGAAAGCTTCCTCGGTGGCGTGCGGATTTTTCAGGTAGCCCTTCATCACGATGTTGCCGCGCATGTGGACTTCGCCCATCGTCGCGCCGTCCCACGGCACCGGCACGAGGCTCTCGGGGTCGCCGACCATCAGCCCGTCCAGCACCGGGTAGGCGGCCCCTTGGCGCGATTTCAGCCGCGCCCGCTCCTCGCCCGATAGCGCATCCCATTCGTCGTGCCAGGCGCAGACGACCGCCGGGCCATAGACCTCGGTCAGCCCATAGACGTGGGTGACCCGGAAACCGCGCGCCTCCATGCCCTCGATCACCGCGGCCGGCGGCGCGGCGCCGGCGGTCATCATCGCGACCGGACGCGGCAGGGTGCGGCCTTCGGCGGCGCGGTCGTTCAACAGCATGTTCATCACCACCGGCGCGCCGCAGAGATGCGTCACGCCGTGCTGCTCGATCGCGTCGTAGACCGCGCCGGCTTCGATCCGCCGCAGGCAGACATGCGTCCCGGCGAGCGCGGTCACCGTCCACGGAAAGCACCAGCCGTTGCAGTGGAACATCGGCAGGGTCCACAGATAGACCGGGTGCTGCGCCATGCCCCAGACGAGGATGTTGCCGAGCGCGTTCAGATAGGCGCCGCGGTGGTGGTAGACGACGCCCTTAGGGTTGCCGGTGGTGCCCGAGGTGTAGTTGAGCGCGATCGCGTCCCATTCGTCTTGCGGCATCAATTCGGCGAAATCGAGGTCGCCGCCGGCGAGGAACGCCTCATAATCCATCGCACCTAGTCGGCTTTCAGGCCCATTGGCGCCCGACGCCAGCGGATCGGCGATGTCGATGACCAGCGGCTTCTCGTCGAGTTGGGCAAGCGCCGCCTTGACGACCGGCGCGAATTCGCCGTCGGTCAGCAGCACCTTGACCTCGCCGTGCTTGAGGATGAAGGCGATCGTGTCGGCATCGAGCCGGATGTTCAGCGCGTTCAACACCGCCCCGGCCATCGGCACGCCATAGGTCGCCTCGAACGCTTCCGGCACGTTGGGCGCCATCACCGCGACCGTGTCGCCGCGCCCGACGCCCAGCCTGGCGAGCGCCGAGGCGAGCCGGCGGCACCGCTCCAGCGTCTCGCGCCAGGTGTAGCGACGCTCGCCGTGGATCACCGAGATGCGCCGTGGATAGATTTCGGCCGTGCGCCGCAGAAACCCGATCGGCGACAGCGGCACGAAATTGGCCGCGTTCTTGTCGAGGCCCTGCACGTAAGGACCGGAGGCAGGCGCGCCCATCGTCAACCGCCGGCCGGGGGGTCGGCCGGCCGCGCGCCTGGGTAGTGCTCCTTCGCCGTACCGACATCGAGCCACGGATGCATCGCATCCTCGTAGGAGGAGTAGATCGGCGGCGGAAAGTTCGGATCGGCAAAGCATCCGACCGCGATCCCGTAATGATCGGGGCCACGGTCACCTTCCCAGAAGACGCTGCTGCCGCAATTCGGGCAGAAATGAAAACGGATTTCGAAGCCGCTATCCGCCACGCGGCCATAGATTCTTTCGTCGCCTTCAATCCGCACCTGGCTTTTCAGCCAACGCGAGCCGGAATGGACCACGGCGCCGGTGCGCCGCTGGCACGATTTGCAGTGGCAGACATAGACGCGCTCGGGCTCGCCGGCCGCGATCGCCTTCAACTGGCCGCAATGGCACTCCGCGACGCGCTCCATGCCACCCTCCCCGATGTTCGCGCCATTTTCCTCCGCGCCGCGAAACGTGTCGAGGCGGTTGGCATGCACCAGCAGCAATCGACATGGTAAGTGAGGCTGCTCGCGAGCGTTCGCAGGTTATGCTACTTGAAGGGATGACCTCGGATCGCGGGCAAACTGGCGATTTACGCAGCCTCTACCGGCAAGCGTTTAGCGAGTACGGCACTCGGGCGCTGTGGAACAGGCGGGCCATCGAAAATCCGACGCGCGAGGATGCGCTGGTCGTGGCTCGCGCGTTACGCGTGCATGGCGACCGCGGCGCCCGTCGCCTGGCCGAGCAATTGGAGCTCGCCTGTCGTGCCGCTGTCTAACATCCAGATCGACATCTTGCGGGTGATTGCAGAACGGCGGAATCCGGAAAGCTATGTTGCGGGGGCGACGCCTTTCAACCGCGATACCCCCCGTTTTTCTCAAGACATCGATCTATTCAACGATCGAGAGGAGCGGGTGGCGCAGGCCGCGGAGGGAGACAGCGAAGCGCTCCAAGCCGCAGGGTACGCCGTGATCTGGTTGCGCCGACTCCCCGCGATCTACACCGCCAACATAACCAGGGACGGCGCCGGCACCCGGTTGGAATGGGTCGTCGACAGCGATTACCGATTCTTCCCGACGATGAAGGATGAGGTTTTCGGCTTCGTCCTGCATCCGGTGGACCTTGCGATCAACAAAGTAATGGCCGCCGTTGGGCGGCGCGAAGTGCGCGACATCGCCGACCTTGCGATGATCGACGATAAAATTTTGCCTCTGGGGGCCCTCATCTGGGCGGCGGTGGAGAAATCGCCCGGTTTCACTCCGGAGGGACTGATTGCCGAAATTCGGCGCAATCTTCACCACTCGAAGGCCGAATGGGACAGTCTGGAATTCAGCGCGCCGGTCGATCCTAAATCCGTATTGGATCGTGTGCGCGCCGCTCTCGATAGAGCGGAGGAATTTGTAGTGCGTATGCCGACGGCCAAGCTGGGTCTTTTGTTCCTGCACGACGGCGAGGTCGTCCAACCCGATCCGGATCGGGTTGACGACTATGTAACCCACGCGGGGCGTCGGGGCGGCCAATGGCCAAGCGATCCCAGCGTTCAACGTGCGATGCTGGAGCGGTACACCGGATAGGCGTCGCGAGGCATCGCTGGAGGGAGGCCGGATATGGGCATTGCCGAGGTCTACCGCCGCTCGCTCGATCAGCCCGAGGAATTCTGGGCCGAGGCGGCCGAGGCGATCGACTGGGAGCGGCGCTGGGACCGCGTGCTCGACGATACGAAGCCGCCGTTCTACCGCTGGTTTTCGGGGGCACGGCTCAACACCTGCTGGAACGCGCTCGACCGCCATGTCGCCGCCGGCAATGGCGAGCGAGTGGCCCTCATTTACGACAGCCCGGTCACCGACACAGTCGCCGCGTTCACCTACCGCAAGCTGCGCGACCGGGTCGCGCGCTTTGCCGGTGCGCTGCAGGGGCTCGGCGTCCAGAAGGGCGACCGGGTGCTGGTCTACCTGCCGATGGTGCCCGAGGCGGCGATCGCGATGCTCGCCTGCGCGCGGATCGGCGCGGTGCATTCGGTGGTGTTCGGCGGGTTCGCCGCGCATGAGCTGGCGACCCGCATCGACGACGCCAAGCCGCGGGTTGTCGTGTCGGCCTCGTGCGGGGTCGAAATCAACCGGGTGGTCCCCTATAAGCCGCTGCTCGACGCCGCGATCGACGAGGCGCGCTCGAAGCCGCGAGCCTGCGTCGTGCTGCAGCGGCCGATGTGCCGGGCGGAGATGATTCCCGACCGCGATCATGACTGGCACGAGCTCGAAGCCGCCGCCGAGCCCGCCGATTGCGTGCCGGTGCTGGCGACCGATCCGCTCTACATCCTCTACACCTCGGGCACCACCGGCATCCCCAAGGGCGTGGTGCGCGACAATGGCGGCCACGCGGTGGCGCTCGCCTGGTCGATGCGCAACATCTACGGCGTCAAGCCCGATGAGGTGTTCTGGACCGCGTCCGATGTCGGCTGGGTGGTCGGGCACTCGTACATCGTCTATGCGCCGCTAATTCACGGCTGCACCTCGGTGCTCTACGAGGGCAAGCCGGTCGGCACCCCCGACGCCGGCGCGTTCTGGCGGGTCATCGAGCAGCACAAGGTGCGGGTGTTCTTCACCGCGCCGACCGCGTTCCGCGCGATCAAGCGCGAGGACCCGGAGGGCAGACTGATCCGCGCCCGCGACCTCTCTCATTTCCGCGCCCTCTTCCTCGCCGGCGAGCGGGCCGACCCGCCGACCGTCGCCTGGGCCGAGGAGATGCTGCGTGTGCCGGTGATCGACCATTGGTGGCAGACCGAGACCGGCTGGCCGATCGGCGCCAATTGCCTCGGCATCGAGAAGCTGCCGGTGAAGCCCGGCTCATGCACCCGCGCGGTGCCCGGCTGGGACGTGCGGGTGTTGGAGGCCGACGCGGTCGGCGAGGCGCGCGAGGTCAAGCCGAGCGAGATCGGGGCGATCTCGATCAAGCTGCCGCTGCCGCCGGGCGCGCTGCCGACGCTGTGGCAGGCCGACGAGCGCTTCGTCGAGAGCTATCTCGCCACCTACCCGGGCTATTACCAGACCGGTGACGCCGGGTTCATCGACAGCGACGGTTACATCCAGGTGATGACCCGCACCGACGACATCATCAACGTCGCCGGCCACCGGCTCTCGACCGGCGGCATGGAGGAAGTATTGGCCGCGCACCCCGATGTCGCCGAATGCGCGGTGATGGGGGTTGCCGACGCGCTCAAGGGCCAGGTGCCGCTGGGGCTCCTGGTGCTCAAAGCGGGGGTGGCGCGGGCGCCGGCCGAGATCGAGGCCGAGGCGGTGGCGCTGGTGCGCGAGCGCATCGGGCCGGTGGCCAGCTTCAAGGCCGCGCTGGTCGTCGAGCGCCTGCCGAAAACCCGCTCCGGCAAGATCTTGCGCGGCACGATGCGCGCCATCGCCGATGGCGGGGACTACCGCGTGCCGGCGACGATCGACGACCCCGCCATCCTGCCGGAAATCGCCGAGAGCTTGCGGCGGGCGGGGTACGGCAAACCCGCCGGCTGACCGGGGCGGCCACCTGATAATCCTGACGATAGCGGGAAATTATCAGGGACGAACGCGGCAATCACCACCCGGACACTTGTAGACGACGCACTGTCTTTGAAACCCTATTTAGAAACCGGTAACGACAGTAGCCGGGTCCGGGCCTTTAGGACACGCCGCGCCACGTCCGCTATCGCACCGGGCCGTCCGACAGACTGGGGCTGAAGCCTTGGGACGCTTCGATGACGCGGATATCGTTGCGCGGCGCATTTTCCCACGCAGCGGCCTGATGCAGTTCCACGTCGTTGGGTGCGACGCCGGTTGTCGCCCGCGCCGCCGCGAGCCTCGGCTCGTTCAGCTCGTGCCCGTAGCACGCCTCGCGCGCAGACGGGGCAAGCCGATTGAAGTTCGGGTCCCTCAGCATGCAGAGGTTCAATGCCTGCCGCTTCGCGACATCGAGCGGGTAGATCTCATTGATAAAACTGGTCAGACTGCCCGGCTCCAGGGCTGCCCCCACGGCTGAAACGCTAACCATGGCGGCGAGCAATAGCGACTTCATTGGTCCCTCTCCAGGTTCGAGGGCAGTGAGGTTGGCTGTAGGTCCTCGACGACCGAGTACGATTGTAGGGGAACCGGAGCAGCCGAAGACGCGGGCGCGCCGAGGCCCGCTGATTCAGACGGTTACCTCCCTGTTGGGACCGCGCGCCGCCCTCGGTCGCCGCGAATCACCCGGTGCAATGTCGACGCGTCAGTCGGCCGGCGCGAAAACAGGCAGGCGCCGCCTATGCCCAGCGGCGGGCAAATGCGGCTGATCGCTGCGCGGTTGCCCCAATATCCCCGTGGCAGGAGCCGCCGAACATGGTTTAATCCGCCGCCCCGGCGCGGCGGCAAGGACAAGCCGCGCCGTCCCGCCGACGGCGCGCTCGGATTTGATTTACTCACCGGCGGCTGTTGCGGTTTACGAGACGATTTCCAAGAGAGCGATCCGCGCTCGGACTCGATGCTGCGATTGGTGAGAGGACGTCATGCGCAATGTCGGCAATGTCATCAACATGATTCTGTTGATTGCGGTGCTAACGCTGGCCGGTGAATGGTCTTTTGGCCTCTATGGGGCAGCCGCCGGTCTGTTGCTTGGCATCGCCGGCGATGTGGCCGTCATCCGGCTGCTGCGATCGACCGAAGACGATCATCGCTTTGATTCGACACGCGGAAACGCGGCCTGACGATGATCCCGCACCTGGACGATGAGCCGCCGCGCGTCTAGTTCTTGAGCGCCAAGCGGTAGGGCTCGCATGCGGCCGCGTCAGGACCGTTTTCCAGCTTGCAGCGGTTCAGCAAAGACCGGGCAAACGAACTGGCGTCGCCGTTCCACGATTGGAACGCCTGGTGATCCTGTTGGGTCATCGTTCGACCGAGCTTGCCCATGAGCTGATGCCGGGCGTAGGCGTCCCGGACAAACGGGAAAGCCAAGATCGCGATCAACCCGAACGCGACGCACGCCATGATAATTCGGTTCATGTCGATCCAGCCCCTCGCGCTTTCGAAGATACCGCGGGGCGGCACTCCAAAAAATTAGACCTTAATAAATGCTTAAACTTCGCGGGCCGGCAATTCCATAAAATTCATAGTTAAATTATTGTGAATATTCGACAAAAGCCTCGGACGACCCATGAGGCGAAAGACCCATATGGGCGCGCGCCCGATATGTGGTCTCGTCTCTGCCAGCTATTTGACCAGAACCCAGCCGCCCTCGTACCGCGGATGGTGGCCGGCATAGTGGTATGCCATTCGTAATGCGGGGTTCCGGCCGCCGCGCCCTAATACTGCGCAGCCGAAGCCGGCAAGAGGTTCATGACGACCGCCAAAGCCACGGCGCTGGCGGCAGCGAGTAAGGTCTTCATCTGAGTTCTCCTAAATCCGGTCGGCTCCGTCGATGCGGCGCGAACCGGCGTATCCGCTCTGGTCGCTGCTGCGTTTATTCACAAACGAGGGTTTTCTCACCCGACCGGTTAGAAATTTTCACATAAGACCGCGAGAGACTCGCCTTGCGAAAGGGGTTGCCGCCCCGAACGGCGCCGCAAATGGACGGCGTTGCTCGCCCGGCCCTATAATCGCGTTCCCGCCGGGAGAGTGCGATGGCGAAAGGCAAATCTCCGAAGACGCTCAAGGACTGGCAGAAGCTGGCCGAGACCGAGCTGCGCGGCAAGCCGATCGAGAACCTCGATTGGCTGACGCCGGAAGGCATCACGGTCAAGCCGCTCTATACCGAGACCGACCTCGAGGAAATCGCCGCGGCGGGTTTCCCGTTTCGCGGCGCAGTCCCCGGCGAGCCGCCCTATCTTCGGGGGCCAAGGGCGACGATGTATGCCAACCGGCCGTGGACAATCCGGCAATATTCCGGGTTCTCGACCGCCGAGGAATCGAACCGCTTCTACCGCGACAATCTCAAAGCGGGACAGATGGGGCTATCGATCGCCTTCGACCTCGCGACCCATCGCGGCTACGACAGCGACCATCCGCGCGTCGTCGGCGATGTCGGCAAGGCTGGGGTTGCGATCGACTCGGTCGAGGACATGAAGATCCTGTTCGACGGCATCCCACTGGACAAGATGAGCGTGTCGATGACGATGAACGGCGCGGTGTTGCCGGTGCTCGCCGGGTTCATCGTCGCCGCCGAGGAACAAGGGGTCGCGCAGGAACAGCTCCAGGGGACGATCCAGAACGATATCCTCAAGGAGTTCATGGTCCGCAACACCTACATCTACCCGCCCGCCCCCTCGATGCGGATCGTCGCCGACATCATCGAGTACACCGCGCGGCACATGCCTCACTTCAACTCGATCTCGATCTCCGGTTACCACATGGAGGAGGCCGGGGCGACATCGGTTCAAGAGCTGGCCTTCACCCTCGCCGACGGCCTCGAATACGTGCGCGCGGCGCTGGCGCGCGGGCTAAACATCGACGAATTCGCGCCGCGCCTGTCGTTCTTTTTCGGCATCGGCATGAATTTCTTCATGGAGATCGCCAAGCTGCGCGCCGCGCGGCTGCTGTGGGCGCGGCTCATCGAGCCGTTCGCCGCGAAGAACCCGGTGAGTCTCGCGCTCAGGACGCACTGCCAGACCTCGGGCGTCAGCCTCACCGAGCAGGGCCCGCACAACAACATCGTCCGCACCACGATCGAAGCGCTGGCGGCGGTGCTCGGCGGTACCCAATCGCTGCACACCAATTCGTTCGACGAGGCACTCGCCTTGCCGACACCGTTCTCGATGGGGATCGCGCGCAACACCCAGCTGATCCTCGCCGAGGAAAGCGGCATACCGCACGTCGTCGACCCGCTCGGCGGCAGCTATTACGTCGAGAGCCTCACCCATGCGATCGCGGCGGCGGCGATGGCGCTGATCGACGAGGTCGAGGCGCTCGGCGGCATGACCAAGGCGGTCGAGAGCGGCATGCCCAAGCTGCGCATCGAGGCCTCGGCGGCGCGCCGTCAGGCGGCGATCGACCGCTGCGAGGAGGTCATCGTCGGGGTCAACAAATACCGCGCCGAGGACACAGCCGAGGTACAGCTGCTCGATGTCGACAACGAGGCGGTGCGCAAGACGCAGATCGCCCGGCTCAACCGAGTGAAGAAGATCCGCGACGGAGATAAATGCGCCGCCGCTCTCGCCGCGCTGACCGAGGGGGCGAAGAGCGGCAAGGGCAATCTGCTCGAATTGTCGATCGCCGCCAGCCGTGCGCGCGCCTCGGTCGGTGAGATTTCCGACGCGCTCGAAACCGTTTTCACCCGTCACCATGCCGCGACCCAATCGGTAAGCGGCGTCTATGGCGGGCAGTATCGCGACGACGAAGCCTTCCTGCGCATCCAGCGCGAGATCGAAACCTTCGCGCGCGAGGAAGGCCGCCGGCCGCGCCTGCTGGTGGTCAAGCTGGGGCAGGACGGGCACGACCGCGGCGCCAAGGTGATCGCCACCGCCTTCGCCGATATCGGCTTCGACGTCGATATCGGCCCGTTGTTCCAGACGCCGGAGGAGGCCGCTCGCCAGGCAATCGAGAACGATGTCCATATTGTCGGGGTGTCGAGCCAGGCAGCGGCGCACAAGACGCTGGTCCCGGCGCTGATCGAGGCGCTGAAGCGCGACGGCGCCGGCGACATCCTTATTATCTGCGGCGGCGTCATCCCGCCGGCCGACTATGAATTCCTCAAAAAAGCCGGCGTCGCCGCGATCTACGGACCGGGCACCAATATCCCGCGCGCCGCGGCCGAAATCCTGTCGCTGATCCGCAAGCAGCGCCTCGCCGCATGAGTTGGCCTTACCCCAGGATTACATCAAGGATTGTACTCGCAACAGCGATACTCGCCTAGGCAGCGCTAACCGCTCCTTGTATAGTCAAGCCCAAACAGGGAGGCGGACATGGCCGAGGAGACAACAGTACAAGGTGCCGCGCCGCGCCTTGTGGCCCGGATCATTGCCAGCTATGTCTCGCACCACAACCTTGCGCCCGATCAAATACCGGAGCTGATCGCTTCGGTGCATCGCGCGATCGCAGCTCTCGGCCAGCCGGTGGAGACCGCTTCCGCGCTGATCCCCGCTGTGCCGGTGCGCCGCTCGGTGCAGCGCGACCTGGTGATCTGTCTCGACTGCGGCTGGAAGGGCAAGATGCTGCGTCGCCATTTGACGACGCGGCACGGGCTCTCCGGCGACGAATACCTGAAGCGCTGGAGTCTGCCGGGCGACCATCCGTTGACCGCGCCCAATTATTCGGTGCAGCGCTCAAACCTGGCGAAGGAGCTTGGGCTCGGCCGCGGCGGACGCGGCGCCGCCGGCGGCCGGCGCCGCCGTCAGCGCGCCGGCTGAACGTCAGCGCCGGCGGATGCCGGCTTCGGTGACGACCATGTCCATCGCTATGTCGAACGATTGCGGATGGATCGTTTCGATCGCCTGAAACGCAAACCCGACGCCGATCGCCAGCGGGCGCGGCTGCAGCGCCGCGAGCGTGCGGTCGAAATATCCGCCGCCATAGCCGAGGCGGTAACCGTCACGATCGAACCCGACGACCGGCGCCAGCACCATCGACGGCGCCACGATCTCGCGCTTTTCCGGGATCGGGATATCCCATACCCCGGCGGCGAGCGGCTCGCCGGGCGCCCAGCAACGGTATTCGAGCGGGCCTTTCCGGTCGACCACCACCGGCAGCGCCACCGAGCGTCCGGCGGCCGCCAGCATGTCGATCAAGGGCCGCGGATCGAACTCCGCGCGGAACGGCCAATAGACCCCCAAGACGCCGGGCCGTCCGGCCAGGATTTGCTGCAGGCTCGTCGTGATCCGCTCGCCCCATTCGCGCCGTACCGCCGGCGACAGCGCCATGCGCTCCGCAAGCAGCCGCTCGCGTTCCGCCCGGCGCCACGCTTTGACTTCGACCGGGTCCATTCCGGGGTCACTCGGGGATCATGTCGAGCACGTCTTCCCCCTGATGGAGATGTTCGGCGAGCTCCTGGTGAAAATTGCGCAGCCATTCGACCATTTCTTCAGGTGTCTTCGTCGGCCGCGCGTTATCGTAGTCATCCGAAATCCCTTCCATGATCTTCGTCATGTTCTGAAGTTCGACACCGCCGAACGGATAGTCGAACAGCACGTCGTAATAGAACTTGGCCGAGCCGGTTCGATAACTGGGCTTGAACCGCAGTATCTGTATTTTTTTCAGCCATGCCCGCATCTCACGCTGAAAATGTTGACGCGTTTCCTGGGGAAGCTCGAAACCGACGAACTCGACGAGATGCTCGTTGAGCGGGTCCGACAGGCCGACCAAGATATGCTCGATCAACTTTCGCGGGTATGCCAATCCGGCATCCTCGGCAAGTCTCACGGCTCAATCCTCGCATGAATGTTAGAACAGCCCGGTAATCCGGCCGTCTTCGGACAAATCGATGCTATTGGCGGCGGGCACTCGCGGCAGGCCCGGCATGGTCATCACCTCGCCGCAGATCGCGACGACGAATTCGGCCCCCGCCGATAGCCGCAACTCGCGCACCGGCAGGATGTGGTCGGTCGGGGCGCCCTTGGCGTTGGCGTCGGTCGAGAAGCTGTACTGGGTCTTGGCGACGCAGATCGGGAAATGGCCAAAGCCGTTTTTCTGCAGCTCGGCCAGCCGGCTCTCGACCGCCGCGTCGCAGGCGATATCCTTCGCGCGATAGATCTTCTGCGCGATTGTCTTGATCTTGTCGCGCAGCGGCATCTCGTCGGGGTAGAGGAACTGGAACTTCGAGGGCGTGCCGTCGATGGTCTTGACCACGGCGCGGGCCAGATCGGCCGCGCCCTCGCCGCCATTCGCCCAATGGTCGGCGATCACCGCCTCGACGCCGTGCGACGCGCAGAGTTCCTTCAGTTTGGCGTGCTCGGCCTCGGTGTCGGCGCTGAAGCGGTTGACCGAAACGACGGCCGGCACCCCGAAGCCGCGCAGGTTTTCCAGATGGCGCGCGAGATTGGCGTAGCCGGCTTCGACCGCCGCCACGTTCTCGACGCGCAACTGGTCGCGGGCGACGCCGCCATGCATCTTGAGCGCCCGCACGGTGGCGACGACGACCGCCGCGTCCGGCTTCAGCCCGGCCTTGCGGCATTTGATGTCCATGAACTTTTCGGCCCCGAGATCGGCGCCGAACCCGGCCTCGGTCACGACATAGTCGGCGAGCTTCAACGCCGTCTTGGTGGCGATCACCGAGTTGCAGCCATGCGCGATATTGGCGAACGGCCCGCCGTGAATGAAGGCCGGGTTGTTTTCCAGCGTCTGCACCAGATTGGGCGCGACCGCATCCTTGAGCAGCACCGCCATCGCCCCCGCGGCCTTCAGCTCGCCGGCGCGCACCGGCTCGCGCGCCCGGGTCTGGGCGACGATGATGTTGGCGAGCCGCCGCTTCAGATCGTTGAGGTCGGTCGAGAGGCAGAAGATCGCCATCACCTCTGAGGCGACGACGATGTCGAACCCGTCCTCGCGCGGGAAGCCGTTGGCGATGCCGCCGAGCGACGAGTTGATCTGGCGCAGCGCCCGGTCGTTCATGTCGAGCCCGCGCCGCCAGGTCACGCGGCGCGAATCGATGCCGAGCTCGTTGCCCCAATAGATGTGGTTATCGACCATCGCCGCGAGCAAATTGTTGGCGGCGCCGATCGCGTGGAAATCGCCGGTGAAATGGAGGTTGATGTCCTCCATCGGCACGACCTGGGCGTAGCCGCCGCCGGCCGCCCCGCCCTTCTGGCCAAAACTGGGGCCGAGGCTCGGCTCGCGCAGGCAGAGGATCGCCTTTTTGCCGATGTGGTTGAGCGCGTCGCCGAGCCCCACCGTCGTCGTGGTCTTGCCTTCGCCGGCGGGGGTCGGGGTGATCGCGGTGACAAGGACCAGCTTGCCGTCGGGCCGGTCTTTCAGCGACGCGACGTAATCGAGGCCAATTTTCGCCTTGTAGCGGCCATAGGGCGACAGCGCCTCATCGGGGATGCCGAGCTTGGCGGCGATCTCGCCGATCGGTCGCATCGCCGCCGCCTGGGCAATCTCGATGTCGGATTGTGGGTTCTTGTGCTGGTCGGCTCCGCGCGCCACGGCAGGTCTCCTCGCCATCGCCATTTTGTTGCTTCAAGGTCTTAGACCTTGCGGGCGACACAACGCAACCGCCGCCGCGTCGCAGGTTTCGGAAACGATAGCGTAGCGTTTTATGGTGGTAAACGCGGGGGCGGCGCTATAATTCGGTCTGGCATCGTATAATGACGACCAACACCGCCCCAAAGGAATTGAGGCCCCCGATGATCTTCCCGACCCGGACAGGCTGGCGTGCCCAATTTTCTCGCGCCGCCCATGCCGCCGCTCTCGCCGTCGTCGCGCTGGCCCTGGCGCCGCATCCGGTGCAAGCCAGAGTCTGGTTCAGCATCGGCTGGCCCTTCCCAAGCTATTACCCTGGTCCGGGCCCGTATTACAACTATCCGGCGCCTTATGCGTCCGCGCCTCCGCAGGATTACTACTACCCGCCGGCGGAGTATCCGGCGGCCGGCGCCTATCCGCCGCCATCCGGCCCCTCGCCGTCGGCCTACACGCCGCCGGCTTATGATCCATCTTACAATCAGCCTTATAATCCGCCGGCAGGCTGGACGGCGCGGCCCGCGATAGGCACGCCCCCGGCGGACGCCGCCGCCCCGGCGATAAAGCCTCGCGTCACCTACACCAACAAGCCCGCCTTCATCAATTCGGCTGGGCAGACCTGTCGCGAGTACAAGACAACCGGCGCCGGCGCCGGGCGGGCGGGCGATGTGTTAGGCACCGCCTGCAAGGCGGCGGACGGGCAGTGGCGGGTGGTCAACTGACGCGAGCTTCCCGCCGGCCGGCTTGACCGGCGCCAAAACCTGCTGACATCTTCCAGCTTCTGTTGCTGCGAGGAGAGATGCGATGGCGCGGCCGATCGTCTATGGCCCGGCGATGAGCCCCTACGTGTGGAGCGTCCGTCTGGCGCTCGCCGAAAAAGGGGTCGCCCACGAGCTGATCAGTGTGAGCCCGAGCGAGTTTCGCGAGGAGCCGCATGTCTCGCGCCATCCCTTCGGCAAGGTGCCGGCCTTCGAGCACGACGGGTTCGCGCTCTACGAGACGCAGGCGATCATGCGCTATGTCGACGAGGCGTTCCCGGCGGCGCCGCTGCAGCCGCTGGAAGTCCACCCGTTCGCGCGGATGAACCAGATCATGGGCATCGTCGATGCCTATCTGACGCCGAGCCTGCTTGGCGGCGTTTTGTACCAGCGGCTGGTCGCGCCGCGGCTCGGCCGCCCCACCGACGAGACCGCGGTGGAGGCGGCGCTGCCGCGCGTACGGCAGGTTCTCGCGGAGATCGCCCGTTTGGCCGGCGACCAGGAATTCCTCGCCGGGGACAGCGTCACCCTCGCCGATCTGATGACGATCCCGCAGCTCTATTATTTCAATGGGCTGGCCGAAGGACAGACGCAATTCGCCGAATTGCCCGTGCTCGCCGCCTGGGTCGGCAGGATGACGGAGCGCCAGAGCCTGCAGGTAACAAAGCCGGCCGGGTTTTAGCTAGCGCGCCGGACGGAGCAGGCGCAGCGGGTTGGGCAGACGCTCCAGCGCGGTTTCGAAGCGCTGCCGCGCCTCACCGAGCCGCGCGACATCGACGAGCCTGCGATCGATGAAGTCCTGCGTGTCAGCGAACCCCTCGGAGCGGTCCTCGAGCCAGAACAGGACTGCCGCGCCGTAGACCCCGGCGAGCGTCGCGCGCTTGGTGTAGAAGCTGAAATCGGCCGCCGTGTCGCCGGCCGCGTACCAGACGCCGTCGACCGTCTCGTAGACGAGCCGCATGCCGAGCGCGGCGTGCGGCGGCAGCGCGAGCACCGACAGCGCGCGGCGCACCGCCTCGCGCCACGGCGTGACGATTTCGAAGCGCAACGCCAGCGCCCGCTTGATCCGCGCGGCGGTGCCTGCGCTTTCCGCCGGCGCCGCCTCGAACCAGTCGAGCATGCGCCGGTCGGCCCAGCGGCTGAACCCGGCGACAAGGTCCGGCGCGCCGCGGGAGAACAGCGCCCCGGCTTCCTCTACCGGCATCCCGGTCCGCCGCGCCGCGACGCGCAGCGCCGCGTGCGACCAGCCCTCGAACGCGATTTCGGGCAGCATCGCCTCGACCAGCCGGTCGCGGTCGCGTTCGGCCAATGGGCTTTTCATGGCGGGCTTTTCATGCGGCGTCGCCTTTTAGGAGTTCGGCAAGGTCGATGGGATGGCGCTGCAATTCCTCGAGGTAGACGAGCAACCGGTGGTCGGTCATCCGCTGCGGGTAGAGGATGCCGTCGAGGTGGTCGCACTCGTGCTGCACGACGCGCGCATGGAAGCCGGCGGCGTCGCGCTCGATTGTCTCGCCGTCGAGGCCGACGCCGCGGTAGCGCACCCGCAACGGCCGCGGCACCACACCGCGCAGCCCCGGCACCGACAGGCAGCCTTCCCAGCCGAGTGCTGTTTCATCGCCGATGGGCTCGACGAGCGGGTTGATCAGCACGGTCAGATCCTGCGGCCCGTCGCCGGGCAGATCGCTGGTCCGCTCGCCGGCGACAAAAAACACCACGATGCGGTGCGCCGCGTGGACCTGCGGCGCGGCGATACCGGTGCCGCCGGCATCCTCCATCGTCTCGAGCATGTCCTCGACCAGCCGGCGCACCCACGGCGCCTTCGGATCCTCGACCTCCGCCGCGCGGGCGCGCAGCACCGGATGCCCCATGCGGGCGATCTTCAGCAAAGCCATGATCCGAATATGTGATCGCCGGCGCGCCAGGTAAACCCGTGCCGGTCGGCTTCACAGGATGGGCCGAAGGTGATAGGGTTCGCGCCCCAAACGGCCAACTGCGGAGCGGCAACACCGTGCAAGTCCTCGTTCGCGACAACAATGTCGACCAGGCTCTGCGAGCACTGAAGAAGAAAATGCAGCGCGAGGGTGTGTTCCGGGAAATGAAGCTGCGGCGCAATTACGAAAAACCTTCCGAGCGCCGCGCGCGCGAAAAGGCCGAGGCGGTGCGCCGCTACCGCAAGCTGCTGCGCAAGCGCATGGAGCGCGAGGGGTATTAGTTAGGGGCCGCTCTCAATTGTCATCCGCAGGCCTGAACCGCGGATATTGAGAGGATCAGCCGGGCGGCGACTATTACTGGCCAGCGGGTCACCGTGAAAGAGCCAGCGTTCTTCCACTGATCCAACCAATTGGGGGCAGCCGCAATCGTGCTATGCCTGAGACCAGTTTCGAGGCCGAACTAGCGGCTATGAAGGCAAGGATCGAGCCGCTAGAACGGTTGGTCCAGGCACTCGCCAACAGTCTGCACCCACCGCTGTTCTACCACTCCGGACAAGAGCACTACGGTTTTCGCTATGGAAAACCGGATGTCCGGCACTTCTGCCTGCTTAAAGCAGTCCGGGTCATCAGTGCGCTGAACGCCGCAATCGCGCTTGCTCATGGCGGCTTCGCGCAAGAGATTGCGGTTTTGGTACGAACCGTCGTCGAATACACTACTCATATTGATTTCGTCCTAGACGCCCGCGACGACACAGGTGTGTTGGAGCCTGAAGCAGAAAAGTACGTTCAAGACTATTTTGCGGATTTTGCCAGGAATAGCATGGCTGACTTCAAGAAGGCTCAAGTCAGGCAAATCACCGTCCACAAACGCTTAGGGACCACCCTAGACAATATTGCTCTGCAAAGCAGTGACGTGGACCAGAGAGTTCCGGCAGAGCGAATGTACTCGACCGTATACCTAACGTACTCGAACTATGTTCATGCAAAATACCCAGAAGTCATGGACCTTTATGGCGGGAAACCTGGGCATTTTCACCTCGACGGAATGCTTGGCACATCAAAAGATGATGAAAATCTACAATACATCGATACCTTCATTGACACAACGTCCACAACATTGAGGCTTATGGTGTCCCGTCTTCGGCTGCACCATCTTTTCGAGGTCGATGTGGGCTTGGGCATCTGGTTTCGATCACAGTGATCGGAACGCTTTTTCTCCCTACTCCAAATCCTTGACGATCTCGTCGCACATCTTCTTAGCGTCGCCGAACAGCATCATCGTGTTGTCGCGGTAGAACAGCTCGTTCTCGACGCCGGCATAGCCTGACGCCATCGAGCGCTTGATGAACAGCACGGTCTTGGCGTGCTCGACATCGAGGATCGGCATGCCGTAGATCGGCGACGCGCGGTCGGTTTTCGCCGCCGGGTTGGTGACGTCGTTGGCGCCGATGACGAAAGCGACATCGGTCGAGGCGAAGTCGCGGTTGATCTCGTCGAGCTCCTTCACATCGTCGTAGGACACGTTGGCTTCGGCCAGGAGCACGTTCATGTGCCCCGGCATGCGCCCGGCGACCGGGTGGATGGCGTATTGGACCTTGACCCCGTCCTTTTTCAGCAGATCGGTCATCGCCTTTAACGAGTGCTGCGCCTGGGCGACCGCCATGCCGTAGCCGGGCACGATGATCACCGAACCGGCATTCTTCAGGATAAAGGCGGCGTCCTCGGCGCTGCCCGATTTGACCATGCGGTCGCCGGCCCCGCGGCCAACCGGCGTCGCCCCGCCCTCGGTGCCGAACCCGCCGAGGATCACGTTGAAGATCGAGCGGTTCATCCCCTTGCACATGATGTAGCTGAGGATCGCGCCCGACGAGCCGACCAGAGCGCCGGTGATGATCAACAGGCTGTTCGACAGCGTGAAGCCGATGCCGCAGGCCGCCCAGCCCGAATACGAGTTCAGCATCGAGATCACCACCGGCATGTCGGCGCCGCCGATCGGCACGATCAGCAGAAACCCGAACGCCAGCGACAGCAGCACCAGCAGCACAAAAACCACCGGGCTTCCCAACATCACGAACAGCGCGATCAAGAGGATCAGCGCCGCGCCGAGCAGCGCGTTGAGAACGTGCTGACCCGGAAAGACGAGCGGCGCGCCCGACACCAACCCCTGCAGCTTGGCGAAGGCGACGATCGACCCGGTGAAGGTGATCGCGCCGATCGCCAGGCCCAAGGCCATCTCGATCAGGCTGGCGCCATAGATGCTGCCGCGCGCACCGAGAATGCCGTAATCCTCGGGCGCGGAAAACGCCGCGCAGGCGACGCACACCGCGGCGAGACCGACGAGGCTATGGAATGCAGCGACGAGTTGCGGCAGCGCGGTCATCTGGATCTGGCGGGCGATATAGGCGCCGATCGCGCCGCCGATCACCAGCCCGACAACGATCAGCCAATAGCTGACCACATGCGGCGAGGCCAGCGTCGTCAGCACCGCGATCACCATGCCGGCGATGCCGAACAGGTTTCCGTTCCGCGCCGTCACCGGCGAGGACAGGCCCCTGAGCGCCATGATGAAGCAGATCGAGGCGATCAGATAAAGCAAGGCGGAATAGCTTTCGCCCACGTTTATTCTTTCCGTTATTTCTTGCGCTGGAACATCTGCAGCATGCGCTGGGTGACGATAAAGCCGCCGAAGATGTTGACCGCGGCCAAAGTCACCGCGACGAACCCCATGATCTTCGCAAAACTGATGCCGTGCGGCCCGGCGGCGATCAGCGCGCCGACAATGATGACGCTCGACACTGCGTTGGTGACGCTCATCAGCGGCGAATGCAGTGCCGGAGTCACCCGCCAGACGACATAATAGCCGACGAACACAGCGAGCGCGAACACGGTCAGCTCGAAGACGAACGGCGTGCCGGCATGCGCGGCCGGCGGCGGCAGCGTCGCGATCTGCTGCGCCAAATTGTCGAGGTTCTGCGCCAGCGTCCGGGCATTGCCGGCAAGTCCGCCGGCGGTCTGTGCAAGCGAGGCGGGATCCGCCATGATTCCTCCTCAGCTCGTGCCGGGGATTGCTGGAGCCGCCGCAGAAGCAGGCGGTGGCGGGGCAAGCGTCGGGTTGACCACCGCGCCGTCCATCGTCAGCAGCGCGGCCTTGACGATCTCGTCGGCGGTGTCGATGCGGAGCCCCTTCTCCTTGTCGACCAGCAGCGCGAGGAAGGCCGACAGGTTGCGGGCATAAAGCAGGCTCGCGTCGACCGGGATGTGCGCCGCGGCGTTGGCGTAACCGATGATCCTGACGCCGCCCGCGGTGGTCACCGTCTCCTCGGGCTTGCTGCCCTCGACGTTGCCGCCCGACTCGACCGCGATGTCGGCGACGACCGAGCCGGGCGCCAGCGCCGCCAGCATCTCGCCGGTCAACAGCACCGGCGCCTTGCGGCCGGGGATCAGCGCGGTGCAGATCACGATATCGATGCGCTTGAGCGCGTCGATGATCACCTGACGCTGGCGGCGCTGGTAATCCTCGCCCATCTCGCGCGCGTAGCCGCCGGCGGTCTCGGCGCCCTTGGCGGCCTCCGCGTCGACGCTGATGAAATTCGCCCCGAGGCTCTCGACCTGCTCCTTGGCGGCGGCGCGCACGTCGGTCGCGAACACCACCGCGCCGAGCCGCCGCGCGGTCGCGATCGCCTGCAGCCCGGCGACCCCGGCGCCCATCACCAGCACGCGGGCCGCCTTGATCGTGCCGGCCGCGGTCATCATCATCGGCAAGGCGCGGCCGAACTCGGCGGCGGCGTCGAGCGCGGCCTTGTAGCCGGCGAGATTGGCCTGCGACGACAGCACGTCCATCGTCTGCGCCCGGGTGATGCGCGGCACCAGCTCCATCGCTAGCGCGGTGATGCCGGCCCTCGCATAGGCCGCCACGTCGTCGGCATTCTCCAGCGGCGCCAGCAGCCCGACGAGCACCGCACCCCTCTTCATCAGCTGCAATTCGTCGGGATCGAGGCCGTTGCCGATGAGCGGCCGCTGCACCTTGAGGACGATGTCGGCGCCGTCGAGCGCGGCGGCTTCGTCGGCGGCGATCGTCGCCCCGGCCGCCTCATACGCCGCGTCGGCGAAAAACGCGCCCGCGCCCGCCCCGGCCTCGACCGCGACGTCGAGGCCGAGCCCCTTCATCTGCTTGACCGTGTCGGGCGACGCCGCGACCCGCCGCTCGAACGCGCGTCTTTCCCTGACGATGGCGACCTTCATCGCGCGCGACGGTCCTCTATCAGCGGTATCATTGCCAAGCCCGCACAATGCCGCGGGGTGGATTGAATGTGAAGCGTATGTGGGGCTGAGCGACCATGCGCGCCATGCTTCCGTCGCAATTCAGCCCCATGCTAGGCTGTGCCCGTTACGCGCGCGCCGCCGTGTCGGCGCGCCGCCGCGATCGTGAATAAGCCATCCGCGGCTTGGAGATTGCATGAATGAGGCGCTGCCCGGCGCGAGCCGCCGGGCGCTATCCGGAATAATCCCAGGAACCGAACGTTGTCGCTCCGTTGGAATTATGGAGAAGCGCCGGACCGCGTGGCGGGTCACGTGGAGCCGGTGAGCAAGCGGTTCAGCGATCAGTTGATCGCGGTGCTGCCGCGGTTGCGGCGGTTCGCCGCCGGGCTGACCCGATCGGCGAGCGAAGCCGACGATCTGGTCCAGACGGCATGCGAAAGGGCGTTGGCGCGGGAGCATCAGTTTCAGGAGGGAACGCGGTTCGACAGCTGGATGTTCCGGATCGTTCAGACGATCTGGATCGACCAGCTCCGAGCCCGGAATACCCGCAAGGAGGATGGAAACATTGCCGAGGAGCGACTCGGAACGGATGAGCCGGTGCGGCGCGTCGAGGCGCGCCTCGCGCTGTCGGAGGTGCGGCGGGCGGTCTCGCTGCTGCCGCCGGATCAGCGGATGACGCTGATGCTCGTGACGGTCGAGGGGCTCAGCTACAAGCAAGCGGCGGATGTCACCGGCGTACCGGTCGGGACCATCATGAGCCGGCTTGCTCGCGCACGGGTTGCTCTTCAACAATTGCTGGAGGCGGGCGCGGGCCAGCGCAGGAGTGCGAACGATGCAACAGCATAGCGACGAAGCCCTGGTGGCCTATCTCGACGGCGAACTCGACGACGACGAGCGCGCGCGTGTCGAGGCGTGGCTCGAGGCCGAGCCGGCGGTGCGCGACCGCCTGCTGGCGCTGTCCGATTCCGCCGGCCTGCTGCGCGGCGCCTACGCCGAATTCGCGAACGAGCCGGTGCCGGAACGCCTCATCGCGGCGGCGCGCGGCGAAACCGCCGTGCCGCCCGACGCCGAGATTGTCGTGCTGCGGCCGAAGCGGGCAAGCCCGCCGCTGGCGGCGTCGCGCCGCTGGTATGCCCAGATGGCGGCTGCCGCCGGGCTGTTCGGTCTCGCCGTCGGCGTCGGCACCGGGTATTTCGGGAACAATCTGCTGTCGCCGTCGGCCCCGCCGGCCGGGCGTCAGGTCGAAACCGTGGCGACGAACACCTGGCTCGACAACGCGGCCGGCGACTACAAGCTCGTGGTCAACGCCGGCGGCGAATCGATGCTCGATGTGCCGGCGAGCGGCGAAGGCGGCGATGCGCTCCAGAAGATCAGCCAGAACCTGCCGCAGCAGCAGGTCCGCCTGCCCGATTTGAAGCCGTGGGGGCTGACCTTCCGCGGCGCGCGGCTGGTGGTCGTCGAGGGGCGGCCGGGGGCGCAACTCGTCTATACGACCGACAATAAGGCGATCGGGCCGCTGGCGCTGATCATCGGGTCGACCAAGCAGCCCGATCTCGCGCCGACGCCAGGCCGCAAGGACGACGTCAACCTGCTCTACTGGCGCCACCAGGGCCGCGCCTCGGTGCTCGTCGGTCAGGGCAACATCGGCTACCTCTGGGGCATCGCCAACGACGTGGCCTGGCAGCTCGACGCGATCTAGCCCGCGGTGCGGCGCGCGGCTACCGCATATCTCCCCGTCGTAGGCTATAATCGTACGCCGAGCGACTGGGGATCAGCCGGTGAGGCTGCTGCTAATCGAAGATAACGAGCGTTTTGCCGCTCTGCTGAAGCAGGGTTTGGGCGTCGCCGGCTTCGCGGTCGACATGCTCGCCACGGTCAAGGATTCCACCGCGGCGCTCGACACCGGGCGCTGGGACGTCGTCGTCCTCGACCGGGGGCTGCCGGACGGCGAAGGGCTCGACGTACTGACCGAAATGCGCCGGCGAGGCGACACCACCCCGGTTTTAATCCTGACCGCGCACGGCAGCCTCAAGGACCGGGTCAACGGGTTGCAGACCGGCGCCGACGATTACCTCGTCAAGCCTTTCGCGCTCGAAGAACTGGTGGCTCGCCTGCAGGCGCTGTTGCGACGCCCGGGCAACCTCTTGGGCATGGCGCTGCGGCTCGGCAATTTGACCCTCGACACGATCGATCGCCAGGTCTTCATCGACGAGCGGCCGATCGCCTTCTCGGCGCGCGAGATCGCGGTGCTCGAACATCTGCTGCGGCGCAGCGGCCGGGTGGTGGCGAAGTCGCTGCTCGAAAGCAGCCTCTACGGCCCGGCGCAGGAAATCGGCTCGAACGCCGTCGAGGTCCATGTCCACCGCCTGCGCCGGCACCTGGTCGAGACCGGCGCCACGGTGCAAGTCCACACCGTGCGCGGGGTCGGCTACATGATCGGCGAGGGAAAATAGTTGTTCCGCTTTCGCTCGATCGTCGGCCGCGCGATCGCGCTGCACCTGCTGGCAATCGTCGTAACCTCGATTTTCATGCCGCTGGCGCTCTATTTGATGCTGAAGCATGCGGCCCAGGACCTGCATCGGCACGCGCTGCGAGAACAGGCCGGCGAACTCGTTCGGCTGATCGACCTCGAGCCGGACGGTACGCTGCGGGTCCATCTGACGGCGCGGCTCGCCGACCTTTATTCCGCCGATTACCAGCGCTACTCCTACGCCATCGGCGATGCGAACGGACGGGTTCTAGCGTCTTCATTCTCCGACGGTCGCGCGATCACCAGCCTCCCGCCGCCGTCGAACAAGGCAACGTCCTTCTCCGGCCGTTTCAACGGGACGGAGATTTTCGGCATCAGCGTCCCGGTGGTGATCGCCGGTCAAAAACTGTGGGTCGAGGTGGCGCAAGACCTTGCCCATCGCGATGTGCTGATCGACGACATCGTCGCCGATTTCTTTATCCGCGTCGGGTGGATCACGGCGCCGATCCTGCTGCTGCTGCTCGTCATCGATGTCGTCATCATCCGCCGCGCGCTGCGTCCGGTTATCGTCGCATCAAACCTGGCCCAGCGGATCGGCCCGGCTCATACCGATCTTCGCCTCCCCGAGCCGGCCATGCCGCGCGAGGTGAGGCCGCTGGTGCACGCGGTAAACCAGGCGCTCGACCGCTTGGAAGAAGGGTTTCGCGGTCAGCGCGAGTTCACCGCGGACGCGGCGCACGAATTGCGCACGCCGCTCGCGATCCTGCGCACGCAGATCGACATGATCGCCGACCCGGAGCTGGCAAAGTCGCTGCGCCACGATGTCGAGAATATGAGCCGGCTGGTCAACCAGCTGCTGGAGATGGCCGAGCTCGACACATTCGTCATCGGGCCGGGCGAGACCGCCGACCTCGCCGAAGTGGCCGCCGAGGTGGCGGCATTTCTCGCGCCGCTCGGGCTCGCCGACGACAAGCGCGTCGCGGTCACCGGGGCGCGCCGGCCGGTGGTGGTTCCCGGCAATCCCGACATGCTGGGCCGCGCCGTCCGCAATCTGGTGGAAAACGCGCTGGTCCACACGCCGCGGGCGACGACCGTCGAGCTCGAGATCGATCCGGGCGGTGCGATCTCGATCTCCGACCGGGGTCCGGGCGTGCCGGCGGCCGACCGCGAGCAGATTTTCCGGCGGTTCTGGCGCCGCGACCGGCGGCGACAGGGCAGCGCGGGCCTCGGCCTGTCGATCGTCGCGGGGATCGCCGAACGGCACGGCGCGCGCGTTTCGGTGGCAGAGCGCGCCGGCGGCGGCGCCGTCTTCAAGCTGAGCTTCCCGGCCGCGCTCACCGCGCCGAAAGCGCGGCAGCCGGAGCTCGCCCCGGCAAAGTGAAGCAGCCGCCCCGCCCTATTCGCAACGTCTACCGCATGCAAACCCGTCATACTGGGCCTGCTCAGCATGCACTCGCGATCATCGCGCACCGCCGCGGGAGCCGCTATTGTGAGCCGAACAACGTCACAACCGAGGAGGAGCCCCATTATGGCCGACACCCCGACCTTTGGCCGCTACGCCGAAATCCCCTACGGCCGGATGACCCCCGAGCAGCAGGCCGGCTACAATTCGCTGGTTGAGACCCGCGGCCGCCTGCCCGGCCCCAACAAAATCTATGTGCACAACCCGAAGCTGGTGAAGGTGATGGGGCCGCTGGGCGCCTATTTCCGCACCGGCTATTCGCTGAGCGAGCGCGAGCGCGAGATTGCGGTCGTCATCGTCAACAGCAAGTTTCATTCGGCCTACCCGACCAACGCGCACGAGCGGGCCGGGAAGGCGGCCGGTCTGCCGGCCGACAAGGTCGAGGCCATGCTGTCCGGCCTGCCGACGTCGTTCGACGACAAACGCGAGCAGGTCGTCTACGAAATGGCAATCTGCCTGTCGAATTCGCGCTGGGTCTCTCAGGGCCTTTTCGACCGCGCGGTCGAGGCGCTGGGCCATGAAGGCATCACCGACGCGATCACCCTGATGGGCTTCTACACCAGCGTGTCGATGACACTCGCCTTCTACGACGTCCCCGCCGGAGCCGAAGGCATGCCGCGGTAAGAGGCCGTAGGGTGGGTTGAGCAACGCGAAACCCGCCGATTTCACTCTGTCGGGTGAGTTTCGCCGCGCTCTACCCACACGACAATCCGTTGGGAGAATTCACGCCATGCTGATCGTCGACGCCCAAGTCCATATCTGGTCGGCCGGACCGCCGACCAACGCGATGCACCGCCAGGTCAATTCCTATTCCGCGGAAGAATGCGTCCGCGACATGGATGCGGCCGGGGTCAGCGCCTGCCTGCTGCACCCACCGGGGTGGGACCCGAATTCGGGCAAAATTTCCGAGGAAGCGGCCGCCAAATACCCGAAGCGGTTCGGCATCCTCGGCAACTTCCCGCTCGACAAGCCCGAGAACCGGTCGCTGATCGATACCTGGAAAAGCCGGCCCGGCATGCTCGGCCTGCGCTACGCGTTCACCGCGCCGCACCAGGCGAATTGGATGACCGACGGCACGATGGATTGGTTGTGGCCGGCGGCGGAGAAGGCCGGCATCCCGATCGCGCTGATGGCCTCGAACTACCTGCCGCTGGTCGGCCAGATCGCCGAGCGCCATCCCGGCCTCAAGCTGTTGATCGACCATTACGCCCGCACGCGCAACGCCAGCGACGATGCCGCGCACGGCAACCAGGCGGCGCTGCTGGCGCTGGCGAAGCACAAGAACGTCGCGGTCAAATGCACCGGCGCGCCGGGCAATTCGAGCCACGCCTACCCGTACAAAAACATCCACAAATATACCCAGCAGATCGTCGAGGCCTTCGGCCCCGAGCGCAGCTTCTGGGGCACCGACATCACCCGGATGCCGTGCTCGTGGAAGCAATGCGTGACGATGTTCACCGAGGAGATGCCGTGGCTCAAAGGCCGCGATCTCGAAATGGTGATGGGCCGCGCGGTGTGCGATTTCCTCGGGTGGAAGCTCTGAAGCTAAAATAAATCCCGTCTTCCCCGCGAAAGCGGGGGCCCAGGGGCGAGCACTGTGCCGGTTGCCCCTGGGTCCCGGCTCTCCGCTTCGCTCCGGCCGGGATGACGACTAAGATGGATGCGCCTTCCATCGGAGCGCGCTATGGCCGATCTCGAACCGATCCCCTATTCCGACGCGAAAATCGGCTCGATCCTTGGGCGAGTGAAGACGATCGCGATGGTCGGCGCGTCGTCCAACTGGAACCGGCCGAGCTACTTCGTGATGAAATACCCCCCGCGTTCCGTCTGATCGTCCACAGTCCTGCATTGCGTTGTTTTGTTGGGCCTTTTAGCTGAACTTTGTCTCGTTTAGTTTCTTCCGGTTCGGCGCTGTAATCGACAGTTTGGTAGCAACGTGGTAGCGAAAGCCCCCGGCCCGCCGGTGAGGGCGAGCGGGGCGTCTCCCAGTTTAGGCGCCGACCTCTTTCAGTGCCCCGCGCATCGACAGGCCGGCGCGGTATTTGTTGATATCGCGCTCGATCTTGTCCATCCGGCGCAACGCCGTCAGCGCGATCTCGGCGATTGGGCTGCCGTCATCCTCGCCCGCTTCCTCCATTGCGATAGCGAGCGAGTGTATCCCCGCGACCAGGCGCTGAACGCTCGCAAGGCGATCTTCGGCGCGGATCAGGAGCACCGGGTTCGGCGCGCTCATTTCTCACCTCCCGCCGCCCAAGCGGCGAGAACATCCCCCAATTCAGCAAAGGCCGTCTGAATTCCCCTTGCGACTGCGGCCTCTATAGCGTCGGTAAGAACGACGGTATCATCCGCACGGCCGACCCGCCGCTTGAAGGTTCCACCCTTTACCCCCTTTAGGGCGGCGGCGATCCTCGCGGATATGACAGCGTGCTTCTCGCGCTTTTCTTGGCGGGATAATGCCGCGAGACGTTTCACCGTCACCTTACGGCCGACCCGCAGCTTGACGATCTCGGCGCTCATGCGTCACCACCGGTATCGCGCCACTCTCCGACCGACTCAGCGATGGCCGCCTGGTAGCGTCTGAGGGCTCTCCGTTCCTGCGCTTGGAGCGATTTTCGAGCGCGCACCAGGGCGTCCCAGCGGGCGCCGCGCCTTTGGACCTCGTCGCGG
>DASRLO010000048.1:0-14451 GCA_035648415.1 Allostellaceae bacterium
CCGCGACGAGGTCCAAAGGCGCGGCGCCCGCTGGGACGCCCTGGTGCGCGCTCGAAAATCGCTCCAAGCGCAGGAACGGAGAGCCCTCAGACGCTACCAGGCGGCCATCGCTGAGTCGGTCGGAGAGTGGCGCGATACCGGGGGTGACGCATGAGCGCCCACGATCCCTTCGCCCTCGGCGGCCGTGCCACAATCAGGCTGGAAAACGGCCACGAGCTGTCGTTCCTGCGAGCGTTCCGAGCCCTGGAGCCGCGGAAGCGCCAAGCAGCCTTATCTGCGATTTTACGGCTTCGCGATGGGCAGCCAATGGAGGAATGCTTTACCGAGTACTTTGTCGAGATCGGCCTGTCTCTGGCGGTCGCGCGCCAGAGCGCAGTGGAGGTGATTCAGAAGAGCGTAGCCGACCCAGTCGACTGGAGGCGGTTGCTAGACTGAAGCGCCACGCTCCCCGCTCGCCTCACCGGCGGACCGGGTGCCTGATCTCCTTAAAGCGAGGACCTCCGATTGAACGGACTTGAGCAATTCCGCGCCATAATGGATCATCCAGACGACAATGAGCGGCGTCTCGTCGAGCATCGCGATGCGCAGACGCGATGGCGCGCTGAGTTGGAGCGGCGACGAAAAGCCGCTGTGGCGGCCATCGAGCGAAGGCCGGGCGAGCGGCGGATTACGGGACTCGTCGACGACTATCTGATCGCGCTCAACTCCGAAGACCGTGCGGAGGCGCTCTGGAACTTGTCGGAGGCGCTATCGCCCAAACAGTTTTGGAAAACCGTCGCGCGGTGGTGGATCAGCTGTGATGCGACCTGGCCCTATCGTCGGAAGGCACTCAGGCTGATGCGCGTTCACGTGACCTTTGCGCCAGCGCAGCTTCGAGGTTCGCTCGATGACGAATGGACAGTCTATCGCGGCTGTTCGCGCGATCGGATTCGCGGCATCGCTTGGACACTAGATCGCCGTGTCGCAGAAAGCTTTGCGCATGGTCACCGGCTGATTCGGGCCCGAGACCCTGTAATCGCCTCGGCTCGCATCAAGCGGGCTTCGGTCTTCATATTCCCGCGCGGTCGGCGCGAGCGGGAGGTCGTGCTCGATCCCGGCGGCTTGACTAAGATCAGGATTGCTTTCCAGCCTTGCTCGCCCTGACCGGCCGGGCGCGCCTCGTCATTGCACTTTTCGTGTGCACTTTTTCGACAGTGCAATTTTTTCCGTTGCGTTCCCCCTTTGGTCTTCTACCGCGGCGGCTTCCGAGCGGTTCTCGACCGTTCCCCAAACCGTTCCCCAGGTCTGGCCCGGCTTCCATTTTTCACCGACAACCAGCCCGTAAGTCTTTGATCCGGTTGGTGGGCGATGACGGACTCGAACCGCCGGCCCTCTCGGTGTAAACGAGATGCTCTGCCAACTGAGCTAATCGCCCGAGCCACTGACCTTGTGACGCGGCTGGGAAGCCGCGCCACTTAATTTCGACCCGACCCTCGGCCTAGTTCAACGAGTCGCGCAACCGCCGGCCGGGCTTGAACTTCGCCTGCTTTGACGCGGCGATCTTGATTTTCTCGCCGGTCCGCGGGTTGCGGCCTTCCGAAGCCGCCCGCCGGGCAACCGAGAAGGTGCCGAACCCGACGAGCCGTACCTCGCCGCCACCTTTCAACGCGCCGGTGATCGAGTCGAACACCGCCTCGACTGCCTTGCTTGCGGCCGTTTTGGACAGATCGGCCTTACCCGCGACGGCATCGACGAGTTCGTTTCTATTCACGTGTCGCCCCCTACCCTTAAGTTCGGAGAAATTCTTGGCCGAAAACGAACCGGAGTGTAGAGCGCACCCTGCGGCCGGTCAACGCTGGCGCGCATGGCGAAAACGCGCTTTTTTTGGGCCTTACCGGGCCGTTGTGGCAGATCCACTTGAAGTAGATCGGCTAACGCACGGCCCGGTAATAGGAATCAATGCGTTAGAACGCCCGATCGCTCTTCGCCAGACGCGGGAATTACCGCAGGTTGCTCCACATCCTCGGTCCAGGTGATCGGAGTGAGCGGCCCGGCAAGGCCGTGCAGCAGCACTTCGTCGGCGGTGGTGACGGGAATGATCTTAAGCCCGCGCTTGACGTTGTCGGGGATCTCGGCGAGGTCTTTCTCGTTCTCGGCCGGGATCAGCACGGTCTTCAGCCCGCCGCTTAATGCCGCCAGCAGCTTCTCCTTGAGCCCGCCGATCGGCAGCACGCGGCCGCGCAGCGTGATCTCGCCGGTCATCGCGATGTCACGCCTGACCGGGATGCCGGTCAGCACCGACACGATCGTGGTGACCATGCCGACGCCCGCGGAGGGGCCATCCTTTGGCGTCGCGCCCTCCGGCACATGCACATGGATGTCCTTCTTCTCGAAGGCCGACGGCAGGATGCCGAACACCAGGCTGCGCGACTTGACGTAGCTTTCGGCCGCCTGGACCGACTCCTTCATCACGTCGCCGAGCTTGCCGGTCGCGATCACGCGGCCCTTGCCGGGCAACGTCACCGCCTCGATCGTCAATAATTCGCCGCCGACCTCGGTCCACGCCAGTCCGGTGGTGACGCCGACCAGATCCTCGGTCTCGGCGGCGCCGAAGCGGAAGCGCCGCACGCCGGCATATTTGTCGAGGTTGCGGCGGCTGACCGAGACCTTGCCTTCCTTCCCCGCCTTCTTCATCAAAATGTCTTTGATGGCCTTGCGGGTGAGGTTGGCGATCTCGCGCTCCAGGTTGCGTACCCCGGCTTCGCGCGTGTAGTAGCGGATGACGTCGCGCAGCGCGTCGTCGCTGATCGCCCATTCCGCCTTCTTGAGCCCGTGCGCCTCGATCTGCTTCGGGATCAGATGGCGCTTGGCGATCTCGAGCTTCTCGTCCTCGGTGTAGCCGGGGATGCGGATGATCTCCATGCGGTCCATCAGCGGCTGTGGCATGCGCAGCGTGTTGGCGGTGGTCACGAACATCACATCCGACAAATCGTAATCGACCTCGAGATAATGGTCGGCGAACGTCGAGTTCTGCTCCGGATCGAGCACTTCGAGCAGTGCCGAGGACGGGTCGCCGCGCCAGTCGGCGCCCAGCTTGTCGACCTCGTCCAGCAGGAACAGCGGGTTCGACGATTTGGCCTTCTTCATGCCCTGCAGGACCTTGCCCGGCATCGAGCCGATATAGGTCCGGCGATGGCCGCGGATCTCGGCCTCGTCGCGCACGCCGCCCAGCGACATGCGAACGAAATTGCGGCCGGTCGCCCTCGCCACCGATTTGCCGAGCGAGGTCTTGCCGACGCCCGGGGGGCCCACCAGGCAGAGGATCGGTCCCTTCATCTTTTTCATCCGCTGCTGGACAGCGAGATATTCGAGGATGCGCTCCTTGACCTTTTCCAGCCCGAAATGGTCGGCGTTGAGCACCTTCTCGGCGCTGGCGATGTCGCGCTTGATCTTGGTGCGGTGGTGCCAGGGCAGTGACAACATCCAATCGAGATAGTTGCGCACCACTGTCGCTTCCGCCGACATCGGGCTCATGCTGCGCAGCTTCTTAAGCTCCGCCATAGCCTTATCGCGCGCTTCCTTAGAGAATTTCGTCTTGGCGATCTTGGCTTCGAGTTCGGCCATCTCATCCTTGCCGTCCTCGCCTTCCCCCAGTTCTTTCTGGATCGCCTTCAATTGCTCGTTTAAGTAGTATTCGCGCTGTGTCTTCTCCATCTGGCGCTTGACGCGATTGCGGATCCGCTTCTCGACCTGGAGGACGCCGATCTCGCCTTCCATGTAGCCGAAGACCTTTTCGAGCCGTTCGGACACCGGAATGGTCTCGAGCAGCTCCTGCTTCTCCGGGATCTTCAGGGTAAGATGCGAGGCGACCGTGTCGGCGAGCTTGCCGGGGTCCTCGATCTGGTTGATCGAGACCAGCACCTCGGGCGGGATCTTCTTGTTGAGCTTGATGTACTGTTCGAACTGCGCGACCACGGTGCGGGCCAGCGCCTCGGTCTCCTGCGGCGGCGCACCGGCATCGCCCAGCCCCTCGGCATAGGCCTGGAAGAAAGCCTCGTTCTCGGCGAATTTCTGGATGCGCGCGCGCTGCCCGCCCTCGACCAGCACCTTGACGGTGCCGTCGGGCAGCTTCAGGAGCTGCAGTACCGTGCCGACCGTGCCGACCATGAAGATGTCGGACGTGCTGGGATCGTCCTGCGCGGCGCTTTTCTGGGTGACGAGCAGAATCTGCTTGTCGTCCTTCATCACGTCTTCGAGCGCGCGCACCGATTTCTCGCGGCCGACAAACAGCGGCACGATCATGTGCGGGAATACGACGATATCGCGGAGCGGCAGGACGGGATAGAGCGCAACGCGTGCAGGTTCTGACATAGGCCCTCTTTCCTTGGGGACCGGCCGCCGGATGGCGGGCGCGATCTGGCCCAGAGGCAACTAGCTTGGGCCGTGATTAGTTTGGCGCTTGACGGCCCGCCGTCAAGCCGGTGCCGTCATCGTGCCGCATCCCGGCCCTTCGCGGACACCGGATCAGTCGGCGGTGCCGCTCTCGCCGCGGCGGTCGGAGTAGATGTGCAGCGGCTTGGTGCGGCCGTCGACAACCTCGCGATTGATGACGATCTCGCTGACGCCGGCGAGACTCGGCAGCTCGAACATCGAATCGAGCAGGATCGCTTCCATGATCGAGCGCAGTCCACGCGCCCCGGTCTTGCGCGCGATCGCCCTCTGGGCGATGCCGCGCAGCGAGTCCTCGGTCAGTTCGAGTCGGACATCCTCCATTTCGAACAGGCGCTGGTATTGCTTGACGAGCGCGTTCTTCGGCTTGGTCAAGATGTCGACCAGCGCATCCTCGTCGAGGTCGTCGAGGGTCGCCACCACCGGTAGCCGGCCGACGAATTCGGGGATCAGCCCGAACTTGAGCAGATCCTCGGGTTCGAGGTCGCGCAGAATCTCGCCGGTCTTGCGCTCGTCGGGACCGCGCACCTCGGCGCCGAACCCGATCGATGTCCCCTGCCGACGCTGGGCGATGATTTTTTCCAAGCCCGCGAAGGCGCCGCCGCAGACGAACAGAATGTTGGTCGTGTCGACCTGCAGGAATTCCTGCTGCGGGTGCTTGCGGCCGCCTTGCGGCGGGACCGAGGCGATCGTCCCCTCCATGATCTTGAGGAGCGCCTGCTGCACGCCTTCACCCGACACGTCGCGGGTGATCGACGGGTTGTCGGATTTGCGCGAGATCTTGTCGACCTCGTCGATATAGACGATGCCGCGCTGCGCCCGTTCGACGTTGTAGTCGGCGGCCTGCAGCAGCTTCAGGATGATGTTCTCGACGTCCTCGCCGACATAGCCGGCCTCGGTCAAGGTCGTGGCGTCGGCCATCGTGAACGGCACATCGATGATCCGCGCCAGAGTCTGCGCCAAGAGCGTCTTGCCCGATCCGGTCGGCCCGACCAAAAGGATGTTCGACTTCGCCAGCTCGACATCGTTGTTTTTGGCGCTGTGCGCCAAGCGCTTGTAGTGGTTGTGGACGGCGACCGACAGCACGCGCTTGGCGTGGCTCTGGCCGATGACGTAATCGTCGAGCACGCGGCAGATGTCGCGCGGGCCCGGCACCCCGTCGCGCGACTTGACCAGCGTCGTCTTGTGCTCCTCACGGATGATGTCCATGCAGAGCTCGACGCATTCGTCGCAGATGAACACGGTCGGCCCGGCGATCAGTTTCCTGACCTCGTGCTGGCTCTTGCCGCAGAAGGAGCAGTACAGCGTGTTTTTTGAATCGCTGCCGCTGGACTTGGTCATCGCCGCTCCGTCGTTTCCCAGACGCAGGCAGGGCGGCCGGAACCGCCGAACCGGCGCGGGGTCTGGGCGTCGTGCGACACCCTCCCCCGATTATCCAAGTATATGTGCTCCGACTGGATCAACAACTAGTTAAATCCTAAACGGTTGCGGCGAAGCGACTGAGACGCGCCTCAAGCCCTGGCCTTTTCATCGGCCGTGGTCGGGCGCGCCTCGACGACTTCGTCGATCAACCCAAACGTCTTTGCTTCGAGCGGCGACAGGAACTTGTCGCGTTCGAGCGCATTGACGATCGCGTCAAGCGGCTGTCCTGTGTGCTTAACGTAAATATCGTTCAGACGTGCCCTCAAAGCGAGAATCTCGCGGGCCTGAATCTCGATGTCGGTCGCCTGCCCCTGCGCGCCGCCGGAGGGCTGGTGGATCATGATGCGCGAATTGGGCAGCGAGAAGCGCTTGCCCGGCGCGCCGGCGCAGAGCAGCAGCGAGCCGGCCGAAGCGGCCTGGCCGATGCACACGGTCGAGACCGGCGAGCGGATGTATTGCATCGTGTCGTACATCGCCAGGCTGGAGGTCACCACCCCGCCGGGCGAGTTGATGTACAAGGCGATGTCCTTGCTCGGGTTCTCAGCTTCGAGGAACAGCAATTGGGCGCAAATCAGGCTGGCGACCGCGTCGTGGATCGGCCCGACCAGGAAGATGATCCGCTCCTTCAACAGCCGCGAATAGATGTCGTAGGCTCGCTCGCCGCGGTTGGTCTGCTCGACCACCATGGGCACCAGGTTGTTCATGTAATGTTCGTAAGGATCGTTCATTCCGTCTCTCCTTTGCGCGGCCGCTTGGTTGCACTGCGCGCGCCGGTTTGTCTGCGTGGTTTCTTCTCCGTCGGCTTTTCCTCCGGCTGGCCGGTTTCGTCGGAGGCTTCGTCGGCCTCGGTCATCGCCAGCAGCTCCTGCGGGCTCACCTTGCGCTCGGCGGGCTTCGCCAGCTCGACGATATAGTCGACGACCTTTTCCTCGAAAATGGGCGCCCGTAGATTGCCGGCCGCGTCCGGGTTATTGCGATAGTAATCGAGCACTTGCCGTTCCGCGCCGGGAAAACGCTGGGCTTCCCGGATCAAGGCCTGGTTGAGTTCATCCTGAGTGACGCTGATATTGGCATTGCGGCCGACTTCGGCAAGCAGCAGGCCGAGACGGACACGGCGCTCGGCGAGACTGCGGTATTCGGTCTTGAGCTTCTCGTCCGCTTCCGTCGGCGCGGCCGGTTCGGCCGCCGCCGCGCCGGAAGCATCGCCAGATGGGGGAGCCTCGCCAGATGGGGTAGCCTCGCCGGCCGCCGGGGCCGGTTCGGCCGCCGCCGCGCCGAGAGCATCGCCGGGCGGGGGGGCGGCAACGTAGGCCTTTTCCGCTTCGTGCTGCTGCCAGATATTGTTGAACTCGATCTCGACCATCCCCGGCGGCACCGGGAAATCGTGGGCCGCGGCCAGCTGATCGAGCAGCTGGCGCTTCATCCGCTGCCGGGTCACGGCGCTGTAGTCGCGGGCGATGCGGTCCTTCACCTCCTGGCGCAGCTCGGCGAGGTTTTCGAGCCCGACCTCGGCAGCCAGCGCATCGTCGATGACGGCCGGCTGGCGCTCGCGCACCTCCTTCACCGCGACGTCGAACAGCGCCTCCTTGCCGGCGAAGTCGGGATTGCCGTAATCCTCGGGGAGCGTGACCTTGACCGCGCGATCTTGGCCGGTCTCGACGCCGACGAGCTGCTCGGTGAAGCCGGGAAGCTGGCCTGCGGCGCCAAGCTCGACCTGCCTGCCCTCGCCTTTGGTGCCGGGAATCTCCTGCCCGCCGACCTTGCCGGCGACATCGATGACGAGGATGTCGCCGGATTTAGCGGCGCGCGTGACGGGTTCGGATTTGCGATACTGCTCGGCGATCCGGGCGAGCGCCTTGTCGACATCGTCGTCGGGGACATCGACGGTCAGCCGCTCGAGCCCCAGCGTCCCGAAATCGGGCTGGGGGATCTCGGGCAGCACCTCGACCGACACGGTGTATTCGAAATCGGCGCCTTCCGCGGCCGAGACGATCTCGACCTTGGGCGGCAGCGCCGGCCGCAAATTCTGCTCGCGCATCATCTCGGCCGAGCTGTCCTGCACGGTATGCTCGAGCACCTCGCCGCGAATCGCGGAACCGTAGCGCTGGCGCAACAGCGATTGCGGCACCTTCCCCGGCCGGAACCCCGGCAAGCGGATCTGGCGGCCAAGCTGGGTGAGGCGAGTGCTGATCTGGTTTTCGAGATCGCCGGCGGGGATGACGACCTTGAATTCGCGCTTCAACCCGTCGGCGTTGGTCTCGGTCACTTGCATTTGATGACACTCATGTTCTTGGGAGGATCGACCCGGCTAGAGACCGGCGCTGGTGCGGGCGGAGGGATTTGAACCCCCACGATTTTCACCGCTGGAACCTAAATCCAGTGCGTCTACCAATTCCGCCACGCCCGCCGCCAAGCTAGCATAAGAGGGGCCGCCGGCGCGCCGCATCGGCCGCGCGCGTTCTAACATACTCGCCGCAGCTAACATAAGAGAACGCGCCGCCGCTCAGCGCTGGCGCAGCAGGTGACGCACGGCCGATGAGGCCACGACCCGCCCCTCGCCGCGATAAGCCTCGTGATTGGCCTCGATATGATCGAGCTGGTAGAGATAGTTGACCATGATCCCGGCGGATTGCTGCAGCCCCTTTTCCGAGAGATCGCCCTGCCAGTTGAGCCGCTCGACGCGCGCGCCGTTGGTCAGATGGAAATGCGCGACCGGGTCCGCGGCGCGACCGAGACGGCCCTTTTCCAACAGCAGGTATTGCGCACAAAGCCGCAACAACGGCTCGCGTATCGCTTCGGAGAGCGCGGGGTCGGCGGGCCATTCCGGCCGGCCGAGCAGCGCCGCCAGATCGGGCTCCGTCGCACCGTTGCCGGCGACCGCGGACAGCGCCTTGGCCTCGGCCGGCAACAGCAAATCGGGGCGCAGCCGTTCCGTCACGAGCCAAGCCCGGAAGCCCGGAACCGGCGACAGCGTTGCGAAGACCTTGAGCCGCGGCATCTCGCGGGTGAGCGCGTCGACGACCCGCTTGATCAGGAAATCGCCGAAGCTGATCCCGTTAAGGCCGCGCTGGCAGTTCGAGATCGAGTAGAAGATCGCGCTGTCGGCGGTGTTGGGGTCGCCGTGCGGCGCGGTCTCGTCGAGCAGCGCATGGATGTTGCCGGCCATGCCCTTGACGAGCGCCACCTCGACGAAGATCAAGGGTTCGTCCGGCATGCGCGGATGGAAGAACGCGAAGCAGCGGCGATCGGCCTCCAGCCGATTCTTGAGGTCGGTCCAGCCCTGGATCTCGTGCACCGCCTCGTAGGCGATGAGCTTTTCCAGCAGCGCTGCCGGCGACTCCCAGCTGATCTGCTTCAGTTCGAGAAAGCCGATGTCAAACCAGTCGGCCAGAAGCTCGCGCAGATCCTCGGCGAGGCCGCGCAGCGCCATGTCGCCGCCGGCAAGCGCGATCAACTCGCCGCGGCGGTCGACCAGGAACTTGACGCCTTCGGGCAGCGCGTTGAACTGTCGCAGGAGCCGCAGCCGCGGCGGCGTCAGCGCGGCGCGCATCGCCTGCTCGGCGGCGGCGCGCTCGGCCGGAATCTTGCCCGCCGCGAGCCGCGAGCAGCAGCGATCCACCGCGGCATGGTCGACGTCGAACTCCTCGGCCAGCACATGCAGGAAGCGCTCGCGTCCGGCTCGGTTGAGCGCCAGGTAGGTGCGGCCGAGCTCCGCGGCGCGGGCCCGGGCGCCGACTTCTCCGCCGGCGCCGTCGAGGCAGCTCTGCATCTGCTGGCGCAGGCGCTGCGCGTCGTCCTCGGGCAGGTCGGACCGTGGCATGCCGCTCAAGACGCCGCGCGTCGAACTGGCGATGTCGCGCCAGACATCGCGCAACTTCGCGCGGGTGCGGTCGACGACCGTGTCGAAAAAACCGATCGGTGCACGCTCGCTCATGCCGGGCCCACCCGTGTTGGAGCAATAGTGTGCGCCAGTTGTTGCAATCCTGCGAGGGCCGCGGGAAGCGTATCGATCAGGTCCTCGGCGACCAGACCGACGCCAAAGCGGCGCGCCGCTTCGCCATGCAGCCAGGCGGCGGCGCAGGCGGCCTCGAAGGCGGGCATGCCCTGGGCCAGCAGCCCCAGCACAATGCCGGCCAGCACATCGCCGGAACCGGCGGTCGCGAGCTCGGGCGGCGCATTCTCGTTGATCGCGGCGCGGCCGTCGGGCGCGGCGATCACCGTGTCGGCGCCCTTCAGCAAGACCACGGCGCCACTCGCCTTGGCCGCCCGGAGCGCCCGCTCGAGCTTGCTGCCCGAGGCATCGAACAGCCGCGCGAATTCCCCCTCATGCGGGGTCAACACGCAGGGAGAACGGATCGCATCGAACAAATCCGCGGGCCTGTCGGCGAAAACCGTCAAGGCATCGGCGTCGAGCACCGCCCGCTTGCCGGCGGCGAGAATCTTGGCGGTGTTCTCGCGGGTTGCGGCCCCGGCGCCGGCGCCGGGGCCGATTAGCGCGGCATTGCGCCGCGGGTCGGCGAGCAACGCGGCAAAATCACCGGGCCCGGCAACCGGCGCGACGATGACCCCGGTCAGCGCCGCGGCATAGATCGGAAAGGCCGGCTCGGGCGCCGCGACGGTGACGAGCCCGGCGCCGACCCGCGCCGCCGCGCGCGCCGCCAGCCGTCCCGCCCCGGTCATCACCGCCCCGCCGGCGATAAGCGCATGGCCGCGCGAATATTTGTGGCCCATCGTCTCGGCACAGGGAAACTCGCCGAGCCACAACGCGGGATTGTTCGCCGCCGTATTCGGCGCAACGGCATCGAGAACGCTCGCGGCAATGCCGATTTGCGCGACGCTCGTCTCGCCGCAATTCAGCCGGCCGGGCAGCAGCAAATGGCCCGGCTTGCGGCGGAAGAAGGTGACGGTCAGCGCCGCTTTCGGCGCGACGCCGCGGATTGCGCCGTTGGCCCCGTCGACGCCGCTCGGCACATCGACCGCGACGACCGGCAGGTCGCGCGCGTTCAGCGCCCCGATAATTTCAGCGGCAATGCCCCCGACCGCCCGAGTGAGACCCGCGCCGAACAGCGCGTCGACGACAAGCCCCGCACCATCGAGCGCGCCGATGCCGAGCGGCTCGACCGTCCCGGGCCAGCGCGACGCGGCCCACGCGGCATCGCCCTTCAGCCCCGCGCGCTCGCCGAGCAGCGCCAGCCGCACCGCCCAGCCGCGCTCGGCCAGGATGCACGCTGCGACAAACCCGTCGCCGCCGTTGTTTCCAGGTCCGCACAGCACCGCGACCGGCCGCGGCGGCCATCGCCGGCTGATCGCATCGGCGACCGCCCGCCCGGCGCTCTCCATCAGCACGGCGCCGGCAACACCGCCGGCGATCGTCAGCCGGTCCGCCTCGCCCATCTGCCGCGGAGTCAACAGGGCGTGATCCGCCCAACCTGCGGGTGAACTGGTCATGGACTAAAAATGGGGTCAAATCGCGCGGCGAAAAGGCAAGTCCGCGCGCGCCCGACCGGCGCCGTCATCCGACGCCGTTCTTGCGGCCCTGCGCTTGACCTTGCGCTTGCGATTCGCTACCTCCAGCCGGGACGGCGGGTGTAGCTCAGGTGGTTAGAGCGCCAGATTGTGGATCTGGAGGTCGCGGGTTCGAGACCCGTCACTCGCCCCAATTTTTCAATAGGTTACGGGACAATAAGCCAAGCGATTGCCTTTAATTTGGGGCCTTGGGTAGCTCTGTGGGTAGCAGAACCGCATGGGCGCTATGTCTCTATGTCGCGGGTCGCGGAGCCAAAAATGGTTGAGACCATCGAAGCCGTAGCTGAGCGCGCCCTCCAATTCCTCTATGCAGCGGAGCGCAGCTCCCATCCGGGCTTTCAGACGGTGGTGCTTGCCGATCTGCGAGTTTCGCCCGGAAAGCCGCCACTCGTACAAGCGGCCGAGCGGTGCGTAGCGGCGCTCACCGACGATGAGCGGGTGCAGCTTGCCGAGTTGATCCAAAAGATGTCGGATGCCCTGGGGCGGCGCTGACCAGCAGCCATGCCCGGCAACGCCCGCCAGATCATCGTTGAGGCCGAGCGCCGCTTTCCGGTGCGGGTGCGCATAGCGGTTCCGTCAACGGGCGTCGGGGAGCGCTTGAACCGCTTACATGCCTGGCACGCATGGCTCGACGAGAATTGCGGCGTCGATAGCTGGGAGATCACACCTTCCGGGGCGCCCGGCGTCGTCAACGATGCGATCGCGGTCTACTTCCGCGATGCCGCTTTCGCCGCCGCTTTTGCGGCCCGCTGGTGCGTTCCGGTGGCGTCAGGGAGCGGCGATGGCTTCCTGCGCATCCGAAGACGATGAGCCTGCCCAGCGCGTCCCTACGCGCCCGCACAAGACGCCGTAGGATCGAGGGGGCGCTCGCCGGGATTTGCCGCCGGCTTCGCGGTCGCGATCCGCATGACGCGGACGGCGTTGCCGATCACGTCGGCGGGGCGCTTCTGACCTTGGGGGCCTTTAGGCATCGGGATGTGCCTTGATAATAAATTCCCTAGTGGGCCGCCCCTTACAGCGCACCTGAAAGCCGTCCGCCTCATCCGAGTTTTCAATTGTCCCCGCGTTCGCGTATCCATATGCCTGCGCAGCGACCAGGGTCTCAAACTCGGCAGAGTAGTTGCGAATGAATTTCAGCGGATCAATTAGGGTCTTCCCGTACCGAAAAAATGCGATTGTGTATTGGATTGTGTATTGCATCGCCCATCGTTCCTTGCTTTCCGGTAAGCATATGGGAACGGAGCGGCCAGCGCGACAGCCCCTGTCAAGGGCAGCCAATTTCAAACTGAGACACTACCGCCGCGCTGACACTCTTGCATCCCCACCACAAACCGGCGCACCATGCGCTCGGCGCTGAATACGCCGTGAAACTGTGAGCGGGGAACCGCCCCCGAGATTGGCGGAATTGTTATGCCCAGACCTCCGGGCCGCTCTATGTCGGGAGTGCGGCGATCTAAGGCCGGGAAACCGGCACGAATAAGCCCGCGCGTCTCACAGCGCGTATTCAGCTCCCGGCACCAGCCCGTTCCGCTGGCGATGGCCCCACGCGGGCCAGCATGGGAGCAAAACAATGTCCGAATCCAACACCCTCGATCCGTTCGCCTTGGGCGGCCGGCAGGAAGGCGATGCCGAGCTGATCCGCGTCGAGCGCGAGATACGGCGATTGCTCGACGAGGGCCGCGACATCGAGGAGGCCGACGCCCCGCTTGCCCTGCGATGGAAAAGGATCGGCGAGTGCATGGAGGTAATGAACTCCACCAAGCCGACGACGCTTGCGGGCTGCGCGGCCAAGCTGCGATTTCTGACCGACGAGGAAATCGGAATGGAGGTTGGCGATCGGGAGGATGATGTGCCCTCGCTGCGTCAGGTGCTCGCCTTCCTCGAAAGGGGCAGCGGGGGCATGACCGCCCCCGATGCCTTCGCCCTCGGCGGCCAGCAGGAAGGCGACGAGCCGGTGCTGCCGCTGTTTCGCGAGTGGATCGTGGTATGCGGAGAGGTGGACGCGTTGTCGGACGAAGAACAAAACGATGAGCGAAACCCCAAAGCGATGGACGTCTTTGAGCGCTGGAATGAAATCGAAGATGAGATTATGTCATCGCCCCCCGGCGGCGCTGTGGCGCTGGCGATAAAGGCGTTTTTGGTCATTCGCCAGAGCCATGACGGCGGCGGTTGGGGTAAGCAAACAGCCATGCTGCGCTTGAACGAAGACGCTCGCGACAACGTTGAGTACGAGATGAGCGTATTGCGCAACGCGGCCACGTTCGTTCCCGAGATAGCCGAATTGGCTGCGGCGATCATCCACGAAGACGCCGAGCTGATTGACTTGGATATCGAGGTCGCTTGGGCTCGCGAGGTGCTGGCGATGGGGCCTTTCCTGCCTGAGAAAGAAGCGAAGGCCAAGTTGGCCAAGGCGCTCGATCGGATTGCGCAAGCCGAGGCCAAAACGGAGCGCGGAGAGGCGATCAAAGCGCGTCACGCCCAGCCCTAAGACGATCAAACGCACCCCGCTCGGCTGTCACGGCCGGGCGGGGGTTTTCGGAAACTGATTTTCGGAGTTTCACATGACAATTTTCGTAGCCGAAATTCAAGGTCGCGGCATCGCGGCTTTCGACGCTGACACGAAGGCTGACGCCCAACAAATGGTAGAGGCCGACTGGTTCACAGAAGACCTGATGGTTTTGCAATCGGAAGGAAAGCCTCTTTGGGATGGCAGCGCAGAAATTTTCATTCGGGAAGCGATTGATGACGAAGGGGAACGTTGGGATGCCGCTCGACGGCGGAGCGGCGAAGATGAAGATTATCTGCTCTTTCTGTTGCCGGTTACCGATCCGACTGACGATGTTTTCGACGAGGACGGGCCGTAAAAAAGAAGGAACGCGCGAATCGGCGGCGCGCCGCAGCACAGCCCCGGCTCCCCCAAGCGTCTAAAATCCGAGCGTTAAACGCTTCCCACAAGGGCTAAATCAAGCCGGGGCAGCAACAGGCCCTCGCGCCCGATCCCGCCCCAGCAAGCCGCGCTGCGCCTCGGGCAACGCATGAGGCCCAAACCCTCGCGACGCCCTATCGGCCGACTAC
>DASRLO010000049.1:0-7576 GCA_035648415.1 Allostellaceae bacterium
GCCAGCGCCATGCTGTCGGGGCCGCCCGACACCGCGACGGCGATCAGCGGACGCGGTTCAAACCCGCCGATCGCGGTCAGCGCGGCGTCGAGCGCGGCGAGGGTGAGCGGCACCGGGTCACATCGCGACATCGTAACTTCCCTCCCCCGGACTTGATCCGGAGGCGTAAAAGGAAGACGTGGATGGCCGGGTCAGTTCGGCCAAAGGCAAATAGGCGCGGCGCAAGGAGGCCTTGGCTCAACTGCAAGCAAGCCGCTTTCTCTCACCGTCGGCGGACTTCTTGACTGCGGCGCTCGCATTCGGAAAAGCCTGGTCGAGCTGCGCCAGCGCCAGGCAGGCGTTCTTCTTCTGGTCGGATTTGGCCAGCGACCTGCCGAGATAGAGGAGATCTTCCGGGGCTTTCGATCCCTTGGGAAAACGCCTGTAACCCTCGGCGAAGGCGGTCGCCGCCTCCTGGTATTTGTTGCGGGCGTAATAGCTCTGGCCAAGCCAATACTGTGCGTTGGCGGCGAGCGCGTCGTTCGGGTGCGCCTCGATAAAGGCCTTAAGCGCGGTCTCCGCACCGGGATAGTCGGCCTGTTTGACGAGGCCGAAGGCGTAGTTGAACTGTTCGGTGGCCGAGCCGCGCGGCAGCCGGCTCCCGGTGCTGGCGGGCTCGTCCGCGGAGGGGGCGGCGCTCGGCGGCGCAGCAGGCGCGCTCCCCGGCGGCGACAGCGTGTTGAAGATCGGGTTGAGGCCGCCGCCGCCTGAGCCGGGCGGCGGCACCACGGTGCCAGGCGGCATCAGCCCGGCCGGCGCCGCGGCGTATCGGCCGCCGTCGCCGCGTGCCGGGGGCGCGCCGGGGCGCGCCGGCGCGGTCGCCGCGGCTGCATTCCCCGACAACTCGCTGAACCGCACGTCGATATCGGAATTGATCTGCTCGACGCGCTGCTTCAACTGGTCGAGGCCGTTGGCGACGCTTTCGACCTTTCCGGTGAGGTCGCGCATTTGCGCCTCGAGCCGCTCCATGCGGACCTCGATGTCGGCGGCGTTGCCGCCTCCACCGGCCATCGGCGCGCCGCTCGCGGTCGGGGCGCCGCGATAGACCTGGCGCTGGAGCATGTTGAGGTCGCGCTCGATGCGGTCGAGCCGGTCGTCGCTCGAACGATCCTGGGCGTGGGCGACGGCGGGGATCAGGCCGATGCCGAGGATCAGCGCCAGCGCAGCGATACGGCAACAAGGTACGAGCGAATACCGACCCATCAGGCCTCGCAACAAAGGCGGACGACCCTGTGAAAGACGGACGACCCTGTGCAGGCTCGTCACCTATCCGCCTCTCGGTATAAACCCGATTTTAGGCAAAACGAGGGCGCCATGCGGCGGATCGCCGAGGCGCCCTCCAACCCGGAACCCGGATCAGCCGCCGTTGACGGTGGTGATGCCGACGCGGTTCTGGGCATAGCCGGCCTCGTCCGAACCGACGACGATCGGCCGCTCCTTGCCGTAGCTGATGGTCTGGACGCGCGCCGCCGGGATGCCGAGCGCGACGAGGATGTTCTTGACCGCCGTGGCGCGGCGTTCGCCGAGGGCGAGGTTGTATTCGCGCGTACCGCGCTCGTCGCAATGCCCCTCGATGGTGATCGAGACCTGCGGGTAGCGCTTCAGCCATTCGGCCTGGCGCTGCAGGATCTGCTGGCCTTCGGACGAGATGTCCGATTGGTCGTAGGCGAAGAACACACGGTCGCCGGCGGTCGCGGCGAGGTCCTGCTGCGAGCCGGGCGCGTAGGCGCCGCCGCCGCTGCTGCCGATGCCGCCCGATACGGGGCCGCCGGCGCCCGGAGGGGGCGCACTGCTGCAAGCGGCCAGCAAAAGCATCGCGGCCGCCACGCCAATCATTCTGGTAATCATCGCTAAACTCCCTCAGCCATTCGGGGGCGAGCTCCCCAGTAACGGAGACCGTCGCACCTAGTGAAACGCCCTATTGGCAGCGGGGAATCAGCCCCCGAGGCGCAAAAAGCGCGCGAAATATACCGCCATGCCCTAGCGAAGCAAGGGCGACCAGGCCGGATCGGAAGCATCGCCCGGTGTGGCGACCTCGCGCTGATTGGATCCGGTCAAGTCGATCGAAAACAGCCGGGAACCGCCGCCGTGGCCGTTCTTGTCGGTCGGCGCCCCGCGGAAATACATCAGCACCCGGCCGTTGGGCGCCCAGGTCGGCCCCTCGACGAGAAAATCGTGGGTCAGCAGGCGCTCGCCCGAACCGTCCGGGTGCATGACGCCGATGGAGAACTGGCCGCCGTCGATCTTGGTAAAGGCGATCAAATCGCCGCGCGGCGACCAGACCGGCGTCGCGTACTTGCCCGAGCCAAAGCTGATGCGCTGCGCGCTGCCGCCTTCCGCACTCATCACGTAAAGCTGCTGCGAGCCGCCGCGGTCGGAGTTGAAGACGATCTTGCTGCCGTCGGGCGAATAGCACGGCGAAGTATCGATCGCGGCGCCCTCGGACAGCCGCGCCAGCCGCCGCGTGCGCAGGTCGAGCGAATAGATGTTGCTGGCGCCGCCCTCGCTGCGGCTCAGCACCACGCGGTTGCCGTCGGGCGAAAAGCGCGGCGCGAACGACATGCCGGGGAAATCGCCGAGCGCGGCCTGCTGGCCGGTGTCGATGTTGAACATGTAGACCCGCGGCACGCCGGCGGCGTAGCTGAGATAGGTGATCTCCTGCGCCGAGGGCGAGAAGCGCGGGGTCAGCACCAGCGCGCGCCCGTCGGTCAGGTACTGATTGTTGGCGCTGTCCTGGTCCATGATCGCGAGCCGCTTGACCCGGTTCTGCGCCGGGCCGGACTCGGCGATATAGACGATGCGGGTGTCGAAATAGCCGTCCTCGCCGGTGATGCGCTTATAGATCTCGTCGGCGATGATGTGCGCGATGCGGCGCCAGTTCTGCTTTGTCGTGGTGTAGGCGAACCCGGCGAGCTGCTGCTCGGCGAAGACGTCCCACAGGCGGAACTCGACCCGCGACTTGCCGTCGGGCTGGGTCTGCACGAGGCCGGTGACCAGCGCCTGGGCATTGATCTGCCGCCACGCGCCGAATTGCGGCGGGCCGCCGGTCGAGACGTTCTGGATAAAGGATTTCGGGTCGAGCAGCTGGAAGAGGCCAGAACTCTGCAGATCGTTCGAGACGACGCCGGCGATGTCGCGGCCGAGCTGCGCGTTGTCGCCGTCGCCCGGAAACGCCGGGATGGCGATCGGCAGCGGCTGCGACTGGCCGTGCGTCACGTCGATATGCAGCTCGGCGCGCGCGGCCGGAGCCAGCCAAATCAGCAGGATTGCCGCCAAGCCGCCGAGGGCGGCGCGCGAGGTTCTGCTCGATGCGGTCATTCGATGTCCTTTGGGCTGAAGTCGACGACGAGGTCTTTCCAGGTCGCGTATTTGTCGGGGGGCAGCTTGAGCGGCGTGCAGGCCGGGTTGAAGAAAGCGCGCCGCGCGCTTTCCGCCGCCGCGCGGAACAGCGGGTCGGAATTGGCGCGGCCCTGATCGACGATCGTCGCCTGGGTCACGGTGCCGTCGGGCTGCACCGCGGCGCGGATTTCGACCACCAAATCCTTGGCGTCGCGCGCGCCGGCGTTGATGTTCCAGCAGCGCGCGATCTGCTCGCGCACCAGGTCCATCTGGCTGGCGGTCAGCTGGCTGCCGAGCGGCGCCTTGGGCTGCGACGACGGTGGCGCGGCGGCGGCGACCTGCTGGCGCTGAGGCTTCGCCTGCTGCTGCGGGATGGCGGGGGTTTTCGTCAGGTTCTTCAGCAGCGAATCGAACGCCGCCGCATCGGCCTTGCTGTTGTCGGGCTTTGGCTCGGCCTGCGCCACTTGCTGCGGCTTGGGCTCGGCCTTCGGCTTGGGCGGCTCGGGCTTGGGCACCGGCTTTGGCGCCTCGGCGGCGGTGAGCGGGATGTCGGGCTTGGCGTTGGGCTTGGGGGTGTTGGGGTTGGGATGGGTCGCCCGGGTCTCCGGCGCGATCGTCACCAGCTCGACGGCGATCGGCTGGTCTTCCGGGATCGCCGGGCGAAACAATGCCGGCAGGCCGATGATGATCGCCGCGAAGATGCCGAGATGCATCAGCGCCGAGGCGGCGATGCCGCCCGGCATGACGTCGCGCGTTTCCGCATCCACCGGAACGCCGCGTTCGAGCACCATGACGCTCATCGTCATCGACCGCTTTCAGTTCCCGGCCCCGCGCGTCAGCGCCCGGCGGCGGGCGCCGGCCCAGGCGTCGCGCCGGAGGCGGCGCCCTTGGGGGCGGCGCCCTTGGGAGCCTCGGCGACCAGCGAGACCTTGTGGAACCCGGCATTGCTGATGAGGCTCATCACCTCGAGCACCTTGCCGTAATTGATGTCCTTGTCGCCGCGCACATAAAGCACGGCGTCGGGATTGCTGCCGGTGATCGCCTGGAGCTTCGCCACTAGCGTATCGATCGGCACCGCCGTCTCCTGGATGAAGATCTCGCCCTCCTTGTTGAGGGTGATGACGGTCGGCTCCTTGGGCTCGTTGATCGGCGGCGCCGAGGTCTGCGGCAGATCGACCGGAACGCCGACGGTCAACAGCGGGGCCGTCACCATGAAGACGACGAGCAGCACCAGCATCACGTCGACGAGCGGCGTCACGTTGATCTCGGACATCGGACGGTAGCGTGCGCCGGGGAGCCGCCGGCCGGTGACGATCGCCACGGCTCAGGGCCTCTCGTCGAGCTGGCGCGAGAGGATCGCGCTGAATTCCGAGGCGAACGCATCGAGCCGGCCGGCATAGCGCGAAAAATCCGAGGACAGCTTGTTGTAGGCGACGACCGCTGGGATCGCGGCGACGAGGCCGAGGGCGGTCGCGAACAGCGACTCGGCGATGCCCGGCGCGACCACCGCCAGGCTGGTGTTCTTGGCCGCGGCGATCGACTGGAAGCTGTCCATGATGCCCCAGACCGTGCCGAAGAGGCCGACAAACGGCGCGGTCGAGCCGACCGTCGCGAGATAGCTCATAAAGCGCTCGGCGCGGTCCATCTCACGGCCGACGGTGACGTTCATCACCCGCTCGATGCGCTGCTGCAGGCTGGCGCGCATATTGGCGGTGCCGAGCAGCCCCTTGGCGGCGCTGCGCCGCCATTCGCGCATCGCCGCGGCGAACACCGCGCTCATCGGGTCGACCGGACGCTGGCCGACGCGGTCGAACAGGTCGTCGAGCGAGCCGCCCGACCAGAAGGTCTCCTCGAAGCTCGCCGCCGATTGGCGCAAGCGTCTGAGGCGCAAGAGCTTGTCGAAGATCACCGCCCACGACCAGAACGAGGCCGCGAGCAGAAGCAGCAGCACCAGCTTGACGATGATGTCGGATTGCCCGACCAGATCGATGATCGAGAGGCTGTGGGACACGGTTCCGGGAAGTTGCGCGGTTTCAACGGGCATTCTTGGCGGGCCTTTATGGCGTCATTCGGGCAAGAAACATGAAGATGCGGCGCAACTATGGCGCGCGAGGCTCGGCCAGCACCGCCCGCAATGCGCTCGGCAGCCGGCGCGGCCGGCCATCGCGGCCGATGCAGGCGACGAGGATGTCGAGATCGACCAGCAGCTCGCCGTCGCGGCGGATCTGCTGGCGCAGGGCGAGCGTCGCGCCGCCGATCCCGGCGAGCGTCGTGTCGACGGTCAGCGCATCCTCGAGCCGGGCCGGTACGAGGTAATCGACCGAGCAGCGCCGCACCGCAAAGCCGATTCCGTCCTCGCCAGCGAGCCGGCGATGTCCGAAGCCGAGGCCGCGCAGCATCTCGCTGCGCCCGCGCTCGGCGAATTTGAGGTAGTTGGCGTGGTAGACCATGCCGGCGGCGTCGGTGTCCTCGTAATAGACGCGCAGCGGGAAGCTGTGGCTGACTAGGGCTGGATCGGCGTCACGGGTCCTTCGAAACGGTCGCTTCGCACCCTCCGCAGGATGACGGAAGTTTGGCGATGCCATCACCGACACCCGTCATCCGGAGGAGCTGGCCGGAAATGGATCGAACCATTCCGACGGGTTGTGATTTCCATTGTCTTTCCCGCGAAAGCGGGAACCCAGGGGTGAGCGACGAGACTCCTCTCATATTCCGGACCCACTAAGGGTAACCGATCGATCAGCCAGTGCGGTCGCCCTGGGCCCCCGCTTTCGCGGGGGAGACGATCTGTTTTTGATTTTGTTGAATTCATTGAGTCAGATACCAAAGGAGCGCCCGTGGGGCGCGTCTCGAAGGGCGCACCGGGGCATTGTAGCTGCTCGGGTTCACGGCACGTCCTCGGCCGGCCGCGGCGGGGGCAGCAGCTCGAACTGGCCCGGCACGCTGGTCGGAGCCGGCAGGTCGAGGTGGCGGAAGGCTGTCTCGGTCAGCATGCGCCCGCGCGGCGTACGCTGGACGAACCCTTCCTGCACCAAATAGGGCTCGATGACCTCCTCGATGACGTCGCGCTGGTCGCCGAGCGCCGCCGCCATGGTCTCGACCCCGACCGGCCCGCCGCCGTAATTCTGCGCGATGCAGCGCAAATAACGGCGATCCATGCCGTCGAGGCCGCGGGCGTCGACATCGAGCCGCGACAGCGCCTTGTCGGCCGCTTCGGCGTCGACCGCGGGCCAGCCCTGCACGGCCGCGAAATCGCGGATGCGGCGCAGGAGGCGCATCGCGACGCGCGGGGTGCCGCGGGCGCGGCGGGCGATCTCGGCGGCGCCGTCCGGCTCGAGCGCGAAGGCCAGCACGCGGGCGCCGCGCGCGACGATCAGCGCCAGTTCGGCCGGCTCGTAGAAGACAAGGCGCAGCGGGATGCCAAAGCGCTCGCGCAGCGGCCGGGTGATGAGCCCCGAGCGGGTCGTCGCGCCGACCAGGGTGAAGGGCGGCAGGTCGATCCGCACCGAGCGCGCGCCCGGCCCCTCGCCGATAATGAGGTCGAGCTGAAAATCCTCCATCGCCGGGTAGAGGATCTCCTCGACCGCCGGCATCAGCCGGTGGATCTCGTCGATGAACAGGATGTCGCGCGGCTGCAGGTTGGTGAGCAGCGCCGCGAGGTCGCCGGCGCGCTGGATCACCGGCCCCGAAGTGGCGCGGAACCCGACCCCCAATTCGCGGGCGACAATCTGCGCCAGCGTCGTCTTGCCGAGGCCGGGGGGGCCCGAAAACAGCACATGGTCGAGCGCTTCGTCGCGGCTCTTGGCCGCCGCCATGAAGATCGAGAGGTTGTCGCGCAACTGGCGCTGGCCGACGAACTCGCCGAGGGTTTGCGGGCGGATCGAGCCGTCGGGCGCGTCCTGCTCGCCGGGCTCGGGCGCGACGATACGCTCCGGCACGGCGCTCATGAGGCCGTCCCCGCCGCCATCTGCGACAGTTCCTGCAGCCCGGCGCGGATCAGCGCGTCGATCGTGGCGCCGTCACCCAGCCGCCGCGAAGCCGCGGCCACGGCGCCGAACGCCTCGGCCCGGCGGTAACCGAGATTGACCAGCGCCGAGACCGCATCGCCGGTGACGCCGCCGTGGAGAGGACCGGCCGCCGGCTCGATCGGGGCGCTGTTGGTCGCGGCCAGGGCGAGGCTGCCGACCTTGTCGCGCAA
>DASRLO010000050.1:0-8764 GCA_035648415.1 Allostellaceae bacterium
TCCTAATCCCGAGCCCGAGGCAAAGGCACCCCGCAATCACCATAATGCAGAATTATCCACCGCTCGTCATTCGCCAATAGCGAGAACTGCCGACAACCGTCGCGCTGGTTGAGTTCAGCCCAGGCCCGCTCTTGCCGCGGCCTATCGGACATGGAAGGCTGACGGCCGGATTCTCTGGAGAACGCCCCATGATCGAAGCGACGATCGACATCGCCACCAAGGACGGCGCGATGGAAGTTTTTATCGTCCATCCCGAGCGCGGCGGCCCCTATCCGCCGGTGATGCTGATGATGGATGCGCCTGGCATCCGCGAGGAATTGCGCATGATGGCGCGGCGGCTCGCGACGGTCGGCTATTACGTGCTGCTGCCCAATCTTTATTACCGCGCCGGCCGTGACACGATCTACGGCCCCGACGTGCTGGAGAAGGGCTCGGCCGAACAGGCGCGGATGCGCGCGGTGCGCACCAAGATGACCATCCCGCCGGTCATGGCGGATGTCGTCGCGATGCTGGAATTCGCCGCCGGGCAGCAGGCGGCGAAGAGCGGCCCGGCCGGCATCCACGGCTATTGCATGAGCGGGCCCTACGCGCTCGCCGCCGCGGCGCGCTATCCCGACAGGATCGCCGCCGCGGCGTCGTTCTACGGCACCTGGCTGGTCAGCGACGCCGAGGAGAGCCCGCACCTCAATCTCGGCAAGATCAAGGGCGAGGTGCACATCGCCTGCGCCGAGCATGACGAGCTGGCGCCGCTGCCGATGGTCGGGGAGTTGAAGACCCTGTTCGAGCGCGCCGGCTCGCCGGGGGAGATCGAGATGTATATGGGCGTCCACCACGGCTTCGCGTTCCCCGAGCGCTGGTGCGATGACAAGCCTGCCGCCGAGCGGCATTGGGAGCGGCTGATCGCGCTCTACCGCAAGAAGCTGGGTTAAATGTCTCGCGCGTCTAGGATGAGTCGCCGCCGGGTCTCCGGCTAAGGACGATTTCCACGTCGCGCTTGCCGTGAAGCACCCGCGCGATGGCCAAGGGTCGGACGGCGGGATCATAGACAATGAGGTAGGAGAATACCGGCCAGAATTTGACGGACAGTGATGTCAAATCTTGCCGCAGAATGTCCGGCGTCGGGATGGTAGACGAGCAACCGGAATGCTGCGGTGATCTCCTGCAGCATGTATCCGGCAAGGCGTCGACCGCATTCGGTTACGAGGTAATCCTGGATCTCGCGAAAATCTTCCGCGGCCTCTGGGGATAAAACGTAGCGCGGCACTAAGGCCCGGGCGGGTCGAGTTCCGTCAGCAGTTCCGCCATGACAGCCTCGCCGTCAAGACCTCGGCCTTGCCGCAGCGACTCAAGACCTCGGGCAATTTTGCCGTGCACTTCGTCCTTCGGGAAATAGCGCCGCTCCGACAAATACCGCTCCACCGCCTCGCCGACGAGTTCGCGGGGTAGCGGTGCTCTTCCGAGGCCGCAGTCTCGATCGCGGGCACCAATTTCGGCAGGGACCAAGTCGGCGGGAACGGATTTCATCGCCTCAGTCTACAACTCCCGCCGCGCCAGCGGAATTGGTCACCGCGACGGGTAGTGCGTCGTCAGCTTCTGCTCGGCCATTTCGACCGGGGCGGCGTCGATCAACACGAAGGCGAAGACAGCCGGCACGCTGCCGTTGTTGACCCAGGCGTGCATCGTGCCGCGCTGGACGCAGATGTCGCCCGGCTTCATATGCACGGTCTTGCCGTCGTCGAGCTCGAGGTCGCATTCGCCCGAGAGCAGGATCGCGTAGTCGACCGTCTCGGTGCGGTGCATAAAGCCCGGCGAGCCGGGGGCGAATTCGGTGACCCGGATCACCGTGCCTTGGCCGGTGCCGACATAGTTGTAGCGCTTGACGAACCCGGCGCGCTGCGCCTCGCCCGCGGCGCCTTCGGAATTGTCGGCCGGCATCGCGTCGGTCGACCACACCTCGACCCGCGAAATGGCCGGCCGCGTCGGGCTCGCCGTGGCGGCGATGGTCTCGTCGGTGGCGACGACGGCGCGGCCTTGCTCGTCATGCCCGGTGACGATGCGGCGTAGGTTGAGCGCCATGCCGGTCCTCCCTAACTCTATATGCAATAAACCTCGAAACGATATGCGGTCCACGAGGACAGCAAATCCATCGCCCGGCTTGAAACGTGGCCGTGCATGTCCGCTGGCACGTTGCTGATCCTGAAATGATAGGTATAGGGACCTTTGCCCTCGACGCCGCAATCAACCTGGAGCTGAGCGATTTCGAAAGCGGATCGAAGCGCGGACGCCAGCTGGTCGTCGAGACCGATGATGTGGGCATGTTCGGGGTTGGTGAACCATTCTGCCTGATCGGCCATCGATCTTCTCCAGTTCTGGCAGGCGGGGGAGAGCGGCGGGCTGAGCAGCCGCGACCGACATCACCCCCGGCGCAGCGCCTGCGCGGTCTGGTTGAAGAGGATGGCGCGCTCGGCCTCGGTCGGCGGGGCGGAGCGGCGCAATTCCTTGCCGAGATCGACGCCGCGCCGCACCGCCGGGCGCGCCTTCACCGCCTCGCGCCAGCGCGCGACATGGGGGAAATCGTCGAGCGCCTGGCCGAGCGGCTTCGCGATCAAGACCCAGGGGAACGACACCATGTCGGCGATCGAATAGTCGCCGAGGATGAAGTCGCGGCCGCCGAGCCGGCGTTCCAGCACGCCGAGGCAGCGATTGTATTCATCGGCGTAGCGCTTGTGCGAATAGGGGTGCTCGCCCTGGGCATAGTTGACGAAATGGCTTAATTGCCCGGCCATCGGCCCGAGATTGCCGACCTGCCAGAACAGCCATTCCATCATCTCCTTGCGGCCGCGACGGTCGGCCGGCGCGAAGCGGCCGGTCTTCTCGGCGAGGTGCAGGAGGATCGCTCCCGACTCGAAGACCGGCATCGGCCCGCCCGATTCGTCGTGGTCGACGATCGCCGGCATGCGGTTGTTCGGGCTGATCGCCAGGAACTCGGGCTTGAACTGGTCGCCCTTGCCGATATTGACCGGGACCACGCGGTAGTCGAGGCCGCACTCCTCGAGCATGATCGCGACCTTCCAGCCGTTCGGCGTCGGCCAGTAGTAGAAATCGATCATTCGGCTTTCCCGTTGATCAATTTATCGGCGCGCAGGCCGGCGATTTCGCTCGGTGTGTAGCCGGCTTCGGCGAGAATTTCGTCGGTGTGTTCGCCCAATGCCGGCGCGCAGCGGCGGATCTCCGCCGGCGTGCCCAGGAAGCGCGCGGCGTTGCGCATTTGCCGCAATCTGCCGGCGCCGGGGTGGTCGGTTTCGACGACCATGCCGAGCGCTTCGACCTGCGGCGCGCGGATCACCTGGTTGCGGGTCAAGACCGGCGCGCAGGGCACGCCGGCTTCGGTCAGGCGGTCGAGCCAGCGATCCGAGCCGCCGCGCCCCAGGGCTTCCTGGGTGAGGGCGAGCCGCGCCTCGACATTGCGCTGGCGCAGGGCAGGGGTCTTGAAGCGCTCGTCGTCGAGCCATTCGGGCTTGTCGAGCGCCTTTGTCAAGGCGAGCCACTGCGCGTTGGTCTGCACCGCGATGGTGATCCAGCCGTCGCCGGTCTCGTAGACGAGGTCGGTGGCGCTGGCCTTTTCCTGATTCGCCGGTTCGTCGCCGACAAAGGTCTGGCCGCCCATGTCGGAGGGCCAGAGAAAGGCGAGCACCGCCTCCAGCATCGACAGGCGGACATGCTGGCCCTCGCCGGTGCGGGCGCGCGCCAGGAGCGCGGCGGTGATCGCCTGCGAGGCGGTGATCGCGGTCAGCTTGTCGGGCAGGATCGTGCGCAGCATGCGCGGGCGCAGGTCGTCGGCCCCGGCCTGCACCGTCGCCAGACCGGAGTACGCCTGGATGATCGGGTCGTAGGTCGGTTTGTGCGCGTAGGGGCCGATTTCGCCAAAACCGCTGATCGAGACGTAGACGATATTGGGCGCGACCGCGCGCACCGAAGCCTCGTCGAGGCCGAGCCGCTCGACGACGCCGGGGCGGAAATTCTGCACGAAGACGTCGGCTTTCTCGCAGAGGCGCAGCAGCGCGCGGCGGCCGCCGGCGGCCTTGAGGTCGAGCGCGATCGAACGCTTGTCGCGGTTGTTGTTGAGAAACGAGGTCGAGAACCCGCCGCGCCGCTGCGCCGAGAAACGGGTGGCGTCGCCGCCCTCCAAGGGTTCGACCTTGATCACGTCGGCGCCTTGGTCGCCAAGGATCATCGTCGCCAGCGGCCCCGCGACATTCTGCGTCAGATCGACGATACGGTAGCCGTGAAGCGGGCCGGGCATACCCTCACCCTCCCATCGCTGCGCGATGGGTCCCTCTCTCTCCCGCTTGCGGGAGAGGGGATTTGGCGCCGGCGCGCCCCCTCTCCCGCTTGCGGGAGAGGGTTGGGGTGAGGGTAAGCATCGCTATTCGGCGGCGACGGGGCGCTCGGCGGCGGGCTCGAAGAACCGGCGCCCGGTGGTGCGCTGGTTCTCGTAGATCGAACCCTGGTTGCCGGCCGGTGGCAGCGGCAGGCGCACCGGCACCGGCGCGAGGCGTGGCTCCAAGGTCGGCTCGCCGGCGAGCAGCAGCGAATCGAATGTCTCGATGCCGTCCTTGAAGCCGAGCAGCGGCCAGGCGTCGGCGGCGCGGTACTGGTACAAGAGGAAACGCCGCTCGGCCCCGGAAAAATTGGTCGCCGAGCCGTGCACCAGCCGGACGTGGTGGATGGTGATCGCACCCGCCTTGCCGAGGCACGGCACGGCGCCGGCGAAATCGATGCCGGTCGCTTCCGGGTCGACCGCGCCGCAGAATTTTCCATCCGGGCCGTGATGGTCGCGGACCGGCCCCAGATGGCTGCCGGGGATCATCAGCATCGGGCCGTTTTCCGGAGTGAAATCGTCGAGCATGATCCCGACCGCGGCGAGGTCGTCATTGGTGTGCGGGTAGAACGCCCAATCCTGGTGCCACTCGATCGGCGCGCCAAAGCCGGCCGACTTCATGTTGAGCTTGCCGGTATCGAAGCGGACGCTGCCCCACAATTCCTCGAGGATCGCCACCACCGCCGGATGCCGGCTCGCCCGTGCATAGGCGGGGTGGTGCGCGTGCGGCGCCTTGATGCGGCGCACCCGCGGCTCGGCGGCGGAATGCGTGTCCTCGAGGTCGTAAATTTCGTCGTTCGCGGCGATTTTGGCGGAGTTTTCGACGAACTCGTCGGTCACCCGGCGCAGTTCGGCGATCTCGCTGTTCGAGAACACGCCGGGGATGACGAGGAAACCGTCATTGCGGTAGGTGGCGAGTTGGCGTTCGGTCAGCATGGGTGGCTCAATCCTGCATGATGGGCTCGCCGCGCATGTATTTGCCGCGGCAGAACAGCAAGGTCGGCCGGTCGGTATAGGCGAAGCGCTCGACATGGCCGATGAAGATGATGTGGTCGCCGCCATAGTGGCGGAACTCGTTGCGGCACTCGAAATGCGCCGCCGCGCCCATCATTACCGGCGCGCCCGATTCCGCGATGATGTGGCCGACATCGATAAATTTGTCGTCGCTCTGCTTGGCGAATTTGTTCGACAGCTCGATCTGGTCGAAGGCGAGGATGTTGACGACGAAATGGGTTCCTTCCTGGAACGCCGGCAGGCTCTGCGCGTAGAGCGAGCTGCTCCACAGCACCAGCGGCGGGGTCAGCGACACCGAGGTGAACGAATTCGCGGTCATGCCGTGCAGCTTGCCGGTGCGGTCGCGCGTCGTGATGATCGTGACGCCGGTGGCGAAGGAGCCGAGCGCGTTGCGCAATTCGCGCGCGTTGAAGCCTTCGGCCGAGGTGCTGTGCACCGTGGCGCTGTGGCTGCCGGGCAGTTCGCCGGGTAATGGGGCTGACACGCTGGCTTCCTCGACTTTAGGCTTGGTAGGTCGTCTCGGCCGCGGGGTCTCGGGCGAGGCCGCGGATCTAGAGGGTGGCATCAGGCGGCAGGCCGAGCGCGACGCGACCGTACATAGCCCCGTTAATGTCCCAATTCAGCACATAATGTGCGTTGGCGGCATGGACATCGCGGAATGCCCGCTGGAGCGGGTTTTGCGCATAGATCGCGCCGCCGCCGGTTGCGGCGAACAAGATGTCCACCGCCTTGGTGCACAAAGTCGCGGCGAAGGCGCCGTCGCGGCGATAGCGGGCGCGGTGCGCGAGATCGGGAATCCTGCCTTCGCTGACGCTTTGCGTCGCCTCGTCGCAATCGCCGAGCATGATCGCGCGCGCCGCGTCGGCGAGCGCCGCCGCCTCGGCGACATGCACCTGCACCGTATTGAAATCGGCGACGTTGCGTCCGCTATAGCTCGACAGGCGGGTGCGCGTCGCTGCGGTGAAATGCTCGATCGCGCCCTGGGCGATGCCGAGCGAGACGCCGGCGATGCAGAACGCGAAGAGGCTGATCGCCGGCAGCTGATAGAGTACCGACGGGTTGGCCTCGCTGCCCGGGTTGGGACCGCCGGCGATCTGGTCGACCGCAAGCGTGCGGTAGTCCGGAACGAAGACATCCTCGACCGAGACGTCCTTGCTGCCGGTGCCGGCGAGGCCGATGACGTGCCAGGTGTCGATGATCGTGTAGTCGCTCGCCGGCAATAGGAAGATGCGCGGACCGCTTTCGCCGCTCTCCTCGTCGTTGACGATGCCGCCGATCAGGTTCCACGCGGCGGGATCGACGCCGCTCGAAAACGGCCAGCGGCCCGAGAGGCGATAGCCGCCCTCGACCTTCTGCGCCCGGCCGCGCGGGAAAATCAGCGCGGAGCCGATCAAATTGTCAGGCGATTGGCCCCAGACCTCGTCCTGCGCCCGTTTCGGCCACATGCCGAGAAGCCAGTGATGCGCGGCGAGGTTGGCGAGCACCCAGCCGGTCGAGCCGTCGCCGCGGGCGATCACCGAAACCAGCTCGACCAGCGCGCGGAACGGCAATTCGCTGCCGCCGACGCGCTTTGGTTGGAGCACGCGGAAGAGGCCGCTGTCGTGCAGGTCGGCGATCGTCTCGTCGGGCAGGCGGCGCAGCTCCTCGGCGCGCGGCGCGCGCTCGCGCAACACCGGGATCAGCGCTTCGGCGCGGGCGAGCAGCGCGCTGTAGTTCGGCGCGGCTCCGCCGCGACCCATCTTTGCGTCGGGCATCGCGCGATTCCTTTCCCTAGGCCTTCCTTCCCGCCGGCGTAGTCTACTCGCTGCGCCCTAGATGACAAAGCTGGGGATGACAAAGCCGGCTCCGTTGCAGGTCGGGTTGCCGTCGCGAAGCCGGGCAACGGTTGTCATTGCGAGGAGCGAAGCGACAACGCATCTTCCTCAGTAGAGGGCCAAGGCGTGCGAGATTGCTTCGCTCCGTGCGCAATGACGACATGGGGAAACGCCGTGATCTACATGGTCGAAATGGATATGCGCCTCGGCGACCGCAAGGCGGAGTGGCACGCCTGGTATCTCGCCCATATCAAGGTGCTGCTGAGCGTGCCCGGGTTCCGCGCGTCGCAGCGCTTTCAGTCGATCCTGCCGGCGCCGGCGCCGTATCTGGCGCTGCACCAAGTCGATTCCGGAGCGATTTTCGACAGTCCCGAATACCGCTCGCGCGGCGGCCCGGGATCGACCGGCGAGTGGCGCGCGCTGCACCTCAACTGGCGGCGCAACCTGCTCGACGGGCTCGCCGACAGCCCGGACGTGCCGCCCGGCAAGCATCTGCTGCGGCTCGAAGACGCACGCGATATGGCATTGCCGAGCGGGATTGCGGTCGCCTGGAGCAAGGCCGTCGGGCTCGACCGCGACGCCGATGAATTCGGTCTCGCCGTCATCGACGATCCCGCGCCGCTGCTCGGCATTGCGCAGACAGACGCACGGGTTCGGCTCTACCGGCCGATCAACGCGAAGATTCGGGAGGAAGCTTGACTTGCGTCCTCGCTGATTCCAGATAGGAAGAAAGAGGATGGGGAATGGTAGATGGCTTCTCCTGCCAGCCTGAATCTGAAAAGCGATGAAGCCTACCGCCTGGCGCGCCGGCTTTCCGAACATACGGGCGAGAGCATGACAAAAGCCGTAATCGCGGCATTAAGAGAGCGGCTCGATCGATTAGAGCGGGGTTCCCGCGAGAGCCGCGTGGAGCGCATCCTTGCCATCGGCAGGGATTGCGCCGCCCAACTAGGGGAGCCCCACCGTTCTCTCGATCACGGCGAGTTTCTCTACAATAAAGACGGATTGCCTCGTGATTGTTGACACCTCGGCTCTCATCGCGATTCTGCATGATGAGCCCGAAGCCGCAGTCTTCGCGGAAATGGTCGATGCGGCGGCCCAGTGCCGGATGTCGGCCGCCAATTTCCTCGAAGCCGCCATCGTCATCGACGCCGGGCGACGGCCTGTCGCCAGCCGCCGTCTAGATGATTTGTTGAAGGAATTGCGCCTCGTCATCGAACCGGTAAACGAGGACCAAGCGCGGATCGCGCGTGAAGCCTATCGCGATTACGGTCGCGGCAGCGGCCATCCCGCAAGGCTCAATTTCGGCGATTGCTTCGCTTATGCCCTCGCGCGCTCAACGGGCGAGCCTTTGTTGTTCAAAGGAAACGATTTCGGCCACACCGACATCACGCCCGCCCTGAGAGCCTGACTTGAAATGAATTGGGTGATTTCAGTGAGTTGTGATTCCTTGTTGTTGTCAGACAAACAGGGGGCCACAACATGTGGACTGAAATCACCCGGGCGGAGTATCGGCGCGAGGAGCTGCGCTACGCAAGCGACCTGCGCGAGGCGG
>DASRLO010000051.1:0-2869 GCA_035648415.1 Allostellaceae bacterium
AGACCATCAGGAGTCGACCTTGCGGCGTCAGCCGCGCATTCTTGTGCATGTTCATCCGGGGCTCCGGCATTGGGTTGGCTGGTCTCGCAACCCCAGCCTCATACCACCGACCCGGATGAACAACCTTCATAGCTTCGACACCTAAGCCGCCGCCGGCAGCTTGACCAGCCGCGCGCCGTAGAACCCGTCGATCCCGTCATATTCGGCGAGATGAAACGGCAGCGTGCGCAGATCGCCGTCGGCGGTAAGCCACTCCTCCGGCATATTGACGTCCCCAGCCCCGATCGGGCGCCGCTCGACCGGCGCGCCCGAACTCAGCAGCGCCTCGATGCGCCGCGGCCCCTCCTCGGGCTCGAGCGAACAGGTGCAGTAGACGAGGATGCCGCCGGGCCGCAGCATCTCGACCGCGGCGTGCAGCAGCTTGTCCTGGATCGTCGCCAGCCGCACGATATCGGCCGGGCGCTTGAGATGCGGCACGTCCGGATGGCGGCGAATCGCGCCCGTCGCCGAGCACGGCGCGTCGAGCAGCACCGCGTCAGCCGGATGCTCGGGCCGCCAGCTCGCGGCATCGGCGGCGATAGTGGCGGCAGGCAGCGACAACCGCTTCAGATTGGCGACGAGGCGTTCGAGGCGGCGGCTCGAGCGGTCGACCGCGGTCACGAAGGCTCCCGCATCGGCGAGCTGTGCGGTCTTGCCGCCCGGCGCCGCGCACAAATCGATGACCCGGCGTCCCGCGATATCGCCAAACAGCCGCGCCGGCAGAGCCGCCGCCGCGTCCTGCACCCACCAGGCGCCCTCGGAGTACCCCGGCAACAGCGCCACCGCGCCGCCGCCCGGCCGGCGCAAGGTGCCGGTCGGCAACGGCGTCGCCGCCAGGCTTTCGCACCAGCCGGTCGCATTGGCGCGCAGGGTGAGGTCGAGCGGCGCCTCGCGCAGATGCGCGGTGGCGATGGCCCGCGCCGCCGCCTCGCCGTAATGGCTCTGCCACGACTGCCAGAGCCAGGCGGGGGTGTTGAGCATCGGCGCATCCTGCGCCGCCGCCCGTTCGGGCCCCTCGACGCTGAGCCGCCGCAGCACCGCGTTGACCAGTCCCTTATGCGCCGGAAAGCCGCGGCTCTGCGCGAGATCGACGCTGGTCGCGACCGCCGCGTGCGGCGGCGTGTGGAGGAACAGAAGCTGGGCTATCCCCAGCCGCAGGATGTCGTGAACCGGGGCGGCGCGCGGCGGCAGCGGGCTGGAGAGACAGGCGCCGATCAACGCGTCGATCTGACCCAGGCGGCGCAGCACCGTCGCGACCAGGAGCCGGGCGAACGCGCGATCGCGCAGCGGCAGTTGCGCCATGCCGGCGCTGTCGTCGATCACCTCGTCGAGCGGCCGCTCACGCCCTAGCACCGCGCCGATCAAGTCGAGCGCTACGTGGCGAGCCGTCGCTGCTGGCACCATGGACGAAGGTTCTTCTCGACCCGTCGGAGCAAGGCGAAATGCGGCATGACAACCCGCTCCGCGCCGCCCCTGCCGCCTCTCACCGAGAACGCCTGGTTGAGTGGGAGTTACCGGGCTGCCATATTGAAGATATGGCAAGCATCCCACGGGACATCCCCAAGGCGGACGCCGCAAAATCGGCGGAGCCAAAGCCGACGCCGCCGAAACCGCGCGAGATCGGCGGTCCGCAAGGACCCGAGCCGACCCGCTACGGCGACTGGGAAGTCAACGGCCGCTGCAGCGATTTCTAAGAAAGAGGGACTGGCATGGCGTCGAACACGGTCCTCGCCGACCATCGCGCTTCCGTCCGGTCGGGCCCGCTTCTGTCCCCGGCCGGCGGCATCGAGATCCTCGGCGCCGATTTGTCGCAGCCGCTTCCCGAGACGCTCGCGGCGCTGCTTCGCCAAGCGCTGCTCGATCACCAGATCGTCGTGATCCGCGGTCAGTCGCTCACCAAGCAGCAGCAATACGACTTCACGCTGCATTTCGGCGAACTCGAAGACCATGTCGCGCGGCATTCCGACGAACGCTACGCCATCGTCCATTCGGTGACCAATTTGGATCGCGACGACAACCCGACCGAGACGCTCGACACCCGCGGCAACTATTTCTGGCACACCGACAAATCGTACCACGCGGCGCCGTCGCTGATGACGATGCTGCACGCGGTCGAGCTGCCGCCCGCCGGCGGCGACACCCAGTTCGCCAACATGGTGCTGGCCTACCATGCGCTGACGGGGGAGATGAAAGCGAGGCTCGCCGGACTCCGGGCGATCCATAGCTGGGAGGCGAGCCGCCTCGCGTCGGGAAGCCGGCCGGCGACCGAAGCCGAAAAGCGCGCGCGGCCGCCGGTGTCGCATCCGATCGGCCGCACCCATCCGGAGACCGGCGACAAGGCGCTCTACATCGGCACCCACGCCGCCGGCGGGGTCGAGGGAATGGGCGCTGAAGAAGGCAAGGCGCTCTTGGCCGAACTGCTCGCCCACGCCACCCAGCCCGAGTTCATCTACACGCATCACTGGCAGCCCGGCGATCTGGTCATCTGGGACAACCGCGCGCTGCTGCATCGTGCGCTCGCCAATTACGAGATGGGCCGCCACCGCCGGGTTCTGCACCGAACCGTGGTGCGCGGCTCGGCGCCGTACTAAGCGCAGCCCCCGCCACGGCCCTCCCTCGTTTGCGGAGGAGGGAGGGATTTGGCGACCGCCAGCGCCCCATGCACTCCCCCTCCCCGCAAGCGGGGGAGAGGGTCGGGATGGGGGTGCTACTTCACCGACACCCAGCGCAGATAGAACGCGTTGTCGGCCGGCTGGGTCAGCTCGACCTTGTCGCGCGCCGCCCAGACGATCACCTGCTGGTGCAAGGGGATCGTCGCGACATCGCCCTG
>DASRLO010000052.1:0-2627 GCA_035648415.1 Allostellaceae bacterium
TCGAGCGCTTCTTCAACAAGCTCAAACACTACCGCGCCGTCGCCACCCGATATGACAAAAATCCCGACAACTACCTCGCCTCCGTCAAACTCGCCTCAGTCAGAATCTGGATGCGATTTAATGAGTCGGTGTCCTAGAGCAGTTTGGCGCGTCGCGGAACCGGCGCTCACGGGGTCGCGCCTGCGCAATTTGGAACCGAGGGTTGTTGCACCGCCCCGGTTTCGGATAGAAATCCGGATGGGCACGGCAAAGCCTGCGCCCAGGAATGTGTCTAACAGGCGAGGCTCATGATCAAATTTATCGTCGCGGCGGGGTTTGCCGGCTTGTTTTTCCTGCCGCTCACGGCGCTGGCGCAGACCGCCGCGCCGCCGGCCGCGAGCCAGCCTTCCGCTGCCCCGCCGCCCGGCGCTGCTCCGGCGGTCCCGCCGCCCGCCGCCACCGCCGACCGCGTCCGGGTCGACGGTTTCCGCGACGCCAAATGGGGCATGACCGAAGCCGAGGTGAAGAACGTCATCGCCACCGACTTCAAGATCCCGGCCGACAAGCTGAAAGGCGAAACCAACCCGTCGGAAAAGACCACGGTGCTGACCATCGCCGTTCCCGAGCTCATCGAGCGGGCGGGCATCGCGCGCGTTTCCTACATCTTCGGGTACACGTCGAAAAAGCTGATCCAGGTCAACATCGTCTGGGGCACTCCCGCCGATCCGCAGGCAAAGCCCGAGATGATCGTCGCCGCGGCGAACCAGCTCCGCCAACTCTTCACCGAGGCCGGCTATGATCCGGCGACGGTAGTCACCAATGCGCGCGCTCCCGACGGCGGGATCGTCGTCTTCCAGGGACAGGACGCCGACAAGCACACGACGGTGCTGCGGCTGTCGGCCGCGCCGGCGAATGGCGACAACGCCAAGGGCGACGGCAAGGAAAAGCCGCCGGCCGCGACCGCGCTTTTCCTGTCCTATGTCATGGATACCAGCAGCCCCGATATCTACAAATTGAAGAAGGGGCAATTCTAAAACCTGGAGCCCTCTCGCAAGCTCTCGCGTCTCGCCGGCGGGGGCACTAAACTCGCGGTAGAGGGAAGGCGGGGTTCGGCGATGGTCGCGCGCATCCGCACGGTGGCGTTTCACGGCGTCGAGGTCATCGACGTCGAGACCCAGGTGACGTTCACCGCGGGGCTGCCGGCCTTTCATGTCGTCGGCTTGCCCGACAAGGCGGTGGCGGAGTCGCGCGAGCGGGTGCGCGGCGCGCTGGCGGCGCTGGGCCTGGCGCTGCCGCCGCGCCACATCACCGTCAACCTCGCCCCGGCCGACGTCCAGAAGGAAGGCAGCCATTTCGACCTGCCGATCGCGCTCGGCCTTCTGGCCGAGATGGGGATATTGCCGCAGGACGAGATCGGCGGCTATCTCGCGGTCGGCGAATTGGCGCTCGACGGCTCCTTGACCAGCGTCGGGGGGGGGTGCTGCTGGCGGCGCTCGCCGCCGCGGGCCGCGACATCGGCATCATCTGTCCGCAAGCCTGCGGCGGCGAGGCGGCCTGGGCCGGCGAGATCGAGATCGTCGCCGCGCCGACCCTGCTGTCGATCGTCAATCATTTCAAGGGCACGCAGCTCCTGCCGCCGCCCGAGGCGAAGCTCGCCCCGCCGCGCGCCGCCGGGCTCGACCTCAAGGACGTCAAGGGCCAGGAAAGCGCCAAGCGCGCGCTCGAGATCGCCGCGGCCGGCGGCCACAACCTCCTGATGATCGGGCCGCCCGGCTCGGGCAAATCGATGCTGGCGGCGCGGCTGCCGGGCATCCTGCCGCCGCTCCAGCCGGCCGAGGCGCTGGAGCTCGGCATGATCCAGTCGGCCTCCGGCGGTCTGCGCGGCGGCGCGCTGTTGCGCGAGCGGCCGTTCCGCGATCCGCACCATTCGGCCTCGCTGCCGGCGCTGGTCGGGGGCGGCATCCGGCCGCGTCCCGGCGAGATCAGCCTGGCGCATCAGGGCGTGCTGTTTCTCGATGAATTGCCGGAGTTCAACGGAATTATGTAGCAAACTCAGGTTCCCTGAGCGCGCCCGCGCGCATCGTCAGCGCGAAAATGATGCCCGATACGCAACTTGTAGTGCCATCTGCGTCTCCTGCGCCACCACATCTCGCGCCCCTCAAATCCTAATCTCTCGTTAACCAATTTCCCGCATTAAGTGCGAATCGGCGCGCCTCCCCCGCGCGCTGGTTGATGGGGGGAGCAATGACCAATACACTCTATTACGGCGACAACCTTGATGTTCTGCGGAATAGACTCAAGGACGAGACGATTGATCTGATTTATCTCGATCCGCCGTTCAAGTCAGACGCCAATTATAACGTATTCTTCCCCTCGGCAGATGATGACGGCGCACAAGTCGAGGCATTTAAGGATACTTGGAAATGGGGAGAGGCGGCTGAACGTGCATATGATGATGTCAGGAATTCTGGGCGGCTTGGGCTGGCGCTTTCCGGGATGCGACGCTGGTTAGAGCCGATCCAAGAAGAAAGGATTCATGCTGAAAGGGTTGGTCGGGTGAGGCGGCGGAGCATGATGCGGATCATGGCGAGGCGGAAGAAGGCGGCGACGGTACGGGCGTAGCGCTCGAAGTCGCGGGCCAGGCGGCG
>DASRLO010000053.1:0-27134 GCA_035648415.1 Allostellaceae bacterium
GCACCACGAGCGGCGGCGCGGCGAGCGGCGGCGCGACCACGGGTGGCGCGAACGGCGGCGCCGCGAGCGGCGGCGGAAACGGGGGCGGCGGGGGCGGTCAGTAGCGGATGAACCCCTCGCGCCCGTTCATCCTGCGGCCGGTGGCGACGTCGCTGTTGATGGTGGCGATCATGCTGGTCGGCATCGTCGCCTACCGCTTCCTGCCGCTGTCGGCGCTGCCCGAGGTCGATTACCCGACGATCCAGGTGACGACGCTCTACCCCGGCGCCAGCCCCGACGTGATGACCGGGTCGGTGACCGCGCCGCTCGAGGTCCAGCTCGGGCAGATGCCGGGCCTGACCCAAATGTCGTCGGTGAGCTCGGCCGGGTCGTCGGTCGTCACGCTGCAATTCAGCCTCACCCTCAGTCTCGACATCGCCGAGCAGGAGGTGCAGGCGGCGATCAACGCGGCCGGCAACCTGCTGCCGTCGGACCTGCCGGCGCCGCCGATCTACGCCAAGGTCAACCCGGCCGACGCGCCGGTGCTGATCCTGGCGCTGACCTCGAAGACGATGCCGCTGACCCAGGTCGAAAATCTCGCCGATACGCGGCTCGCGCAGAAGATTTCGCAGCTCGCCGGCGTCGGCCTCGTCAGCATCAGCGGCGGGCACCGCCCGGCGGTGCGCATCCAGGCGGACCCGCGCAAGCTCGCCGCGCTGGGGCTCAACATCGACGATCTGCGTACGACGATCGCCAACGCCAACGTCAACCAGCCCAAGGGCAGCTTCGACGGGCCGACCCGCGCCTATACGATCAACGCCAACGACCAGATCCAAAGCGCCGACGGCTACGAGAGCCTGGTGATCGCCTACAAGAACGGCGCGCCTGTGCATCTGTCCGACGTGGCGCAGGCGATCAACGGCGACGAGAACACCAAGCTCGCCGGGTGGATGAACACCACCCCGGCGGTGATCGTCAATGTCCAGCGCCAGCCCGGCGCCAACGTCATCGCGGTAGTCGACAGCGTCACGGCGCTGCTGCCAGCGCTGCAGGCGACCTTCCCGCAATCGGTCGACATCACCGTGTTGACCGACCGCACCAATACGATCCGCGCCTCGGTCTCGGATGTCGAGTTCGAGCTGGTGATCGCGGTCGTTCTCGTCGTCGCCGTGATCTTCCTCTTTCTGCGCAGCGCCTCGGCGACGCTGATCCCGAGCCTTTCGGTGCCGCTCTCGCTGGTCGGCACCTTGGCGGTGATGTACCTCGCCGGGTTCAGCCTCAACAACCTGTCGTTGATGGCGCTGACGATTTCGACCGGGTTCGTCGTCGACGACGCGATCGTGATGATCGAGAACGTGTCGCGCTACATCGAGGCGGGCGATACGCCGCTGCAAGCGGCGCTCAAGGGGTCGGAGCAGATCGGCTTTACCATCATCAGCCTGACGATCTCGCTGATCGCGGTGCTGATCCCGCTGCTCTTTATGGCCGATGTCGTCGGGCGCCTGTTCCGCGAGTTCGCGATCACCCTCGCGGTGACGATCATCATCTCGGCGCTGGTGTCGCTGACCTTGGTGCCGATGCTGTGCGCCAAGCTGCTGCGCCATGTCCGCGAAGAGGAGATGTCGTGGTTCATGCGCAAGACGCAGGAAGGGTTCGACCGGATCATCCACCGCTACGGCGTCTGGCTCGATTGGGTGCTCGACCACCAGCCGATCACGTTGCTCGTCGCCGTGCTGACGCTGGGTCTCACGGTGTTCCTCTACGTCGTCATCCCGAAGGGCTTCTTCCCGGTCCAGGATACCGGGCTGATCCAGGGCATTTCCGAGGCGCCGGCCGCGGTGTCGTTCGCGACGATGGCGGATCGCCAGGAGGCGCTCGCCGCGGCGATCCTCAAGGACCCCGATGTCTTGAGCCTGTCGTCGTTCATCGGCGTCGACGGCACCAACGCGACGCTCAACCAAGGCCGGTTCCTCATCAATCTGAAGCCGCGCGCCGAGCGCTCGCTCGACGCCAGCGCGATCATCCGCCGCCTGCAATTCGAAGTCTCCGACGTCGCCGCGGTCGACCTCTACATGCAGCCGGTGCAGGATTTGACGATCGACGCCACGGTCAGCCGCACCCAGTACCAGTTCGCGCTGCAGGACGCGAACCCGGCCGAGTTCGACACCTGGGTCCCGAAACTGATGACGCGGCTGCAGCAAATTCCCGAGATCGCCGATGTCGCGACCGATTACGGGCAGAGCGGCCTGTCGGCCTATATCCTCATCGACCGCGCCACGGCGGGGCGTTTCGGCATCACCCCGGCGACGGTCGACAACGCGCTTTATGACGCCTACGGCCAGCGCATCGTCTCGACGATCTTTACCCAGTCGAACCAGTACCGCGTGATCCTCGAGGCCACGCGGGAAGCGGAGTCGACGCTGAGCTCGCTCGACCAGATCTATTTGCCCTCGTCGCTGTCGAGCACGGGCCAAGTGCCGCTCTCGGCGATCGCCACCGTCGAGCAGCAGACCGCGCCCCTGTCGGTCAACCACATCGGCCAGTTCCCCTCGGTGTCGGTCTCGTTCAACCTGGCGCCCAACGCCTCGCTCGGCGCCGCGGTCAACGAGATCAAGCAGGCCGAGACCGATTTGGGTATGCCGGCGAGCATCATCACCAGCTTCCAGGGCGCGGCGCTGGCCTTCCAGGCGGCGCTCAGCAACGAGGTGATGCTGATCCTCGCGGCGATCGTCACGGTCTACATCGTCCTGGGGGTGCTCTACGAGAGCTTCATCCACCCGATCACGATCCTCTCGACCTTGCCCTCGGCCGGGCTCGGCGCGCTCCTCGCGCTGATGCTCGACGGCAGCGACCTCAGCATCGTCGCCATCATCGGCGTCATCCTGCTGATCGGCATCGTCAAGAAGAACGGCATTATGATGGTCGATTTCGCGCTGGTCGCGGAACGCGACGAGGGAAAGTCGCCACGCGACGCGATCCACCAGGCCTCGCTCTTGCGCTTCCGGCCGATCATGATGACGACCCTGGCGGCGATCTTCGGCGCGCTGCCGCTGATGCTCGGCACCGGCACCGGCTCTGAATTGCGGCATCCGCTGGGCGTCACGATCGTCGGCGGGCTGATCCTCAGCCAGGCGCTGACCTTGTTCACGACGCCGGTCATCTATCTCGGCTTCGACCGGCTCGGCCGCGCGGCGCGGCGGCGTTTCGGCGGCGTGGCGCCGAGCGAAAGCCCGGCCGAATGAAAACTGGGCCGAATGAAGAACTTGGCCGAATGAGCCGGGCCGAATGAGCCTCTCGACGCCGTTTATCGAGCGGCCGGTCGCGACCACGCTGTTGACGATCGGCATCGCGCTCGCCGGCATCTTCGCGTTCAACCAGCTCCCAGTGTCGCCGCTGCCGCAGGTCGATTTCCCGACGATCTCGGTCATGGCGCAAATGCCGGGCGCCAGCCCGCAGACGATGGCCGAGACCGTGGCGACGCCGCTGGAGCGCCATCTCGGCGTCATCGCCGACGTCACCGAGATGACCTCGTCGAGCACGGTCGGGTCGACCCGGATCAGCCTGCAATTCGACCTCAACCGCAACATCGACGGGGCCGCGCGCGACGTCCAGGCGGCGATCAACGCCGCGCGCGCCGACCTGCCGTCGAGCCTGCGAACCAACCCCAACTACCGCAAGGTCAACCCCGCCGACGCGCCGATCGCGATCCTGGCGCTGACCTCGGACACGCTGACCCCGGGCCAGATCTACGACGCCGCGTCGACCGTGCTGACGCCGGCGCTGTCGCAGCTCGACGGGATCGGCCAGGTGTCGATCGGCGGCAGCTCGCTGCCGGCGGTGCGGGTCGAATTGAACCCGCTGGCGCTGTTCAAATATGGGATCGGGCTCGAGGACGTGCGCGCGGCGCTCTCATCGGCCAACGCGCACAGCCCCAAGGGCGCGGTCGAGCAGGGCACCCAACACTTCCAGATCTACACCAACGACCAGGCCTCGGCCGCGGCCGACTATCTGCCGCTCGTCGTCGCCTACCGCAACGGCGCGGCGGTGCACCTGCCGGACATCGCCGATGTCAGCGATTCGGTCGAGAATCTGCGCAACCAGGGGCTCGCCAACGGCAAGCCCGCGGTGCTGGTGATCCTCTACCGCCAGCCCAACGCCAACATCATCGACACGGTCGACCGGGTCACCGCCGCGCTGCCGCAGCTGAAGGCGTCGATCCCGCGCGGCATCGACGTCAACATGGCGATGGACCGGACGACGACGATCCGCGCCTCGCTGCACGATGTCGAGACGGCGCTGGCGATCTCGATCTGCCTCGTCATCCTCGTCGTCTTCGTGTTCCTGCGCAGCCCGCGCGCGACCCTCATTCCGGCCGTCGCGGTGCCGGTCTCGCTGGTCGGCACGTTGGGCGCGATGTACCTGATGGGGTTCAGCCTCGACAATCTGTCGCTGATGGCGCTGACCGTCTCGACCGGGTTTGTGGTCGACGACGCGATCGTCGTGCTCGAAAACATCGAGCGCCACCTCGAGGACGGCATTGGACGGCGCGAGGCGGCGCTGCGGGGCGCGCGCGAAGTGGGCTTCACGGTGCTGTCGATGAGCCTGTCGCTGATCGCGGTGTTCGTGCCGATCCTGTTGATGGGCGGCATCGTCGGCCGGCTGTTCCGCGAGTTCGCGATGACGCTGTCGGTCGCGATCATGATCTCGCTCGCGGTGTCGCTGACGACGACGCCGATGATGTGCGCCTTCGTGCTGCGCCGCGAGCGAGGCGGGCACGGCCGGCTCTATTACGCGAGCGAGCGCGTGTTCGACGCGATGCTCAATTTCTACGACCGGACGCTGTCCGCGGCGCTGCGCGCGCCCGGCATGGTCATGCTGGTGCTGCTGGTCACCGTCTGCCTCAACGTGTTCCTGTTCTACGAGGTGCCGAAGGGGTTCTTCCCGCAGCAGGACACCGGCCGCATGATCGGCGGCCTCCAGGCCGACCAGGCGATCTCGTTCCAGCTGATGCGGCAGAAGTTGCAGCAGTTCATCGGCATCATCAGGGAGGACCCCTCGGTCGACAGCGTGGTCGGCTTTACCGGCGGCGGGCAGACCAATTCGGGCTTTGTCTTTGTCGCGCTGAAGCCGTTGGCGCAGCGCCAGCTGTCGGTCGACCAGGTGATCGCGCGGCTGCGCGGCAAGCTCAACCAGGTGGCGGGGGCGCGGCTCTTCCTGCAGGCGGTGCAGGACATCCGGGTCGGCGGCCGGTCCAGCAGCGCGCAGTACCAGTACACGCTGCAGGGCGACTCGCTCGAGGAGTTGAACGCCTGGTCACCCAAGGTCGCGGCCGAGATGGAGAAGATCCCCGAACTGAGCGACGTCAACTCCGACCAGCAGAACCATGGGCTCGAAACCGATCTCGTCATCGACCGGCCGACCGCGGCGCGGCTCGGCCTCACCACCAGCCAGATCGACAACACGCTCTACGACGCGTTCGGCCAGCGCCAGGTCTCGGTGATCTATGCGGCGCGCAACCAGTATCACGTGGTGATGGAGGTCTCGCCGCGGTTCTGGCAGAGCCCCGACATGCTGAAGCAGATCTATGTCAGCAGCACCGGCGGCTCGGTCAAGGGCGCGGCCAGCACCAACGCGGTCGCCGGCACGGTCGCCGCGCCGACGCCGGCCAAGACCCGCGGCGGCGGCGCCGCGAGCGCCACCACCGCCGCCGCCACGGTCGCCTCGGACGCGGCGCGCAACCAGGCGACGAACGCGCTCGCCAATACCGGGCACAACGCGGCCTCGACCGGCGCGCCGGTCAGCACCTTCAGCGAAACGATGGTGCCGCTCGCCGCCTTCGCCAAATATGCGCCGGGCGCCACGCCCCTGGCGGTAAACCACCAGGGGCTCTTCGTCGCCACGACGATCTCGTTCAACCTGAAGGCCGGCGCCTCGCTGAGCCAGGCCACCGCCGCGGTCGACCAGGCGATGGCGCGGCTCCACGTGCCGGCGACGATCCACGGCAACTTCCAAGGGACGGCTCAAGTTTTCCAGCAATCGCTCAACAACGAGCCGGTGCTGATCGCCGCGGCGCTGCTTGCGGTCTATATCGTGCTGGGAGTGCTCTACGAGAGCTACGTTCACCCGATCACGATCCTCTCGACCCTGCCCTCGGCCGGGGTCGGCGCGGTGCTGGCGCTGATGCTGACCGGCACCGAATTCAGCATCATCGCGCTGATCGGGGTCATCCTGTTGATCGGCATCGTCAAGAAGAACGCGATCATGATGATCGACTTCGCGCTCGTCGCCGAGCGCGAAGAGGGGCTCAACTCGCACGAGGCGATCTACCGCGCCTCGCTGCTCCGGTTCCGGCCCATCATGATGACGACCTTGGCGGCGATGCTCGGTGCGATGCCGCTCGCGATCGGGTTTGGCGAGGGCGCGGAACTGCGCCGGCCGCTCGGCATTTCGATCGTCGGCGGATTGCTGGTCAGCCAGGCGCTGACCCTCTATACGACCCCGGTGATCTACCTCTACCTCGACCGCTTCCGGCTATGGGCGACGCGCCGCCGGCCCGGCGCCCCGCCCCTCGCGGGCCGTCTCCCAGGGGGGCAGGCCCCCGAACCCGGCGAGTGAGCGCCGTGGCGGGGCCAAGCGGACGCCGCCGCGCGGAGCGGGCGGTCGCGGCGGCGACGCTGGCGGGGCTCGCCGCGTGCACCGTCGGGCCCGATTACGTGCGGCCCAGCGCGCCGGCGCCGGTGGCCTACAAGGAAGCCTGGAAGCCCGGCCCGGCGATGCAGGGCTGGCGCGAGACGCGGCCCGCCGACGGGCTCGACCGCGGCGCCTGGTGGTCGATCTACCGCGATCCGGTGCTCGACGGGCTCGAACGCCAGATCGACATCTCGAACCAGAACCTCAAGGCGGCCGAAGCCGCGTTCCGCGAGGCCGAGGCCACGGTCGCCGCGGCGCGCGCCCAATTCTTCCCGACCGCGGCGCTCAACGCCTCCGCGACGCGCGCGCGCAGCAGCGGCAATTCGGCGCCGACGGCAGGGTTCGGCGGCGGCATCTCGAACCGGTTCGCCACCGAGGCGACCGCGAGCTGGGTTCCCGATTTGTGGGGGTCGGTCAGGCGCGCCGTCGAGAGCAATGTCGCCTCGGCCCAGGCGAGCGCCGCGACGCTCGCCAATGCGCGGCTCTCGGCGCAGGGCGAGCTCGCCACCGCCTACCTCGAATTGCGCACCGCCGACGAGCTCGCCCGTCTGCTCGACGCCTCTATCAAGGGCTACACCGAAGCGTTGCGGATCGTCACCAACCAGTACGCCGGCGGCACGACCGACCAGTCGGCGGTGTCGCAAGCCGAGGCGCAGCTCGACGCGACCCGGTCGCAGCGGATCGCGGTCGGGGTGACGCGGGCGCAGCTCGAGCATTCCATAGCCGCGCTGATCGGCAAGACGCCGATCGAGGTCACCATCGCGGCGACCGAAGGGGTGATCGCGGTGCCGCTGGTGCCGGCCGAAATGCCCTCGGCGCTGATCGAGCGGCGCCCGGACATCGCCGCCGCCGAGCGCAACATGCAGGCGGCCAACGCGCAGATCGGCGTCTCGGTCGCGGCGTTCTATCCCGACGTGACGCTGTCGGCCGATTACGGCGTGTCGGCCGAGATGCTGCGCAGGCTCTTCACCACGTCGAGCCGCATCTGGTCCTTGGGGTCGAGCGCCGCCGAGACGGTCTTCGACGGCGGCGCGCGCAACGCGCAGGTCGAGCACGACGAGGCGGCCTATGAGGCGAGCGTCGCGACCTACCGGCAGGCCGTGCTGACCGCGTTCCAGCAGGTCGAGGACGAGCTCGCCAGCCAGCACTTTCTGGCGGAGCAGGCGGTCGCCGAGGATGCCGCGCTCCAGGCGGCGCGCGAGGCGGAGCGCGTTATCAACAACCAGTACCTCGCCGGGACGCAGGCCTATACCGCGGTCATCGTCGCCGAGAACACGGCGCTCGCCGACGCCGAGAGCTCACTCAACATCCGGCAGAGCCGCCTCGTCGCCAGCGCCGCGCTGATCGAGGCGCTGGGCGGCGGCTGGGATTCGACGCAACTGCCGAGCGCCGACACGATCGAGAGCAACGCGCCGCTCGACTTCAACCCGCTGCCGCCGATTTTCCCGACCGGCAGCGCCGGGATCACGCCGCCGCTGCCGAAATAGCGCTCCCTACAGCTACGGCGGCGCTGTAGCGGCGCCATCGAGACCGTATCGGTCGAGACCGTATCGCGGCGGCTAGGCGTCGGGCGGATCCCCGGCGAGATCGCGATAGAGGTGCGACAGGAGCGCGGCGGCGACCGCGGCGGCGACAAAAAACACCGCGAGATGGATCGCCTCGAAGACGATCCAGATCAGCGACGGAAAGATTTCCGCGATCTTGGCGACCAGCATCTGGACGACGATGAAGGGCAGGTAGCAGGCGAGCGCGCAGGCGAAAAGCCGCAGGAAGTTGCCCTGAACCCAATCCCAGGCGGTGCGCAGCCCGATCGGCCGCTCGATCGCCGCCGCCGGGAAGATCAGCGATACGCGCAGCGACAACAACATCAACGCGAAGCCGCCGACGACCGCGAGCGTCGCGGTAAGAATTTGCGGCGGCAGCGCGGCGATGAGAAAGAGCACGACCCAGCCGGCGAAAATCAGCGCCGCGAGCTTGACGCCGGCGAGCAGGAAGTCGGTCCATCCCGGCGGGATCAACCCGCCGCCGACGCTCTCGCCGAGCAGCACGAAGCGGTGCCAGCGCACGATGAACACCGAGCCGAAGATCAGGAAGGCGACGGCGTGGATCAGCCCCGCCAGCATTCGGCCATAAAACCCGGCGCCCGGGATTAGGACGGCCACGAGCTCGATCCCGAGCACGATCAGATAGGGCAAAAGCGCCAGCTCGCCGACCAGCTGGAGATTGTCAAAGACGATGCGGTAGGCGCGGCCGACCTGATCGACCACGTCGATCTGGTGGAAACGCGGCGCCGCCGATGGATAGCTCATGTCGCCCTTCACGTGCTGCCGGTCCGCGGGGTGTCTTCTGCCGCACCCGTCTTGGCCTTGCCGTCATGTTAGCAGCCAATCGCGCCGAGTTTGTCCACTTTCGCGCCCGCCCGCGCGGGCCGCTATCCGCGCCGGGGCCCGATTTCGCCCTCACCGCGGAGGGGCGACGGGACGAGGCCGCGGTTGACTCGGATCGCCGCCGCGCCGAACACTGCGCCGGTCTGGTTGATCGGTTCGAGGTTTGGCGGGTGGCGAAGGCGGGCAAGGCTCGGCTCGGAGTCGATATCGGCGGCACGTTCACCGATGTCGCCTTGGAAACCCAGGACAGGCGGTTCAGCAGCAAGCTGCTGACGACGCCGCATGCGCCCGAGCGCGGCGTGCTGGCGGCGATCCATGCGGTGCTGCAGCAGGCGGGGCTGGCGCCGGCCGACCTCTCGATCATCATCCACGGCACGACGCTCGCGACCAACGCGATCATCGAGCGCAAGGGCGCCAAGACCGCGCTGATCACCACCGAAGGGTTCCGCGACACGATCGAGATCCGCCACGAGAACCGCTTCGAGCAATACGACGTCAACATTGACCTGCCGCCGCCGCTGGTGCCGCGGCGGCTGCGCCGCGTCGTGCCGGAGCGGATCGACGCGCGCGGCCGGGTCGTCACGCCGCTCGACGAGGCGGCGGTGGCGGCGCTCGCCGGGCGGCTCGAAGCGGACGGGGTCGAAAGCATCGCGATCGGCTTTTTGCACAGCTACGTCAACCCGGCGCACGAGCAGCGCACGCGCGACTTGCTGATGCAACGCCTGGGCGGCGTGACGATGACGCTGTCCTCCGACGTGTCGCCCGAGATGCGCGAATACGAGCGGCTGTCGACCGCCTGCGCCAACGCCTATGTGCAGCCGATGATGGGCCGCTATCTGGTCAATCTCGAAGCGCTGCTGCAGAGCGAGGGGTTTGCCTGCCCCTTGTTCCTGATGACCTCGGGCGGCGGATTGACGACGGTCGACACCGCGATCCGCTTTCCGGTGCGGCTTGTCGAATCGGGGCCGGCCGGTGGCGCGATCTTCGCCGTGCACATCGCCCGGCAATGCGCGCTCGACAAGGTGCTGTCCTACGACATGGGCGGCACCACCGCGAAAATCTGCCTGATCGACGAATACCGCCCGCAGACCAGCCGCGCCTTCGAGGTGGCGCGGGTCTACCGCTTCAAGAAAGGCAGCGGGCTGCCGCTGCGCATCCCGGTGATCGAGATGGTCGAGATCGGCGCCGGCGGCGGCTCGATCGCGCGGGTCGACGCGCTGAAGCGGATCACCGTCGGGCCGGACAGCGCCGGCGCCGATCCGGGGCCCGCCTGCTACGGCCAGGGCGGCGCGCGGCCGAGCGTCACCGACGCCGATCTGCTGCTCGGACGCATCGACCCGGCCGGATTTTCCGGCGGGCGCATGGCGTTGGATCACGACGCGGCGGCGGCGGCGATGCGCAGCGAGGTCGCCGACAAGCTCGATTTGGCCTTGGAGCTGGCGGCGCTCGGGGTCAGCGAGATCGTCGACGAGAACATGGCGAACGCCGCCCGCGTCCACGCGATCGAGAGCGGCAAGGACGCGCGCGGCCGAACCCTCGTCGCGTTCGGCGGCGCGGCGCCGCTGCATGCCGCGCGGATGGCCGACAAGCTCGGCCTCGACCGGGTGCTGATCCCGTCGAACGCCGGGGTCGGCTCGGCGGTGGGGTTCCTGCGCGCGCCGATTGCCTACGAAGTGGTGCGCACCCAATTGCAGCGGCTCGACGCTTTCGACGCCGCCGCCGCGAATGTGCTGCTGGCCGCGATGTACGCCGAGGCCGAGGCGATCGTCCGCCGCGGCGAGCCCGAGGCGCCGCTCGCCGAGGCGCGCTCGGCGCTGATGCGCTATCGCGGCCAGGGCCACGAGATCGCCGTGCCGCTCGCCGCGAAAACCTATCGCCGCGAGGATGGCGCCGAGATCGTGGCGGCGTTCGAAGAGGCCTATCGCGGGCTCTACAGCCGCGTCATCCCCGGTGTCGAAGTCGAGGTTTTGAGCTGGGTCGTGATGGTCGCCGCGCCGACGCCGGTCGAGGCCGAGATACCGCCCGCGCTACCGCTGGCTTTCGCCGCGTCGCCGGCGCGGCATCGGCCGGTATTCGACCCCGAGACCGGCGAATTCGTCGAGGTGGCGATCTACGAGCGCGCCGATCTTGCCCCGGGCGCGACGCTGCCCGGCCCGGCGGTCATCGTCGAGGACGAGACCTCGACCGTCATCGGCCGCAATTTCGACGCCCATATCGACGCCATCGGCTATATCGAGCTGGCGCGGCGGAGCGCGTAAGCACTCCGCCGGCAATCAGCGGTTAACGGTTGTAATAGGGCTGCTGCCCGTAACCGGACTGATAGCCCGGCTGCTGATAACCCGGCTGCGCGTAGCCCGGCTGCTGATAGCCCGGCTGCTGATAACCCGGCTGCTGATAACCCGGCTGCGCATAGCCCGGCTGCTGATAGCCCGGCTGCGACTGATAGCTCGGCTGGGCGTAGCCCGGCTGCGCATAGCCCGACCGCGGCTGGGCCGGGGACCGGCTCGCCATGCACTGCTGGTAATAGGCGTAATACTGCTGGTTCGCGTAGTCCGACGTCGACTGCGCGTTGGCGGCGCCGGCCCCGGTCCCGGCGAGCGCGCCGGCGCCGGCGCCGATCGCGGCGCCGCGGCCGCCCCCGACCGCCGCCCCGATCCCGGCACCGAGCAAAGCGCCGCCAAGCGCGCCGGTGGCGGCCTGGTTGCCCGCCTGGGCGCGCAACGCGGCGGTGTTCTGGTCGGCATATTGGCGGCAGGTCGCGTCGTCATAGCCGGTCTGCGCCAGTGCGCCCGTTGATAGCGCGAGCGCGGCCACCAGCCCGCCCGCAAAGCCCGTGATGAGCGTCTTCATGGATATGCACTCCTCGCCAAGAGGGAAGCGGGCCGACACGCGCGGCCCGCGAAGAATATCGATCTTACCGATACGTGACAGCTAAACGGAAGATTCCTGTCGCCTATTCCCGGCGCCGCGCGGCAATCGCCGTTTTTCGACGCATCGCGGCCGCCCCCGGCGCATTGCGACTCGGCCCGGGTTGCGTTTAGATCACCGGCAGCGGAAGCAATCCGCCTATCGGGAGGAAAGGCCATGAAGATCGATCGTCGCAGCTTCGCGATCGCGGGCGCCGCAATCGTCGGGGCAGGGAAACTGCTGCGGGCCGCGCCCGCCTGCGCCGCCGACGACGCCGCGGTGACACAAGCCGTCGAGGCGCTGCGCAAGGCCGTGTTCGGGCAGAACAAGGCCGATCTCGACAAGCTCAGCGTCGAGCAGCTCAGCTACGGCCATTCGAGCGCCGTCGTGCAGAACAAGGCCGAGTTCATCAACGGCGTGATGAACCGCAAGGGAACGCTGAAGTCCCTCGCCTATCCCGATCTGAAGGTGACGATGGCGGGCAGCAATGCCATTGCCCGACATCGCTACGTCTCCGAAAGCGAGCAGGACGGCAAGACCACCAACATCGACATCGGCATCCTCGAAGTGTGGACCACCCAGGACGGCGGATGGAAGCTGCTGGCTCGCCAGGGGTTCAAGCTGCCGGCATAGGGCCTAAGCCTTCGGCGGCATCTGGCAGCCCGGCGTCGACAGCGAGATCTTGACCTCTTCCTCGGTCATGTCGGCCGGGATGTCGGCGAAGAGCGGGGTGCTGAGATAGCGCTCGCCGGTGTCGGGCAGCATGCACAGCACAGTCGAGCCTATCGGCGCCCCGGCGCACACCTTGAGCGCGCCGGCGAAGGTGGCGCCCGAGCTGATTCCTACGAAGATTCCCTCGCTTTTCGCCAAGTCGCGGCTGCCTTTCAGTGCGTCGGGACCAGGGATGCGGACGATCCGGTGGATCACCTTCATGTCGACCGCATCCCCGGTGAGCTTGGGGATGAAGTCGGGGCTCCAGCCCTGCATCGGATGCGGCTTCCACTCTGGGTGGCCCGCCGCGGGGGTGCCGTCGGGGTTGCGCTGCTGCGGCGCGCCGCTCGCCAGCATCGGCGCGTCGTCGGGTTCGCAGACGACGATCTTGGTGTCCGGCCGCTCCTTGGCGAGCACCCGCGCGACGCCCTTCAAGGTGCCGCCGGTGCCGAACCCGGTCACCCAGTAATCGAGCTTCTCGCCGGCGAAATCGTCGACGATCTCGCGCGCCGTGGTGCGCGAGTGCATGTCGGCATTGGCCTCGTTCTCGAATTGCCGGGTCATGAACCAGCCGTTTTTCTCGGCCAGTTCCTCGGTCTTGCGCAGCATGCCGACGGCGCGGTCGGCGGCCGGAGTGAGGATCACCTTGGCGCCGAGGAAGCGCATCAGCCGGCGGCGCTCGACGCTGAACGATTCGGCCATCGTGACGACGAGCGGATAGCCCTTCTGGGCGCAGACCATCGCCAGGCCGATGCCGGTGTTGCCGCTGGTCGCCTCGATGACGGTCTGGCCGGGTTTGAGCTCACCCGATTTCTCGGCCGCCTCGATGACGCCGAGCGCCAGCCGGTCCTTCACCGAGCCGAGCGGGTTGAAGGCCTCGACCTTGACGTAGAGATTGACGCCGGGCGGGGCCAGCCGGTTGATCTTGACGACCGGAGTATGGCCGACAGTCTCGAGGATGTTCGCGAATTTCGCCATGCTCTGCCTCCCAGGTTCCAGTGTCGCCGCTGATTCGCATTTACGCCCGCCGCTTCGACCAGGTAAAGCGGGCCGGCGTTGCCCTCGGCCCGCCGCACCACATACACTACGATCCGCCGCAAACCCCGGAGGCAAGATGCTCGGCCGCCCGAATACCGCCCTCTCGCAGATTCACATGCAGATCATGTGGTCGCGGCTGATCGCCGTCGTCGAGGAGCAGGCGCAGACCCTGGTGCGCACCGCGTTCTCGACCCCGGTGCGCGAGGCGGGCGATTTGTCCGCCGGAGTGTTCGACCGCGACGGCAACATGCTGGCGCAGGCGGTGACCGGCACGCCGGGCCACGTCAATTCGATGGCGGCGGCGGTCAAGCACTTCCTCGACGCCTTCCCGCTCAAGACGATGAAGCCGGGCGACCACTACATCACCAACGACCCGTGGCTGACCTGCGGGCATCTGCACGATCTGACCGTGGTCAGCCCGACCTTCCTGCGCGGCGAGCCGGTGGGGCTGTTCGCCTCGACCGTGCATGTCGTCGATATCGGCGGGCTCGGCATGGGGCCGGACGGGCGGCAGGTGTTCGAGGAGGGGCTGGCGATCCCGCTGATGGCGTTGGCGAGCGAAGGCCGGATGAACGAGGATTTGATGCGCATCATCCGTGCCAATGTGCGCGAGCCGCTGCAGGTCGAGGGCGATGTCTACGCGCTCGCCGCGTGCAACGACGAGGGCAGCAAGCGCCTCGTCGAGATGATGGAGGAGTTCGGCATCGCCAACCTCGACCGGCTCGGCGAACACATCATCGAGACCTCGCGCGCCGCGACCATCGAGGCGATCCGCCAGCTGAAACCCGGCAAATACAAGAATGTGGTCCATATGGACGGCTACGACCGGCCGCTGACCTTGGCGGGCGAGATGACCATCGGCGATGACGGCATCCATGTCGACTACACCGGCACCTCGCCGGCGAGCGCGTTCGGCATCAACGTGGTGATGAACTACACGCTCGCCTACACCGCGTTCGGAGTGAAGTGCCTGGTGGCGCCCGAGGTGCCGAATAATGCCGGCTCGCTGGCGCCGATCACCGCGAGCGCGCCCGACGGGTGCCTGCTGAATGTGAAGCGGCCGCGCGCGGTGGCGGCGCGGCACACGGTCGGACACATGCTGCCCGATTTGGTGTTCGGCTGCCTGCACCAGGTGATGGAGGGCGGCGTGCCGGCGGAGGGCGCGTCGTCGCTGTGGAACCCGCAAATCTACGGCGGGGCCGATGTCGCGGATGAATTGGGCGGCGAGGGGCACGAGGGCAAGGGGCGCGAAGAGGTGCCGCCGTTCAGCACGGTCATCTTCCATTGCGGCGGCACCGGGGCGCGGCCCGGCAAGGACGGGCTCGACGTCACCGCGTTCCCCTCGGGAGTTCGTACGATTCCCATCGAATCGACGGAATCGGTGGCGCCAGTGATGTTCCGCCGGCGCGAATTCCGCGAGGGTTCGGGCGGCGCCGGGAAGTATCGCGGCGGGCTCGGCCAGATCATCGAACTGGGCGGCGCCGACGATATGCCGGTGGCGATGCTGTGCAATTTCGAGCGCATCAACAACCCGGCGCGCGGCCGCGACGGCGGCGGGCTGGGAGCGCCGGGCCGGGTCACGCTGGTCTCGGGCAAGGCGATCCGCTCGAAAGGCCGGCAGACCATTTCCGGCGGCGATTTCATCCGGCTCGAATTGCCGGGCGGCGGCGGGTTCGGCGACCCGGCGACGCGCGACCCCAACCAGGTGGCGCTCGATGTCGCCGACGGTCTGATCGACGCCGAGACCGCCCGGCGCGACTATCGCGTCGCGCTCGCCGTCGACGGCGAGGTCGACCGCACCGCGACCGCGAAACTGCGCGCCGCCTGACTTTCGGGGCTGCTGGTCATCGCGATGGCCTGGCGCGGGGCGCCGGCCAGCGTTGACCTGCTCGCGGCGGCCCTCGCTTTTCTGCCGATCGCCGGTATCCGCAACGCCGGGGACAGGGTCGTCTTTCTCGTGCTCCAGGCTGGAGATTCCAATTGATGAAGGCATTGGCGCTGGCGGTCTGGGTGGTCGCCGTGCTGGCTCTGGACGGCGCGCCGGCGCACGCCGACGACAATGTGACGATCGGCGCGATCTACCGGCTGACCGGCGCGGCGGCCGACAGCGACGCCCGGACGGCGATCGAGACCGCCGCGGACATCGTCAACACCCCGCATCAGGGGCTCGCGGCCCTGCCGCTGGGCGCCGGGCAGGGGTTGCCGAGCCTTGGCGGGGCGAAGATCGCCGCCACTTTCGGCGACGATTTGGGTAATGTGTCGGTCGCGCAAAGCCAGGCGCTGCGGCTGATCGGACGGGAGCATGTCGCGGCGCTGCTCGGCGCGGGCGCGTCGCCGGCGACGCTCGCGGCGAGCGCTGTCGCCGAGCGCCGCGGCCTGCCGTTTCTCGTCCCCGACGCCGACGCGCCCGACATCACCGGGCGCGGCTTCAAATGGGTCTTTCGCACGACCCCGCTCGCCGGCGATGTCGTCAAGACCTACGCTCGGTTCCTCGGCGAGCTGAAGCAGGGCGGCGGCGGGATCGACACCGTGGCGCTGGTGTTCGAAAACACCGCGCATGGGATTTCGGCGGAGGCGATGCTGCGCGACGCGCTGAAGGCGGCGGGCTTTGCCAATGTCGCCGAGATCGGCTACCCGGCGGACGCGACCGATCTGTCGCCGCAAATTGCGCAGCTGCGCGACAAGAACCCCGACGCGGCGATCTTCATCGGCCATGCCGCCGACGCGATCGTCGCGATCAAGACGATGAAGACGCTCAACTACAAGCCGACTTTGCTGATCGGCGACGACGCCGGGTTCGCCGACCCGGGTTTTGTCGCCGCGGTCGGCAATCTGGCGCAGGGCGCGCTCGACCGCAGCGTGTGGAGCCTCGGCAAGCCCGGCAGCGCGACGGCGATCGTCAACGCGCTTTACAAGGCGAAGAGCGGGCGCGACCTCGACGACGGCGCGGCGCGCGTGATGCAAGGGTTTTTCGTGCTGGCCGACGCGATCAACCGCGCCGGCTCGACCGACCCGGCGGCGATCCGCACGGCGCTGAGCGAAACCGACCTGAAGCCCGGACAGCTCATCGTGGGATACGACGGCGTCAAGTTCGACGCGACCGGGCAGAACACGCTGGGTTCGACGTACCTGGTCCAGCTTCAGGGGAAGGCGTACGTCGCGGTCTGGCCGGCCGAGAGCGCGGCGGGACAGCTCGCGCTGCCGTACAAAGGGTGGGAATAGGCGAAGCTCACCAGAATGTTTGTGCGGCGTATAGCGCGAACTTTCGGTCATTGGTGACGACCGCCAATTTGTCGGCGACAGATTGGGCGATCAGCAATCTATCGAATGGGTCGCGGTGATGCTGGGGCAACTCGCCCAAGGCACGCAGATGCGCATAAGTGACGTTCAGCAGGCCAAATTCCTCTTCCGCCACCACCTCCTCGAAATCCTCAAGGAATTGAAGCTTACCGGTTCCACGTTTGATGGCGATTTCCCACAAAGAGACGATGCTGACAGTAATGTCATTGTCGGGGTCGCGGATCTCGTCTCTTACTCGTGCAGGCAACTGCGGCGACTCCTCCCGCCACCATAGGAACGCGTTCGTATCGAGAAGAAGCCTCACAAGGGGGCCTCGAACAATTCGGTGATTTCCTCGTCGGAGAATTCGAAATCTGGCCCGATCCATATCTTGCCTTTTCCCCGACCCGGCACGCGCGGCTTACGGGTCTTCGGCACCGGCACAAGGCGGACGAGGGGCTCGCCGTTGCGGGCGATGATGACGTCCTCGCCGGCAAGCGCACGCTCCACCAAGCGCGACAAGGAACTCTTCGCTTGATGCATATTGACGGTCTCGGGCATCGCGACCACCTTTAGCTAACTTAGCTAATGGAATGTTGTCGGACGGCAATGTTGTGTCAAGCCACTGCGCGCGGGCTGCGGCATAGGACCCGCCGATGAAATGGCCCGCCGGGCGCGCGCCGTATGCGTCGCGGCCGGAGGCGAGCCGCGGGCGGCTGCATCCGGAGCCGGAGCACGAGATGCGCTCGCCGTTCTCGCGCGACCGCGACCGCGTCATCCACTCGACCGCGTTCCGCCGGCTCAAGCACAAGACGCAGGTTTTCGTCTACCACGAGGGCGACCATTACCGCACCCGCCTCACCCACAGCCTCGAAGTGGCGCAGATCGCGCGCACCATCGCCCGCGCGCTGGGGCTCGACGAGGACCTCGCCGAGGCGCTGGCGCTGGCGCACGATTTGGGGCACACCCCGTTCGGCCATGCTGGCGAAGAAGCATTGAACGCCGAGATGGCGGCCTATGGCGGGTTCTCGCACAACGAGCAGACCTTGCGCATCCTCACCCATCTCGAACACGGCTATGCCGAGTTCGACGGGCTCAACCTGACCTGGGAGGCGCTCGAAGGCACGGTGAAGCATAACGGGCCGGTGGAAGCACCCTTGCCGCCCTCGATCGCCGAATACGACAAGCGGCACCAGCTCGACCTCGACCATTACGCCGGACCCGAGGCGCAGGTCGCCTCGCTCGCCGACGACATCGCCTACAACAACCACGACATCGACGACGGGCTGCGGGCCGGGCTCTTCGCGGTCGCCGATCTGGCCGATGTGCCGCTGGTCGGACCGGTGTTCCACGAGGTCGCCGCGCGCTATCCGGGCATCGAGGAGCCGCGGCTTATCCACGAAGCGATTCGCCGGATGATCGACCGGATGGTGCGCGACATGGTCGCGGAGACCGGCGCGCGGCTCACCGCCAGCGGCGTTAAGTCGGCCGACGACATCCGCGCGCTGGGCCGCCCGGTCGCGGCGTTTTCCGACGCGATGCGCGACAACGACCGGGCGCTGAAGCGCTTTCTTTACGCGCGGATGTACCGGCACTATCGGGTTAACCGCATGAGCCATAAGGCGCGCCGGGTGGTGCGCGAGCTGTTCCAGCTGTTCCTCGCCGAGCCTGAATGCCTGCCGAGCGAGTGGCGGATTGCGGCGTCCTGCGGCGACGCGGCAGTGGCGGCGCGCACCGTCGCCGACTATCTCGCCGGGATGACCGACCGATTTGCCCTCGACGAGCACCGCCGCTTGTTTGATACCTACGCTGCGGTATGACATTTCGATGAGCGATATTTTCGGCGATTTTCGCCGTCTCGTGTTGGCTGCGCTTAATGATCTGGCGGCGGCGGGCGCCCTGCCGTCCGGGCTCGATGCCGCGCGGGTCGCGGTCGAGCCGCCGCGCGATCCGAGCCATGGCGACCTCTCGACCAACGCCGCGATGGTGCTGGCCGGCCAGGTCAAGCAGAACCCGATGGAGTTGGCCGAGGCGATCGCCGCCGCGCTCGCGGGCCGCGACCTCACCAGCGCCGGTTACCGCGGCAGCGGGTTCAGCGCCGCGGTCGCCAAGCCCGGCTTTATCAACATCCGGCTGGTTGACAAAGTGTGGCACGCGCAGTTGCGTGCGATCCTCGAAGCCGGCACGGCCTATGGCGACTCACCGGGCGTCGGCGCCGGGCCGCGGGTCAATGTCGAGTTCGTCTCGGCCAACCCCACGGGGCCGCTGCATGTCGGGCACGGCCGCGGCGCGGTGGTGGGCGACGCGCTGGCGGCGCTGCTCAAGAAGGCCGGGTTCGCGGTCGAGCGCGAGTACTACATCAACGATGCCGGCGCGCAGGTCGACATGCTCGCCCGCTCGCTGCATTTGCGCTACCGCCAGGCGCTCGGCGAAGCCATCGACGCTATCCCCGAGGGGCTTTATCCCGGCGACTACCTGGTCGAGACCGGGCGGGCGCTCGCCGAGCGCGACGGCCAGCAATGGCTCGGCAAGCCGGAAGCGGAATGGCTGGGGCCGCTGCGCGAATACGCCGTCGCCGAGATGCTGGCGCTGATCCGCGACGATCTCGACGCGCTCGGGATCGGCTTCGACAGATTCTCGTCCGAGCGCGCGCTGGTCGAGGCCGGCGCCATCGACAAGGCGCTCGGCGTGCTCGACGAGCGCGGCCTCATCTACACCGGCGTGCTCGAACCGCCGAAGGGCAAGCTGCCCGACGATTGGGAGCCACGCCCGCAGCTGTTGTTTCGCGCGACGGAATTCGGCGACGAGGTCGATCGGCCCTTAAAGAAATCCGACGGGTCGTGGACCTATTTCGCCGCCGACATCGCCTATCATTTCGACAAATTTCGCCGCGGCTTCGACACGATGATCGATGTCTGGGGCGCCGACCATGGCGGCTACGTCAAGCGCATGCAGGCTGCGGTCAAGGCGTTGACCGGGGGCAAGGCGGCGCTCGACGTCAAGCTCTGCCAGCTGGTCAACCTCTTCGACAAGGGCCAGCCGGTGCGCATGTCGAAGCGCGCCGGCACCTTCGTCACCTTGCGCGAGGTGATCGACGAGGTCGGAAGCGACGCCTTTCGCTTCATCATGCTGACGCGGCGCAACGACCAGGCGCTCGATTTCGACTTCGCCAAGGTCACCGAGCAGTCGAAGGACAACCCGGTCTTTTATGTGCAGTACGCGCATGCCCGCGCCGCGTCGGTGATGCGTCACGCGGCGGAGGAGCTGGCGGGTGAAGGGCTGACGGACGCGGCGCTGGCGGGGGCCAGGCTGGAGCTGTTGTCCGATCCGGCGGAGCTGGCGCTGATCCGCCTGCTCGCAAGCTGGCCGCGCATTGTCGAGAGCGCGGCCGAGGCGCATGAGCCGCACCGCATCGCGTTCTACCTGCAGGAGGTCGCGGCGGGGTTCCACCTGCTGTGGACCAAGGGCCGCGACGAGGCGCAGTTGCGGTTCATCGTTTCGGGGGATCCCGACCTGACCCGGGCGCGGCTCGCGCTGGTGCGCGGGGTGGCGATCGTGGTCGCGTCGGGGCTGGCCGTCTTTGGGGTGACGCCGGCGGAGGAGATGTAGCGATGTCCTATCAGTTCGGGCACGTCGATCGCGACGAGCGGATCGATTATGTCGAGGAGCCGCCGCCGGGCGAAGAACTGCCGCCGCGTCGCGGCCTGCCGGGCGCGGCGCTGGCGGTGGCGGTGATGGCGATCTTCGCCGGCGGGCTGTGGTTCGCCTATCACGAGGGCGCCAAGCACGCCGCGATTACCGCCGCCGAGCCCGGCCAGGTGCCGCTGATCCGCGCCGACAACGACCCGGTCAAGGTCAAGCCCGACAAAGCGGGCGGCATGGACATCCCCGACCGCGACAACCCGATCTATGCGATGCGCCGGGGCGGCCCGCCGGTCGAGAAGCTGCTGCCGCCGCCCGAGGCGCCGGCGCCGCGTCCGGTGGCGCCGCCTCCGCCGGCGCAGGTCGTCGCACCGCCGGCTCCGGCCCCGCTGCTGACGCCGCAACAGGTCGCGGCGCTGGCGAGACCGGCGGCGAAACCGGCCGCGCTGGAGGCGGCGGGCGCCGGCGCCGGGATGCGCATCCAGCTTGCCTCGCTGCGCACCCCGGAGGCGGCGCGCGACGAATGGGCGCGGCTGAAACACGCGAACGACGATCTGCTCGGCCGACTGACCGCGGTCGCGGTGCGCGCCGATCTGGGCGAGCGCGGCATCTACTACCGTGTCGAGGCCGGGCCGGTCGCCGACAAGGCGGCGGCGGTGCGGCTTTGCCGGGCGCTCAAGGAGCGCGATCTGGAGTGCCGCCTTGTCCCGTGAGCCGCGGTTCGGCAGAAGCGATAAAAAACCGCCGCTGGCGATCCTGTTCGGCTGCGCCGGCGAGACGCTGAGCGCGGCGGAACGCACGTTTTTCGCCGAGGCCGACCCGCTCGGCTTTGTCCTGTTCCAGCGCAATTGCCGCGACCCGGCGCAGGTGCGCGCGCTGGTCGCGGAGCTGCGCGGCTGCGTCGGCCGCGACGACGCGCCGGTGCTGATCGACCAGGAGGGCGGCCGGGTCGCGCGGTTGAAGCCGCCGCACTGGCGGCGTTATCCGGCGGCGGCGCGGTTGGCGTCGGTGGACGAGGCCGAGGTGGTGGTGCGGCTTGGCGCGCGGCTGATCGCCGACGACCTCGCCGCGCTCGGGATCACCGTCGATTGCGCGCCGGTGCTCGACCTGCCGGTGCCCGGCGCCGACGGCGTCATCGGCGACCGCGCCTACGGCGCCGACCCGGCGCGGGTCGCCCGGCTGGGGCGGGCGGTCTGCGACGGGCTGCTCGACGGCGGCGTGCTGCCGGTCGTCAAACACATTCCCGGCCACGGCCGCGCCGGGATCGACAGCCACCACGCGCTGCCGGTGGTCAACACCGATGCCGAACTGCTCGTCGCGACCGATTTCGCGCCGTTCCGGGCGCTCGCCGGCATGCCGTGGGCGATGACCGCGCATGTCGTCTATGGCGCGATCGACGGAAGCCTCCCGGCGACGTTGTCGGCGACGGTGATCGACAGCGTGATCCGCGGCGCGATCGGCTTCGACGGCGTGCTGGTGTCCGACGATATCGGCATGGGCGCGCTCGCCGGCAGCATCGGCGAGCGGGTCGCCGGCGCGCTCGCCGCCGGCTGCGATGTGGCGCTGCATTGCAGCGGCCGGCTCGACGAGATGCGCGAGGCGGCCGCTGCGGCCGCGCCGCTGACCGCGGCGAGCGCAACCCGTATCGCCCGCGGCGAGGCGCAGCGCCGGCGCTCGCGGCGCGCGTTCGACCGGGCGGAAGCCGAAGCGAGGTTCGACCGTCTGGCGGGGGCCCTCATGGAAGCTGGCGCCGGATGATCGTCGACAGCCAGCTCGCGCGGATGATCACCACGGCGACGACGTGGATCGTGCCGCTGATCTTCGCGGTGACCTTGCACGAGGCGGCGCATGGGTTTGTCGCGCTGCGGTTCGGCGACGACACGGCGCTCCGGGCCGGGCGGGTCAGCTTCAACCCGCTGCGGCATATCGATCCGTTCGGCACGGTGCTGCTGCCGCTCTTGATGCTGGTGATGAACGCGGGGTTTTTCTTTGGCTACGCGAAGCCGGTGCCGGTCAATTTCGGCCGGTTGAAGCCCTTACGGCTCGGCATGGTGCTGGTCGCGCTGGCCGGGCCGGGCACCAACGTGCTGCTGGCGATCGTGTCGTCGCTGCTGCTTTTCGGGATCGCGCTGGCGCCGCCAGCGGGCCAGGAATGGCTGGCGCGCAACCTGGTCAACTCGCTCAAGTTCAACGCGATTTTGTGCGTCTTCAATCTGCTGCCGCTGCCGCCGCTGGATGGCGGCAGGGTCGCGGTCGGATTGCTGCCGCGCCCGCTGGCGTTGCCGCTGGCGCGGCTCGAACCCTATGGCATGCTGATCCTGATGGGGCTGTTCCTGCTGTCCTACGTTAGCGCGCGCACGGGGCTCGGCCTCAACCCGCTCGGCTGGCTGATCGGCGTGCCGGCCAATCTGCTGATCCGCTTCGTGCTGGCGGTCACCGGTCAGGGCGGGTAGGTGGAGCGGATGAACGATGCGGCGCTGGTCCTCGACCTCGACGGGTATGAAGGCCCGATCGACCTTCTGCTCGCCCTGGCGCGCGAGCAGAAGGTCGACCTCGCGCGCATCTCGATCCTCGAACTGGCCGACCAGTACCTCGCCTTTATCGCCGAGCAGCGCCGGTTGCAGTTGGAGGTGGCCGCCGATTACCTGGTGATGGCGGCGTGGCTCGCCTACCTCAAGTCGCGGCTGCTGCTGCCCGAGCCGCCCGAGGAGGCCGGGCCGAGCGCGGTCGAGCTGGCCGAGGCGCTGGCGCACCGGCTGCGCCTGTTGGCGGCGATGCAGCGCGCCGGCACGGCGCTGATGGCGCGGCCGCTGTTGGGCCGCGACGTCTTCGCCCGCGGCGGCCCGGAAGGGATCGCCACGATCGACCAGCCGGTGTTCGAACTGAGCCTCTACGATTTGCTCCGGGCCTACGGCAACAGCCATCGCCGCCAGCACGGCCAGGTGCTGACCATCCTGCCGTCGGCCTACCAGTCGCTGTCGGACGCGATGGAGCATCTCGCGCGGTTTGTCGGCCGGGTGCCGGAGTGGCGCGAGCTGATGGCGTTCCTCCCCGAGGAATTGCGCGATGGCCCGTTAAACCGCTCGGTGCTCGCGGCGACTTTCGCGGCGACGCTCGAACTGGCGAAGAGCGGTCGCGTCGAATTGCGCCAGGACCGCGCCTTCGGCCCGCTCTATTTGCGCAGCGGCGCCGGCATGAGCGAGCGCGAATGAAGCAGCAGCTGCGGCTGATCGAGGCGCTGCTGTTCGCCGCGCCGGAGCCGCTGTCGGAAGCGGAACTGGCGCTGCGCCTTGGCGAGGAGGCCGATGTCCCGGCGCTGCTGCGGGCGCTCGCCGAAGCCTATGCCGAGCGTGGGGTCAACCTCGTGGGGCTCGCCGGCGGCTGGACCTTCCGCACCGCGCCCGACCTCGCCTCCGCTTTGCGCAGCGAGCGCGAGGTGGCGCGCCGGCTGTCGCGGGCCGCGGTCGAGACGCTGGCGGTCATCGCCTACCATCAGCCGGTGACCCGCGCCGAGATCGAGGCGATCCGCGGCGTCGGCCTGGCGCGCGGCACCCTTGACCGGCTCCTGGAATCCGGCTGGGTGCAGCCCAAGGGCCGGCGCGAAAGCCCGGGCCGGCCGCTCAATTGGGTGACGACGCCGCATTTCCTCGCGCATTTCGGGCTCGAGAGCCTCAAGGAATTGCCGGGTGTCGACGAGCTGCGCGCGGCGGGGCTGCTCGATCTCGGCCCGGCGGTCTTCGGCGACGGCCTGGCGCCGCCGGACGACGAGGAGCCCGGCGCGGAGGCGGAGGAGGAATAGAACTCCGCGAGTCCGCCGCGCGCCGGAACGGCGACCTTTCAAATTTGCCGCTCCAAACCCTTTCTGACATTATCGCGCCCGCTTCGCGGAGCCGGCTCATGTTGCGTCTTCCCCCTTGTCACGTCGCCCGCAGGCGCTAGGTAAAGCGCGATGTTCTTCGATATCGGCTGGCCCGAATTCATGGTGATCGGCGTTGTCGCGCTGCTCGTGATCGGACCAAAGGATTTGCCGGCGGCGCTCAAGGTCGCCGGGTATTGGGTCCGCAAGGCGCGCAGCCTGTCGCGCGAGTTCCACAGCAGCGTCGAGCAGATGATGCGCGAGGTAGAGCTGCACGAGGTGCAGAACGAGCTGCGCAAGGCGACCGATTTCGACCTCGACCGCGAGTTCAACAAGATCATCGACCCGGTCAACGATCCCGCCGCCGGGCCGAAGCCGCGCGAGATTCCGGATTTTGTCGACACGACGCCGGCGCCGGCCGACCCCGAGCCGTTGATGGTGGGGTTCGGACAGGCCGAGGACGAACTCAAATCTCCCCTATCCTTGCCGCTGCCGGCAGCGCAGGCCGAACCCGAACCGGCGCGCGCCGCCGAGCCGACCAAGCCTTAGCCGATGGTTTTTTGCGAGGCGGTTCTTTTGTTTCGTCACCCCCGCGCACGCGGGGGGCCAGGGCCCACCGCACGTCGCTCGCCCTGGATTCCCGCTTTCGCGGGAAAGACGAACTGAGTGGCGATGTCCGACGACAAGACGGAGGACGAGCGGGAGGCCGAGCTCGAAGCAGGAAGAATGCCGCTGCTCGACCATCTGGTCGAGCTGCGCAACCGGCTGATGTGGTCGGCCGCGGCGATCATCGTCGCGTTTCTCGTCTGCTATCAGTTCAAGGTGACGATCTACCGCTTCCTGGCCTATCCGCTGGCGCAGATCTTCGCCGGCGAGCCGGGCCGCAAGATGATCTTCACCGGGCTGACCGAGGCGTTCTTCACCTATATCAAGGTCTCGTTCTGGGCGGCGATCTGCCTCGCCTTTCCGATCGTCGCGATACAGATTTGGAAGTTTGTCGCGCCCGGCCTCTACAAGAACGAGCGGTACGCTTTCCTGCCCTATATCTGCGCGACGCCGATCCTGTTCCTGATGGGCGCTTCGCTCGCCTATTTCGTCGTCATTCCCTACGCGTTCCGCTTCTTCCTGAGCTTCGAGACGCCGGGCGGCGACGGCTCGCTGCCGATCGTCAGCGAGCCCAAGGTCAACGAGTACCTGTCGCTTGTGATGACCTTGCTGCTGGCGTTCGGCGCCGCCTTCCAGCTGCCGGTGCTGCTGACCTTGATGGCGCGCGCCGGCCTCATCACCTCGCAGGCCCTCATCTCGAAATGGCGCTACGCCTGCGTCGCGATGTTCGCGGTCGCCGCGGTGCTGACCCCGCCCGACGTGGTCAGCCAGACCTCGTTGGCGATCCCGCTGATGCTGCTTTACGTGCTGTCGATCTTCTCGTGCCGCTGGGTCGAGCGGCAGCGCGCCAAACGCGAGGCCGCGGAAGAGGCCGAGGCTTCGGGCGGCGACGATCCCGCCGCCGGGGCATGACGCTGGTTCGCCGCGGCAGCGTTTTGCGGGTCGAGACGCGCTCGGCGAGCGCTCCTCACCATGACCAGCGTTAATGGATGGCATAAGGAACGGCCGTCATCCCTGAAAGGCTGGCCTACCCTTTCCAACGGGTTGCCATTTCCGTCGTCTTTCCCGCGAAAGCGGGAACCGCGGGATAGGTGTTTCTGGTTGTTCGCCAATGTTCGGAACGCCGCACAAACCTTAGCCTCCCGGTCAATCACCTTGTTCGCCACGGTTCGCTTGACATCGCTCAATACCGGCGCTAGTTTGTATGCAGAATTGATATCGAGGCGGTCATGGCGCAGCCAGAACAGCAGACAGAACGCAAGGGCGGCCGGCCCAAGGGGCATCTCGGCATTTGGCGTCTCGCCGACAATTGCGTCAAGACCGAGAAGCGGGAGGGGATGCACGCCGATGGCGGGGGCCTCTATCTGCGGGTCGCACCGGGCGGCAGCAAATCGTGGATGTTCCGCTACATGCGGAACGGCAAGGCGCACAACATGGGCCTCGGCTCGACCGATACCTATACACTGGCCGAAGCCCGCGAGCGCGCGCGAGCGCAGCGGCAGATAACCGACACTGGCCATGATCCGATCACGGTCAAGGCGCGCGAGGTCGAGGCCAAAAGCGCCGCCGAGGTCGCGGCCGTCGCGAGGATCGCGGAGGAAACCGCCAGGGCGGCATCTATCAAGACGTTCGCCGAGGCCGCCCGCGAGTGCATCGCCTTCAAGGCGAAGTCGTGGAAGGACCGTACCGAGGCGGGGAAATGGGAAGCCATGTTGGCGAACCATGCCGCCGCGATCATGGGCCAGCCTGTCGGCGAGATTGATACTCCCATGGTGCTGCGCCTCATCGAGCCTCTTTGGCATAGCCGGCAGCGGCTTGCGCGCGTCCTGCAACACCGGATCGAAACCGTGCTCGGCTACGCCACGGTGCACGGCTACCGGCAGGGCGATAATCCCGCGCAGTGGAAAGGACTGCTCGACGGCCACCTGCCGACGATCGACCATGAGGTTGAGCACCGCGCCGCGCTGCCGTGGCAGGAAGTGCCGGCCTTCATCGGCGATTTGCGGCGCCTCGATAACGCCAAGTCCGCAGCCATGGAA
>DASRLO010000054.1:0-20834 GCA_035648415.1 Allostellaceae bacterium
ACGTGTTCCTTACCGCCCCGGTCATGCCAGATGTAGCCCTTGGGCGCGATCGCGACGACGGGATAGCCGTTACGGTGCAGCTGGGGCGCGACCTCGCGGAACTCGACCGGCGCGCTCATCGCCGCACCAGCCTGTCGGCCGCCGCCGCCCAAACGCCAGCATCAGGCCGACCCGCTACCGGCGACGGTGCCGATATTCTCGCTCGGATGGCGCTGACCAGCCGACCGCAGCCGCCGATGGTCTCAAGCCGCGCACATAGCCCGGCGACGTCGCTGATCCCAGCGAGCACCTGATCCGCCGCCTCTGCGAGCGCCCGATCCCGCGCGCTCACGCTCGACCTCCCGCGCCAAAATGCACGGGGTCGAGCACCCGCAGATCTGGCCACGTCTCGCGCTTGAGCTGCGCGCCGACGGCAGCGATCAGCGCCGCGGCGGTTGGGTGTCGCGCGCAGCAATCCTCACACGCGCCCATCATCATCACGCCACGGGAGGCCGGGTTACCGACCGGCTGCGCGATCAGCCACACACCCGGTGGTATTTCGGCGGTGAACACCGTATCGCAGCACGCGCAAAGCGGGCGCATCTCTTCGATCCGGGCGAGCCAATCGACCATGGCGGCGGCGAGCTCGGCATTCCTGTCGATCAGCAGCGCCAGATCGAGTGGCGCCAGCGCGGCAATGGAGAAGACACCGGCGCTGTCCTGGTGGAAGTCAGCGATGGTATATCGACGCTGCCGAGCCGCGCGGCGACGGCGCTCGTGCCGGTTGAGGCCGCTACCGCCGTCGGGCATCGCGCACCCCCGCCCCGGCGAGGCGGTAGCGCGCGGGCCCGTTTAGCGTTATAAACGGGCCGCGCGAGCCACCGCGCAACTGACCACCAGCATCAATGATCCGCGATCCGGGGCGCCTGCCAGCGCCTCGGTCGCCATCCTCGTTACGCGGCATCGGCCGGCTCATCCTCCAGGACGCGCGCCGTCGGACGGGAACGGCACCATTCAGCCAAAGACGATCGAGTCCAGGCCACGCGGTTTGGACTCAACTGAATTGCGCGGGGAAACTGACCGCGACGCATCATGTCCAAGAGATGTTTTCTGCTGTACTTTGGAACGCCATAATTAGGCAGCTCCGGGTAAGTAACAAAGACCTCATCGGGCATCGCTTTACCTCCGTATAAATTGGAGGCTCCCGGTATACTTTAGGAATTTCGTGTTGCGCGACAAACCATAGAAAGGGTATCGCGTCGGGGGGTTTTTAGTCGGAAAGCGCTGCGTTGATCGCGGTCTTCGCGCGGGTGGAATGAATTCCGATCGCGATAAGGACCTCTCTCGCGAAAGGCTCGAAGCCGCTACCGCGCTCGTTGGGGTACGCCTGGTTGGCCTTTTTGCCGGTCAAGTCCTCGAAATTGTGGCGAAGCACCGTGGCCAACCCAGTTTCGCGGGCGTTGCCCGGCCGCCCCTTCTTGGTGAGAGCTGGATCAATCATCGGCGGTGTCGCCGCTGCGCACGCCGCGGCCACCGCGCGCAGGGCGACGGGAGAGGGCAGGGCACTACGCATCACTCCGCAGTTCGCCAGTGCTACGATTGTTGTCGCGTGCATCGGCTCGATCGCGTCAGCGAGCTTTGCGGCGGCGGTGCCGATTTTCTTCAATTCCCGCCGGGTTTCGGTCTCCCCCAACCAACGATATGCCTCCGGCATCACCTTCGGCATTTTCGTGCCTGCCATGATTAGGACACCTTGAATCGCGCACATGCGCCAAAATTCCGGGTCGCTACCATCCGGTCGTGGACGCAGAGTAAGCTTGCGGAACGCCCGCTCGACCAGTTCGGCCTGGCTCACGCCTTCGCCCTCATCGCGACGATCTTGCCGTCCTCGGCCGGCGGTGGTGCGACGACACTCAAAAGGTGCGCCTCCCATCGCCGCAGCGCATCGCGTTTTTCGTTGAAGTAGCTGTGAACGTCGTAGACGCCCAGTATGCCTGGCTGCTTGTGGCCGAGGCACAGCTCGGCCACGACCGTCGGCACGCCCAGGCGGCCAAGGTTCGAGCGCACGACGCGCCGAAAATCGTGCACGACGAAGGGCGCCACCGTTACCGGCGGCTCTAAGGCTTTGCCCTGGGCGGCGATAGCAGCGTCCAATCGCGCCTTAGCGGCGGAATGTGCGCCGACCGGCCGCTCCCCGGCGGTTGTCGTGAAGATGAACGGCCCGGAGAACCTGGGCATGGCGGCGATCAGCTTGACCGCCAGCGGCGGCAGCGGGATCAGCATCGATTCGCCGTTCTTGCTGCGCGAGGCGGGTATCAGCAGCGTCCCCTTCGCCGCATCGAAATCCTGCCAATGCGCGCCAGCGATCTCCTCGCGCCTTGCACCGACAAGCAGCAGCACGCGGTAAAGCGTCGCGAACGGCTCGCCGACGCCGTCGATGGCGCGCCAGACGACGGGAAGCTCCTCGTCGGAGAGCAGGCGATCGCGCGCTTCCACCTTGCCGATGACCGCCTTCGGCTTGATGGCGCTCGCCGGGTTGAAGTCGATGACGTCGCGCGCCAGGGCCCAATTCAGCATCTGCCGCACCACGACGAGCGCGCCCATGGCGGCGGCCTTGCCCGAGCGCGCGGCGACCCCTTCGAGCAGCGCGATGACGTCGCGGCGCCGTAGATCGGTGATCGCCTTCGGACCGAACGCGGCGATCAGCTCACGGCGGATGCAGGATTCATATTTCCGGCCGGACTTGATCTCGGGCAGGTACTTGACGATGAAATCCTCGGCAACCGCGGCGAACGTGTTCGCCACGGCCTCGGTTCTGGCCTGCCGCTGCGCCTCTGCGATTGTCTTCGGGTGCTCGCCCTTCTCCAGCGTCTTCAGCGCCTCGCGTGCTGCGTCGCGGGCCTCGGCTAATGACATCACCGGGTAGACCCCGAGCGTGTGCCACACGGGGTTCTTGTCGGTCGCCGACCGACGGCGCACAGCGCAGAAACTGCGCCGCCGCTTGGCGCTGATGCGGACGGCCATGCCGGGCATGCCGGTGTCCCAAACGACGTCGCGCTCGTAGCCCGGGGCCGGCTTCAGCGCCTGCATCTTCTTATCGTTGAGGAACTCCCGGCGCGGGAGGCGCTTGAGCTTCTTTTCCGCGACGGCCCGTGCTCCGCCGCTCTCGACCGGCGCCTCCCAGATGATGCCGTTCGGTCCGGGTCGCGGTTCGAGGTCAATGGCCTTCGGTACGGCCGGCATGGTGGGCTCCTTGGGCTAACATGGGCTAACGAGACGATCCGTTAACGGGGGTGCGTCGAGGTTAACCGTGGTAGCCTTAGGTTACCCGTAATTCTGCGGGATTAAAAGACTTTTAAGTGATTTCGTTAGCCCGAAGTAACACGCGGTAATGCGCCGAAAACCAATACCGGGTATTCCCCCCAGACCGGGCGCTATTTGTTTGTGCTGTCTGGTATGCTCTATTCACCCGATGCGCCTAATCACCTGGAATATCAATTCGGTGCGGCTACGCGCCGCCAACGTCTGCCGCCTCTTGAGCGAGGCGCAGCCCGACATCCTCTGCCTGCAGGAAACCAAGACGCCGGACGACCTCTTCCCGCGCGAGCCGTTTCACGCGCTCGGTTACGAGCACATCCACATGCACGGGATGAAGGGCTATAACGGGGTCGCGATCCTCGCCAAATCGCCGTTCCCGAGCGTCGCGACCCGCGCCTGGTGCGACCGCAGCGATTGCCGCCACGCGATTGCCGAGCTGCCCGGCGGCATCGAGCTGCACAACATCTATGTGCCGGCCGGCGGCGACCTCCCCGACCCCGACGCCAACCCCAAATTCGCCCACAAGCTGCGCTTTCTCGACGAGCTGACCGAATGGTTCGCCACGCACGACCGCGCCCGCCGGGCAATCGCGGTCGGCGACCTCAACATCGCGCCGCTCGAGACCGACGTCTGGTCGCACAAGCAGCTTCTGACCGTGGTCAGCCATACCCCGGTCGAGGTTGCCCGCCTCGGCAGGCTGCAGGAGGCCGGCGGCTTTGTCGACGCGGTGCGCCATTTCGTGCCGCCCGACCAGAAGCTCTACACTTGGTGGAGCTATCGCAATCGCGACTGGGCCGCCTCCGACCGCGGCCGCCGGCTCGACCACATCTGGGTGACGCCGCCGCTGGTCGGCGCCCTCACAGGCGCCCGCGTTTTTCGCGAGAGCCGCGACTGGAACCAGCCCTCCGACCACGTCCCGGTGATGATCGAATTCGATTTGTGACGCCCGCTGCCGCCGGGCCGGCCGAGGACAGGCAGCCATCCGCGCGGGCGACCTTCGGCCCGGAGACCCGCGAAAGCCCAAAAAACGAATTCCAAAACGGCCGCTAAGCCGCCGCCCGGATCGCCACGCTCTTGATCTCGTTGCCGACGCTCGGCTCGTATTTGCCGAAATTCTGCTCGAAGTCGCGGGTGAGGCCGCGGGCGGTGTCGTCGTAGGCTTTCTTGTTGGACCAGCTGGCGCGCGGGTCGAGCACGTCGGCCGGCACATCGGCGGCGCTTTCGGGCACGAGGAAGCCGAAATTCGGGTCCTTGCGCATCGGCGCGCCGGCGAGGCGGCCGTCGAGCACCGCGCGCAGCAGGCCGCGGGTGTGGCCGATCGCCATGCGCTGCCCGGTGCCGTAGGCGCCGCCCGACCAGCCGGTGTTGACGAGCCAGCATTTGGCGCCGTATTTCGCGATGCGGTCGCCGAGCATCCTGGCGTATTCGGTCGGCCGGCGCGGCATGAACGGCGCGCCGAAGCAGGTCGAGAACGTCGCCTGCGGCTCGCTGCCGAGCCCGACTTCGGTGCCGGCGACGCGCGCGGTGTAGCCCGAGAGGAAATGGTACATCGCCTGCTCGGCGTTCAATTGGGCGATCGGCGGCATCACGCCAAAGGCGTCGCAGGTCAGCATGATGACGTTCCGCGGATGCGGCGCGAGCCCGTCCTCCGACGCGTTCGGGATGAAGTCGAGCGGATAGCAGGCGCGGGTGTTCTCGGTGAGGCTGTTGTCGTCGACATCGGGCATCCGCGTGCGCGGGTTGAGCACGACGTTTTCCAGCACCGTGCCGAACCGGGTGATCGTGGCGTAGATTTCGGGCTCGGCCTTGGGCGACAAATTGATGACCTTGGCGTAGCAGCCGCCCTCGAAGTTGAAGAGGCCGCGCGGGCTCCAGCCGTGCTCGTCATCGCCGATGAGGGTACGGCTCGCGTCGGCGGAGAGGGTCGTCTTGCCGGTGCCGGAGAGGCCGAAGAAGATCGCGCTGTCGCCCTTCGCCCCGACATTGGCCGAGCAATGCATCGGCAGCACGTCGCGCGCCGGCAGCACGAAATTGAGGTAGCCGAAGACGCATTTCTTGATCTCGCCGGCATAGCTTGTGCCGCCGATCAGCACCAGGCGCTCGGCGAAATTGACAAAGACAAAGGTCTCGGAGCGGATGCCGTCCAATTCGGGGATCGAGTGAAACTCGGGCGCGTGGAGGATGGTGAAGGACGGCTGGAAGCCGCCGAGCTCGCCCGCCTCGGGGCGGATGAACATATTGCGGGCGAACAGGCTGTGCCAGGCCGAGGGGCTCACCATCCGCACCGGCAGCCGGTATTCGGGGTCGGCGCCGCAATAGAGATCCTGGACGAAGAGCTCGCGCCCCTGCAAATAGGCGAGTACCCGCTGGTGCAGGCTGGCGAACTGGGCGGGGCTGATCGACTGGTTGACGCTGCCCCAGTCCACCGTATCGTGGGTGCCGGGCTCGTCGACGATGTACTTGTCGCGCGGGCTGCGGCCGGTGTACCTGCCAGTGTTGACGACAAACGCGCCGCCGAGGCCGATCTCGCCCTCGCCCCGGCGCACCGCGTGCTCGTAGAGGAACGGCATCTGCAGGTTCCAGTGCACCGGCCCGAGGTGGCGCATGCCCTGCTCTTCGAGGCCAAAGGACGGCTTTGGGCCCGTCACCGGGTTGTCCGCCTTATCCAAGCTTTCCTCCTTCATCGCCGGCCTCGCTTGCCGCGGGACCGGTCGGCGCTAGATACAGAATTTGCCGTACACGGTAAACCGCCGCAATTCGGCCCGCAAGCCAGGCAAAACCGCTGGCATCTTGTGGCCGGCGCACGACTTTGTCATTGCGGCGAGGCGGCGCGCGCCGCCGCCGCGAGCGCGACGAGCGCCTGGCGCGCCGCCATCGGCTCCAGCACCGGCCCCTTGTGGATTAAGGCGGCGAAGTCGAGGCGCGCGGTCTCGTGGTCGCGCCGCAGGTCGATCCCCTCGGGATCGATCCCTGTCATCCGCCAGCCCTCGCCGCCGCGCCGCAGCAGCCGTGTCGCGTAGAGCGCCACCGCGTCGGCGTGGTCGGCGTTCATATGCGCGACGATCTCGGCTTCGGCCGCGGCGAGCGCCGGCGCATCGCCGGCGACGCGCAGATCGGCGGCCTCGATCCAGGAAATGCGGCCGAACCCGGCGACGAGGTGGCCGCGGCCGATCGCCACCCGGTAGAGATGGAAATCGCCGAACCCGGCATAATGGGCGGCGTCCGGATGGCGCATGGTGAAGCGGGCGAGCAGCGCCGGATCGTCGCAACGCGTCGCCTCGCCGATGAGGCTGACGCGCGGCTCGGCGAGCGGATCGCCGGGGGAATTGCCGCGGGAGTTGGCCGGGGGATGTTCGGCGGGCCCGCCGTCGAACAATAGCGAGACGCGGCGGTCGGCGGCGATATTGCGGCTGTGCTGGGCGAGGTCCGAGAGGAGCAGCAGCGGGCTGGCGTCGAGATCGCAGGCAACCGCGACGAGCGAGGCGTAGGGCCGGCCGCCGTGGTCGTCCCCCAGGGTCGTCGCCAGCGCGGCGTGCGCCTGGCGCCGCATCAATCGGCGGCATAAACCGCCGCGGTCAACGAGTTCGTTCATGCCTTACCCTTTTTGTTCGCCACCGAGCGGCCATATTTGCAGGATCATAGTTATCGCGCCGGTGACGTACCATTGCGGCGCGCCATGCCGACCCGCGAGCTGAAGGGTCCTTGGGGGGACAAATCCTTGCCGAATACGATCGCACTTGTCGATGACGACCGGAACATCCTGACCTCGGTCTCGATGGCGCTCGAGGCCGAGGGTTTCGCGGTGCGCTGCTATGCCGACGGCAGCGAGGCGCTGAAAGGGCTCAACGGCCAGCCGGTCGACGTCGCGGTGCTCGACATCAAGATGCCGCGCATGGACGGCATGGAACTTCTCGCCCAGCTCCGCCGCACCAGCGCGACGCCGGTGATCTTCCTCACCTCGAAGGACGACGAGGTCGACGAGCTCCTCGGCCTGCGCATGGGGGCCGACGACTACATCAAGAAGCCGTTCTCGCAGCGCCTGCTGATCGAGCGCATCCGCGCCCTCTTGCGCCGCGGCGAGCTGGCGCGCGATCGCGAAGAGGGCCAGGGCGAGCCGGCGATCGTGCGCGGCCAGCTGACACTCGACGCGGGCCGCCATCTGTGCACCTGGCAGGGCGGCCAGGTCGAGCTGACCGTGACCGAGTTCCTGATCCTCAAATCGCTCGCCCAGCGGCCCGGCCACGTCAAGAACCGCGACCAGCTGATGGACGCGGCCTATGGCGAGCACATCTATGTCGACGACCGCACCATCGACAGCCACATCAAGCGGCTCAGAAAAAAGTTCAAGGCGGTCGACAACGATTTCGCACAGATCGAAACGCTCTATGGCGTCGGTTATCGCTATCGCGAACACTGAGGCGGCTGCGCCGGGCACGGCGCCCGCCGAGCCGACGCAAGAGCCCGCCGCCGGGGCCCAGGGCGCATCGCTTCCCGAACGGGTTGGCGACGGCGCCGCGCCGCGCCGCCGCCGCTTCCGCCGGCTGCGCATCTCGCCGCTCACCCGCCGCATCGTCGCGGTCAACGTGCTGCCGCTGGCGCTGCTGGCGCTCGGCTTCCTCTATCTCGGCAAGTTCGAAGCGAGCCTCATCGGGCAGCAGGTCGAGGCGCTGCGCACCCAGGGCGAGATCTTCGCGGCCGCGCTCGGCGAGGGCGCGGTGCTCGATTCGCCGGATGACGGCGAAATCCTGCTGCCCGATCTGGCGCGGCAGATGATGCGGCGGCTGGTGGCGCCGACCCATACCCCGGCGCGCCTGTTCGACCGCGACGGCAAGCTGATCGCCGACAGCCGCATCTTCGCCGGGCCGGGGGACGCGGTGGAGGTCACCGAATTGCCGCCGCCCGACCACAAGGGGCTCGTCGCCCGGGTCGTCAACCGGACCTACGACTGGATTGCCGAACTGTTGCCGCACAAGCGCAGCTACCCGGTCGATCATGAAGGCAAATCGGCCAACGATTTCGCCGAGGCGACGCGCGCGCTGCACGGCGAAACCGGCTCCGCGGTGCGCCGCGACCCGGCCGATGACGGGCTCGTCATCAGCGTCGCGGTGCCGGTCCAGCGCTACAAGGAGGTGCTGGGCGCGGTGATGCTGTCGACCGTCAGCGGCGAGATAGAGGATGAGCTGCGCACGGTCCGCTTCGAATTATTACGGATTTTCGGGGTCGCCCTGCTCGTGACGGTGCTGCTGTCGGTCTACCTCGCCCGGACCATCGGCCGTCCGATCCACCGGCTCGCCGAAGCGGCGGAGCGCGTGCACGGCCGCGGCGTGCGGATCGACATCCCCGACCTGACGCAGCGCGGCGACGAGATCGGCGATCTCTCGCGCTCGCTGCGCGAGATGACCAACGCGCTGTGGCTGCGGATGAGCGCGATCGAGAGCTTCGCCTCCGATGTCGCGCACGAGATCAAGAACCCGCTCTCCTCGCTGCGCAGCGCCGTCGAGACCGCGGTCAAGATCGCCGACCCGGTCAAGCAGCAGCGCCTCCTGGCGATCATCCTCGACGATGTCGAGCGCCTGTCGCGCCTCATCACCGACATCTCCGACGCCTCGCGCCTCGACGCCGAGCTGAGCCGCGACGTGATGGAGCCGACCGACCTCGCGGCGATGCTGCGCACGCTGGTCGATATCCACGAGACGACCCGCGCCGATGGCGTCGCGCATGTCGTGCTGAGCCTGCCCGAGCGGCGGCGCGGCCTGGTCGTGCGCGGCATCGAGAGCCGCCTGTCTCAGGTTTTTCTCAACCTCATCAGCAACGCGGCGTCGTTCAGCCCGCCCGGCGGCGAGATCCGCGTCCGCGCCCGCGAGGACGGCCGCGCCGTGCTGGTGACGGTCGAGGACGACGGGCCCGGCATCCCGCCCGACCGGCTGACGACGATCTTCGACCGCTTCTATACCGAGCGCCCCGCGGCCGAGAAATTCGGCACCCATTCGGGGCTCGGCCTGTCGATCTCAAAGCAGATCGCCGAGGCGCATCGCGGCCGCATCTGGGCCGAGAACCGGCATGATGCGGGCGGCGCGGTGTGCGGCGCGCGCTTCCTGATCCGGCTGCCGGAAGCGTAGGGGATGGGCGCCGTCCTTCTTAAATCGTCTTTCCCGCGCAAGCGGGAACCCAGGGGCGAGCGGCGTGCCGGTTGCCCTGGCCCCCCGCTTGCGCGGGGGAGACGAGGAAAAAAAGCGTGAGCGAAGAAGCGCTGCTCGTCCACGCGACCGCGGTGGCGATCGGCGGACGCGCGGTGCTGCTGCGCGGCCCGTCCGGCAGCGGCAAGTCGGATCTCGCCCTGCGGCTAATCGACGCCGGAGCCCGGCTGGTGGCGGACGACCAGAGCCTGCTGCGGCGCGAGGGCGACGCTGTCATCGCGGTTGCACCGCCGTCGATCGCCGGGCTGATCGAGGCGCGCGGGGTCGGGCTCCTGCGCCTCGATCCGGCGCCCGCCGCGCGGCTCTTCCTGATTGCCGACCTGGTGGCGGCGGACCGGGTCGAACGCCTGCCGCAGCCAAGCAGCGACACGCTTCTCGGGATCGCCATCCCGACGATCGCGATCGCGCCGTTCGAGGCGTCGGCGGCGGCCAAGCTGCGCCTGGCGCTCGCCGCCTTCGCCGATGACGGAACCGTCGCGGCCGTGCAGCGTTGACTCCTTCGCCCAGCGGCGAAGCGTCACGAATTGTTGCCCTGGCATGACCGCCATGCATCAAGCGTGATGACGAAAGCGTCGGACAGCAGTATACGGGCGCCATATCCCCACCCGCTGGCCGTATCGGCCTCGGCGGCATGTGGATCGAACACCGAGTGGTCTCTGCCCCCAAGCGGCCGCCTTAATCGTGTGATCGAACCCTATCTTGAACAGCCCAGCACCGAGCCCCTGTAGTCGGGAACTCGCACCCTCCCTCCATCGTGGGCGGCCCCTCTATCGTCGCCTGGACGGGGCTTGCCGATGATCGGCATCGTCCTTGTCACCCATGGCAGGCTGGCGGCGGAATTCGTCGCCGCGCTCGAGCACGTCGTCGGGCCGCAGCTGCAGATCGCCGCGGTCTGCATCGGCCCCGACGACGACATGGAGCAGCGGCGGCAGGAAATCCTCAGTTCGATCGGCAAGGTCGACAGCGGCGAAGGCGCGGTCCTGCTGACCGACATGTTTGGCGGCACCCCGTCGAACCTGGCGATCTCGGTAATGGACCGCGCTAAGATCGAGGTCATCGCCGGCATCAACCTGCCGATGCTGATCAAGCTCGCCAGCCTGCGCCAGAGCGAGGGGCTCGCCCGATCGGTGATCGGCGCGCAGGAGGCCGGGCGCAAATACATCAATGTCGCCTCGCAGCTTCTCGCCGACGCGCAGCGATGAGCGCCGAGCCGCCGGGCCCCTCCTCAGAGGCTGCCGCGGCGGAAGCGGCCACCGCGAAGCGGGTCGTGAAGATCTGCAATCAGAAGGGGCTGCACGCCCGCGCCGCGGCACGGTTCGTCAAGACCGCGCACCAGTTCGACGCCGAGATTTGGGTGCGCAAGAACGGCACGGTGGTGACCGGCCGCTCGATCATGGGACTGATGATGCTGGCCGCGGCATCGGGGGTCGAGCTACAAATCTCCGCCGCCGGCCCGGACGCCGATTCAGCGGTCGAAACGCTGGCGCACCTGGTCGAATGCAAATTCGATGAGGACTGAGGAAAGCCGCGACGCCATAGAGCACGGTGAAAAAAAGCTGACCGGCATCGGCGTGTCGCCGGGGGTTGCGATCGGTCCTGCCTTTATCGGCGACCGCGGGCCGGTGGCGGTCAGCGAGACCAGTGTCGCCGACACCGCGGCCGAACGCGCGCGCTTCGCCGAGGCGGTGACCCAAGCGCAAAAGCAGCTGCGCCGGCTGAAGGCGCGCGCCGCGTCGCTGCCCGGCTCCGCCCCGGACGAGATCGGCTACCTGCTCGACGCGCATCTGGCGATGCTGGCGAACTCGCGGCTGGTGCGCGGCGTCAACCATCGCATCGCCAATTCCAAGATCAACGCCGAGCGCGCGGTCGAGCTCGAGATCGAGCACATTGCCAAGGGCTTCGCGCAGATGCGCGACTCGTACCTCGCGGCGCGAGTCGAGGATATCCGCGTCGTTGGCTCGCGGCTGATCCGCAACCTGGTCAAGAAGCCCTATGTCACCTACGCGACGCTCGACGACGGCGCGATCGTCCTCGCCGAGGAGGTGACGCCGGCCGACACGGCGCTGATGGACCCGCGGCGGATCGGCGGGTTCGCCGCGGTGTTCGGCGGCCCGGAAAGCCATTCGGCGATCATGGCGCGCGCCCTGGGGCTGCCCGCGGTGATGGGCGTCGCCGGCCTCGTTGCCCGGGCGCGACCGGAGGCGACGGCGATCATCGACGGCTCGGAAGGCGTGGTCATCCTCGACCCGGCGCCGGCGACGCTCGACGCCTACCGTCAGCGCCAGGAGGCATTGAGCCGCGAGCGCCGCAACCTCGGCCGCCTGCGCCGGCTCGCGGCGGTGACCCGCGACGGGGTCGAAATCCGCCTCGACGCCAACCTCGAACTGCCGATCGAGCTCGACCAGGCCCTGGCCAACGGCGCGATGGGCTTGGGGCTGGTACGCACCGAGTTCCTGTTCCTCAACCGCGACGATTTGCCGGACGAGGACGAGCAATACGAATTCTACGCCGGCCTCGTGCGCGGCATGGGCGGGCGGACGGTGACGTTGCGGACGCTCGACGCCGGAAACGACAAGCTGCCCGACGCGCTCGCCAGCTCGGCGATGGTCGATGCCCCCAACCCGGCGCTCGGCCTGCGCGCGATCCGCCTGTCGCTGAAGGAACGCCGCCTGTTCGACACCCAGCTCGCGGCGATGCTGCGCGCCGCGCGCGAAGGGCCGCTGCGCATCCTGTTGCCGATGATCACCACCGTCGGCGAAATCCGCCGCACCCGCGACGCGATCGAACAGGTCTCGCGCCGGCTGCGGCGCCGCGGCGTCGCCTTCGCCGAGGTGACGCCGCCGCTGGGGGTGATGATCGAGGTGCCGGGCGCCGCGCTGGCCGCCGACGCGCTGGCGAGCGAGGCCGATTTCTTCGCGATCGGCACCAACGACCTCATCCAGTACACGCTGGCGATCGACCGCAGCGACGAGCAGGTGGCGCATCTCTACAACCCACTGCACCCCGGCGTGCTGCGGCTGATCGAGTTCGCGGTCGAGGCGGCGGCGCGCCGGCGCATCCCGATCGGCATCTGCGGCGAGATGGCCGGCGACCCGCGTTACGCGGCGCTGCTCCTCGGGCTGGGCTTGCGCGAATTGTCGATGTCGCCGGCCAACCTGCCACGCGTCAAGCACCGCATCCGCAACCTCGACATGATCGCGGCGACACGCCGCGCCGAGGCGATCATGGACCAGTCGGATTCCGGCCGCATCGCCGCCCTGCTCGACGACTTCAACGCGATGGCGGCGCTAGGATAAGACAGCCGCTTGGCCGCTAGCCTTTGCCGGCAGCCATGCCGGCGCGCTGCAATCCCTCGTGGAACCGGGCCCGTCCGGTGACGACAAACGGATTGCTGTTCGGGTTCGAGCGCTCCTCGACGACGACGCGCGCCAGCGTGTAATCGGGAAATTGCTTGTCGAATGCGCGCAGGGTCCGGCTCGCCGCGGCCTTGTTCCCCGACAAGGCGTAGGCGCTGACCAGGTACAAACGATTGTACCAGAGGTGCGGCCAGAGCCTGACCGATCGTTGGAGCCAAGGGATGGCCTCGACGTATTGTCCCATGAAAAAGCGGGCGCGCCCGATGATCCAATAGAACATGCCGAGTGATGCGCTCTTCGGACTGAGCGAAATCGCCTTCTCGACTTCGGCGATGCCTTCCTCGGGGCGCCCGAGATAGACCAGTTGGGCGCCTCTTTGCGCATGAGCGCGGGCAAAAGAGGGGTTGTGCTTGACCGTCTCGGTAAAAGCGGCAAGGGCGGCGTCGTGCTCGCCCCGAGTGCGATGGAGAAAACCCTTCGCGTAATGCCCCAGGAAATGATCGGGCTTGGTGCTCAAGGCATGATGCACCGCCGTTTCGGCTCGCGCCACCTCATCCGCCCCGGCTTCGTTCCAGCGATTGAGGTAGTCGCACAGCACCGACGTGGCGATCAGCGCCGAGGCCTCGGCCGCGCCTCCTTCGAGATGCCCGCGCATTTGCTGGGTGCTTTGCGGGCTGAGCCGCTTCTCGTATATCGCTCTGGCACGGGCGATCGAGTTGCCTCGGCTGATCATCGCCAAGTCTCCGTGTTCGGTGTTTCATCTTTTACGCGAGCGCCGAAGCGCGTGCAAATGTCCTGGACCATGGGGATGCCTAACGCTCCGCCATTCCGGCCCGCAGCAGCCCTTCGTGGAACTTGCCGCGGCCGGCGACCACCATAGGGTCGCTATTGGGGTTTGAGTCTTCATGCAACTCGACGACCGCCAGGGTGTAGGCCGGCTGCGGAAACCGCCGGTTGAACTCCCCCCAGGCTGCGGTCGCCTCTTCCGGCTTCCCCAGAAGTGCGTAAGCACTCACGAGATACAGTCGGCTGTACCAGACATTGGGTCTTGCCTGGACTGACTTGAGCAGCCATGACACCGCCTGGTCATATTGCCCCGCGAAAAAATGCGCCCGGCCGGCGATCCAGTGAAAAATGCCAATAGAGGGATCGTGCGGACTGAGTCTTAGAGCCTGCTCGACGAGCGGTGTCGTCTCTGCCGGGCGCCCCACAAGAGAGAGCTCGCTGCCCTTGTGCGCGTAAGCGAAGGCGAAATTAGGGTCGAGCTCGATGGCCCGGCTGAACGCCTCGAGTGCCGAGTGATGCTCGCCGCGGGCCCGGTGAATGAGGCCGTTTGCAAGATGCGCCAACGCGTTGCTCGGGTCGATCAACAGCGCTTTGCGAACGGCGTCCTCGGCATCTTGCACCTGCTCCTTGCCGGTGTCGTTCCAGCGGTTCAAATGATCCGAGACGGTAACCTCGGCCAACCGCGCCCAGGCTTCGGCCGAGCTCGGATCGAGGTTTACCGACTGTTGCAGAAGTTGCCGGACGATCAGTGTGTGCTCGGGCGCGATCGATCCGAAAAACCTGGCGGTGGCGCGCAGCCGCAATTCAAGCGCGTCCGGCTGCACGGATTTTTCGGCCCGGCGGCCTTCCGCCCGCATCAGCTGAACGTTCAACGAAGCAGCGATCCTGCCGGTAATCGCGTTCTCAAGCCGCCCCAGATCCGCAAACTGCTGTTCGAAGCGATCCCCCCAAAGCTGCTCGCCCGTAGCGCCGACGACCAATTGGATGTTCGTTCTCACGAGGTCACCGATGCGGGCGATACTGCCGACGACGAGATAGCGAACGCCGAGTTCCCGGCTGATCTGTCGCGTATCGAGAGGGCGTTCCTTGTAAGTAAAGGCAGACGCCGCGGAGATGACGACAATGTCCCGCATACGCGACAAATCAACCGTGAGATCGGCGGTCACGGCGTCGGTAAAATAATCCTGGTTGGGATCGCCGCTCGCATTGCGGAACGGCAGGACCAGGATGGATGGCCTGGCGCTCGACGGCGCCGGTTCGACAATCGCCGGAAGGGTATCCGGTTCCGGCGGGGCGCTTGCGCCCCGTGCCGGAACGCCCGCAATGAAGCGGCCGCCCTTGCGCGCCACCGTGCGCAGGACCGCCTGCGCCGTGCCGACTGCCCGCCTGAACTTCTCGTGCCCCGAGAGCGTTCGTGCCGCGCTTTCGCCACCGCGAACCCGATACACCCGCACCGGGCGCTTGATGTTTTTCAGCGAGCGCTCGCCGAGGTCCTCAAAAACTGCCGGGATTTTGCCGGCCACGTCCTCGTGGACGCGGGCCGAGACGCATAACCCGCCGGGTTCGGCCATGGCCTCGAGCCGCGCCGCGATATTGACGCCGTCGCCATGAATGTCGTCGCCATCGATGATCACGTCGCCAACATTGATGCCGATGCGGAATTGGATGCGCTTGTCTGCCGGGACGCCCGCGTTCCTGTCGGTCATCGCGCGCTGCCACTCGAGCGCGCACCGCACCGCATCGACAACGCTGGCGAATTCGACGAGGAGCCCGTCGCCGGTGGTCTTGACGATGCGGCCGCGGTGCTCGGCGATCTTGGGGTCGCCCAACTCCCGCCGGATCGCCTGCAACGCCGCGAGCGTGCCTTCCTCGTCGGCCCCCATGAGCCGCGAATAACCGGCGACATCGGCCGCCAATATCGCCGTCAATTTTCGCTCGACCCGCTCCCCGCTCATCTGGCTGGACGGTCCCGGAAGGAAATGAAGTTCAGAGTATGATGGAACCCAGCCTGATGCGAGCTTGGGTTCTGGCGCTGACCGAACGACCGCCTGCCGCTCCTTCGGCGCTCACGACCCGAGCCGGGCGTTCGAACCGGGCGCGATAGAGTCCCCCGGCATTGACGACTTAAAGATATCTTTATATGTTCAACTGATCTGCGCCGCGCCGCGCCGGAGGAGACATTTGCATGCCCGAATTCACCGACTGCAAGGTGGCCGACATCGCCCTCGCCGATTGGGGACGACGCGAGATCGCGATCGCCGAGACCGAGATGCCGGGGCTGATGGCGCTGCGCGACGAGTTCGGCAAGTCGCGCCCGCTCGAAGGGGCGCGCATCGTCGGCTGCCTGCATATGACGATCCAGACCGCGGTCTTGATCGAGACGCTGGTGCACCTCGGCGCCACGGTGCGGTGGAGCTCCTGCAACATCTTCTCGACCCAGGACCACGCCGCCTCGGCGATCGCGGCGCGCGGCATCCCGGTCTTCGCCTGGAAGGGCGAGAGCGAAGAGGAATACGAATGGTGCATCGAGCAGACGCTGGAGGGACCCGGCGGGTGGAAACCCAACATGGTGCTAGACGACGGCGGCGACGCGACCAAGATCATCCATGACCAGCACCCGCAGCTGCTCGCCGGCATCCGCGGCATCTCCGAAGAGACCACCACGGGCGTCCACCGGCTCTACGAGATGATGCGCTCGGGCACGCTCAAGGTGCCGGCGTTCAACGTCAACGACAGCGTCACCAAGTCGAAGTTCGACAATCTGTATGGCGTGCGCGAGAGCCTGGTCGACGGCATCAAGCGGGCGACCGACGTGATGCTGGCCGGCAAGATCGCGGTCGTCGCCGGGTTCGGCGACGTCGGCAAAGGGTCGGCCGCGAGCCTCAGAAGCCAGGGCGCGCGCGTCATGGTGACCGAGATCGACCCGATCTGCGCGCTGCAGGCGGCGATGGAGGGTTACCAGGTGGTGACGATGGACGAGGCGGCGCCGATGGGCGACATCTTCGTCACCGCGACCGGCAATATCGACGTCATTACCCTCGACCATATGCGCCAGATGCACGACCGCGCGATCGTCTGCAACATCGGCCATTTCGACAGCGAAATCCAAGTCGGCGCGCTGCGCAACTACGTCTGGGAAGAGGTGAAGCCGCAGGTCGACGAGGTCGTCTTTCCCGACGGCAAGCGGCTGATCGTCCTGGCTAAGGGGCGGCTGGTCAACCTCGGCTGCGCGACCGGGCACCCGAGCTTTGTGATGAGCGCGTCGTTCACCAACCAGGTGCTGGCGCAAATCGAGCTGTGGACCAACCACGGCAAATACCAGAACAAGGTCTATGTCCTGCCGAAGCATCTCGACGAGAAGGTCGCCGCGCTGCATCTCGACAAACTTGGCGCCCGCCTGACCATGCTCACCGCGGCGCAAGCCCAGTATCTCGGCCTCCAGGATGCCGGGCCATACAAGCCCGAACACTACCGCTACTAACCCCGCCAGCGATGAACTATTGATTTTGTTGTAAAAACTCGGATTATCTGCGGCTGATTTGAAGCAACCGATGGCGGTCGCAGTGTCGGCCGGCGGTCGGAAGGCGGCCAAACTTGATCGTGTTCGCTGCTGCCGTAGTCTTCCTTACCGTGGTGATCGCGCTCGGCGGGCTGACCCTGTACGCCCGCGCCCGGCTGAGCGAAGCCCAATCGCGGCGCAACGCGGCGGAGCGCGAGCGAGCCGACCTCTATGCCATCGTCAACAGCGCGCCGCTGACCGGCTTTCTGTGGCGCGGCGACGGGCAGGAAAGCGCGCTGGGCGCGCTCGCGGGGCACGCGACCGCATCGACATTCGCCGATTTTCTCGCCGGCCTCGACGCCGATACCGCCGCGCGGCTGTCGGCTGCCGTCATGGGGCTGCGCGCCGGCGGGACGCCGTTCGCCGACACCGCCTTGCTGGCCGACGGCACCGCCTATGCCGTCACCGGCCGCCACGCCGAAAGCGGCGACGCGGTGTTGTGGCTCGCCGACATCAGCCGGACGCGGGCGATCGAGGCCGCCCATGCCGCGTCCGCGACCTCGGCGGCGGCATTGCGGGCGATGTTCGAGGCGGTGCCGCTGCCGGTCTGGCGACGCGACCGCAACCTCGCGCTCGTCGACTGCAATGCCGCCTATGCCGCCGCACTCGACACGACACGCGAGGCGGCAATCGCCGCGAGCCGCGAGCTGGCGCCGGAAAGCGGGCGCGGCAAAGCGCTGGAGCTGGCGCGCGCCGCCGCCGCCGGCGCCAGCCGCACCGAAGCGCACCACGTCGTGATCGGCGGTTCGCGGCGGCTTATCGAGATCACCGAGACGCCCGACCGCGAGGGCGGCACGATCGGCTTCGCGATCGACCGCACCGAGCTCGAAAACGCCGCGGCCGAGCTCACGCGTCACATCAACGCGCATGGCGGGGTGCTTGAAAGCATTCACGCGGCGGTGGCGATCTACGGCGCCGACAAGCACCTCAAATTCTGCAATTCGGCGTTTGCCGGGCTGTGGGGGATCGAAACCGATTGGCTCGCCAGCGGGCCGGCGCTCGACGAGCTCTTGGAGCGGCTGCGCGAGCGCCGCAGGATCCCCGAATTCGCCGATTTCCGCGCCTTCAAGCGCCAGCAGCTGGCGATGTTCACCTCGCTGATCGAGCCGACGCGCGAGCTGCTGCACCTGCCCGACGGCCGCACGCTGAGCCTCTCGGTGTCGCCGCATCCGCTGGGCGGCCTGATCTTCGTCTATGAGGACGTGACCGACCGCCTCGCGCTCGAACGCTCCTACAACACGCTGATCGAAGTGCAGCGCGAATCGCTCGACAATCTGTTCGAGAGCATCGCGGTGTTCGGCAGCGACGGCCGACTGAAACTGTACAACCCGGCCTACCGCAAAATCTGGGGCCTCTCGGAAAGCGACCTCGAAGGCGGGCCGCATATCGGCGATATCGTCGAGAAGACGCGCGCCTATTACGATGATCGCGGCGACTGGACGGCGCTCAAGGACCGGATCATCGCGTCGATCTCGGGCGGCGCGCTGGCCCACGACCGCCTCGACCGGCGTGACGGCACGGTGCTGCAGCTCGCGACCGCGCTGCTGCCCGACGGCAACGTGCTGGTGAGCTACCAGGACGTGACCGACACTGCGCGCGTCGAGCGCGCGCTGCGCGACCGCGCCGAGGCGCTGGAGACCGCCGGACGGCTCAAGAGCGAGTTCATCGCCAATGTCTCGTACGAGCTGCGCACGCCGCTCAATGCAATCATCGGCTTCGCGGAAATCCTCGCCAACGAATATTTCGGCGCGCTGACCCCGCGCCAGCTCGACTACAGCCGAGGCATCCTCGACAGCTCGCACCGCCTCCTGTCGCTGATCAACGACATCCTCGACCTGGCGACGATCGAGGCCGGCTATATGACGCTCGAAACCGGGCTGATTGACATCCACGACATGCTGCAAGCGGTGCTGACCCTGACGCGCGAGCGCGCACGCAACCAGAACCTCGACCTGTCGTTGAGCTGCGCGGCCGATATCGGAACCATCGAGGCCGACGAACGGCGGCTGAAGCAGGCGCTGTTCAACCTGATCTCGAACGCGATCAAATTCACCCCGCCGGAAGGTTCGATCCGCGTCGAGGCCGCACGCGACGGGGGCGACCTCGTGCTGTCGGTGGCCGACACCGGGGTCGGCATCTCGATGGCCGACCAGGAACGCATCTTCGACAAGTTCGAGCGCGGCGATCCGACGCTCTACCAAACCGGCGCCGGCCTTGGTCTGTCGCTGGTCAAGAGCCTCGTCGAGCTGCATGGCGGCACGGTGACGATCGAATCGGTGCCGGACCACGGCACCACCGTGCGCTGCCACCTGCCGGCCGGCCATGCCGCTCCGACCCTTCCGGCGAACCCGCGCGAAGCGGCCAGCACCGTGCACTGAGCCGGTATGATGGGTGGAGCGAAGCGATACCCATCATACCGCCGGCGCTCGATGGGTTTTGTTGCACTCAACCCATCCTACGATCCGCCCGGCAGGCCTTTGGTCGTCGAATATTCGAAATGCAGCGCCTCGCCGGGGTGGACCAGCGGGTGGATCGCATGCGCCGCGGCCGCGGCTTCGGCAAAGCCGGTGAGGATCAGCTTCAGCTTGCCGGGATAGGCGGCGATGTCGCCGATCGCGAAGATGCCGGCGCGCGACGTGGCGCAACTCGCCGGATCGACCGCGATGCGGTTGTCGTCGAACGCGAGGTCCCATCGCGCGAGCGGCCCGAGCTCGGTCGCGAGCCCAAAAAACGGCAGCAGGCAATCGGCGTCGAGCCGGCGCTCGTTGCCGGCGAGGTCGGCGACGACGACCGCCGCGAGCTGCCCGCCGGCGCCTTCCAGGCGGGCGAGCTGGTAGGGGATCACCAGCTCGAGCTGCCCTGCGGCGGCCAATTGCTCGAGCTGTGCCTGCGATTGCGGCGCGGCACGGAATTTGGCGCGCCGATGCACCACCATGACCCGCGCGGCCAGTTCGGCGAGCGACAGCGCCCAATCGACCGCCGAATCGCCGCCGCCGGCGATGACGATGCGCTTGCCGCGAAAATCCTCGCGCCGGCGCACCAGGTAGAAGACGCTTCGGCCCTCGAACGCCTCGATGCCGTCGAGCGGCGGCCGGTTCGGGCCAAAGGCCCCGCCGCCGGCCGCGATCACCACCGCGCGCGCCGCGACCCGCACCCCGCCGGCGGTGCTGACGACAAACCCGTCGCCTTCCTGTTCGAGCCCGGTCACCGCGTGGCCGAGGTGATAGGCCGGGGCGAACGGCGAGGCTTGCTCGGCCAGCCGCTCGACCAACCGGGCCGCATCGATTCGCGGATAGCCGGGGATGTCGTAGATCGGCTTCTCGGGATAGAGCGCAGCGCATTGCCCGCCCGGCCTGTCGAGCGCGTCGAACACGTGGCAGCGCATCTCGAGCATGCCGCACTCGAACACCGCGAAGAGTCCCACCGGGCCGGCGCCGATGATCGCCACGTCGGTATGCTGGAGGGGGCTGTCCATCGGGCGAGATTAGCGGTTTTTAAAGGGGATTATCGTGTTGACTCCCGTGGCATGTGCGGAAGCCCGCCGATGTCTGAATCATGCGCGTCCCTTAGCGACGTCCTTTGGAACAAGCATGTGGATACGGTCGTAGCCAAGCGGCCAGTAAATGAGGAAGGTCGCGG
>DASRLO010000055.1:0-9231 GCA_035648415.1 Allostellaceae bacterium
GGGCCGCCTTGGCGATCGCCTGCAGCACGCCGATCAGCTGCTCTCGCTTCTGCGGGTCCTGCAGCACGTCGAGCGCCTGCTGCGCCTGCGCCGCGGTCAAAGCCGGGGGGACCGGCGTCGGCGCCGGGGCATTTTGCGCGAATCCGTCGGCCGGCCGAATTGCGGCCAGCATCAGGAACGCCAGAAAGAGCAGCGATTTCATCATCTGGGACCGGGATTATCGACAAGAGGTGGTGGAAATTATGGCGGCGGTACACCCCGTGCCGGTTCGGACGCCATATTTCGGAAGGCGATCGGCTTCTCCTCTGAACGCAAGCGACGCATTTGGGCGCCGCGCGTTATCGCTTTATGCATGACCTAGACACCGTTATCGAGACGGATATCCCGGCGCGCCTCGATCGCCTGCCGTGGTCGCGCTTCCACACCCTTGTCGTCGTCGCGCTCGGCATTACCTGGATCCTCGACGGGCTTGAGGTGACCCTCGCCGGCTCGATCACCGGCGCGCTCGAGCAGAGCCCGGTGCTGCGGTTCACGGAGGTCGAGATCGGCCTCGTCACCAGCGCCTATCTCGTCGGCGCTGTCGCGGGCGCGTTTCTGTTCGGCTACCTGACCGATCTGCTCGGCCGCAAGAAGCTCTTCATGGTGACGCTCGGGCTCTATCTCGTCGCCACGGCGGCGACCGCGCTGTCGTGGGATTTCGCCAGCTTCGCGCTGTTCCGCGCGCTGACCGGCGCGGGGATCGGCGGCGAGTACGCGGCGATCAACTCGGCGATCCAAGAGCTCGTGCCGGCGCGGTTTCGCGGCCGCACCGACCTTGCGGTCAACGGCAGCTTCTGGCTCGGCGCGGCGCTTGGCGCGCTCGGCGCCGTGACCCTGTTGCGGCCGGGGTTGCTGCCTCCCGATTGGGGCTGGCGCGTGTGTTTCGGCATCGGCGCGGTGCTGGGGCTGGGGATCCTCTTGCTGCGCCGCTGGGTCCCGGAAAGCCCGCGCTGGCTGATGCTGCACAACCGGCTCGGCGAGGCCAATGCGGTGATCGGCGAGATCGAGAAGCGCGTTGAGGGGCATCGCCTGCCGCCGGCCGCGGGCAACATCCGCCTTGCCGTGTCCGCGCGCAACTCGATGCCGCGCGTCGTGCTCGCGGTGATCCGCCAATATCCGCGCCGAGCGCTGCTCGGCTTCGTGCTGATGGGAACGCAGGCGTTTTTCTATAACGCGATCTTCTTTTCCTACGCGCTGGTGCTGACCCGGTTTTACGCGGTGCCGGCGGCGGCGATCGGCTGGTACATCCTGCCCTTCGCGCTCGGCAATTTCATGGGCCCGCTGCTGCTCGGGCCGCTGTTCGACACCATCGGTCGCAAGCCGATGATCGCCTTCACCTACGCGATGTCGGGCGTGCTGCTCACCATTGTCGGCTACCTGTTCCGGATCGACGCGGTGAGCGCCGCGGTCCTGACCGCTTGCTGGTCGGGGATTTTCTTCTTCGCCTCGGCGGCGGCGAGCTCGGCCTACCTGACCGTGAGCGAGAGCTTCCCGTTGGAGGCGCGCGCCCTGGCGATCGCGTTCTTCTACGCGGTCGGCACCGCCTGCGGCGGCGCCGCGGCGCCCTACCTCTTTGGCGCGCTGGTCGGGACCGGCGAGCGCGGCCGGGTATTCGACGGCTACCTTTTGGGGGCGGCGCTGATGATCGGCGCCGCGATCGTCGAGCTCCTGATCGGCGTCAAGGCCGAGCGCCAGCCGCTCGAAAGCGTCGCCAAGCCGCTCTCCAGCCGCTGAATTCCCGACTCTCACCGCCTATATCACAGGCGTCATGCCCGCCCTCGCGCCGCGACCGGAAACCTGGATCCGCGCCGTTCCCGGCGGGCTTTATTGCGAGCCCGGCGACTTCTTCGTCGACCCGACGCAGCCGGTCGGCCGCGCGGTGGTGACGCACGGCCACGGCGACCACGCCCGGCCCGGCAACCGCCATGTCCTCGCCACTCGCGAGACCGTCGCGATCATGCAGGCGCGGTACGGCGCCGACGCCGGCGGCACGCAGGCGATCGACTACCGCGAAACCGTAATGATCAACGGCGTGGCGGTGACCCTCGTCCCGGCCGGGCACGTTTTGGGCAGCGCGCAGGCGGTGATAGAGTATCGCGGCGGCCGGGTCGTCGTCTCGGGCGATTACAAGCGCCGCCGTGACCCGACCTGCGCGCCGTTCGAGCCGGTTGCCTGCGACGTCTTCGTCACCGAGGCGACCTTCGGCCTGCCGGTGTTCCGCCACCCGCCCGACCGCCACGAGATCGACCGGCTCTTGCACTCGCTGCGCCTTTTCCCGGAGCGCTGCCAATTGGTCGGGGTCTATGCGCTCGGCAAGTGCCAGCGGGTGATCGCCCTGTTGCGTGAGGCCGGCTACGACGCGCCGGTCTACATCCACGGTGCGCTCGCGGCGCTGTGCGACCTCTACGAGCGGCACGGTGTCGCGCTCGGGCCGTTGCTGCCGGCCACCGGCGCGAGCAAGACCGAGCTCGCCGGCAAGATCGTGCTGGCGCCGCCGGGTGCGACCGCCGACCGCTGGTCGCGCCGCTTGCCCGACCCGGTCTCGGCGATGGCCTCGGGCTGGATGCGGGTCAAGCAGCGGGCGAAGGCGCGCGGCGTCGAATTGCCGCTCGTCATTTCCGACCACGCCGATTGGGACGAGCTCACGCAAACCCTCGCCGATGTCGGCGCGCCGGAAATTTGGGTGACCCACGGCAACGAGGAGGCGTTCGTCCATTATGCCACGAGCATCGGCCGCAAGGCCCGCGCGCTGGCCCTCGTCGGCTATGAGGACGAAGAGGCGTGAACCGCTTCGCCGAACTGCTCGACGCGCTGCTCTTCACCCCGTCGCGCAACGGCAAATTGCGCCTGATGGCGGAGTATTTCGCCAACCAGCCCGATCCCGAGCGCGGCTGGGCGCTGGCGGCGCTGACCGGCGAGCTCGCCTTCGCCGAAGCCAAGCCCGGCCAGGTGCGCGCGCTGGCGATGGCGCGGGTCGACCCGGTGCTGTTCGGCTGGTCGCTCGATTTTGTCGGCGACCTCGCCGAAACCGTGTCCTTGATCTGGCCGGAACCCCTTCTGGAACCCTCACCCGTCTCCGGGCTGCGCCCGGAGCCACCCTCTCCCGCAATGCGGGAGAGGGGCTTTATCGCCGGCACATATGACCCCTCTCCCGTGACACGGGAGAGGGAGGGACCCATCGCGCAGCGATGGGAGAGTGAGGGTGGCGCGCTCTCGCTCTCCGAGATCGTCGCGACCTTGCAGCTCGCCAGCCGCGCCGAGGTCGCCGCGCATCTCGCGGGCTGGCTCGACCGGCTCGACGCCACCGGCCGCTGGGCGCTGTTGAAGCTGGTCACCGGCGCGCTGCGCATCGGCGTCTCGGCGCGGCTCGCCAAGACCGCGCTCGGCGAATGGTCCGGGCAGCAGATCGAGGAGATCGAGGAAATCTGGCACGGCCTGGCGCCGCCCTATTTGCCGCTCTTCGCCTGGCTCGACGGCAAGGCGCCGCGGCCGGAGATCGGGGCGCTGCCCAATTTCACGCCGCTGATGCTGGCCCAGCCGATCGACGAGGAAGCGCTCTCCGCCCTCGATCCGGCAGGCTATTTCGCCGAGTGGAAATGGGACGGCATCCGCGTGCAGCTCGTGTCGCGGCACGGCGAGCGCCGCGTCTACTCGCGCTCGGGGGACGACATCGGCGGGGCCTTCCCCGACATAATCGCGGCCATGCCGGAGGCCATCGCGCTCGACGGCGAGTTGCTGGTGATCCGCGACGGCGAGGTCGCGCCGTTCAACGATCTGCAGCAGCGCCTCAACCGCAAGACCCCGACACCGAAGATGCTCAGCGACTACCCGGCCTCGGTGCGGCTCTACGACATCCTGCGCCTCGGCGACGAGGATCTGCGTCCGTCGGCGCTTGGCGAGCGCCGCCATCGCCTCGAGGCATGGTACGGCAACGCGCCGCGCGACCGGCTCGATTTGTCGCCGCTGGTGCCGTTCGACAGCTGGGCCGACCTCAAGCAGCTGCGCGACAACGCCCGCGCCAACGGCATCGAGGGGCTGATGCTGAAGCGCCGCGACTCGCGCTATCTTTCGGGCCGGCCGAAGGGCCCGTGGTTCAAGTGGAAGCGCGGCGCGCTGACCATCGATGCCGTCTTGATGTACGCCCAGCGCGGCCACGGCAAGCGCTCGTCGTTCTACTCCGACTACACCTTCGGCGCCTGGCACGACGCCGCGCTGGTGCCGGTCGGCAAGGCCTATTCGGGCTTCACCGACGACGAACTGCGCCTCCTGGACAAATGGGTGCGCGACAACACCGTGAAGCGCTTCGGCCCGGTACGCGAGGTGGCGCCCGGCCTCGTGCTGGAGATCGCCTTCGACAGCGTCCACCGCTCGACCCGCCATAAATCGGGGGTCGCGATGCGCTTTCCCCGCGTCCACCGCATCCGCTGGGACAAACCCTTCGCCGAAGCGGACACGCTGGAGAATCTGCGGAGGCTGATGACGTAGCCCTACGCCGCAAGCACCGCCTTGAACCGCAGGCGCACGTAATCGGCGATCCACATCCCGGTCTCGTCGCGCAGGATCGGCTCCAAAAGCTCGCAGATTTCCTCTTTCGCGGCGGCGCGGCCGGCGGGCGGCAGCGGCATCAGGAAATCGTCCGCGAAGGTGTCGAGCCAGGCGGCGAGACCGGCCTCGAGCGGCGTCGGGCGCGGGACGATGGCGATCTCCTCGACCCGGAACCCGGCGGCTTCGAGCTTGATGCGGTAGGCGGCGGCGCTCGGGAAATACCACGGGCTGAGCGTCAGCGCCTCGATGCCGCGGCGGGCGAGCACCGCGCGGAACGCGACCTGGATCGCGGCGGTGTTGTTGTGCCCGCCCATCTCGGCGACAAAGCGCCCGCCCGGCTTCAAGGCGCGCGCGACACCGGCGAGCACCGCCTCCTGCGGGTGCATCCAGTGCAGCGCGGCGTTGGAGAAGACCGCGTCGAACTCGCGCTCGAAGGCCAGGCTCTGGCCGGGCACGACCCGCGCGTCGAGGCCGCGCGCCTGGGCGGCGGCCACCATGTCGGGCGCGGCGTCGACCGCCACGACGCTGGCCCCGGCGGCGGCGATCTTCGCGGTCAGCACGCCGTCGCCGCAGCCGAGGTCGAGGATGCGCTCACCCGCTTTCGGCTCCAGCAGGTCGACCACCGGCGCGCCGAACGCCGGCACGAAATGCGCGGTCGCCGCATAACGCTGCGCCGACCAATGCTGCTTCGATAGTTCCGCCATCGTCTCACGCCTTTTGTGTTCGCGCCTCAGACGGTATGGCGGGTGCAGTACCAGTTTAAGGTCAAATTTTATCCTGGTATCCCCGGCACTATGGAATCCGCGGCACTATGGAAACGGTTATGTGGATAGTTCAACATCGCGGAACCTCATCCCGCCGCTGCTTTCGCAGCAAGCGTAGGATGGGTTGAGCATCACGAAACCCATCGCCAGCCGCGCCGGCGGCGGGTTTCGCTGCGGACGGAGGCTTTGTTCCTCAATCGCGAATCTAGCCGCGCACTGCCGCGGCGCCAAAATTTAGGATGGCTTTCGCTGAGCGTTTCATGGCTCTCCATGGTGGGTTTCGCTGCGCTCTACCCACCCTACGTTTTCGTGGCTTCCGCCTGTCTGCGGAGCGCGGAGAGGGTGGTGCGGGTGGTGATCATTTCGGGGTCCAGCTTCAGTTCGATGACGGCGGCGCGCTTAGCGGCAATGGCTGCCTCGAAGGCGGGGGCGAATTCTTCGGTGCGGGCAACCTGGGCGGCGAAGGCGCCGTAGGCGCGGGCGAGCGCGGGGAAGTCGGGGTTCTTCAGGCTGGTGCCGGAGACGCGGCCGGGGAAGCGGCGCTCCTGGTGCATGCGGATGGTGCCGTACATCGCATTGTTGAAGAGGAGGATGATCGGCCCCGGCCCCTCGGCGGTGGCGATCTCCTGGCCAGTCATCAGGAAGCCGCCGTCGCCGACAAAGCCGACGACGAGACGGCCGGGATGCGCGAGCTTGGCGGCGATTGCGGCGGGGACCCCATACCCCATCGCGCCGCTGGTCGGCCCCAATTGGCGGCCGGGGCGGCGGTATTGCAGAAAGCGGTTGGGCCAGCCGCTGAAATTGCCGGCGTCGCTGGTGATTATCGCGTCGTCGGGTAGGCGCTCGCGCAGCCAGGTCATCACCCGGCCGAGGTCGAGGGCGGCCGGGCTTTGTCCCTCTGGGGTGAGTTTGGAGGGCTGCAGGCCGGCTTCGTAGTCGGCGCGGGCCTCCCGGCGCCAGGCGGCCCAGCTCGGGTTGGCGATGGGGTCGAGTGCGGCGAGGGCGGCGGCGATCTCGGGCATGCCGGACTGGATCGCCAGGATGGGGCGGAAGACGCGGCCCAATTCCTCGGCGGCGGCGTGGATGTGGATGAGGGTCTTGCCAGGGTCGGGGATGCCCAGCAGCGAATAGGATTGCGAGGTGATCTCGCCGATCCGCGCGCCGATCGCGAGCAGCAGATCGGCCTGTTTGACGCGGGCGACGAGCGACGGCGCGGCGCCGGTGCCGAGATCGCCGAGGTACTGCGGCAGCCGGTTGTCGACGATGTCCTGGCGGCGGAACGAGCAGCAGGCGGGAAGGTCGCTGGCCTCGAGGAACCTGGCGAGGTCGGCGCAGGCGGGGTCGGTCCAGCCGCCGCCGCCGACCAGGACCACCGGGCGCTCGGCGGCGGCGACGAGGCGGCGCAATTCGGCGAGGTCGCGGACGCCGGGGTGGGCGCGCACCGCGCGGTAGGGGCCGATCGGGGCCGCGGCGGCGGTCTCGCGCAGCATGTCCTCGGGCAGCGCGACGACGACCGGGCCGGGGCGCCCGGAGGTCGCGACTTGGAACGCCTGGTTGAGCAGCTCGGGGACGCGCTCGGTCATGTCGATCTGCGTCACCCATTTGGCGAGCGGCGCGTACATCTTGCGGAAATCGACCTCCTGAAAGGCCTCGCGGTCGATCTGGTGGCGCGCCACCTGGCCGACCAGCACCACCATCGGGGTCGAATCCTGGAATGCGGTGTGGATGCCGATCGCGGCGTTGCAGGCGCCGGGGCCGCGCGTCACCAGCAGCACGCCGGGCTTGCCGGTGAGCTTGCCGTAGGCCTCGGCCATGAACGCGGCGCCGCCTTCCTGGCGGCAGGTGACGAGATGAATCTCGGGTGCGTCGAAGAGCGCGTCCAAGACTTCGAGATAGCTCTCGCCGGCGACGCTGAACGCCATCTCGACGCCGTGCGCCTTGAGGCAGCCGACGACCAGCTGGCCGCCGCTCAATTCCTGGAGGTTCGCCGCCATCGCCCGCCATCCGCCGTGTTTTCGTACGGGCGCCATTTGAGACGATGCGCTGGCGCGACGGAAGGGGATTGTCCGGCGGGCGTCGCGCGCTCGCCCGAGAAGGGGCGATCTGCTAGTCTCCCGCGCACGCGGAACGTTGGCCCAGGCGTGGCGCATCCTCCGCCTCGCCCGGTCGAAAAGGATCGCCGGGGAGAATTTGGGCCACCGATGCATAAATTCTTTGCGACGAAAGGCGGGGGATGACGAAGCATCTGGCGAGATTTATGTCGGCGCGCGGCGCTGCCGCCCGGCGTCGAGCCTAGGCGGCGATGGACGACCAGCCGCCGCGCAACTACGTGCCGCCGCCCGCGGCGCCGTCCTTTCCGGCGCGGAGCGAAGTGCGCGAGGAGATCCGCCCGGGCGAGCCGGTCCCGGTCGAACACCCGCTGAGCGAGCCGCCGCAATTCGACGCCCCGCCGCCGCGTCGCTCGGGGCATAGACGGCTCCTTTGGCTGCTGATCCTGGCGCTGATCGTCGGCGCGGTCGTGTGGTGGGTGATGCGCCACCACCAGACCGCGAGCACCGGCCGCTTCACCTCGACCGGGCCGATGCCGGTCGGCACCGCGACGGTGCAAAAAGGCGACATGCCGATCGTCGACAACGCGCTCGGCACGGTGACGCCGCTGGCGACCGTCACGGTGCAGACGCAGATCAACGGCCAACTCATCGATGTCGGCTTCCAGGAAGGGCAGATGGTCAAGAAAGGCGATTTTCTCGCCCAGATCGACCCGCGGCCCTACCAGGTCGCGCTCGAACAGGCGCAGGGCCAGCTCGCCAAGGACCAGGCGGCGCTCGCCGACGCCCAGCTCGACCTCGCGCGTTACCAGAAGCTGGTGGCGCAGAACTCGATCGCCAAGCAGACCGCCGACACCCAGGCGGCGACCGTCGCCCAGGACCGGGGCGCGGTGCAGACCGACCAGGCGCAAGTCGACGCGCAAAAACTCAACCTCGCCTATTGCCACATCATCGCGCCGCTCACCGGCCGCGTCGGGCTGCGCCAGATCGACCCCGGCAACTATGTACAGACAAGCAGCACCACCGGCATCGTCGTCATCACCCAGCTGCAGCCGATCTCGGTGATCTTCACGCTGCCGGAGGACAGCCTGCCGGCGGTGCTGAAGCAGGTACACGCCGGGCAAACACTGAAGGCCACCGCCTTCGACCGCAGCGGCGCCACCCAGATCGAAGTGGGCCAGCTCGCGACGCTCGACAACCAGATCGACACGACGACCGGCACGCTGAAGCTGCGCGCGACTTTCGCCAATGGCGAGGTCAACCTGTTCCCGAACCAGTTCGTCAACATCAAGCTGCAGGTCGACACCATGCGGGGCGCCAATTTGGTGCCGAGCGCGGCGGTCCAGCGCGGCGCGCCCGGCACCTTCGTCTATGTCGTCAAGCCCGACGACACGGTGACCGCGCAGCCGGTGACGCTCGGCCCCGACGACGGGCAGAACGTCGCGGTCACCAAGGGATTGGAGCCCGGCCAGGTCGTCGTCACCGACGGCGCCGACCGGCTCAAGGAAGGCGCCAAGATCACCGTCACCGAAAGCGGCACGCAGCCCAACGGCCAGCCGGCGGTGAAGGTCCCGGGTCAAGGCCAGGGGCAAGGCCAGGGCCGCGGCCAGGGTCACAGCCAGGGCCAGGCACCGGGGCAATCTTCGACGCAGGGGCCCGGCCAGCCGCCGACGCCGAGCCAGGCGCCCGGCGGACAGGCGCCCGGCGGACAGGCGCCCGGCGGACAGGCGCCCGGCGGACAGGCGCCCGGCGGACAGGCGCCCGGCGGACAGGCGCCCGGCGGACAAACAAACGGGAGCAGCGGCGGTTGATGGTGATCGCGGGCTGTCGGCGGT
>DASRLO010000056.1:0-21340 GCA_035648415.1 Allostellaceae bacterium
GGGTTGGGGTGGGGGCTGCGCATAAGCGGCTAAGCGGGTGCTGGCTCCTTTTCGGCTCAAAGGGCGCTTAGGCCGTGAATCCCCCCGGTCTGCAGCGTCCCGGCTCGGCGCCGATTTCTCCCAGCGGGGCGGCGGGCACGCTGACGCCGCTGCAAGGCTCCCCCGCCGGGCTGATTTTTCTCGGCCGGCGGATCACGCCGCTGACGCGGCGCCGGCTCGACAATTTCCGCGCCAACAAGCGCGGGTTCTGGTCGCTGTGGGTCTTCCTCGTCCTCTTCATCGTCACCCTGTTCGCCGAGTTCATCGCCAATGACCGGCCGCTGCTGATCCGCTTCGACGGCGGCTACTACATGCCGGTGTTCCACTCCTACCCGGAGACCGCGTTCGGCGGCGTGTTCCCGACCGAGGCCGATTACACCGACCGCGAGGTCAAGGCGCTGATCGAGGCCAAGGGCTGGATCCTGTGGCCGCCGATCCCCTACCGCTACGACACGATCACCGGCGCGCCGGGACCCTATCCATCGGCGCCGTCGCGGCAGGATTGGCTCGGCACCGACGACCAGGGCCGCGACGTGCTGGCGCGATTGATCTACGGCTTCCGCATCTCGGTGCTGTTCGGGCTGGCGTTGACAATCATCTCGTCGCTGATCGGGGTCGCCGCCGGCGCCGCGCAGGGCTATTTCGGCGGCCTCATCGATCTCGGCTTCCAGCGCTTTATCGAGGTGTGGTCCGGGCTGCCGGTGCTCTACCTCTTGATCATCCTGGCGAGCCTGGTGCAGCCGAATTTCTGGTGGCTGCTGGGGTTGATGCTGCTCTTCTCGTGGACGGGCCTCGTAGATGTGGTGCGCGCCGAGTTCCTGCGCGCGCGCAATTTCGACTATGTGCGGGCGGCGCGGGCGCTCGGCATGCCGGACAGCCGGATCATCCTGCGCCATGTGCTGCCAAACGCGACGGTGGCGACGATCACCTTTATGCCGTTCATCCTCAACGGCTCGATCACGACCTTGACCTCGCTCGATTTCCTCGGCTTTGGTCTGCCGCCGGGGTCGCCGTCGCTCGGCGAATTGCTGGCGCAAGGCAAGGCCAATTTGCAGGCGCCATGGCTCGGCATCACCGCGTTCGCGGTGCTGGCGCTCATGCTGAGCCTCCTCACCTTTGTCGGCGAGGCGGTGCGCGACGCGTTCGACCCGCGCAAGGCGTTCGGATGAGCCTTCTCGAATGAGCCTTCTCGAAATACGGGACCTCGGCGTCACTTTCGCCGGCTGGCGCGGCGCGGCGCCGGTCCATGCGGTGAAACGCGCCTCGTTCGCGGTGGACAAGGGCGAGACGCTGGCGCTGGTCGGCGAAAGCGGCTCGGGCAAGTCGGTGACCGCGCTGTCGGTGCTGCAGCTGCTGCCCTACCCGGCCGCGTCGCACCCGCCCGGCAGCAGCATCAAATTCGCCGGCGAGGAGCTGATCGGCGCGGCGCCGGCGCGGCTGCGCGAGATCCGCGGCAACCGCATCGGCATGGTGTTCCAGGAGCCGATGACCTCGCTCAACCCGCTGCATACGGTCGAGAAGCAGGTCGCCGAGACGCTCGTGATCCATAACCATTTGCCGGCGACGGCGGTACGGCGGCGCACGCTCGACCTCTTGCACGTCGTCGGCCTGCGCGAGGCCGAGAGCCGCCTCGGTGCGTACCCGCACCAGCTGTCGGGCGGCCAGCGGCAGCGGGTGATGATCGCGATGGCGATCGCCAACGAGCCCGACATCCTGATCGCCGACGAGCCGACCACCGCGCTCGACGTGACGATCCAGGCGCAGATTCTGGAGCTGATGCACGAGCTGCGTGATCGGCTCGGCATGGCGCTCTTGCTGATCACCCACGACCTCTCGATCGTCAAGAAGATGGCGGACCGGGTCTGCGTCATGTCGCAGGGCGAGATCGTCGAGCAGGCGCCGGCCGCCGAACTCTTCGCCCGGCCGCAGCATCCCTATACCAAACGCCTGCTGGCGACCGAGCCGCAGGGCAGACCGGAACCGCCGCCCGCGGATGCGCCGGTGCTGGTCGAGGGCACCGGCCTGAAGGTGTGGTTCCCGATGCGCAGCGGGCTGCTGCGGCGGGTCAAGGGCTACGTAAAGGCGGTCGACGGAGTGTCGCTGCGGCTGCGCTCGGGCACGACCTTGGGCGTGGTCGGCGAAAGCGGCTCGGGCAAGACGACGCTCGGCTTGGCGCTGTTGCGCCTGATCGACGCCGAGGGGCAAATCCGCTTCGCCGGGCGCGAGATCAGCGGCGAGAAGCAGCGGCGCCTGCGGCCGCTGCGCCGCGAGATGCAGGTCGTCTTTCAGGACCCGTATTCCAGCCTCTCGCCACGCCTCTCGGTCGCGCAGATCGTCGGCGAAGGGCTGCGCGTCCATCATTTGGCGCGGGATGAGAAGGAGGCACGCCGGCGCATCGAGGAAGCGCTGGTCGAGGTCGGGCTGGAGCCCGCCGCCGCCGAGCGCTACCCGCACGAATTCTCCGGCGGCCAGCGGCAGCGCGTCGCGATTGCCCGCGCATTGGTGCTGAAGCCGCGTTTCGTGGTGCTCGACGAGCCGACTTCGGCGCTCGACGCGACGGTGCAGACGCAGATCGTCGAGCTGCTGCGCGAATTGCAGCAACGCCATAACCTTACCTATCTGTTCATCAGCCATGACCTCAAGGTCGTGCGCGCCCTGGCGCACGAAATCCTGGTGATGAAGGACGGCGAGATCGTCGAAGCCGGCGCCGCCGACACGATCCTCGACGCGCCGCAGCACCCCTACACCAAGGCGCTGATGACCGCCGCGTTCGACCTCGCAGCGACCTAGACTAGAAGCGGCTTGAGTTTTCCAGGAACGACGGTATAGGCAAAATCGCCCACGTCTTTGCTCCTCAGATGGTACTGGTGCGCGGCTTGTTATCGTAGGATTATCGTTGCGATATAAGCCCTCCGTCTGGGTTACAACTACCGAGAGTGCCTGGATTTCGATACTCCATATCCCGACGCTAAGGGTCTATGTTTCAAGTACCCCTGCATAGGCGGCATCGACCGCTGAATCCGTTCTTGGCGCGGCAAGGCATCTGGTCGTCTTGCTTCGTCGCCGCTCTGATGACCGGCGCGGCTCAGGCGCAGCCGGCTGCGCCGCAGACGCCGGCAGGCGTGACGGTCGAGACCGCGATCATCCTACCCAACATCGCCGATGAGTTTCACGGCGTCGCCGCCGAACACGCCTATATCGCCAGCCACTTTCCGGCCTGGCACATCGAGTATCAGTCGGCGATGGAGCAGAACGGCCGGCGCTACGACCTGCTCGGTATGATCAAGCCCGACCGCAGCAAGACGGTGCTCTATTTCGACATCACCGAATGGTTCGGGAAGTAGCAACGCTCGCAGCTACCTGGTTATGACAACCAAAGAGCCGACAACCGTCCGACAAGGAGCCACCCCGCCATGCCGCGCTATGATTTCGACCTCTTCACCATCGGCGCCGGCTCGGGCGGCGTCGCCGGCACGCGCCGTGCCGGCGCCTATGGCGCGCGCACCGCGATCTGCGAGGAATTGCGCATCGGCGGCACCTGCGTGCTGCGCGGCTGCGTGCCGAAGAAGCTGCTGGTCTACGGCTCGCAATTCGCCGAGGCGTTCGCCGACGCGCCCGGCTTCGGCTGGAGCGTGCCGCCGGCGACGCACGATTGGGGCGCCCTCATCGCCGCCAAAGACAAGGAGATCGGCCGCCTGTCGCAGATCTACGTCAACATGCTGAACAACGCGAAGGTCGAGATTTTCGAGGCGCGCGGAATCGTCGTCGACCCGCACACGGTCGAGGTCGGCGCCAAGCGCTACACCGCCGAGAACATCATGATCGCGGTCGGCGGCTGGCCCGAGACGCCTAAAATCCCCGGTATCGAGCATGTGATCTCGTCAAACGAGGCGCTCGACCTGCCGGAGCGGCCGCGGCGCATCGTCATCGTCGGCGGCGGCTATATCGCGGTCGAGTTCGCCGGCATCTTCGCCGGTTTCGGCAGCGAGGTGCATGAGATTTTCCGGCGAGACTATCTGCTCCACGGCTTCGACGACGACATCCGGCTCAACCTTATGCAGGAAATGCGCACCCGCGGCGTCAATCTTCACGCCCATAGCAATGTCACGCGCATCGAAAAACAGCCGGGCGGTTATCAGGTGCATACCGATATCGGCGAAAAGATTTCCTGCGACAGCGTGATGTACGCGACCGGCCGCGCGCCCAACGCCAAGGGCCTCGGCCTCGCCGAGATCGGCGTCGAGATGACCGAGACCGGCGCGATCAAGGTCGACGAGTGGCAGCGCAGCTCGGTCAAGAACATCTATGCGGTCGGCGACGTCACCGACCGCATCAATCTGACGCCGGTGGCGATCGCCGAGGGCCGCGCCATCGCCGAGACGCTCTACAACGACAACCCGATCCGGATGGACCACGCCGACGTGCCGTCGGCGGTGTTTTCGCAGCCGCCGATCGCCACGGTCGGCCTCACCGAGGATGCGGCGCGCAAGCAATACGGCGAGGTCGACACCTACCAGAGCCGCTTCAAGCCGATGAAGAACACCCTCTCCGGCCGCGACGAGCGCACCTTTATGAAGCTGGTGGTCGATGCCAAGAGCGACCGCGTCGTCGGCTGCCACATGCTCGGCCCCGACGCGCCCGAGATCCTCCAGGGCTTGGCGATCGCGGTCAAATGCGGCGCCACCAAGAAGCAGTTCGACGCCACAATCGGCATCCACCCGAGCGCCGCCGAGGAATTCGTCACGATGCGCGACAAATATGTGCGGCCGTCGGTAAAGGCGGCGGCGGAGTAGCGGATCCACAAGCGAGGGCATTAATGACCGTTGCAAGTCAGATTGTCGGGGCCTTCGGAGAGAAAGTCGCTGAGGCCGAATTGTTGCGGCGCGGCTGGCGTACGGCGAACTACAACACGAGCATAAAAAATGCCGCTCGCTACGACCTGATCGCTTGGAAAGAAGATCGGATGGTCCAGTTGCGGGTCAAAGCATGCGGCCAAAAACAAAATGCCTTCCAATTCGGCTGCCCATCCGGAAAGGAGCTTGAATTATCTAATCTTCCTGACAACGACTTCACGATACTTGTTCGCATGGGTGATAGTGGAGTTCGAAAAGATGACCGGTTTTATGTAATACCCACGCGAATCCTGTGGGATCAAATCAACATCCGTCGACGCGAGCCGGGAAAAAGCGAGAAGTCCCGGCTTGATTTCGGTCTTTGCACATTGCGCTTGCGCCCACACGGCAGCGGGGGTGAGAAGGTGAACTACGGGTTTGAGGAGAAGTGGAAGCAGTACCAAGAAATTGGGATTTCCTCGAGCAGACCTTGTCCACTCCGACGATTGAGATCACACTGCGATCTGCGGATGCCATGTGACGCCATGGATACGATCGATCGCGACAAGACGCCAACCAAGCCCGCCGCGCAACCGCGCGACAAGGCAAAAGTGCTGCGCGCCAAGCCGGTAACGGGCGAGATCGACCACGCGGCGTTGACGCGCGAAATAATCCGGCGCTTCCCGAAGATACTAGACGCCCTTGCAAAATGAGCCGGGGTGGCTGTCAGTCGAGACGGTCATCGAAATTAATCGAACGCTGGTCGCGATCACCGGCGAGCAACACTTTCTCCGCGATCAAGGATTGCTGGAAAGCGCGGTGGCGCGTCCGCAGAACGCATTCGCTTATGGCGAGGAAGATATCGTCGTCCTGGCGGTAAGGTTGATGGCTGGCATCGCTCAGGCTCACGCTTTCGAACAGGGAAACAAGCGTACGGCCTTCGTGGCGATGGGCCAGTTCCTAATGGCGAATGGATGTGACCTCGCTATCGAAGACACTCTGCCTTGGGCCGAACTGGTCATCAGCTTTGTCGATCATGGCTCGACAGAAGAAGACTTCGTCGCCGCTCTTCGCCCCTTCGTCGTCGAGCTTTAGACGCAAACCCCTTGCATTCGTTCCGCCTTCGCGCATAGGTTCCGCGTCATGAAGCAGATGAACCCGCTTCTCGTTGCGCGATTTTGGTACCGCCGGTATAAGTCGGCGGCCTAGGAGCGCGTTTGCGTGTATCCCCGAAGCCGCCCCACCGAGGCGGCTTTCGTGTTTCCAGGGTCCTCCTGATCCGATCGTCGCCCGCGGTGGAGTGGCCTCCAACCCGGAGGTGTTCCATGCCCAACCCAACCCTCGACACCCGCGCGCTCCTGCGCGAAGGTAGCGTGCGATGAACCCGCAATGGTCACCTCAAAGCTGGCGCGGCCTGCCGATCCGGCAGGCGCCCGGCTATGCCGACGAAGCCGCGCTGGGGCGCGTCGAGGAGACGCTGCGCAACTACCCGCCGCTGGTTTTCGCCGGCGAGGCGCGGCGGCTGCAGGAGCGCCTCGCCGCGGTCGCCAACGGCAAGGCGTTCCTGCTGCTTGGCGGCGATTGCGCCGAGAGCTTCGCCGAATTCCACCCCAACAACATCCGCGACATGTTCAAGGTGCTGTTGCAGATGGCGGTGGTGCTGACCTTTGGCGGCGGCATGCCGGTGGTCAAGGTCGGCCGCATGGCCGGCCAGTTCGCCAAGCCGCGCTCGTCGGATGTCGAGAAGCAGGGCGACATCACCCTGCCGTCCTACCGCGGCGACATCATCAACGGCCTCGATTTCGACCCCGCTGGGCGCGAGCCCGACCCGGCGCGGATGATCCAGGCCTACAGCCAGTCGGCGGCCACGCTCAACCTGCTGCGCGCCTTCGCCCAGGGCGGCTACGCCGATCTGCATCGGGTCCATGCCTGGAACCAGGATTTTGTCGCCGACTCGCCGCAGGGCGAGCGATACCGCGAATTGGCCGACCGGCTGACCGAGACGCTCGACTTCATGGAGGCCTGCGGCCTCACCTCGGAGACCACGCCGCAGATCCGCGAGACCGAGTTCTACACCGCGCATGAAGGCCTCTTCCTCAGCTACGAGGAGGCGCTGACCCGCATCGATTCGACGACCGACGAATGGTACGACTGCTCGGCGCATTTGGTGTGGATCGGCGACCGCACCCGCCAGCTCGACGGCGCGCATGTCGAGTTCATGTCCGGCATCAAGAATCCAATCGGGATGAAATGCGGTCCGACCCTGGAGACCGATGACCTCATCCGGCTGATCGACCGGCTCAACCCGAAGAACGTCGCCGGCCGGCTGACCCTCATCACCCGCGTCGGCGCCGACAAGGTCGCCGAGAAGCTGCCGCCGATGATCCGCGCGGTGCAGCGCGAGGGAAAGCAGGTGGTGTGGTGCATCGACCCGATGCACGGCAACACGACGACCGCGGCGAACGGGCTCAAGACCCGGCATTTCGACCGCATCCTCGACGAGCTGCACGGCGCGCTGCGGGTACATGCCGCCGAGGGCAGCCACGCCGGCGGCGTGCATTTCGAGCTGACCGGGCAGAACGTCACCGAATGCACCGGCGGGGCGCAGGCGATCAGCGAGGAGGGGCTCGGCGACAGATACCTCACCCATTGCGACCCGCGCCTCAACGCCAGCCAGGCGCTGGAGCTCGCTTTCGAGATCGCCGAGGCCTTGAAGCACGAACGCCGGGGCAATGCCGGGGTGGGTGCGGGCCGGCTCCCGGGCCGCCTCCCGGGCCGCCTGATGGCGGCCAAGTGAGGCCGGGGCGGTGGCGAACAATCTAGCCGCCAATCAGCTGGCCGCCCAGGATCTGGCCACCCAGGATATGGCCGGCGGTGCGGCGAGCGAGCGCGAGGCGTCGCTCGCCGCACATACCGACAGCTATTTCCTCAAGACCAAGGCGATCGTCGCGCAATTCGGCGATCGCCGCGCCACCTACGCGGTGTTCATGCGCCGGCCGGTGATCTCGACGCCGCGCCTGGCGATCGAGTTCCTCGAGGGAATGGCCGCGGCGCGCGGCACCGGCTTCGAGATCGAGCTCAACCACCCCGAGGGCGCGATGGTCGGCGCCGGCGAGCCGATCATGTACGTCACCGGCCCGCTGGTTCACCTCGTCGATCTCGAAACCCTGATGCTGCAAAAATTGGGGTCGGCCTGCGTCGCCGCCTACAATGCCTCGGCGATGTGCGCCGACTTGCCCAAGGTGGCGTTCCTGGCGATGGATGCGCGGCATTGCGCCGGCGGCGAGATGGCCGAGATGATGGCCTATGCCGCCGCCGTCGGCTCGGCGCACGCGAAGAAGGTCGCCGGCGCGATCGGCTTTATCGGCTGCGCCGCCGACGCGACCGCGCCCTATTTCGGCCAGCGCAAGGGCATCGGCACGATGCCGCACGCCCTCATCGGCTATGCCGGCTCGACATTGCGCGCGGCCGAAATGTTCCACGCGACGTTCCCGGACGAGCCGCTCACCGTGCTGGTCGATTTTTTCGGCCGCGAGACCAGCGACGCGGTCGCCGTGTGCCGGCGCTTTCCGGAGCTGGCCGATACCGGCAATCTTTCCTTCCGCATGGACACGCCAGGCGGGCGCTATTGCGAGGGGCTCGACCGCGGCCGCTCCTACGCGATCCTCGAACGTCACGCGCCGCAGTCGATCCGCGGCTACCGCACCGAGGACGAGTTGCGCGATCTCGTCGGCACCGGGGTGTCGGCGGCGGCGCTGTGGCAGATGCGGCTGGTGCTCGACGAGGCCGGGTTCCCGCGGGCGCGGATCGTCGCGAGCTCGGGCTTCGGTCCGCAGAAATGCCGGATGATGGCGGTGGCCGCCGCGCCGATCAACGCGATCGGCACCGGCTCCTATCTGCCGGAAGCCTGGCGCGAGACCTACGCCACCGCCGACATCATCGCCTTCGACGGCCAGCCGATGGTCAAGGTCGGCCGCGAATTCCTGCTGCGCAAGGGATGATCTTCTTCAGCGAAAGCGGGCTCACCGAGCCGAGCCGCCGGCCCGAATGGGACGGCTGGTACAAGGGCCATCTGGCGGCGATGGCCTCGGTGCCGGGGGTGCTGTCGGCGCAGCGTTTCGCGGCGCTCGACCCCGGCGTGCCGCCGTCCTTGGCGATGTACACGGTGACCTCGCCCGCCGTGTTCGAGAGCGAGACCTACCTCCGCGTGCGCGGCATGGGGCCGTGGGTCGGCCTCGTCGACGAGACCCTCCATCGCCGCAACCTGTTTGACGGCGCCGAGGCCGCGCCCGAAATCCCCGAAGGCCACATCCTCGCCATCGCCGACCGCGCCGCGCCGGACTGGCTCGATGGGGGGCAGGTCGAAGGCTTCACCTGGTTGCGCGCCGCTGGGTTCGACCGCACGACGCCCTACCGCGGCATCGCCGTCCATCCCGACGCGGCGAGCGCGCGGCGCGCGCTCGCCGGCAAGGCGGCGCTCTACCGGCCGATGACCGCACGCTATGCCGGCACGTCCGAGCCGCGCCGCAACCGGTTCGGCCAGGAGATCGGCTGGCCGATCGCCGATTGGCAACCGGCGCGGCGTCCGCCGCCGACCGCGATGGCGGGGCGTCTGGCGATCGTCGAGCCGCTCGACATCGCGCGGCACTCGGCCGATCTCTTCGCGGCCAACGCGGAAGACCGCGACGGCCGCAACTTCACCTATTACCCCTACGGCCCGTTCGCCACGCTCGACGATTACCGCGCCTGGATCGAGAGCGTTTCGGGCGAGCCGAACCGGCTGTTCCACGCCATTGTCGACAAGGCGAGCGGCAAGGCGGTCGGTGTCGCCAGCTATGCCAACATCACCCCGGCGATGGGCGTCATCGAAATCGCCGCGTTGGTGTTCAGCCCGCGCCTGCAGCGCCAGTCGGCCGCGACCGAGGCGCATTATTTGCTGATGCGCCGCGCCTTCGACGAACTCGGCTACCGCCGCTACGAATGGAAATGCGACTCCTGGAACCTGCCGAGCCGCGCCGCCGCGCTTCGCCTCGGTTTTACCTATGAGGGCCTCTTCCGCCAGGCGATCGTGGTTCGCGGCCGCAACCGCGACACGATGTATTTCTCGATCACCGACAATGAATGGCCGCGGATCAAGCAGGCGTTCGAGCGCTGGCTCGACCCCGCCAATTTCGACGCCGAAGGCCGGCAGAAGGTGAGCTTGGCGAGCCTTCGGTAAGGCCTGAATCCGTCGTTCCGGGGCCGCCCCCGGAACGATATCGCGGAACTCAGCACCATTCCTCTTCGGCCCGGGCGCGCGGGTCGGCGCCGATCTCGGTCGAGGTCACCAGGATCACTCCCGATTGCGTGCCGAACAGGAGCCTGGTGCCGGCGACGAGCCGCACCGTGCCGGCCGGTCCGACATGTCGCACGGCGCCGTCGGGCAGCACCGCCTGCCAGATATTGCTCGATAGGTTGCGCAAGACGAGCAGCGTCGCGTCGTCGGGATGCTCACGCACCTCGGCGACGAGGCCGTCGGCGGCGGGGGCAGTGAGGCAAGGGATGTCGCGCACCGTGAGGTGCGTCGTCTCGGTGAGGCTGAGACGCCGGCCGCCGATCATGAGCCAGATGTCGCCCGGCATCGCCGGCATCGCCGGCAGCGGCTCGACCTCGGGCGCGCGATACGGCATCAGCGAGCCGAACGGCCACAGGAACTCGCGTTCGGGCGACACCTCGCGCGCCTTGGCGATCAGCGACCCCAAGACGACAAAGCAGACGACGGCGATGACCACCTCGTGGATTGGGCTGATGATCGCCAGCGGTCGGCCGTAGAAGCGCATCGCGTCCCATAGATCGTGCAGCAAATTGGCGAGGACGAAGCCGATCAGCACCGCGACCGCCGCCGGTATCGCGCGGCGGTGGCGCAGCGCGGCGAGCCCGATGAAATAGCCGAGCGCCCCGCCATAGGCGATGTGCCCGAAAATGTTGACGAGGAGGCGCGGCGTGCTGATCAGCGCGCCGTATTTCGGCACGTAGACAAACATCGTCTCGAGAAAGGCGAAGCCGGTCGCCGAAGCGGCCGCCAGCATAATTCCGTCGAGCGGCTCGCGCAGCCCGTATTCGCGCTGCAGCCGGTGAGACATCAGCAGCCCGCCGGCGAGCACCGCCACCACGGGCAAGGCCTTCACCAATTCCTCGATGAGCCCGGGCGCGAAGACCGAGGGCAGCGCTCCTTCGGCGACGATGATCAGCGGGCTGAGCGCGGCGTCGAGCGCCAAGGCGAGCCCCGCGACCATCAATAAATAGAGGAACGGCATCTTCTTGCCGCACCACAGGTAGATCAAATACAGGTTCGCCAGCGAGATGAGGCCGGCAAGACACCAGAAGAACCCGGTTTCGCCGTCGAGCGCCGCGAACATCAGGAGCGCGGCGCTGAATACCGCCAGCGTCACCCCGGGCCACAGGAACGCGCTGCGCCGCAGCTCGCCGAACGGCATCAGGAACGGCAGGAGATCGGCGCGCGAGATGTCTCCGCTCTTGGTGTTGCCCCGCTCGAAGATCATCCAGCCTATCCTGCGGGCGATCTTGTCGCCGCCAACCATCGCGCCATGCTAGTCTCGCCCGGCTGGCGAGGCAATCGCGGGCCCGGGTGCATCTCCATTGGTTTTCGGCAATATCAAAGCCTTCGACGCCGCTCGGCCCGGCACGCGGCCCGCCGCCCCGCCGCTCGCCTTGATCGCCGCGGCGACCGCGATCGGCTTCTGCGCGCTGCACATGGTGGTGCCGACGCTGCCGATCCTCGCGCGCGTCTTCGACCGTGGCCCGGCCGAGGTGCAGCTCGTGCTGACCCTCTATTTCATGGGCATCGCCGTCGGCCAGCTGGTCTACGGCCCGGTCTCCGACCGCTTCGGCCGGCGGCCGGTCTTGATCGCCGGGCTGTGTCTGTTCCTTGCGGGCACCGCACTCAGCGGCCTCGCCCCGACGCTGCCGGCGCTGATCGCCGGCCGGATCGCCCAGGCCCTCGGCGCCTGCGCCGGCCTGGTGCTCGGCCGGGCGATCATCCGCGATTTCTACGACCGCGACGCCTCGGCGCGCGGCATCGCGCTCGTCATGATGACGATGACCCTGGCTCCGGCGGTGAGCCCGGCGATCGGCGCCTACGTCACCGAATGGTTCGGCTGGCGCGCGATGTTCGTGCTGCTCGCGGCGTCCGGCGCCGGCGTGCTCGCCTGGACCCTGGCGCGGCTCGCCGAGACGCACACCGAGACGGTGCCGCTCAACCCCGTCGCGATCGTCCGCTCCCACGCGGTTCTGCTGCGCTCGCGCGCCTTCATGTGCTTCGCGCTGTGCACCGCCTTCACCAGCGCGTCGTGGTTCACCTTTATCGCCAGCGCGCCCTATCTGCTGAGCGAGACGCTGCGCGAGCCGCCGCGCACCTACGGCTTGATGATCCTCTTGCCGATGACCGCGTACATCCTCGGCAATGGCGCGGCGGCGCGCCTGGCCGGGCGCGTCGGCACCGGCGCGATGATCGTCGGCGGCGTCGCCCTCTCGCTCGGTTCCGGCATGCTGATGGCGGCGTGGTGCGTCTATCCCGGTCTCAGCCCGTGGACGCTGTTCGTGCCGATGGCGCTGAGCTCGATGGGCAACGGGCTCAGCCAGCCGACCGCGATGGCCTCGGCGCTCAGCGTCTATCCGCGCATCGCCGGCACCGCGTCGGGCCTGGTCGGGTTCGCGCAAATGGCGGTGTCGGCGCTCGGCACGCTGGCGGTCGCGATCCTGCCGCACGAAAGCCCAGCCGCGATGGTCGGGGTCGTGGTCGCGACGCAGGTGATTGCGTTTATTCTCGGTGCGGTCGCGGTGCGGCTGCCCGCCCTTGCCGATTCCGGCGTGCGCGGCGCGGCGTCGCTGGCTACGAATGACCAGGCCCAGGGAGGCTCGATATGACCACCGCCATCGACGAAACCCACGACCCCAAGCGCCGGAGCTGGGTCGACACCGCCAACGGACACCGCGACTTTCCGCTGCAGAACCTGCCGCTCGGGGTATTCAGCCCGTCCGGCAACAATGTACCCGATGCCCGCGCGCGCGGCGGAATCGCGATCGGCGACAAGATTTTCGACCTCAAGGCCGCGCTCGCCGCCGGCTTGTTCACCGGCGAGGCCGAGTTGGCCGCGAGGGCGGCGTCGGGCGGCACGCTCAACCCGCTGATCGCCTTGGGCGCCGGGCCGCGGCGAGCCTTGCGCCGCCAGGTCTTCGACCTGCTCGCCAGCGACGGCAGGAACGCCGGCGGGGCGCGCGACCGCGCCGCCGGCATCCTGCACGACGCCAACGTTTGCGCGCTGCATTTGCCCGCCAAGCCGGCCAGCTTCACCGATTTCTTCGCCGGGATTCACCACGCGACCAATGGCGGCCGGCGGCGCAATCCCAACGACCCGCTCGGCCCCAACTACAAATACGTGCCGGTCGCCTATCACAGCCGCGCGTCGTCGCTGCAGCCCTCGGGCCTGCCGATCCGCCGCCCGAGCGGCCAGCGCAAGCTGCCCGACGAGGCGGCGCCCTCCTACGGCCCGTGCCGCAAGCTCGATTACGAGCTCGAGGTCGCGATCTGGGTCGGGCCCGGCAACAAGCAGGGCGAGCCCATCCCGATCGCCGAGGCCGCCGACCACATCGTCGGTCTCGGTTTTGTCAACGACTGGTCGGCGCGCGATATCCAGCAATGGGAGTCGGCTCCGTTGGGGCCGTTTCTCGGCAAGAGCTTCGGCTCGACCGTATCGAACTGGATCGTCACGGCCGAGGCGCTGGCGCCGTTCCGCGTCGCCCAGCCGCCGCGGCCCGGGGGCGACCCCAAACCGCTACCCTACCTCTGGCACGACGCCGATCAGCAGGCAGGCGCCTTCAACATCGACCTGGAAGCGCTGATCCTGACCGAAAAGATGCGCGCGGCGGGCCAGCCGCCGCACCGCATGTCGCATAGCAATACGCTCGATCTCTATTGGACGGTCGCGCAGTTCGTCGCCCACCACACCTGCAACGGCTGCAACATCGAGCCGGGCGATTTGTTCGGCACCGGCACGATCTCCGGCCCGACGCGGGAAGGCTGGGGCAGCCTCAGCGAATTGAGCCAAGACGGGCAGCAGTCGAACACCCTCCCCTCCGGCGAGACGCGAACCTTCCTCGAAGACGGCGACGAAGCCATTTTCCGCGCCCGCGCCAGCCGCGACGGCTACGTCTCGATCGGCTTTGGTGAATGCCGAGGGCGGGTGATTTGAAAGTATTAAGGTGATATGAAAGTATTACTTGTGTAGCTTCAACACCGCAGCAAGGAGAGATAACGTGCTACAAACATGACGCCCATTCGAACAGTCAGACGCAGGCCGAGGTTGTCGATCTTGGCGTCCATGTCGCGCCGAAGCGGTTCGATGGCCGATTGCAGTTCTCGGCGCACAGTCTCAAGATCGGTTCGCGTCACCAACTCGGTCATAATGAACTCCCGCGCCGTCTCTGCATGGGCTTCGGCTTGATTCTGCGGCAATCCCGCGTCTCGCAGTTTCTTAGCGTAGCCGAGACTATCAAACGCGAAGGCCATCGCGCGCTCTTTATCTGGCGCTTTGTCCTGTATCATACCATAGAGCGCGACGGCGTCCGATATCGCACAGGAGAGAGCCCATGCCCGACGCGCTCGGCTGGCGGATGAAGTTCGGCGTCATCGCGCCGTCGACCAACACGATCGTCCAGCCCGAGTTCGACGCGATGCGGCCGCAGGGCGTCACCAACCATTTCGGCCGCATCCACATCCCGAATGACCCGCTGCGCGACGACGACGACTTCACCCGCCTCATCGACACCGTGCGCCGCGAAATCATGGCGGCGATCGACCGGGTGATGACCTGCGAGCCCGACCATCTGATCATGGGCATGTCGTCCGAGACCTTCTGGGACGGGCTCGACGGCAGCGAAGCCTTGCGCGAGCGGGTCGAGGCGCGCGCCGGAGTCAAGGTGACGATGGGCTCCGACGCGGCGCGCCAGGCGCTCGACCGGCACGGTGCGAAGCGCATCGGGGTGGTGACGCCCTACCTGCCGGTCGCCGACCGGCAGGTAGGGCGCTTCTTCACCGATTGCGGCTACGAGATCGTCAACCTCGTCGGCCTCAAATGCGCGAGCCCGGTGCTCATCGCGCATGTCGGCGAAAGCGAGTTGCGCGACGCGATGCTTGCGGTCGACGGGCCGGAGGTCGATGCGATCGTCCAGGTCGGCACCAATTTGGCGATGGCGCGGCTCGCCGGCGTCGCCGAATTGTGGCTGCGCAAGCCGGTTATCGCGATCAACACGGCGACCTATTGGCGGGCGCTGCGCTCCACCGGCATCGGCGATCGCATTGCAGGGTTTGGCGAGCTTTTGACCAGGTTTTGAGGTGCCGGGGATCGCCCGCCTCAACTTCCCCGCGCGTATTTCCCCACCGTTAATCCTTCCTCAATCCGCGACCCGTTATAGGCCGACGACGATCCATCGCCGCGAGCGCCCGAGATTGATGAGTTCTGACCATTCGGATCGGCCGACGCCGGAAACGGGCAAAAGCGGATGGGCGTTGTCGCATGTGCGTCCCGTGGCGCTGCTGGTCGCCTGCGGCGCGGCGCTCGCCATCACGCTCTTGATCGTTACCGGCCTCGTCGCCGGATATTTGCGCGAACGGACGCTGGCGTCGAGCGAAGCCGGGCTCGCGCGGCTCGACGCGGTGCTCGGCGAAAGCGCGAACCGCTCGCTGCAAACGGTGCAGGCGGTGCTCGCCGACGCCACCGGCCGCATCCCGTTTCCCGATATTTCCACGCCCGCGGAGATTGCGGGCAACATCCGCAAACCCGCGGTCGGCGATCACCTCGATCACCGGGTCGAGGCGACGCCGGTGATCGACGGCGTCGCCTTTATCGGCGCCGACGGCTCGCTGATCAGAAGCGCCGGCAACTGGCCGATGGCCGAGGCCAACGTCTCGGCGCGCGATTACTTTGTCGCGCTGCGCGCCGCGCCGCACCTCGATATGTCTATCGGCGCGCCGTATCCGGCCGGGCGCGACGGGGCGCTCGTCATTCCGCTGGCGCGCAAGCTGCGCGGCGGCTCGGGCGTCTTCGCCGGGCTCGTCGTCGCCGCTGTTCCGGTGGATTATTTCGAGAGCCTCTACCGCGTCGTTCCGCTGAACAGCGATGCGGTCATCTCGCTGGTGCGCGGCGACGGCGCGGTGCTGGCGCAATTTCCCGAGCCCGCCGGCCCGCCGCGCGGCATCGCCGCGCAGGCTATGTTGAAACGCCTGGCGGATCGCGCACCGAGCGTCTTCGAGGAAGACCACGCCGGCGCGCGATGGCGCATCGGCGCGGTGCAGCCGCTTGCCGATTATCCGCTCGCTGTTCTGGTCAGCACCAGCGGTGCCCAGGCGCTGATCGGCTGGCCCCGCCAGGCGCTGATGTTCGGCGCCTTCGCGGTCTGCGGCGTCGTCGCGATCGGGCTGATGGTGTTTCTCATCAGCCGGCAGATCCGGGCGCACGCCGCCCTCGCCGCGATCCGGGCCGAGAAGATCGAGATGGAGCACGCCCGCCTCGTCGCCGAGGCTGAACTCTTGAAGAAGGAGCGCCTGTCGGTCCTCGGCCAGTTCACCGCGACCGTCGCGAACGAGCTGCGCAACTCGCTGAGCGCCATCCGCAACACGCTCTTCACGATGCGCGAGATCGCCAGCGCGAGCGGATTGCCGCTCGATCGCCCGATCGCCCGCATCCAACGCAGCATCACCCGTTGCGACCGGATCATCGGCGACCTGCTCGAATATATCCGCACCCCCGAACTGAGTCGCGTCGCCGTCGGCTTCGATCATTGGCTGCATGAGGTCTTGGCCGAGCACAGCCTGCCGCCGGCGGTGACGCTGATCGAGGAATACGACGCCGGCGACGCGGTCGTCCGCATCGATGCCGACCGCATCCGCCGCGTGGTGATCAACCTCATCGACAACGCCGCGCAGGCGCTTGGCGAGATGCCGCCGGGCACGGGACCGCTGCGCATCGCCGTGCGCACCTCGGCCTTCGACGGCATGGTCGAGCTCACCGTCGCGGATACCGGCCCCGGCATTTCGCAAGAGAATCTGGGGCGGATTTTCGAGCCGCTGTTCAGCACCAAGAGCTCCGGCGCCGGACTCGGTCTTGCCACCGTCAAGCAGATCGTCGGGCAGCATGACGGGAAGATCACAGTCGACAGCGAGTTGGGACGCGGCACGAGAGTGTCGATCCGGCTGCCGTTCGCGCAAAGCTTGAGAGCCGCGGCATGATCCCGGCAAAAACGGCCCGCACGGTGCTGATCGTCGAGGACGACGGCGACTTCGCCGAGTCGCTCGCCGACATGCTGGTGCCGCGCGGTTTTCAGCCGATCGTCGCCGGCACCTCGGAAGGCGCGGTCGCGGTCATGTCGTCGGAAGACGCGCCGCCGCCGCCGGTCGCGCTCATCGACCTGCGTCTCGGCAAGGCTTCCGGCATCGATCTGCTGGCGCGCTTGCGCAGCGACCGGCCCGAGCTCATCGGCGTGTTGATGACCGCCGATCTCGACACTCACACCGCGGTCGCGGCGCTGCGCCGTGGCGCCTACGACTACTTCGATAAATCGGTCGATCCGCAGTCGCTGTTCGCGGTGCTCGATCGCTGCTTCGACCGCGTCGATCTGCTGCGCGACCGCGAGGCCGCCTACGAGGCGCTGCGCCTCGCGAAGGAAGAGGCCGAGGCGGCCAATCAGGCGAAATCTGGCTTCCTCGCGACGATGAGTCACGAGCTGCGCACGCCGCTCAATGCGATCATCGGCTTCTCCGAAATGATGCTGCGCGAGGTCCTCGGCGCGGTCGGTAACGAACACTACCGCTCCTATATCGGCGATATCCACGCCAGCGGCACGCATCTGCTGCAGATCATCAACGACATCCTCGACCTGTCGAAGGCCGAGTCCGGCAAGATCGACCTGAGCGAAGACGTGTTCGACATTCGCGACATCATGCGCTCGGTCGGCCAGCTGACCGCCGGGCGCATCGACGCCGCCCGGTTGGTGCAGACCGTCGATCTCGCCGAAGACTTGCCGCCGGTCAGCGGCGACGAACGCAAGACCAAGCAAGTCTTCTTGAACCTGATCGCCAACGCGGTGAAATTCACCCCCGCCGGCGGCCGCATCGACATCAGCGGCCGTTTCGATGCGGTAGACGGTCTGGCGATCACCGTCGCCGACACCGGGATGGGTATCCCCGAAGCCGATCTCGAGCGCGTGCTGAAGCCGTTCGAGCAGGTCGATTCCTCGTTCAGCCGCCAGCATCAAGGCACCGGGCTTGGCCTACCTCTGGTCAAGGCGATCATGGAGATGCATGGCGGCCGGCTTCGCCTCAAAAGCGAGCTCGGCGCGGGCACCAAGGTCACCGTGGTCTTCCCGCCGGAGCGGGTGCTCGCGCAGTGCCCGATCGACGATTCGCGCAGCGCCGCCTAGTTAGCCGCCGCCCCATTTCTGCTGCCAGCTAGGGAACCCGCCGAGCGGTTCGGCGGCGGCGAGGGCGCGCATGATCGCCCGCGACAGGCAGTCGGCGGCGGCATTTCCGAGCCGGGCCAGCCGGTCGGGCGTTACCGCCGCACCCTTTCCGGTCGAGAGCGCGAAGACCGTGTCGCCGTCGAACGGCGTATGCGCCGGGCGGATCGCCCGGCTCAGCCCGTCCTGCGCCATCATCGCGAAACGCCGGCAGGCATCCTTGTCGAGCGGCGCATCGGTCGCGACCACGGCGATCGTCGTGTTGGCGCCGGCGAGGGGCGCGCCGCAGCCGGTGAAATCCTCGAGGTCGAGCGTCTCCTCGGGAATTACCGGCTGCGGCGGGATCTCGCCCATCAGCGCCAGCTCCGCCGCCCAGAACCGCCCGCAATCCGGCCGCACGGCGCTGCCGCAGCTATTGACCGCGACAAGCGCGCCGACCACCGCCCCATCCGCGAGCCGCAACGAGGCGCTGCCGACGCCGCCCTTCAAGCTGCCGGCCTTGGCGCCGAGCCCGGCGCCGGCGTTGCCGAGCGCGAACTCCTTGCCCGCGGCCGCGGTCGCCTTGCGTCCCAGTTCCCGATGGGGCGGTTCGCCGATCCAGTGCCGCCGCGTCGGGAAGTTGAGATCGAAGAGGATCGCCGCCGGGACGATCGGCACGCGCGCCGCGCCGACCGCGAAGCCGCGGCCCTGCGCGGCGAGCGCGTCCATCACCCCGGCCGCCGCGTCGAGCCCGAAGGCCGAGCCGCCGGAGAGCACGATCGCATCGACTCGCTCGACCAGCGTCGCCGGCCGCAAAAGCTCGGTCTCGCGGCTGCCCGGCGCGCCGCCGCGGACATCGACCGCGGCGACGGCCGGGGCCTCGGCTAGCACGACGGTCGTCCCGGTGATTGCGGCGCGATCCTCTCCCTGGCCGACGAGGATGCCCGCTACGTCGGTGATCAGGTTGCGCGGGCCCCAATTGGCCATTTGTCGCTCCTTTGTCGGGTCCATAGCGCCGGACGCTACAGAGCGAGGGGGAATCCGTCACCCGCCTGGCGGCGCGCTCAGCACGATCTTCGCTTCATCGAAGCGCTGCTTGAGGCGCCGGTTGAACTCGCGCTGCACCGCCGCGCGGCCGGTGTCGGTGCAGGCGATCTGGCCGGTGATCGTCACGCCCCACGGCTTCACCTGGTCGATCCCGAAGATCTGCAGGTCGCCGAGCATTCGCGACTTGAACTCGTCCTCCTCGCGCATTGCCGTGCCGATCTCGGCGAGCAGCGCCGTCACCCGGTCCGTATCCTCGTCATAGGCGACCGTCACCGAGATCGCGGCGTTGCCGAGTCCGCGGTTGCTGTTGGTGATTGTCGTCACCGAGCTGAACGGGATGATGTGCACCGACCCGTCCCCGGCCCGCAGGCGGATCGTGCGCACCGACAATTGCTCGACCGAGCCCGACAGCCCGGCCGTCGTCACGCTGTCACCGATGCTGATCGCGTTCTCGAACAGCACGAAGATGCCGGTGATGACATCCTGCACCAGGTGTTGCGCGCCGAAGCCGATCGCGATCCCGGCGATCCCGGCGCCGGCCAGCAGCGGCGCGATGTTGACGCCGATTTCACTGAGCGCGGTCAACCCCACCACGGTAAGGATCGCCGCCAGCAGCGCGCTCCGCAGCAGCGGCATCAGCGTCAACAGCCGCACCGAGCGGTATTGCCCGGTCGCCCCGATGGGCGCGAGCTGGCGTTCGAGCACCGCCTGGGTCACTTCCCAAATCGCGATCGCGACGATGACCGCGACCAGGATCGTTACGAGCGCCGAAACCAGCCGCTCGCCGATCCCGCCGCCGGCAAACCAGGCAAAGGCCGGCGCTCCCCATAATTGCAGCACGACGACGACGCACAGCACGGTGATGATGGTCGTCGCCGCGTATTCGAGCGGCCGCCGGTAGCGCGCGATGCGCTGGTTAAGCCCCGGGAGTCTGTCGCGCAGCCTGTCGGGGGTATTGGGGTCGAGCCGCAGCGCCCGTTCGAGCGTGCCCAGCACGACGATGGTCAGGAGCCGCGCGCCGATGATCGCCGCCAGCGTCACGCCGGGGAAGTAAAGTCCGGACAGTCCACCGCGCGTCCCGGTCGCCATCCCGACCCAGAAACTGCCGATGGTGATCACCGCGAGGTAGGGCCACGCTTCGGCGAGCCAGCCGCGCCAGCGCGACTCGCCGGCGCCGCGGATATAGGGGCCGGCGGCGCGCCGCGAGCGGATCACCACGACGATCAGCATCACCGCCAGCACCAGCGCGATCATCCGTGCGAACCCGTCATGGGCGCTCTGGTCGAGGCCGAGCAGCAGGGCGACTTCGACGATCGCGTCGCCGAAGATCGCGATGACGACCAGCCGCCGCAGCCACACCATCACAAAGCGCGCCGCGTCGTCGTCGAGCCGCCATAGCCTCAGCCGCCGGTCGTCCGGCGACAGCAGCATCCGGGCGACGCACATCGATGCACGACACACGGCGTAGGCGTTGACCACGGCGACCACGACGAGCCGGGTCTCCTCTCCGATGCTTGGGATGACCGCGGTCAGCACGTTGCCGATGGTGGCGAACGCGGCGACCGGCACAAGTTCCAGCCCCAGTCGGATGAGGCTGTAGGGCAACACGCGCAGCAGCCGGGTGCGCTCGCCGTTGGCGGGCGGCAGGCGGGCGGTCAGCGCCTGGCGCGGCCGCCGCAACATCCAGGAACCGAGCAACTCGACCAGAAACGCGCAGCCGAAGATCCCGGCGAGCCACGCCACGGCGATGAACAGCGAGGCGGAAGCCTGCGGATCGGTCTCCAGATCGACGAACCAGCGCCACAACGCCGGCAGGCTGTTCATCGTTTGCAGCGTCGCCGCCGCCTCGCCGGCAAGCCGCGCCCCCCAGCCCGACAGCGCGACAAGAAGCTGCGCCCCGAGGCTGTCCGGTTTCAGGGTGACCTTCGAGG
>DASRLO010000057.1:0-88556 GCA_035648415.1 Allostellaceae bacterium
GCACCGCGGGGGAGGGTCGGGATGGGGGCTAATGCCCCAGCGCCGAATTGCGTGGTGGTTAAGCCCTTGCCGGCTGCTCGGCGACTTCGCGGCCGAGCGCGGCGAGCGCGGCGGCGACAATATGCTTGGCGTTGAGCCCCGCCGTATCGTACTGCGCGCTTTGCGAATGGTGGTCGATAAAGACGTCGGGCAGCGTCATCGTGCGGATCTTCAGCCCCTGGTCGAGCTGGCCGCTCTGCGCTAGGTAATGCAGCACGAAGCTGCCGAATCCGCCGATCGCGCCTTCCTCGATGGTGATGACGACCTCGTGCGCACGCACCAGGCGGTTGATCAGGTCGGTGTCGAGCGGCTTGGCGAAGCGGGCGTCGGCGACGGTCGTCGAGAGGCCATAGGTGCCGAGCTCCTGCGCCGCCTTCAGGCATTCCTGCAGCCGCGCGCCAAAGCTCAGCAGCGCGATCGTCGTGCCTTCCTTGACGATCCGGCCGCGGCCGATCTCGAGCGGCACGCCCTTTTCCGGCATTTCCACGCCGATGCCGTCGCCGCGCGGGAAGCGCAGCGCGGAGGGCCCGTCGTCGATCGCCACGGCGGTCGAGATCATATGGACAAGCTCGGCTTCGTCCGCCGCCGCCATCAGCACAAAGCCGGGCAGGGCGCCGAGATAGCCGATGTCGAACGACCCGGCGTGGGTCTGGCCGTCATTGCCGACGAGGCCGGCGCGGTCGATCGCGAAGCGCACCGGCAGCTTCTGGATCGCCACGTCGTGCACGACCTGGTCGTAGGCGCGCTGCAGGAAGGTCGAGTAGATCGCCGCGAACGGCTTCATCCCCTCGGTCGCCAGGCCAGCGGCGAAGGTCACCGCGTGCTGCTCGGCGATGCCGACATCGAAGGTGCGTTTGGGGAATTTCTCGGCGAACAGGTTGAGCCCGGTGCCCGACGGCATCGCCGCGGTGATCGCGACGATCGTGTCGTCGGCCTCGGCTTCCTTGATCAGCGACTTGGCGAAGACGCTGGTATAGGACGGCGCCTTCGACGCCGATTTGACCTGGGTCCCGGTGATCACGTCGAACTTGGCGACGCTGTGCCATTTGTCGTCCGACTGCTCGGCCGATAAATAGCCGTGGCCCTTCTCGGTCACGACATGGATGAGGACCGGCCCGGTCTCCTTGCTGTCGCGGACGTTCTTCAACACCGGCACCAGGTGCTCCATGTTGTGGCCGTCGATCGGGCCGACGTAATAGAAGCCCATCTCCTCGAACAGGGTGCCGCCGGTGACAAAGCTGCGCGCCAGTTCCTCGGCGCGGCGCGCCGCGACTTCGAGGCGCTTCGGCAGGAAGCGGCCGACCTCGCTGGCGAGATGGCGCAGCGAGCGGAACGATTTCGACGACAACAACCGCGACAGGTAGAAGCTCAGCGCGCCGACCGGCGGCGCGATCGACATGTCGTTGTCGTTGAGGATGACGATGAGCCGCGCATCCATCGAGCCGGCGTTGTTCATCGCCTCGTAGGCCATGCCGGCGCTCATCGCGCCGTCGCCGATGACCGCGATGACGTCGCGTTTCTCGCCCTTGAAGTCGCGGGCGACGGCCATGCCGAGCCCCGAGGAGATCGAGGTCGAGCTGTGTGCCGCGCCGAACGGGTCGTATTCGCTTTCCGAGCGCTTGGTGAAGCCCGAGAGCCCGCCGCCCTGGCGGATCGTGCGGATGCGGTCGCGCCGCCCGGTCAGGATCTTGTGGGGATAGGCCTGGTGGCCGACATCCCAGATCAGCCGGTCATGCGGCGTGTTGAAGACGTAGTGGATCGCCACGGTCAACTCGACGACGCCGAGCCCGGCGCCGAAATGCCCGCCGGTGATCGATACCGCGTCGATCAATTCGGAGCGCAACTCGTCGGCGACCTGGCTCAGATCGCATTCAGGCAGCTGACGCAGATCGGCCGGAACGTCGATCCGATCCAGCAGCGGCGTCCGGTTTGATAGGCGAGGGTTGGGCTTTTGATCCACGCGCTACGCTCCTCACGTCCGGCGGTCGATAACGAATCGCGCCACCTGTCGTAAAAGTTCCGCTCTTTGCTCGAACAAATCAAGATGAGCAACGGCCTGGTTGATTAGAAGTTCCGCTTGTGCGCGCGCGCACTCAATCCCCAGGATCGAGACGAATGTCGCTTTTCCCGCTGCGGCGTCAGCCCCGACGGGCTTGCCGGTCTCTTCCGCCGAGCCTTCGACATCGAGCAGATCGTCGACGATCTGAAAGGCGAGGCCGAGATCGTGGGCATACCCGCGCAACGCGATCCGCTGCTCGTGCGACGCCTTCGCGAGAATCGCCCCGGCCTCGCAGGAAAACGCGATCAGCGCGCCGGTCTTCATCCGCTGCAAGCGGGTGATGGCGCCGATGTCGAGCGTCCGGGTTTCGGCGATCAGGTCGATCATCTGGCCGCCGACCATCCCGGCGCCGCCGGCCGCCCGGGCCAACGCCGCGATCAGCTCGCAGCGCACGGCCGGGTCGCCGTGCGTGTCGGGATCCGACAGCGCCTCGAACGCCAGCGTCAGCAGCCCGTCGCCGGCGAGCACCGCGGTCGCGTCGTCGAACGCCTTGTGGCAGGTCGGTCGGCCGCGGCGCAGATCGCTGTTGTCCATCGCCGGCAGATCGTCGTGGATCAGCGAATAGGCGTGCACCATCTCGATCGCCGCGGCAACCTGGAGCGCGCTGCGCCGGGCAACGCCGAAGAGCCGGCTGCTCGCCAGCACCAGCAGCGGCCGCAGCCGCTTGCCGGGCGCGAGCGCCGAATAGCGCATCGCCTCGTAGACCCGCGCTTCGAGGCCGGGCGGCGATTGCAACAGCCCGTCGATGACCGAATCGGTCAGCGTCGCCGTCGCCGCCGCCGCCTCGTCGACGGTGGCCGTGTCGCGCCACAGGCTTTCAGTCAAGGTGCGTTTCGCCCCCTCAATCGAGCTTCGCCGGTTCGACCGTCACCGCCCCCTCCGGTCCGATAACGATCCGATCGACCCGCTGTTGCGCCTCGTTCAGCTTTTTCTCGCAGTGCCGCTTCAATTGCGCGCCGCGCTCATAGGACTGGATCGCGTCGTCGAGCTTGACTTGGCCGCCTTCGAGCCGGCGCACGATACCTTCCAATTCGGCCAGCGCGTCCTCGAAATTCATCGCCGCGATATCGGCGGGCAGCGTCGGCTCGCTCATTCGGGTTCCACATTAAACGGACAGCAGAGCGCGGACATGCGCGGCGGCGCTCGCGCCGAGCGCGATAAGATCATAGCCGCCTTCGAGGGTCGATACCACCCGTCCACCGGCATGCCGGCGGGCGATTTCGAGGAGCCGTCGGGTAGCCCAAGTGTAGTCGGCTTCTTCCAGCAGAAGCTGCGCGAGCGGGTCGCTGCGGTGCGCGTCGAACCCGGCCGAGATCAGCACCATCTCGGGCGCGAACGCATCGAGCGCCGGCAGCAGGAGGCGCTCCATGCCCTGGCGGAAGGCTTGCGACCCCGACATCGGCGGCAGCGGCACGTTGACGATGTTGCCGGCGCTGCCGGTCTCGCCGGAGGAGCCGGTGCCGGGATAGAGCGGCCATTGGTGGGTCGAGCCGTAGAACAGGGCGGCATCGTCCCAGAAAGCGGCCTGGGTGCCGTTGCCGTGGTGGACATCGAAATCGACGACCGCGACGCGGGCGAGGCGGTGGACTTCGCGCGCCCGCAAGGCGCCGATTGCGATATTGTTGAAGAGGCAGAACCCCATCGCCCGATTGGGTTCGGCGTGATGGCCGGGCGGGCGCACCGCGCAAAACGCGTTCCGGGCTTCGCCGGCGACAACCGCGTCGACCGCCGCCACGACGGCGCCGGCGGCGTGCAGCGCCGCCTGCCCCGATTGCGGCGACATCACCGTGTCGGCGTCGATGCCGACATGACCCGCCTCCGGCACCGCCGCCAGCAGCCGCTCGACAAAGCGCGGCGGATGCACGCGGGTGAGGTCGTCGAGCGACGCCTCGGGGGCTTCGCGGCGTTCGAGGCCGGCGAATTCGGGCGCCGACAGGGCGTCGAGCACCGCCTTGAGCCGCGCCGGCGTTTCCGGGTGGTACTGTCCGGGGTCGTGCTCGAGGCACGAGGGATGCGTATACAGCAGCGTCGTCATAAGAGGGGGCTCGCGTCGCGCCGGGAAGGGTCGCAGTCTTACATCCTCAACGCCGGCGGAAGGCAAGAATCGCGAGCGACGCCCAGCCGAGAATGAAGGCGGTGCCGCCAAACGGCACGACGAAGGCGAATTGTTGGATGCCGGTCGCGGCATGCACGAACTGGGCGAGACTGAACAGGACGATCCCCACAGCGAAGCACCAGCCGGCGACGACCGCGGCGCCGCGCCGCGGCTCGCGCCCCTGGGCGAAGCCGATGATTGCGACCAGCGCTGCCGCATGGACCATCCCATACAGCGAGCCGCTGTGGAGCAAGGTCGCGGCCGCCGGATCGTCGGCGAGGTGCGCCGCCGCGGCGCCGGCGATCACCGAGGCCGCGCCGCCCAGCCCGGCGATGAACAGCCACAGCCGCATCATGGCGTTGTCCCTTCGCCGAGCGCGGCGCGGAGCAGCGCCAGGGTCTGTGCCGCGACGGCCTCCTCGGCGAATTCGGCGACGGCCCGCACGCGGCCGGCCTCGCCCATGCGGCGACGCATCGCCGGGTCGGCGGCGAGCCGCGCGATGGCAGCGGCCAGCGCGGCGACGTCGTGCGGCGGCACGAGAAGCCCGGTCTTTTCCGGCGCCACCGCCTCGCGGCAGCCCGGCATGTCGCTGGCGACGATCGGGCGGCCGCAGGACGCCGCTTCGAGCAGCGCCTTCGGCACGCCCTCGCCGTAGCTCGACGGCAGCACCGCGATCGCGGCGCGGCGCCACACCTCGCGCACGTCGGCGACCGGACCGAGCCACTCGATCCCCGGCTCGCGGGCAAGCCCGGCCAGTTCCGCCACGCTCAGCGAATCCCGGCTGTCGGAGTCGGCGGCGCCGGCCAGCACGAGATCGACCGCCGCCCCTTCGGCGCGCAGCTGGCGGATCGCGGATGCGGCATCGAGAACCCCCTTGCTGCGCAGCATACGCCCAACGAGCGCAACGGTAACGTTTTGCCCCGCCGGATCGGGGAGCGCGGCGAAATGCCGGATGTCGACCCCCGAGCCGCGGATCAGCGCGATGCGGCCGGGATCGCAGCCGAACCCGATCAGCGCCGCGCGATCCTCGGGATTTTGCACAATAACGCGCCCGGCGGCGGCGAGGCGCAGCGCCTGGCCGAGCGCCCGCCTGCGCCATGCGGCGGCGGCGCTGGCGCCGAGCCCCGTCACCGCCGACAGCACCGGCGGCGCGCGGCGGCCGAAGGCCAGCCTCGCGGCGACGCCGCCGAACAGCACCGGCTTCAGCGCGACATGATAGAGGATGTCGGGCCGTTCGCGGCGGTAGAGCCGGACGATCTCGAAGAGCGCGCGCAACTGACCGAGGAGCCCGTCGCCGCGCCGCTTCCAGGCGAGCGGATGGAGCGCGAACCCCTCGGCGCGGATCGCCGCGCCGTGCTCGCGCACCCGCGTCGCGACGCCGACCGCGAACCCGGCATCGCGCGCCGCCCGCGCCACCGGCAGCCGGTGCGAGCAGAAATACCAATCCTCGGTGACGAGAAAGAGCAGTTTGGGCGGAAGTGTCCGATCAGCCATGAGAAGCGGGCGCCTGAAGTAGAGGCTAACGCGTCGCCCGATGGGTGCGGAAACGATGGTTTTCCCCTTCCCAGGCTTGTCCCGAGGGCCCACGTCTTTACTGCCGAGCGAATATCGGGAAAGAAGAAGACATCGATGGCGGAGTCAAGCCCGACCAAGGGGATCATCATATCGATCGCGCCTCACGGTGGGTCTCTCGGTCGAGCTTAACCTACGGCGCGCCGTGCTGGCGAATTTGACCGAGGATATAAATCGTGGTGCGCATCCTCGTCACCGGCGCAGGAGGATTTATCGGCACCGCGCTGTGTCCGGCGCTCGCCGCGCGCGGCCACCGGGTGATCGCCGGGGTGCGCCGCGCCGCGCCGCCGCCGGAAGGCGGCGAGCCGCTTGTCGAGCGGATTGCTGCCTTGGGCGACATCGGGCCGGCGACCGATTGGCCGGCGATGTTGGACGGGGTCGAGATCGTCGTCCACCTCGCGCAGCGCGCTCATGCCGGCCCCGGTCCGGCGGCGCTCGCCGCCGAACCCGCGACGGTCGCCGCGCTGGTTCGCGCCGCCGCCGCTGGCGGTACGAAGCGGCTGGTGCTGCTCAGCTCGATCAAGGCAATGGGCGAGGCGACCGGGCCGGGCCGTCCCTTTCGCCCTGGCGACGCGCCGCGCCCGGAGGACGAATACGGCCGGACCAAGCTGGCGAGCGAACAGGCCGCCGCGGCGGCCGTACGTGAGACCGGGCTGGAGCTTGTCGTCATCCGGCCGCCGCTGGTCTACGGGCCCGGGGTGCGGGCGAATTTCCGGGCGCTGTTGCGCCTGGCGCAGAGCGGGCTGCCGCTGCCGTTCGCTGCGATCAACAACCGCCGCAGCCTGATATTCCGCGACAATCTGGTCGACCTGATCGCGCTCGCCACGATCCACCCCGCCGCCGCCGGAACCGTCTTGCTCGTGCGCGACGGCGAGGATTACTCGACCCCGCAATTGATCCGCGCGCTCGCCGCCGGTCTGGGAAAGAAGGCGCGCCTGTTTCCGGTCCCCGGCGCGGTCTTCGCGGCATTGCGCACGCTGCCGCGGATCGGGCGCAAGCTGGAGCGTCTCACGCTGACGCTGCAGGTCGACGATGCCGCCACCCGCGCCGCGCTCGGCTGGTCCCCGCCGGTCACGGCCGCCTCCGGGCTCGCCCGGACCGCCCGCGCGTTCGCCGGCCGCCTGTAAAACCCGCCACGCCCGCACCATATCGCAGGGCCGATGTCCCGGAACGAGAGAAAAGATGCCGAGCTTCGATGTCGTCTCCCGCCTCGACCTCGCCGAAGTCGACAATGCGCTGGCCGCCGTCGATCGCGAGATCGTCACGCGTTTCGACTTCAAGGGCAGCAAATGCTCGGTGAAGCGCGAAGAGGGCGCGATCAACCTCGTAGCCGACGACGACCTCAAGCTGAAGCAGCTCCACGAGCTGCTGAAAGTGCATTTGACGCGGCGCAAGGTCGACCCCGCCGCGCTCGACTTCAAGCCGCCGGAGAAGGCGAACGGCAACACGCTGCGCCAGACGGTAGCGCTGCGCCAGGGCGTCGAGACCGACCTCGCCCGCAAGCTGGTGCGCGAGATCAAGGACAGCAAGTTGAAGGTGCAGGTGGCGATCCAGGGCAACGAGCTGCGCGTCACCGCCAAGAAGCGCGACGATCTGCAGGCGGCGATCACGCTGCTGCGCGGCCTCAAGATCGAGCAGCCGCTGCAATATCTCAATTTCCGCGAGTAGCCGCGGACCGGCGCGGCCACCTGGCCGAAGGCTTGCGGTGCATGCCGCGGGCAAACGCCCGCCGAGTGGGGCCGGCGCTTGATCGCCGCCGCGCCAGCGGCTATCTAACGCGGGCCTCTCGCGTCCCCTTCGTCTAGAGGCCTAGGACACCGCCCTCTCACGGCGGCAACACCGGTTCGAATCCGGTAGGGGACGCCAATAGGGCTAGGTCGTCCGCGGCGACTTGCGGTCGAGCCGCCCAGCGCCGATGAGCCCTGCGCTGCCAGTTGGGGCCTGACCATCACGACCGGTCATCGCGCCGCCCGGCGATAATGCTGAGAAACTGTTCTTCCAGGCGCTGCGATTGCTTGACCGCATCGAAATGTTCGATTGCGGCGCCGCGGGCATTCTCGCCAAGCTGCCTGCGTAGACCTGGCTCGTCGCTGAGCCGCCGCAATGGCGCCGCCAATGCCTCGGGGTCTTGCGCCTCGACGAGAAACCCCGTGCGCTCATGCTCGACCGCCTCGCCAATTCCGGCATGGCGAGAGCCGATTACCGGAGTGCCGGCGGCCATCGCCTCGAGCACCACGGTCGGCAGGCCCTCCGCGTCGCCATCCGCCGCCTGCACGCTCGGAACGCAGAGCGCCAGCGCGCCGCGCATCCAACGACGCAACTCGCTGTTAGGCACCCAATCGACGAATTCGACGTGCTTGAGCGCCGCCGTCGCCCGCTTCAGCTCATTGGCCAACGGACCGTTTCCGATCAATACCAGGCGGAGATCCCGGCCTTCGGTTTCGAGCCGCCGCATCGCCTCGATCAGATAGCCAATCCCCTTCTTCTCGACAAAGCGGCCCGCGAACAGGACATAGCCGGCGGGCCCAGCATCGGACGGGTCCTGCGGGCTGTCGAGGTTTACTCCAAAGCGATGGACGATGACCTTCTCGCTGGGAAACCCGCGCGCGATCAGCTTCTCGCGAATGAAATTGGAGACGCAGATGAACAGCGCCGCTTCGCGCTGCAATTCGGCCAGCCGGCGCTTAAAAATCGCCGGCAGCAAATGCCGCCGGTAGTGCCTGTTCTTGGTTGCATCGCCGCCGTAGAAGCTGACGACCAGGGGAATTTTAAGCCTCTGCGCGATCGGCAAAGCCAACGCCCCACCCCGCCCGAAATGCGCGTGGACCAGTCGCGGCCGTAATGCCCGCAAATCCGGGACCGGAGGCAGAATGCCGAAATGCTTGAAGATTTCTCGATCGACCACCCCCAGAAACCTTTGGCGGCCGAGCAACATCGGCTCGACCCCGAGATCGGGCAGTCCCTCATCGCGGTGGCGCCCGACCCAGATCGGGTCGAGACGCTCAAAACCGATATAAAGGCGTCGGAGAAAATTCGCTTCGGAGCGCGGCACGAGACGATCCCGGTAGGCAAGGATCGTCTCCCGCTCTCGAGCTTCCGGGTTGCGTGTGGCGGGCTCTACCATGACGCCTCCATACGCCACGCCCGGTGCTGAGAAGACCAGCGCGCTCGAATTCTGTTGCCAGCGATACGGCACGCGACCGACCATGCCTTTACCGTACCGCGCGTGGCGAATGCCCGCTTTGAGGCCCCGGATGGTCGCTCAACAACCTTCCTGCGTCGTTCTTGGCGGTGGCGGCTTCATTGGTACAAATCTTTGTCGCCGGCTCGCTGCTTCCGGGTATCGTGTCCGCGCCTTCGGCCGCCGCAGCCTGTTTCCGGACGATCTCCAGGGCGTCGAGTGGTACCAGGGCGATTTTACCGACACGGGTTCGGTGGCGGCCGCGATCGAGTCGTTCGACATCGTCTTTCACTTGATCCACGCAACGATGCCGCAGGCGGCAAATTTGGATATGGCGACCGACCTGCAAAGGAACGTCGTCCCCTCGCTCGCGCTGTTGGACATTTGCCGCAAGCTCGCCGTCCGCCGGGTTATCTTCGTATCCTCCGGCGGGACAGTTTATGGCTGTCCGCAGCAGATACCAACCCCGGAGAACGCCCCCACGGATCCGATCTGCGCCTATGGCATCAGTAAGCTCGCCATAGAGAAATACCTGGCGCTCTACGAATATCTCCATCACCTCGATTATCGCGTGCTGCGCATCACTAACCCATTCGGGCCGTTTCAGACCGCGCTGAAGAACCAGGGCGTTGTCGCGGCGCTGATCTCCCGGGCGCTGAATGGCGAACAGATGGAGATTTGGGGCGATGGCTCGGTGGTCCGCGATTTTATCTTTGTCGATGACGTGGTGGACGCGCTTGAAGCGGCGGTAGGCGATCAGGGCAGCGAGCGGATTTTCAATATTGGCAGCGGTCAGGGAAGGAGCCTGCGCGAGCTCATTGCGGCAATCGAGCGTCTGTTGGAGACCAAGCTGAATATCCAATGGAAGCCCCGCCGATCGATTGACGTCCCGGCTTCCGTCGTTGCCATCGACCGGGCGCGGGAAAGTCTGGCTTGGGTGCCTAAGACCTCCTTTGAGGTCGGCCTGGAGAAGACGGTCGAATGGGGGCGGCGGCGACGTTCCGATGTCGAAAGGTTTTTTCGCTAACCCAACAGCGCTGCCCCTCCCCGAACTTGGGCTGGGCCAACGCCATTCTCCGCGGATGCCAGATACCGTATCGTGCTGCAGCCACCCGAGCCTAGACGAAGCGAGGGGGGGATAAAGGATGGTTCAATCCCATAAATCATCAAAAAACTGAGGAAAGTCCTATGAAAGTCATGGACGCGATCTCCGAGATCCTGAAGCGCGAGGGCGTCTCGACCCTGTTCTGCTTCCCGACGACGCCGATCATCGAGGCGGCGGTGGCGGCCGGCATCCGCCCGGTGATCTGCCGCCAGGAGCGGGTCGGCGTCCACATGGCCGACGGCTGCTCGCGGGTGCAGAACGGCAACCCGCCCGGCGTCTTCGCGATGCAATACGGGCCGGGCGCCGAGAATGCCTTTGCCGGCATCGCCTCGGCCTATTCGGATTCGACGCCTCTCCTGCTGCTGCCCTTGGGCCACCCGCGCGAGACCGCGCACCATTTCCCGATGTTCAATTCGGTGCGCACCTATTCCAGCGTCACCAAGCAGGTCGAGCCGGTGGTGATGCCCGAGCATACGGTGGGCGCCATGCGGCGGGCGTTCAACGCGCTGAAGAACGGCCGCTCCGGCCCGGTCATGGTCGAGGTGCCGGCCGATGTAATGACCGCCGAATTCCCCGGCAACGACGTCCATTACGAGCGCGTCCGCCGCACCCGCTCGGCCGGCGACGAAGCCGATATCGACGAGGCGGCGAAGAAGCTGATCGCCGCCAAGGTGCCGATGATCATCGCCGGCCAGGGCGTGCTCTACGCCGAGGCCACGGACGAATTACTGGCGCTGGCCGAACTGCTCGACGCGCCGGTGATGACGACGACCGACGGCAAGAGCGCCTTTCCCGAAGACCACGCGCTGGCGCTCGGTTCGGGCGGCACGGTCTATACCGGGCACGGCCGGCATTTCCTGCATGAGAGCGATTTGATCTTCGCGGTCGGCACCTCGCTCACCAAGCACAACATCTCGACCCCAATCATCCCCGACGGCAAGCGCATCATCCACGCCACCAACGACACCCGCGATTTGTTCAAGACGCATCCCTGCGAAGTGCCGATCCTCGGCGACGCCAAGCTGGTGCTGAAACAGATGATCGCGGCGGTGACCGACCGGCTCGGCACGAAGAACCACTCGACCGGCGCGCGCAAGACCATCGCGACGAAGAAGGCCGAATGGCTGGCGCGTTGGGAGCCGAAGCTGCGCTCGCAGGAAATCCCGATCTGCCCCTATTTCGTGATGTCGGAATTCATGCGGGTAATCCCGTCGGAAGACGCGATCGTGACGCACGACAGCGGCAGCCCGCGCGACCAGCTCCTGCCGATATACGTCGCGAAAAAGCCGCGCGGCTATCTCGGCTGGGGCAAGTCGCACCAGCTCGGCACCGGCTTGGGCCTGGCGATCGGCGCCAAGATGGGCGCGCCCGACAAGATGTGCGTCAACTTCATGGGCGACGCGGCGTTCGGCATGACCGGGCTCGATTTCGAGACCGCGGCGCGCAGCAACATCCCGATCACCACGATCGTCCTCAACAATTCAACGATGGCGATCGAGACCCACGCGATGGCCTACAGCCACGAGAAGCACAAGACGCGCGACCTCGGCGGCAATTACGCCAATCTGGCGGCCGATCTCGGCGGCTGGAGCGAGCGCGTGACGCGGCCCGACGAGGTCGGCCCGGCGATCCAGCGCGCCCGCCGCGTCAACGAAAACGGCCGCGCCGCGCTCCTCGAATTCATCACCAGCGCCGAGACCGCCTTCTCGCATCGCAGGGGCGCAGCTTAGCCAGCGCCACCTTTCATCGCCTCCCGCGGGCTTGACCTACCCCGCCAGCGAATAGCGCGGGTCGGCGGCGAGGCATTCGGCTTCGGGCAGGCCGAGTTCCTTGCGCACGAGGTTCGTGCCCAACACCATCGCCACCATCTTGTATTGCGCGTGGCGACGGCTCATGCCTTCGCGGCCCATCCCGCAATCGGACGAGATGACGAGCCGTTCGGCCGGGATGTGCATCAGCGCCTCGCGAATGATGGCGGCAACCTGGTCGGGCCGCTCAATCTGCAGCGTGTGGTGGTCGATGACGCCGATCACCACCTTCTTGCCGGTCACGATTTTGCCGATCGCGGCGAGGTCGCCGGTGCCCGACGAGCAGGTCTCGAAGGTCAGGGCGTCGGCGTCGACCTGGTTGAGCGCTTCGAGCGTCGGCTGGTAGCTCTGCACGTCGCGGAAGATACGCTGCTGCGCCGGGTTGCCCCAGCAAGTGTGGCACCACAATTCGGTCTTGCCGCGAAGCCCTTTGACCGTGTTGTTGAAGATTTTGACCAGCTCGGGGATATCGAGGCCGAACGGCTTGCCGCGGGCGGGCACCATGTGGATTTGCGGCTCCTCCATCTGGATCACCGGACAGCCGGAATCGGCGAGCGCGTTCAGTTCCCGGTTGATCGCTTCACTGAACGCCCAGACGCGCTCGACCGGGTCCTTGTAATAGTCGTCGCGGACCGCGGCGGCCAACAGCTCCGGCATGATCGTGCCAAATTTGACGGGCCGCCGGGTTAGGCGCTGCGCCACCTTCCACATCGCGCCGTATTGCAGGTTGCCGGGGCCGAGCGGCCCGGTAATGCGCGGCAGCACGCGCGCTTCAAGCTGGTCGTGCAGGATCATCCCGCGCGGCGGCGCGGCGTTGGCTACCGCGGGCGGGGTCAGCGCGACCTCGCGCGAAAACCCGGCCATGTGGGTCAGCGGATAACTCTGCCAGCTCCAGCCGCCGATCTCCTCGTCGTAATGCGCGTCGCCGTCGGTGCAGATGTCGAGCCCCGCCACTTCCTGCGCGCGCAAATGGGTCGAGACCGCATCCTCGTACTGCTCGCGCCAGCGGGCGTTGACCATCGCCTCGAGGAAGCTGCTCCGGCCGAGCTGGGCGGTGTGCCAATGGGGGCGCGGCAGCGAGCCGATGATCGAGGTCGGCATGACGATGCCGTCCGAGGCTTTGTACATGGCGCTTCTCTGTCATTGCGAGTCGCCGCAGGCGGCGCGGCAATCTCCCTCCGCCTTGGCCCTCTACCGCACGAGATTGCGTCGTCGCTGCGCTCCTCGCAATGACGACTTGGATTACCCGCCCCGCCGCTTCAAAAAATCGAGAGTTGCATCGGCCGCTTGCTCGGCGTGGGTCGCGGCGACGTGGTAGGAGTTGCCGGGAAAAACCATGAGTTGCGAGCCCGCGATCTGCTCCTGCCAGGCGCGCATCGCGGCGACCGAGCCGAGCCCGCTTTCCTCGGTGGTGATGACCAAGGTCGGGCATTTGATCTTCGGGATGTCGGCGCGGATGTCGGCGCAGGCGATCGTCGGCATGAAGCCGAGCTGCGTCGACAGCGCGGTGCGCGCCATGTACTTGACCCAGAACTCGAACCCCTCAGGCGGGAAGGCGCTGCCGAGCCGGTTGGCCATGTTCTGGCGGGCCCAGTATTCGACGCCGTGCTCCTCGAACATCTTGACCGTCTCGGGGACCTTTTCGGCGACCCCCTCGCGGAACGGCGGCGGCGAGCCGACCACGGTCAGCGTCTTCACCCGCTCGGGCCGCCGCGCCGCGAAGGCGCGGGCCACCGTACCGCCGATCTTGGCGCCGACAAGGTGAAAGCGGTCGACCCCGAGATGGTCCATCAGCAGGCAGAAATCCTCGACCAGCCGGTCGAGCGTCCACGGGAACTCGCGCGGCATCGGCGACGATTGGCCGAAGCCGCGCATGTCGGGCCGCACCACTCGATAGTGCCGCGCCAGCTTCGGGACCCACTTCCACCAGGCAAGCCCGCTCTCGGCGTTGCCGTGCAGCAGCAGCACGGTTTCCGGCTGCGTCCACGGGTCGGTGAAATCGTCGGCCGCGTAATGCATGTCGAGATCGGGCGAGGGGCGGAAGCTCGGCATTTCGTGTCTCCCAGCGCGTTTGTCCGATCCTAGTCGAGAACCGCCGGCCGCTCTGCTATGATTTCGCCAACGGCCACAGGGCCTCCATTGTCAGGGAGCGGCACGATGGGCGAAATCCTCGGTATCGGCGTCACCCACTATCCCCCGCTGATGCAATCCGACGTGCAGATGGCGGGCCTGCTCAATCGCACGCTCGACAGCGACCAGGTACCCGAGGCCTTGAAGGATCCGAAGACCTGGCCGGCGCAGATGCGCAAGGAATGGGACGATCCCGTGGCCTCGGCCACCGAGCACCGCGGCGGCTGGTCGACGGCTTCCGCAAGGCGCGCGAGGCGCTCGATGCGTTCAAGCCCGATTTCGTCGTCATTTTCGGCGACGACCAGTACGAGAATTTCCGCGAGGAGGGGTGCCCTCGTTCTGCGTGTTCCTTCAGGAGGAGACCGCGTCGCAGCCGTTCGCCCGCTACAACGCCGGCAACACCAATGTCTGGGGCGAGGGCAAGGATACCGTCGTCAACACCAAGGGCCACAAGGCCGGCGCATCGTACATCGCGGCAAAGTTGATCGAGCAGGATTTCGACGTCAGCTACGCCTATCGCATGCGCTACGAGAACGGGCTGCCGCACGCCTTTATCAACACGGTGATGTATCTCGACTACGACCGCACGGGTTTTCCGTACCCGGTGGTGCCGTTCCACGTGAATTGCTACGGGTCGAGCGTCATCGCCAAGCGCGGCTCGACCGCGCACCTGACCGGCGACGCCGACCCCAATCTGGTCGACCCGCCGGGGCCGAATCCGCGGCGCTGCTTCGACATCGGCGGGGCGATGGCGCGGGTTCTGAGCGAGAGCCCGTGGCGGGTGGCGCTGATTGCCTCGTCGAGCTGGTCGCACGCGTTTTTGACGCCGAAGAACCACTACCTCTATCCCGACAATGCCGGCGACCGGGCGCGCTTCGACGAGCTGGCCTCGGGCAAGCTGGCGCGCTGGCGCGACCTCACCACCGCCGAGATCGAGGATGCCGGGCAGCAGGAGTTTCTCAACTGGGTCACGCTCGGCGGCGCGATGAGCGAGTTGCGCCGCGAGCCCGAAATCATCGACTACATCGAATCGTACATCTTCAATTCCGACAAATGCTTCGCGGTGTTCCGCCCGTAGAACCCTCGCGCCTTTCCCGCGAGTCAGAAGCCCGGAGGGCATGGTGGTGGGGCAAGGCGGCGGCGGCTCAAGCGGGTCAAGCCCGCGACGGCGACTGCAAGCATGAGACAACGTGTCGCCGCTGCGAGGCGTGCGGGTTTGCCGCGCGCGCCTCGTCTCTGCGATAATGCCGGCGACCAACTCGCCTTGAGGACAGGCCCAGGATGATCGACGAGATCGGGCATTTCGCCTTGGTGCTCGCGCTGTGCATCGCGGTGATCCAGGCGACCGTGCCGCTCTATGGCGCGGCGAAAGGCGACGGCGCGCTGATCGCGCTGGCGCGGCCGGCGGCGCTGGCGCAGTTCGTCTTTGTCGCGACCGCCTTCTTCGCGCTGATGCACGCCTATGCGACGTCGGATTTCTCGATGCTCAACGTCGCCGCCAATTCGTCGAGCATGAAGCCGCTGCTCTATAAAATCACCGGCGTGTGGAGCAACCACGAAGGCTCGATGGTCCTCTGGGTCTTCATGCTGTCGCTGTTCGGCGCCGCCGTCGCGGTGTTCAGCAACAATTTGCCGCCGGCCTTGCGGGCGCGGGTGCTGGCGGTGCAGGCGATGATCGGGGTCGGGTTCCTCCTCTTCATCCTGTTCACCTCGAACCCGTTTCTGCGCCTCTTCCCGGTGCCGGTCGACGGCAACGGCCTCAACCCGATCCTCGAGGACCGCGGCCTGGCGTTCCACCCGCCCTGTCTCTATGCCGGCTATGTCGGGTTCTCGATCTCGTTCTGCTTCGCGATCGCCGCGCTGATCGAGGGCCGCGTCGACCCGGCCTGGGCGCGCTGGGTGCGGCCGTGGACACTCGCCGCCTGGTGCGCCCTCACCGTCGGCATCGCGATGGGCAGCTGGTGGTCGTATTACACGCTCGGCTGGGGCGGCTGGTGGTATTGGGACCCGGTCGAGAACGCCTCGTTCATGCCATGGATCATCGGCACCGCGCTGTTGCACTCGGCGATCGTCGTCGAGAAGCGCGACACGCTCAAAGCCTGGACGATCCTGCTCGCGATCCTCACCTTCTCGCTGTCGCTGATCGGCACCTTCCTGGTGCGCTCGGGGGTATTGACCTCGGTCCACGCCTTCGCCTCCGACCCGCGACGCGGGGTTTTCATCCTGCTGCTGCTCGGCGTCGCGACCGGAGGCGCGCTTTTGCTCTTCGCGATCCGCGCGCCGAGCTTGCAGGGCGGCGGCCTCTTCGCCCCGATCTCGCGCGAGGGCGGGCTGTTGCTCAACAACCTGCTGCTCACCACGGCCGCCGCCACGGTACTGCTCGGCACGCTCTATCCGCTGTTTCTCGATGTCGTCTCGAAGCAGAAAGTTTCGGTCGGTCCGCCGTTCTTCAATATGACCTTTGTGCCGATCATGATCCCGCTGCTGATCGCGATGGCGGTCGGGCCGATGATGTCGTGGAAGCGCGGCGATCTGTGGGCAGCGCTGCAGCGGCTGAAGCTGGGCTTCGCGATCGCCGCCGGCGCCGCGGTCTTGACGATGATCGTGATGGGATTCAAGTCCGTCGGCGCTGCCTGCGGTCTGGCCCTCGCGGCCTGGATTCTAACGGCGGTAATCGTCGAATGGGCCGGACGCATCCGCCTGTTCTCCGAGCCCCTGGGCAGCAGTTTCCGGCGGGCGGTGCGCCTGCCGCGCGCCGCCTGGGGCATGAGTTTCGCCCATGCCGGGATGGCGATCGTCGTCGCCGGCATTACCGGCTCCTCGGCCTGGACCGTCGAGAAGATCGAGAATGTGAAGCCCGGCGGGTCGGTCGAGCTGGCCGGCTACACCATCGCGCTCGATGCGGTGAAGGACGTGCGCGGCCCCGATTATATCGCGACCCGCGCCGACATGCGCCTCCTGAAAGGCGACGAGCTCATTGCCCAGATGCACCCCGAAAAGCGTTTCTTCCCGCTCGAGAACGGCAACCAGACCGACGTCGCAATCCGCACCAACCTCTTGGCCGATGTCTACGCGGTGATCGGCGACGCCGACGGCAAGGGCAGCTACACGCTGCGGCTCTACTACAACCCGCTGGTGCCGTTGATCTGGCTCGGCGCGGCGACGATGGCGTTTGGCGGCCTCGTCTCGCTGAGCGACCGGCGCCACCGGGTCGGCGCACCGCGGCGCGCCCGTATCGTTGCGGCCGCGGCGGCTCAGCCGGCGGAATAAATGCGCCGCTGGTTCTACCTCCTGCCGATCGTCGTGTTCGGGCTGATGGCGGCCGGGTTCTATGTCGGGCTCGGCATCGACAGCAACGTGCTGCCCTCGGCGCTGATCAACGAGGAGGCGCCGACCTTCGACCTGCCGCCGTTGCCCGGCAGCGACAAGGGTTTCTCCTCGGCCGATCTGCAAGGCCATGTCAGCCTCGTCAACACCTTCGCCTCGTGGTGCGGGCCGTGCCGGATGGAGCATCCGGTGCTGAACGCGCTCGCCGCGAGGAAGCAGGTGCCGATCTACGGCATCAACTACAAGGACACCGGCGAGGCCGCGAACGGCTGGATCAAGTCATTGGGCGACCCCTATACGCGGATCGGCATGGATAGCGGCCGGGTCGGGATCGACTGGGGCGTTTACGGCGTGCCCGAGACCTTCATCGTCGATAAGACCGGCCACATCCGCTACAAGCATGTCGGTCCGCTGAGCGAGGCCGACATCGACGACAAGATCATGCCGCTCGTGGCCAAGCTGCAGAAATGACTCCCCTGTCATTGCGAGGAGCGCATGGCGCGACGAAGCAATCTCGTGCCGCAGTTAAGTCCATCGCGACGAGCTTGCTTCGCTGCGCTCGCAAAGAGGTCGTTAAGTTGGCTGCGTGCCTGGCAATCCTGCTCGGCCTCTGCGGCCCGGCGCACGCGGTGCGGCCCGACGAGATGCTGGCCGATCCCGTTCTCGAAGCCCGGGCGCGGGACATCGGCAAGGAATTGCGCTGTCTGGTGTGCCGCAACCAGTCGATCGACGATTCGGAAGCCGACCTCGCGCACGATCTGCGCGTGCTGGTGCGCGACCGGTTGAAGGCCGGCGACACCAACCGGCAGGCCATCGACTATATCCGCGCGCGCTACGGCGATTTCGTGCTGCTGAAACCGCCGTTCGAGGTCGCGACCTGGCTCCTATGGGGCGGACCGGCGCTGGTGCTGCTGATCGGCGGGCTGGGGATCGCGCGCTATCTGCGACGCCGTTCCGGGCTGACCGATCCGCCGCCGCTCAGCCCTGACGAGAAGCGGCGCCTCGCCGACATGCTCGATACCGGGGCCGAACGATGAACATGGGGCTGGCCCTCGGGATGCTTGGGCTGACGACGTTCGCCGTCGCCTTACTGCTGGCGCCGCTGATCCTGCGCAACCGGCGCAACGACACTCGCGACGCCTATAATCTCGCGGTTTATCGCGACCAACTAGCCGAGCTCGAGCGCGACGTCGGGCGCGGCATCATCGAGCCCGGCGAAGCCGAGGCCGCGAAAAGCGAGATCGGCCGCCGCATCCTGGCGCTGACCCCGGGCGAGGCGCCGGCCGCGTCGTCCTCGGCGCCGCTGGCGGTCGCCGCGGTGGCGATCATCTTGCTGCCGTTCGCCGCCTGGACGCTTTACTGGGAGCTCGGCTCGCCGAGCGTGCCCGACGAGCCGCTCGCCTCGCGCGACGCCAAGGGCAACGGCGGCGAGACCGCGGCCGCGGCCAAGCCCAACCCGCATCTCGACATGGCCGAGGCGATCCGCAAGCTCAAGGCGCATCTGAAGGAGCAGCCCGGCGACTTCAACAGTTGGGTTCTGCTCGCCCGCTCCGAGATGGGGCAAGGCCGTTATCAGGATGCGGTCGAGGACTACCGCCATGCCGCCGATCTGTCGGGCCAGAAGCCGGAGATCGTCGGCGACTGGGCCGAGGCGGAGGCGCTGGCCGCCGGCGGCAAGATCACGCCGGAGGCGCAGGAGCATTTCACCACCGCGCTCGCCGACCCGGAAAACGCGCCGCGCTCGCGCTACTACCTGGCGCTCGCCAAGCTCCAAGCGGGCGACGCCAAGACCGCGCTGCAGGAATGGGTCGACCTCGAAGCGGATTCGCCCGACGACGCCAATTGGCTGCCGATGCTGCGGCGGCGTATCGACGAGACCGCGCATACCGCCGGGCTCGACCCGGCGACGCTGAAGACATCGAAGGGCGCCGCGCGCAAGCCGCCGCCGGCCGAAGCGGTAACTCCGCCCGCAGTTTCGGCGAACCCAGCCGCTGCCGCGGCTAACCCGCCTGTGCCGCCCGCCGCGGAGCAGGGCGAAGCCAACATGCCGTCGAGCACCGAGGTTACCGAAGCCGCGAGGGCGACCGCCACGGCGACGCCGCAGCAGCGCCAGGCGATGATCGATACCATGGTCGCCCGCCTCGCCGCGCGGCTTGAGCAGCTGCCTGACGACGCCGACGGCTGGAACCGGCTCGGGCGCTCGTACATGGTGCTGAACCAGGCGGACAAGGCCAAGGACGCGTTCGCCCGCGCCGTCAAACTGAAGCCCGACGACACCGCGCTGAAGCAGCAATACGCCGAGGCGATCATCGAGGCCGAGGGCGGCGACCAGCCGCCGGCGCAGGCGACCGCGCTGATGCGCGAGATCCTCGGCGCCGAGCCGAAAAACGCCGAGGCGCTGTGGTATGTCGGGCTCGCCGAGGCCGCCGCCGGGCACAAGGACACGGCCCAGGATTTGTTCACCAAGCTGCTCGCGCAACTCCCCGCCGACGCCCCGGCGCGTAAAGAGGTCGAGCAGCGCCTCGCCGCGCTCAAAGCCGCGCCGGCGAAATAGGCCGCGGGCTACCGGCCAAACACCCGGCAATTGGCGCCCTCGGCGCGAAAGCAGGCGCAGGGCGGATGGAGCGAAGCGTAATCCGCCGATGTCGCATCCCGTTGGCGAAATGCGCTGCGCTTTTCCGCCCTACCGGCCGAACACCCGGCAATTGGCGCCCTCGGCGCGAAAGACCGCGCACAGCGAGTCGGCGGCGTTGCGCTTACCGAGCCAGAGCGGCTTCGGCGCCGGATTTTCGCTGCGCGACAGCGCGCCGAACAGCGCGATCGCGGTCGCGAGATGATTGTCCAGCCGCGCCTGGAAAACCGGCGGCGGCGCCGCGGCCTGCAGGATACCGGCGCCGCCGTGCCGCGCCGGGCTCGTCGCGTTGAGGCAATCGAGGCCCGGCAGCGGATACGAAACCGTCTCGGCATCGAGGCTGGTACGCAGCGCCGCCCAGTCCTCGGGCGAGCGCCCGGTGATCGCCAGCACGTAAAGCCGCGTCTCGATCGGCAGCGCGGCAAGCCCTTGCAGCCATTTCACCACCCGCGTCGAGCCGGCGTTGTAGGCGGCGGCAGCCAATCCCAGATTGCCGAACCGCCGGTCGAGCTCAAGCAGCAGCCGCGCCGCATGCTGGATCGCCTGCGACGGGTCGCGCGGGTCGAGTAGGCCGCGCTCGGCCGCGGTCTGCGGCATGAACTGCGCGACGCCCTCGGCGCCCGCGGGGCTGGTCACCTCGCTGCGGAAGCCGCTCTCGGTCCACAGCAGCCGAGCGAGAAAGCCGAACGGCAGCCCGTTTGCCACAGCGGCGCCCGAAATCGTCTGGCAGATCTGCTGGCGGTCGTCCGCCGCGGCCGGGCGCCCCCCCGTCAGCCCCAATGCCGCCACGGCCAACGTCGCCACGGCGCAAATCCGCCGCCAGCGCACCGCCCGCCTACGCTTGGGATCGCCCCTGCCCATCGCGCACAGCATCGCCAGCCCAACCGCGGCGATCAACCCGGTTTTTGCGACAAAGCCGATAACTGTCACGCGGACGACTGACATTCGCCTCCCCCGCGAAAGCGGGGGCCCAGGGGCGAGCGACGAAGCGGTTGCCCTGGGTTCCCGCTTTCGCGGGAAAGACGATTAGCTATTCAGCTTGTAGAACCGCGTCGCCGTGCCGGCGAACAGCGCCGCCTTCTCGGCGGCCGAGCAGCCGGCGGCGATGCGCTTGAAGGCGTTCCAGAACACCGGGTAGCTCCCGCTGCCCTTGTCGACCGGGAAATTGCTCTCGAACATCGCGCGTTCGGGGCCGAACGCGGCGATGCAGGTCTCGATATAGGGGCGCCACAAGGTTGCCAGGGTTTCCGAACTCGGCGGGTCGGCCTTCTCGTGGACATCGAAGCCGAACATCCGCATCCCGAGCCCACCCAGCTTGATGTGCACGTTGGCGCAGGTCGCCAGCTTCTTGATGCGCGCGTTCCACTCGGCGAAGACCGCGTCGCGCTTCCCGGCGTAGCGCCCGAGCCCGATCGCGCCGCCGACATGGTCGAGCACGATCGGCACCTGCGGGAAGGCGCGGGCGAGATCGATCAGCTCGGGGATTTGCGTGTGGTAGAGCCACGCGTCGAACGTGAGCCCGAGCTTGCCGAGCTTGGCGAAACCCTCGCGCACCTTGGGCTGCGCCAGCATCCCTTCCGGCCGCGGGATGGCCGCGCCCCAGCCCGCCTGGTCGGGGTGCGTCGCCGAGATGTAGCGGATGCCCTTGAACCGGCCCCCCGGTCCACCAACCTGGCCGCCGCCGGCCGCGATCTCCGCCTCCAGCACCTTTTCCACGGCGCCGCCCAGCGCCAGATCGGCGTAGCCGACAATGCCGGCGCACACCCTGGTCTTGCCGTAGGCGCCGCTCGCCGCCATCGCCGCGACCCCGTTGGCGAACTCGACCTCGCCGACCGGCTTCATCTCGGCCGGGCCGTGGGCGCGGTACATCGACAGCCATTCGAGATAGACCGTCGCGACGATGTTGTGCCCGCTATCGGTATCGGCGAGCAGCTCTGGCAGCAGATAGCGCCCGGTCTCGGGCCGCTCGACCAGATGATGGTGCGGGTCGACGATCGGCAGCTCGGGTTCGACGATTTCTTCCTTGTGCCGCGCCAGCCACTCGTTGCGCGGCGTGAAATGCCCCGTCGGCGATATGGGCGATACCGCATTTGCTGCCATCGGTTCCCCTCTATGCCCGTGGCCGGACTTGTTCCGTGGGCATCCACGTCTTTTCTGGCGACCGTCCGAGAATGAAAGACGTGAACCCCCCGGGACAAGCCCGGAAGAGGGCAAATTTTTGCATTCAGTCGTTCGCCCGTCGCAGCGCCTCGCATACCGCGGCGGTCACCTGCACCGTTGTCGCGTTGCCGCCGAGGTCGGGGGTGTGCAGCGCCGGGTCGGCGGTGACCCGCTCGACCGCCCGCATCAGCCGGTCGGCGGCGGGCTTCTCGCCGATGTGTTCGAGCATCATCACGCAGGTCCAGAATGTGCCGACCGGGTTGGCGATGCCCTTGCCGGCGATGTCGAAGGCCGAGCCGTGGATCGGCTCGAACATCGACGGTGCGGTGCGCTCGGGGTTGAGGTTGGCGGTCGGCGCGATGCCGATCGATCCCGCCAGCGCCGCCGCCAGGTCGGAGAGGATGTCGGCGTGCAGGTTGGTGGCGACGATCGTGTCGATCGATTGCGGCTTCATCACCATCCGCATCGTCATCGCGTCGACCAGCATCTTGTCCCACGTGACGTCGGGAAAATCCGCGGCGATTTCGGCGGCGATCTCGTCCCACATCACCATCGCGTGGCGCTGCGCGTTCGATTTGGTGACGACAGTCAGGAGCTTGCGCGGCCGCGAGCGGGCCAGCGCAAAGGCAAAGCGGAAGATGCGGGTGACGCCGTGCCGGGTCATCATCGAGACGTCGGTCGCGACCTCGGACTCCATCCCTTGATGCACGCGCCCGCCGACCCCGGCATATTCGCCCTCCGAGTTCTCGCGCACGATGACCCAGTCGAGTTCGGGCCCCGAGACATGCCGCAGCGGGCTGGTGATGCCGGGCAGGATGCGGGTCGGCCGGACGTTGGCGTACTGGTCGAGCGGCTGGCAGATCGCCAGGCGCAAGCCCCACAAGGTGATGTGGTCGGGGATGCCGGGCGTGCCGACCGCGCCGAACAGGATCGCGTCAAAGCCGCGCAGCCGGTCGGCGCCGTCCGCCGGCATCATCACCCCGTGTTTGCGGTAATAGTCCGAACCCCAATCGAAGCGCTCGACATCGAGCGCGAAGCCGCCGTCGCGCTCGGCGCAGACCGCCAGCACCTCGAGCCCAGCCTCGACCACCTCCGGCCCGATGCCGTCTCCGCCCAGCGCCGCGATCTTGTGTGTGCGCATGGACCCTCCCCCCACCTCGCTACGCGAGGCCCCCCTCTCCCGCAAGCGGGAGAGGGGGTTTCCTGTTCTCGACCATTCAAGCCCCTCTCCCGCTCGCGGGAGAGGGAGGGACCCGTCGCGACAGCGATGGGAGGGTGAGGGTTACTCAGCCGCCGCGGGTTGCGGCGCCGGGAGCTGATCGACCATCTCGGCGTCCCACGGGCCGGGGAAGCGGCCACGGCCGACCTTGTCGCGGCTGAACACATGATAATCGACCGGCCATTCGGCGCGCGGCATCTCGTAGAACACCTCGACCCCGTTGCCGTCGGGATCGCGCAGGTAGATGCCGAGCGAGATGCCGTGATCGGCGATATGGTCGATCGGCTGCCTCTTGGCCTTGACCAGGTGGTAGAATTCCTTGAGGTCGTCGAGGCTTTCGAGCCGCCACGCCATGTGGTTGAGCCCGACCTGGGGCTTCTGCTGGAGCGGCGCATCGTCGCCCAGCTGCATCAGCGCCACCTCGTGCGACTGCTCCTCGTCGGCCGACATGAACGCGGCCCAGCCCGGCCGGTATTCATAGGTGTGGAGGCCGAGCAAATCCTCATACCATTGCTTCGAGCGCTCGGCGTTGCGCACGTAGAGATTGACGTGCTGGAGATACATCGGTCGCTTGGCCATATTCCGCTCCCGGTAGGATGGGTTGAGCGCAGCGAAACCCATCAATCGCATTCGCATGAGCGGTGGGTTGCGCTGCGCTCAACCCACCCTACGACTATTATGGCAATATTATCACGCCGCGTCGTCCTTCCCCAGGAAGTCCAGCACCCGCTCCATGACCTGGCCCTTGGGATAGACCGCCGCCATCGCCCGCGCGCGGGTCAGCGGGTCGCTGGCGAAAAAACGCTCATACAGCACCTGACGGCTGCCGAAAGCGCTGCCGGCGACATCCCAGGCGAGGCGGAACAACCGCACCCGATCCTTCGCGGCGAATTTGTCGGTCGCCAAATACTGCTCGATCTGCGGCTCCAACGGCCCCGCCAGATCCTTCTCGCTGGGGGTCAGCAGGAAGCTCGACGACCCCAGCAGCTGCAAAATCTCGATCATCCGCGGATAGCAGGTCATCATCAGGTTACGCGTCGCTTCCGACGGCAGGATCGCCGGCGCCATCACCCCCCAGCGGTCGAGCTCGGAATCGGCCTCGGCGGCGCGCATGCACGAGCGCATCAGTTCGGTGTAGAGCATCAATTCGCCGATCCGCTCCTCGGTGTGCGGCAGGTGCGCATTGCCCAGCGCCTCGGTCATCAGCAGCGCGAGGCCCAGCACGAACTCGCATTTGGCGAGGTTCTTCGTCGCGCCCTGATGCGCCGAATGCGCGGTCGAATGGGTGATTTGCGGGACTTGATTCAGCCGGTCGACATCGTAGAGCAGGAACACCCGCTCCCACGGCACCAGCACGTTGTCGAAGAAGACGATACAGTCCATCTCCTCGAAGCGCGAGGCGAGCGGCGCGTCGAAATGCGAGCGGCCGAGGTCGAAGCTGTCGCGGCAGAGGAATTTGAGCCCTGTCGTGCCGCACGGGATCGAAAAGCTCATCGCGAACGGCGAGTGGTCGTCCGAATGGCGGGCGAGGCGCGGCGAATAGACCGCGATCTCGTCCGACAGCGGCCCCAGGGTCGCCAGGATGCGCGCGCCATGTACGACGACCCCGGCCGAACTTTCCTTCTTCACCTCGAGCGCGGTGCCTTCCTCGAGGTTGAACATGCCGGAGACGTTGCGACTGCGCTGCAAATTGATCAGCGCATGGGTGAGGGTGACGTCGTTCTCGCGCAGATGCTCGACATAGCGGCGCATGTTGTCGCCGAATTCGGGCCGTTTCTCGCCGAAGAAATCCGCCGCCGCGCCCCACGCGGCGAAGGTCACGTTCATGAAATCGGGCGAGCGCCCCATCATGCCGTTGGTGGTGCGCGCCCAGTTGAGCATCATCCGGGTGCGCGCTTCCAACTCCTCGCGGGTCTTTGGATTGCTGAACGAGCGCCCGACCTCCTCGCCCGACGACGGCGATCGGTAGGTCATCACCTGCTTCAGCTTCGCATCGTGCTGCAAATCATAGAGCGAGGCGATCGCCTCGACCCCGCCCGACAATCCCGGATGGCGGGTCACGTCGCGCACTCTCTCGCCGCCGAGCCACACCTCGCGCTCCTGCGCCCGCAGCCCGTCGATATATTGCTGTCCGGTACGCGCCGGCATGGATGCCTCCCCTGAAGACGCCCGGGAGAATGCTAGTGCAATCCGTCCTTCATCGACACCCCCGCGAAAGCGGTGGCCCAGGGCAATCCTTCAGTCGCTCGCCCTGGGTTTCCGCTTGCGCGGGAAAAGCGAATAAGCCTCAAGCCGCCCGCTCTCCTCCCGGCAGCAGGCCGGGGCTGTAGGTCGGCCGTAGAATGTCGAGCCGCATCGGCACCGGCGTCCCCAGCCACAGCGCATTCTTGCTGTGGTCGTCGTAGGAGCTTTCGGTCAGCGGGTGCACCAACACGTCGAGCCCGTCGCGGTTGAGCATCAGCCACGGCACGATGTTCTGGAACTCCGGCGTCTCGAAGATGGCGACGAACTGCGGGATGGGGTGCGGCCCGCGCGGCTCGTCGCTCAAGCCCCCGACCTCGACCGCGAACTTGCCGGCGATCGTCTGGCGCAGCTTTTCCGCGACCGGCTTGGTCTCGGCGTTGTAATAAATGTGGGCGTGATAGCCCTTGTTCTCGGTCATCTGATTTCTCCTATTATCAAGTGTTTCCGTCGCCAGCAGCCCTCACCCCGTCGCGCTTCGCGCGCCTCCCTCTCCCGCCAGCGGGAGAGGGAGGGACCCGCGCCGCAGGCGTGGGAGGGTAAGGGAGCGGCAGCCAACTAATTCGCTTCCAGCTTCGCCGCGATCTTCTTTGAGATCTCGGCTCGCCATTCCTCCATCGGCTTGAAGCCTTCCTTGTCGCGGCAATAGGCCTCGGTCTCGGCGACGAGCGTGTCGGCCGGCTGGTCGAGGTCGATCTTGAAGCCCAGCGGCTGCGGCACGTACCACGGCGTGTCGCAGAACATCTCGATGCGGTTGCCTTCGGGGTCCTGGAAATAGACCGACCAGGCATTGCCGTGGCAGATCGGGCTGATCCCCTCGCAACCGGCGTCGCGGATCTTACGGAACGCCTTCTGCACCTGCGGCAGGGTCCCGACATTGAACGACACCTGCTGCACCATCGGCACTTCGGTATCGGTGGCGCGGCCGCGCACCAGCACGACCTGGTGATGGTCGCTGGGATTGCGCGACAGGAAGGTGATGCGCCCGTCCTCCGCGCCGTCGCTGACGACGAAGCCGAGCACCTTTGTGTAGAAATCGATCATCTTGGGTACGTCGTGGACATAAAGCCCGACATGGCTGAGGCGCGGGGCGGTATCCATCTGTGGCTCTCCGTTCGAGTAAACGTCCAACTCCGTAGGGTGGGTTAGCGAAGCGTAACCCACCACCCTCTTCGCGGATCGCGCCCGAAATCGGCCGGATATCGCGGCGCTCTCCCCACCCGACGGGTGAATCGCTGATGGTATATGAGCGCCGCAGACGCCATCTATCAAATCGATTGTAATTATGCTAACCATTCGTTCGATGGATATACGTGCGGTCGACCTCAATCTGCTGAAGGCCTTCGACGCGCTCCACAGCGAGCGCGCCGTGACCCGCGCCGCCAGCCGCATCGGCCTGTCGCAGCCGGCGATGAGCCACGCCCTGTCGCGCCTGCGCGACCTGTTCGCCGATGACCTTTTCGTGCGCACTCCGGGCGGCATGGAGCCGACCGCCCGGGCGCGCGAGATCGCGCCCCTGGTCTCGGCGGCGATCGAGCGGATCGAGGCGGCGCTCAACCTCGGCGCTGGGTTCGATCCCGCCATCAGCCTCGCCACCTTCACCGCCGGCATGGGCGAATACGCCGAGGTCGCGCTGGTCGGCCGCCTCGCCCAAGCCTTCTCGCGCGAGGCGCCCAAGGCGACCCTGCGCCTCTTGCCCTTGAACGGCAGGGAGGCCGCCGAGCAGTTGGAGCGCGGTGCGATCGATGTCGCGGTCGCGCATCTGCGCGCGATGCCGCCGGCGATCGAGACGACCCTCCTCTTCCGCGACCCGTTCGTCGTCGTCGCCCGCAAGGGCCACCCGATCACCCGCGCGCCGCTGACGGTCGAGGCCTACGCCGCGCAGAACCATGTGCTGGTCAGCCCGCGCGGCGACACCAGCGGCGCGCTCGACCGGCTCCTCGTCGATTACGGCCAGCGCCGCCGCGTCGCGCTCCTGGTGGCGACCTATCTCGCCATCCCCGCCGCGCTCGCCGCCTCCGACCTGATCGCCACCGTCCCGAGCCGCGCCGCCAGCCTCATCGCCGCCCACGCCGAACTCGTCACCTTGCCCCTCCCGGTCGATTTCTCCGCCACCATCTCGATCGCCTGGCACCGCCGCACCGCCAGCGAACCCGCGCAGGCGTGGTTCAGGAAGCTGCTGGTGGCGGCGGCGGCGTGAGGTGGCGACGACTTGTTACTGGGGACCACCTTGTGGCCGCAGCGTAAGACCATGTTCTCTTAATACCTCTTCGAATGGATAGTCAGATTCCCGTGCGAACTGTCGTACTTCGTCGGGTTCCAGTTGAATATTCGTAGAAGTGGCAAAATCTGCCGCCTGAAATTTATCAATTATCCGTAACAAGATTGCTGCTCGAAATTTGAGACGAGAGGCCAAGTCGGTAATCACGACGCAGGCTGCCTGAGTGGTAACGGCACCATCGGCAAGACGGCTAACCTCCAGCGCATCCGAATAGAATGTAACCACCCATCTATTAACATCAGGCGGAAAACGACCGAGTTCTGCTGCGATTTGGCGATAAACGATCGCATCGGTGATGGTCATAGACCCGGGCCGAATCGGCCCGTTTCCGGTTACTTTGCCACCGCTCCGTTGTGCTGCTTTGACGAGCCTCAATATCTCCACGGCCGTGGCCCGCCGGTAATTCATTGCCTCCAGCGCCGCAGCGACCTCAGCGCGTAACCCCGAGGATAGCCGACTCAGACGCTCTTTTTCTCCGCGCACTCGATCGGAGTGAGCATCTCGAAGCGCGCGCCGCCGTTGCCACCAAGGCACCCATACGGCAATGCCAATTGCCATAATTGAGCCGACTGCCTGTACCCAGGCTGCTGCCGTTACTGACATCTAGCAAAAATAGCCGATTTTGCAGCTAGCGCTCGGTCGCGCACGTAACATTGCTTCACTTCCCGCCCAGCAGTTCGATCTCGAAATGCACCTTGCGCGCGGTGAGGACGGGGCGGCGGGCACAGGCCTGCGCCTGTTCGAGTCGGATCATGTCCGCCAGATGCTACGACGGTTCGTCTCCCCAAAGTTCAGTGGGCTTAGGCGCATTTTCTGGATCAAGCGCCGCTAACGAACCCCACGCCGCCACACCGATGCGATCAGGCGCCGTCATTAAATCTAAGAGTATGTCGCGGCATCTGACCGCATCTGCCACGTAAGCAATCGACGCAGCCGTAAGCCGAACGTCGGGGCTCTCGTCGTCGAGCAGCGGCAACAATTTCGCCAGGGAGGCCGGCCCGCGCGTTTTGAGCATCTCTGCGCAGGGAACAAAGTATTTGAAGTTGATTTTGTTGTAGCGATGGCCGTCTAAACCACATTTGGCACTCTCCAGCGACCAGTGGCGGACACATTCTACGATCTGGTCGTCCGACCAGTTTCGCTGTGGCAATGAAGTCATTTATATCTTCGCTGCCTAGTGGCCGGTTTAGGGTTGCTCTCCCCACAACTCAATGGGCGTGGGGGCGACGCTTGGGTCTAATTGATATAATGCCGCCCAGGCCATAAGGCCGACGCCATCCGGTGTTTCCATCAGATCCCGGAGTACCTTCCGACACGCTGCCGTATCTATCTGGTAAGCAATAGATGCTGCGGTCAGCCGAACCTCGCGATTCGCGTCCTCCAACATCGGCAGCAATTTTGCGAGAGATTCCTTACCACGATTTTTCAATATTTTAATGCCCGGAGTCAGATAATCGGTATCCATTTTATTATATCTGAGGGCATCAAAACCACATTTTGATCTCTCCACTGACCAACGATGGATAGACTGGACGATTTTATCATCGCTCCATCCCAAACTTGGTGTCTTTGTCATGATATAACCCTACACAGCTTTAATAATATGAGGCCAATCGCACGCTGGCGAGTCCCATCCAAAGTCCTCACCGTTTCTCGAAGTCTGATACCGCTCTCTGGAGGTGTAAATTTACTCATGCACCCGTTGATGCAGTAGCGCCTGATGACCGGCATCATTACGACGTTGTCGGTATTCTGAATCCACGTCCGGATGCCATCCGGGCTGGTCAGGTCGGGGCGCGTCTGGCCATTTTGCTCGATAATATGATGCCATTCGTAGCCGGGCGGCGGGTCGGGAGATACGCCTTTAATCGGCTTGCTGTATCAAAGCCCACCGGCGGCTTATCGGGCTGCAATTCAGCAAGCGGCTTCGGCCCATCGAACAGACTTCTGATGACGGACGGAAGCTCGTCAAGCTGCAGCCCATGATCCGCCAAATAGCTCATCAGATACGACATGTCGCCACCATGGGCCATGAACTCGCGATACAATTCGCGAACCACCGCCCACATGCCGGGCGGCAACTGATAGCCGGCCTCGATAAGATGAGCATCGAGTCCTGCCGTGCTTGCATCGGTCCCATCCGTCGACAGGGCGGCGACGGACGCCGCGGCCCCCGTGTCGGGTCTGTCCGTCTGCAAATAGGCCCCAATCGCCGGTATGTTTGAATCGGTTCCGTCGGTTTGCGGCTCTGCATCGAGCGCTGCCGCGCCGGTAGCGGCCCCATCAGTCCATTCGCCGCCGCCAGGTTGGCCCGCGGGAATGCGCGGCTCATCGGGGTTGAAGCCGATCTTGTGAAGTGCGGCGATTGCGGCCAGTCGCTTTAATTGGCGATCGTCGAGGTCGGCGATTGGAACGCGCAGCCCGTAGATTTGGGCGAGCGCGATATCCCCGCGGTCGAGCGCCTTGGCAATCCGCCGCGCTTGCTCGTAGAGCCAATCGAGTTCTTTGTCCCGTGCGAGGAGAACAGTTTGGATATCGTGCGCTGTTTTGCGCGTGACGCAGCGATACCCGGTCGGCGTACGCCGCACGAGGACGCAATCCGGGCCGACTGCCGCGCCATCTGCATCGACGCAAACGCCTCGGTTTGCGGCGCCGCGCGGGTGCAGCCGCCACATCGTTTCCAACAATTGCGGAATCCATTGGGCCAGAGATTCCGTATTAGAACATATAGAGAACGACTTGTCAAGCCAAACTACCCGCTAAAGCTGCCGTAATGGGATAATCTCCCGTACACAAGCCGATCTCCGTGCACGCGGAGCGCCTGGGGGCCGCCGCTTCTTGTAACCATCTTCCCGCGAGGCCACATAACAACGGTCGACTCTTGGTTCGGCTCGCATTTCGCTGCTCGACAGAGCGCCGGACCGCTTTTGCAGATACCGACGGTTGACCCGACACTCGATACGCGAGTGCCGGCCAATTGGCTTTTGAAAGGCTTACTATGGCTACCGGAACCGTGAAGTGGTTCAACGCACAAAAGGGCTACGGCTTCATCCAGCCCGATGACGGGTCGAAGGACGTGTTCGTCCACATCTCGGCCGTCGAACGTTCGGGCATCGGCAATCTGCACGAGGGTCAGAAGCTCAGCTTCGACCTGGAACGCGGCCAGCAGGGCAAGACCTCGGCCGTCGCCCTCAAGGCGGAGTAGCACCGGACTCGCGTGACGCCGCCCTGCACGGGCGGCGTCACGTTTTCCGGGACGGAGGATGGCGATGCACAAATACGCAGCCGGCCAGAACGTGCGGTTCTCGCCGCACCGCTACGAGGACAACTCGGCGCGCGGACTCTACACGATCGTGCGGCAGCTCCCCCAGGAGGGCAGCACCCCGCAATATCGCATCAAGGCAAAGGTCGATGGCCGCGAACGAGTCGTCCGCGAGGATCAGCTCACCCGGTCGTAAGGCCGCCGCTGAAACCATTTACCCGACGCGCCCTCGGTCTCGACGCGCTGCTTGGCGCGCACGATCCAGGCTTCCGCCGCGGCTTCGCTATCGAAGCTGCTGATCGTGGTCGGGGCGGTATCCGGGATCTTGACCTCGATACCGAAAGCGCCGCCGGCGAGCGTCACGACCCGATAGGTCGCCTCGGCATGGGGATGCGTTCTCATCGCGCATATATGGTGAGTGCAGGCCGAAATTGAACACCAAATTTCATTCACGCGATCTTCTCGGGGATTGGCGATCCATTTAGGGGATGGCGCGGGGGATGCCGGATTATAAGAGACGACCTTGTGGCGGGCTTGCCCGGACACGGCGTAAGGAACCCGGACACGGCGTAAGGAAATAGCGCTGCTCGCGCGGGCGCGCTGCGCCGCTTCACGGGCCGGTAAACCAGTTGTTACCGGCAAACCAGTTGTTAATCGGCGGCGGCGACTATCGGCGCTTGGCTAGATAGGCGCCGCGCCAATGTCCCCCGCTACACCGCGACGACGCGTCCTTTATGTCCTCCAGGGTCTGCCGGTGCCGTTCGACCGGCGCGCCTGGCTGCATGGGACGACGCTTGCCGCGCACGGCTACGCGGTCAGCTTCATCTGTCCCAAGGGGCGCGGGTTCGAACAGTCGCGCGAGGAGCGCGAGGGGGTCGACATCCACCGCTACTGGCGGCCGGTCGAAGGCGAGGGCAAGCTTGGCTTTATCGCCGAGTCGCTGTGGTGCTTCCTGGCGACGTTCGTGCTTTCGCTGCGGGTCGCGCTGTTCGGGCGCGGCTTCGACATCCTCCACATCTGCAACCCGCCGGAAATCTATTGGCCGATCGCGTGGTTCTGGCGCGCTTTCGGCAAGGTCTTCATCTTCGACCATCGCGATCTCTCACCGGAGCTGGCGGCGGCCAAGTTCGGCGCGGGCGATGGCATCATGATGCGGACACTGCTGCTGCTCGAACGCCTGACATTCAGCGCCGCGCAGATCGTCGTCGCGACCAACGAGAGCTACAAGCAGGTCGCGATCGAGCGCGGCCATAAGCGCGCCGAGGACGTGTTCATCGTGCGCTCGGCGCCCTCGCTGGCGAAATTCCGGATTCACGACCCCGACCCCTCGTACAAGCAGGGGAAGGCTCATCTGACCCTTTATCTCGGCGAGATGGGGCCGCAGGACGGGGTGGACCATCTGGTCCTCGCGGTCAAGGCGCTGCGCGATCTTGGCCGCGACGATTTCCATTGCGTGCTGATCGGCGGCGGCACGCATCAGCCGGCGGTCGTCGCCTATGCCGCCGAATTGGGCGTCGCCGATCTGTGCACCTTCACCGGGATCGTCAGCGACGAGATGCTGTGCCGCATTCTGTCCTCGGCCGATGTCGCGATCGACCCGCTGCCGAAGAACGCGTGGTCCGACAAGAGCACGATGAACAAGGTGCTCGAATACATGTTTTTTGGGCTGCCGGTGGTGATCGGCGAGCTGGCCGAGGCGCGCGTCTCGGCCGATGCGGCGGCGCTTTACGTCGAGCCCGACAATGCGTCGGCGCTGGCCGGGGGGATCGCCGCGCTGCTCGATGATCCCGCGAAGCGGCGCGCGATGGGGAGCTTCGGCCAGCAGCGCCTGCGCGACGCGCTCGCCTTCGAGTACTCAGTGCCGCATCTGCTCGCCGCCTACGACGCGGCCTGGGCTTGCGTGCGCCCTTCGCTGTTTCGCCGCCGCGGCGGTTTTCTCGCCAAACCCGCCGATTTGTCAGGCTGATCCCGGTCGGTCCGGGCACCGCGCGCAGATCGCTGGCGCGGCCTCTCCGGGGCCGATAGGGTAGTCTCGCCGCATCGCCCGGGACGCGAAGCGGCGGCATCGAAACCAGCGCGAAATTCGGTGACGAGGAGGGCCGATGTATGAGCGCTTTTACGGGCTGAGCCGGCCGCCCTTCGCGGTGACCCCCGACCCGAGCCTCCTTTACATGAGCCGGATGCATCGCGAGGCGCTGGCGACGATGGTCTACGGCATCGAGACCCGCAAGGGATTCATCGTCTGCACCGGCGAGGTCGGCACCGGCAAGACCACCGTGGTGCGCGCCTTCTTCGACCAGGCGAAGAGCGACAGCTTCGAGATCATCTACATCTTCACGCCGCAGGTCAGCCCGCTGGAGATGGCGACTTATATCTGCCGCGAGCTGGACGAGGACGACCCGCCGAGCGTCTTCGCCGCGGTGCCGCGGCTGCAATGGAAGCTCCTCGAAATTTTCGAAAGCGGCCGGACGGTCGTGCTGATGATCGACGAGGCGCAGTTGCTGCCGGCGGAAACCCTGGAGTTCCTGCGCCTGCTCAGCAATTTCGAGACCGACCGCGAAAAGCTCATCCAGATCGTGCTGGTCGGCCAGCCCGAGCTCGACAACACGCTGGCGCGGCGCGACATGCGCCAGGTCAATCAGCGCGTCGCGCTGCGCGCCCGCCTCGCGCCGCTGAGCCTCAACGAAAGCATGGAATATATCGAGCACCGGCTGCTGGCGAGCGGGGCGATGGATCTGATGCAGATCCTGTCGCCGAGCGCGGCGTGGCGCGTCGCCGAGGCGGCGGGCGGCATCCCGCGCGCGATCAACATCCTCGCAGACAATGTGCTGATCGCCGGGCTCGGCGCCGGGCAGCAGCCGGTCGGCGCCTGGCTCGCCGAGAACGCGATCCGCGAATTCATCGAGAAATCGGGCGCGGCGAGCCCGGTCGGCCGCCCGCGCTGGTTCCGCCGCCGCCGAAGATTCCACCGCCCCCCGTACGGCGCGGCGATCTCGTCCGGCGTGCTCGGCTTCGGGCGGTAGACCCCGAAGCGCATTGCGAGATACCTCGCGTCGAAGGACTCTCGATCCTTGGCAGACGCCGCCGCACGATAGTGCCGCGCCGCCCTTTGGGCTCCCGGCAATGACGCACGGGAGGGGTTGCTCCACCGTTTCTTAAAGCTCCCCGCGGTAAGATCGGCGGCAATGACAATCGTCGCCGAAGCCGCCCACCAGCGGGTACTCGTTCAGCCGGGGCGCAACGCGTTTCCCGACATGAGCGCCTATATCAGCAAGCATTTCGGCTTCGACCTCTTGCAGTTGAGCGACTACGAGATCCACCGCGCCCAGAGCAAATGGGCGCATCTTCGCGGGTTGCTGCGCCAATCGTGCGACCTTGTCCGCTCGCTCGGCCGGCTGCGGCGGTGCCGCGTGATCATCGCGATCGGACCGATCTCATACCTGATCAAGCTGTTGAAGCGGCTGCGGTTGATCCGCTACGAGACGTCGTTCTGCCTTGGCTGGCACATCCGCTCGCCGCGCTGGTTCCCGGTGTTCCGCGCGCTGAGCAGGCTCGATTCGAAGGGCGACCATTATATCGTATTCAGCGAGTGGGAGGTCGGCCTCTACCGCGCGCGCCTCGGGATCGATGCCGAGCGCCTGCATTTCCTGCCCTATGGCGACTGGTCGCCGCCGGCCGAGGCGGCGGGCCCGCCCGCGCCCGTCAATCGCGGCGAGAGCGGGTATTATTTCGCCGGCGGCTACAGCAACCGCGATTATCCGACGTTGATCGAAGCGTTTCGGGCGATCCCGCAGCGGCTGGTGATCGTCTGCTCGGCGCTCAACACGGAGCTCGACGCGCTCGACATCCCGGCGAACGTCACGCTCCTGCGCGACCTGCCGGGGGAGGATTTCGACGCCTATGTCAGGGGCGCCCGGGCCTGCATCCTCCCCTTGAAGCACGACACCGGCGCCTCCGGGCAGAGCGTCATGCTGCGGCTGATGCGCAACCGGAAGATCATCGTCGCCACCGATTTCGGCAGCGTCAGAGGCTATGTCGTCGACGGCGAATCCGGATTTCTCGTCACGGACATGGGACGCGACCTGCCGGCGATCGTCGCCGGGATCGAACGCGCCCCGGCCGCCGCCCGCGCGCTCGGCGAAGCGGCGTACGAGCGCTATCGCCGCTATTTCTCGATGGCCGCCGGAAGCGAGGCGCTCGGCCGCATCCTCGCGTCGAGAATGGCGGAATGACGTGCGTCGCGGTTCTAGTGGCAACTCGCGGCGATCTTGCGCTCGGCCGCCGATTTCGGCAGCTGGAAGTCGTCGACGAAGACAGTCAGCTCCGCGCCGGTCTGCCGGTCCTTGATGGTGGCGCGCCCGGCCTTGTTGAAATCGCCGCTCAGCGTATCGCCGACATAGACGAGGCCGCCGGCCAGCCGCTCCATCACCGCATAACCCCGGTCGGTGTTGACGAAGATCTTGTTGCCGCAGCCGGGCGCCCGCTCGACCTGGCCGCTGGCCAGGTTTCCGGCGTTGGCCGCGCGACAGCTCGCGGCGATGCGCTGGTCGATGGCGGATTTACCGAGGCCGCGCTCGTCGATCGTGGCGGAAAACCGGCGGCCGGTCTTGGCGATGTAGAACGACGAAAAACCGATGCGGTCGACATCGCCCAACAGCCTGTCGCCGTCCTCGGCGGCGTCGCGGCCGTTCGCGGCCAGCACCGAATAGCCCTGGTCGGAGCCGACGAAGATCTTGTCGCCGCAGCCTTTGGCGCGCAGCACCGTGCCGTCCGCATAGGCCGACGCGGCAAGGCCCAGGAGCGCGGTCAGGGTGGCGGAAAAGGCCCGCGGTGAAATCATCGCGGCGACAGCCTGGCACCCACGCGCCCTCGGCGCAACGCCGCGACGGAGGCTCGGCGGCGACCCGCGCCACAGCCTTCGCCGAGCGCGCCGCCACGTTTATCTTTCTGGTGCTTTTCGCCGGGGTGATGTGGCCGCCGGATTCCTATTTCGCCGCCCCGTTGCCGCCGCAACAGGGCGCCTCGAACATCTATGATTTTTCCGAATTTGCATTGCTGCTCGGGTTTCTGGGGGTCGGGTTTTGTCTGCGGCGCCGCGAGCTGCCGCGGCTCGTGCTTTGCGCCTGGCCGGTGCTCGCGCTTTGCGTCCTCGCTTTCGCCAGCGCGTTGTGGTCGGGCGATCCGGCGCTGGTCGTCCGCCGCTCCGGCACGGTGACGCTGTCGGCGCTGTTCGGCGTCTATCTGGTGGCGCGCGGCGAACTCGGGGCGCTGATCGCCACACTGGTCAAGGTCTACGCGTTCGCCGCGGCCGCCTCGCTGGTGATGATCGCCGCGGCGCCGCTACACGGGACGATGACGGGCGACGCCTATACCCATGCCTGGCGCGGTGTTTATGCAGACAAGAACGATCTCGGCATGGCGTGCGGCGTCGCCGTCATCGTCGCGGTCTATGCGTTTCGCCGCCGCTGCGGCCCGCGCTGGCTGGCGCTCTTGACGGTCGCGGCAAGTCTGCTGCTGCTTTACGGCTCGCAATCGAAGACCCCCATCGTCGTAATGCTGGCCGCGCTCTATGCCGGGTTCGTGGTGAGCGCGCTGCGCCGGCGCAGCGCCGCGGGGCTCGTCGCCGCCTTCGTGCTGCTCGTCCTGGGGCTCGCCGGCGGCGCGCTGCTGGCGGTGGGCTGGCAGGACGCGCTGGCGGCGCTCGGGCGCGACGCGACCTTCACCAACCGCACCCGCATCTGGCGGCTCGTGCTCGACTATATCGCGCGGCGGCCGTGGCTCGGCTACGGCTATGAGGCGTTCTGGCGCGACGACAATGGCGCCGCGCGGTTGATTTGGGATTTGGTCGGCTTCCGGACGCCGCACGCGCACAACAGCGGGCTGGAAATATGGCTCGGCCTCGGCGTCGCCGGCTTCGGCCTCGCCGTGCTCGCCTGGCTGGCGGCGGCCTACCGGACGCTTCGCGTCGCGACCGCGCCGCATACCGAGCATGCCGCCTTCTGCGCCGCGCTCCTCGCCGGCATCCTTGTCGAAAACCTCACCGAGTTCGAATTCTTCCGTCCGGGCCGGCTGATGTGGGCGCTGTTCGTCGCGGTGCTGGTCTATCTCGGCCGCGAGCTGGTGCTGCGCCCCGCCAGCCGGACCGCGGCGCCCCTTCCCGCCCGCGCCCGCGCCCGCGCGGCGAGCCGCATCGCGCATCCCGCGCGCGGCGGGGCGCTGGCCGATTGAGGAGCGCGCTATCCGCGCGGCGCCGCGCGCGGCGGGGCGGCGCGCAGCGCCTCGGCGATCGCCCGATAGGCCGGCTTCGGATGGAGGTCGGTGTCGAACGGCAAGGGTCGCGGGCGCAGCCCGTCGGCTCGCCGCGCCAGGAGATCGTCGCCCGAGACGATCCAGCTCTGACGGTCGCTCAAGCCCCAGTTGATCACCGTCGTCACCGCCCGATTGGCGAGCGCCACGTCGAGATAGCGGCGATAGGCGGCGGCGACAGCCGCGTCGCGCGCCGCGATGTCCGACGGCGCGCCTTTGTCGATGCAGTCGAGCTCGGTCAGCATCACCTCGAGCCCCCGCGCCGCGAGTTCGTCGAGGAAATAGCCGAAATCCTTGTCGTCGAACTGCGCCATCTCGGCGATCGACAGGTGGCTCTGCAGCCCGATGGCGTCGATCGGCGTGCCGCGCTCTTTGAACCCGTCGATCAGGCCGAGCAGCACCCGCCGCTTTTCGAGCTGGTCGGGCGCGCCGAATTCGACGCCGAAATCGTTATAGACGAGGCGCGCCACGGGATCGGCGGCGCGCGCGGCACGGAAGGCGATGTCGAGGTAATCGGGGCCGATCTTGTCGAGGAAGACATGGGGCCGGAGCTTGTCGGCACGGCCCGAGCCGACCAGGATCGCCTCGTTGACGACATCCCAGGACTGCATCCGCCCGGCGAAATGCCGGCAGGTCGCGCCGATGTGGGCCTCAAGCGCGGCGATAGCGGCGGCGCGGTTCGGCAGCCCGGCGAACCATTTCGGCGCGCGCTCGCCCCACACCAGCGCATGGCCGCGGAATTTCATGTCGTGCGCGCGGGCCCAATCGTAATCGGTGTCGACCGCGGCGAAATCGTGGCTCTCGGCGCTCGGCTGGAGGTGGTCCCAATCCATCCGCGCCGACACCATGACCCCGCATTCGCGCGCCGCGAGCGCGGCGTAATCGGCCAGCGCCCGCATCTCCCACATGTCGAGATAGCTGCCGTAGAGCAGCCCGCGCGAGGCGGCGATAGTTCGCAGGCCCAGGGCCCCGCTCGCGGCGAAGGCGGGCCGGCAGACGGCGCCGGCGGCCGGGGCTAAGAGCATAAAGCGGCGGGAAATCGGGCGCATCACAGCCTCTAGGGCCGGTCGGGCTGGGGTCGCGGCAGGCTCAGCCGGTCGGGTGAGCGGAGGCGCTCGACCGTGGCGCGGGTCGCTTCGTCGAAGCGCGCGGCCATGTCGTCCATGCGCAGGCCGTCGCGGGCCTGCAGCGCGCCTTGCGCGAGGCGCGCCTGCCAGACGGCATCGACCGCGAAATGCGCGAGGGTCGCGGCGAAGGCGTCCAGGTCGCCGGGGACGATCAACCCGTTGCCGTCGTGCTCGATGTACTCGATCTCCGGGCTGTGCGTGTCCAGTTCGCGCGTGATCACCGGCCGGCCGTGCGCGAGCGCATGGTTGGCGACAAGCCCGACCATGCCGGGCACAACGGCGGCGGCCGAGACTTTCAGGGCGCGCGCGACCTGGTCGTTGGGCGGCACGGCGCCAAGGAAATGAACGCCCGGCATGTCGGCGGCCTGCGCCTTCAGCGCCGCCTCGCAGAGACCGGCGCCGACGATCAGCGCCTCGACCGGGCGGCCGGTAAGGCGATCGCGTTCAATCCGGCGGATCGCCGCGATCAGCTGGTCGACGCGCTTGATCGGCGCCAGGCGGCCGATAAAGACGAACACGGCGGAATCCGGCCGCAAGCCGAACTCGCGGCGGATCGCCTGCTCATCGGTGGTGCGCTCGGCCTCGTAGAGCCTGACCTGCTCGGTCATGTCGATCGTGTTCTGGACAAAGAAGGTGCGCTCGCGCGGATAGCCGCCGGCGATGAGTTGCTCGGCGCCGCTCTTGGTGTAGGCGATGAACCCGTCGGCGAGCCGGGTGAAGCCCTTCTTGATGATTGTGGTGACCGCCAGCAGCAGCTTGTTCGGCACGTCGCTCTCGCGCGAGCCGCGCGGCGGGTGATAGCCGAAGCCCCAGTGCAGCACCGCGATCCCGCGCAGCTTGCACAGGAGCGCCAGGAGCAGGTTCGAGACGAATTTGGACTCGCTGGTGATGACGATCGCGGCATAGCCGCCGGTCAGGATCTCGCGGATGACCGGCTGGTAGATCAGCGTCAGCGGGCCGATGCGGAATTCACGGTTGGCGACCCGCCGCTGCGGGAACGCGAACGGCCCTTCCAGCTCCGGTATCCCGACCCAGGCGGGCGGCGCGCCGTGGAAGACGACATAGTCGAAGCCGCCGCGCTCGGCAAGCAGCTCGTAGAACCGCACCCGGTAGTGCGGCAGATAGCCGTGGTTGAGGATCGCGACCTTGCCGCGGGATGTCGGCATCGGCTTCTCCCTTGTCACGCTGGCTGACCGGCGCCGGCAGCGGCGATCGCGCGGCGGCGCACGCCGTGCAGGCGCGCCATCTCCCAGGCAAAGCAGGCGCCATTGCCGATCGCGATGCCCCACATCGCGCCGGCATAGCCCTGCCAGAGGATAAAGCCGGCGGTCGCCGCGGCCGCCAGCACGCCGCAGAGCGCCTGGGCCTTGGCGAGAAACTTGAACTCGCGCGCCGCCACCAGGCCCATGCTGCCGACATAGCGCAGCACGCTCGCCCCGGACGCCGCCGCCCACGGCAGGAGCAGCGACAACCCGTCGCCGTATTTGCCGGCGAGCAGGTAGTGCTCGACCGGCCGCCACGCCAGCCACAGCGCCCCGCCGAGCGCGACGCTGCCCGCGGCGCTGGCGATCAGCGCGCGCGACAGGACACGGTCGAATTCCGCGACCCGCCCGTTGGCGAGCGCCGCCGACAATTGCGGCAAGGCGGACTGGCCCCAGGCGGTGGTCAGCACGCTGACCGGGCGGAACAGCAAACCGACCGCGTTGATCGCGGCGAGCGAGGCGACCCCCACAAGGCTCGCCGCGATATAGACATAGCTGCGGGTCTCGACATGATTGGCGAAGACGCCGGCCAGCGACCACGCAACCTCGCCGCTGATGCGGCGGTAGGTGCCGATCCAGCCGCGCCGAAACAGGCCCCGTCCGGCTCCGGCGCCGCGCGCCCGCACGCAAATCTGGCTGACGAGGCAGCCGACGGTCATGGCCAGAAACGCCGCCGCCAGATCGGCGAAGCGCCGCGGCCACAGCACCATCGCGACGAGGCAGGCGCCGGTGACCGCGAGGTAGGGGGCGTCGACCCACAGCAGCATCGCCATGTCGTGCCGGCTGAACGCCATGCTGCGGTAGTATTCGCGATAGAGTCCCGCGGCGACGAAGAGCGGGATCGCGATCACGGTGAGCGCGTCGTGCGAGGCCCATTCGGCGTCGGCGGTGAGGTTGACGATCCCGGCGATCGCCGCCGTCGCCAACACGGTCAGGAGGTTCACGGTGGCGAGCGACGATTCGAGCCGCCGCGCGGCTTCCGGCTCGGCGGCGCACGGCACGTAGATGTTGAGCGGACCGAGGACGAGCGCGCCCTGCACGCTGATCGCGAACAGCGCCATCGTCATCCACAGCGACACGATGCCGTAATCGCTCGCCGAGAGCGCGCGCAGCAGACAGAGGTTGAGCGCGAACCCAAAAACGCTCAGCGATATTTGATCGAGCGCGGCGACGGCATAGCGATAGCGCACGAGGACCGCGCTCAGCCGCGGGCGCGGCCGGCCGATGGCGTCGAGCTGCGAAATCATGCCCGAAGTGTGGCGGCCGAGCGCTTAACTAAGCGATAAGACCGCGCGAACCGGGCCGACGAAGGCTACAGCAGCCGGTACAGGAATTCCGGGATGTAGTTGCGGCGCCCGTTGAGCACCGCGCCGAGGAAATGCCCACCGGCTTGCTCGACCAGCGCCTTGGCGTGCGCGATCACCGCCGGGCGGGTGCCCTCGGCCTTGATCACCAGGAAGATCCCATCCGCCGCGTCGGGCAGAAGGGTCGAATATTCGCCGCGCTCCATCGGCGCGCAATCGACGATGACGAGATCGAACTGTTCGCGCAGCTGCTGGTAAAGCCCGCTCAGCGTCACCGCGTCGGCCGGTCCGTTGCCGCGCTCGCCGACCAGGCAGGCGACCGACAGCGAGGTGCCGGGCACCTGATGCTGCAGATCGGCCTCGTCGAAGCCGATCCAGATGCCGTCGACGAGACCGCGCGAGGTGTCGCAGTTGAAGTGGCGCGCGGTTCGCAGATCGCCGCGCGCGGCGTCGATCAAGAGGCAGCGGCGGCGCCCCGTGGTCGCCGCGAGCAGCGCGAATTCACGGGCGATCGTCGAGGTGCCCTCGCCTTCCGCCGCCGCGACGAAGTGCAGGACGGCGCCGCGCGTGCCGTCGAGCAGCGGCCGCACCGCCGCCAGCAGGGGGGTCAGCTCGACCGCGATCGGCCCAGGCGCCCGCGCGGGCTGCAGCTGCCCCGGGCCGCGCTCCGGCGCTTCGCCGGACAGCGCCCGGTCGTTGCCGCTCTGCCGCGCCCGCTGCAATGCATCGTAGACGCTGGTCACGATGGTCTCTTTCGGGAAACCCGCACGCACCGTCGCCTCCGCAAAAATCCGCTGTCCGGAGACGGGGCCGCGCACCGTGGCGAGTATACCGACGGCGGGCGGATCGGCCTAGCCGCTCCGCGCCTCCGCGAGGCAATTGCCGATTTCCGCCGCGGTCCCCGCCACGCCCTGCTCCATCATGCCGAGATGCGATCCCGGCACCCGGCGAATCACCAGATTTTCGAGAAACTGGCCCCACACCCTTTCGGGCCGTCGCGGCTCCAAATTGGGGACTTCCGCCGGCTGCAGGAACACGACTTTTCCGGCATACCGCACCGGGCGATAGGCCTCGCCGGCGTCATACGTCGCGAGATGGACGCGGCGCGACGCCGCATCGGTGCCTTCGGCGACGACCGGCGGCGGGGCGACCAGCCTCACGCCGCTGGCCGACAGGTAATGCAGGAGACTGCGAAGGCGGCGCGTTACCTCGGTTGCGGCGTGCCGCGGCGTGCAGCGCCGCAGCGCGCCGCAGGCCCGCACGGCTTGCCGGCCGAGGATTTCGAGATGGCAGCCGAGCGGCCAGGTTGCACGGCTCGGATAGGTGTCGAGCAGCACGACGAGCGGCACCTCATGGCCGGTGGCAGCGAGCTGCCGCGCCGCCTCCAGCGCCACCAGCCCGCCGGCCGAGTAGCCGACCAGCAGATAGGGCCCCGCCGGACGCGCCGCCATCATCACGGCGATCGTGTGCTCCGCCATCTCGGCGAGGGTCTCGCACGGGGTCTCCCCTTGCGCGATGCCGCGCGGCCGGACGGCGTAGACCGGCATCGGCACGGTCATCGCCGAAGCCAGCGGCGCCAGTTGAAGGATGCTGCCGGTCGCGCCAGGGATCATGAACACGGGCGGCTCGTCATTGCCGGGCTTCATCGTGACGCAGCCGGCGGCCGTCGATGCGCCGAGCCCGCCGGCGCCCGCCTGCACCCACGACCGCGCCGCGCGCACGCTGCGGAACAAGAGGGCGGTGTCGCTCATCGGATGTCGCCGGCGGCGTCGATGACGATCTTGTTCGGTACCCTCATGGTTCTCGCCGCGGGCTCGCTGCAACAGGGATGGGAGTGGCCGTGGTCAGTCGGCGACGGTCTGCGGCGCAGAGTGCGGTTCACTCGTAAACGAAGGCATAACGGCGTGCATGCGGGGCTTGGCCGCCGGCTTCGGTTCCGGCAGTTCGCGGACGAGCCGCGCGACGTGCGCCGCGAGCCTTGCCGACAGCGTCGCGATCAGCAGCGTCGGGTTGGCCTGGCCGGAGGTCGGGAACACCGCGCTGCCGGCGACGAACAGGTTGGTCGTGCCGTGGACGCGGCAATCGGCGTCGACGACGCCGCGTGCCGGGTCGGCGGCCATGCGGATCGTGCCGATCTGGTGATAGCCGTCGGTCATCTGGTTCCAGACCCGGGCGGCGCGCTCCTTCGCCGGGAAATGATGTTCGAGCCGGCCGAGTCCCGCGGCGCGCAGGTCGCGGTCGATGATCGCGTGTCCGGCGACCACCGAGCGTGCGTCGGGTTCGCTGTAGCGCAGGTCGATCTTGAGCCGCGGCATGCCCAGCGCGTCGCGCGCCTCGCCGAGGCTGACCGTGCTCGCCGGGTTGGGCGCCTGCTCGGCGTGATAGAACAGCGTGTAGCGGCGCGCCTGGTTGCGAATGAAGAAGCCCGGCAGGCGCGGCGTCGCGCCGTAACGGCGATAGAGGAACCGCACGGTCTCGCGCGCCGCCTCGGGCAGCCCGGCGAGGATGTTGCCGAGATGCTGCCCAACCGCGTTGACGCCGTGCTCCAAATATTTCCGCCGAATCGCCTCGGGTTCGAGCAGGCGGCCAAGCAACGGCGCCGCGAGGGCGAGGTAGGCGAGCGAGAGGATCGCGCTCCGGTGCGCCGGATCGCCAAGCAGCGGGTTGTCGGGCCACGCCGCCATGTTGAGGAGGCCGCAGCGCTGCTGGGCCTCACCGTTGATCGTGATGCGCCGCCGGGCGTAGCGGCCGCCTTCGTCGATGAAGAAGTCGAACGCGGTGGCGGGCAGCGCCGGGCTGAACACGACATCGGCGATCCGACCCTCGAAATGTCCCATATACGCACGGCCCAACATGCCCTCGGCGCCGCCGAAGAGGCGCGGCCGGGCCATCCGCGCGGCGAGCATCAGCCGCGTCGTTTCCAACCCGCCGCAGGCGAGGACCACGGCGCGGGCGCGCATCGTCAAGCGCGCGCCCGACGGCAGGCATACACGAACCCCGTCGACGCGCCCGCTGACGGGATCGATTTCGATGTCCGTGGCGACCGCGCCAAGGAGGATGCGCAACCCCGGATCGCGGGTCAGCGCCTTGGCATGGAGCTGGCGCAAATTGCGCCGCTCGCTCCAGCGCTCCAGCCGGTCGAGGCGGCAATCCGCCATCGCCGCGACCGACGGCACCGGCGCCGAAAACTCCGTCGCCCCCGCGTTCAGGTAGCGCATCGCGACGCCGTACCACGGCCGGATCGCGTCGTGCGCCAGCGGCCAGCCGCCGAGCGGCACATGCGACCGGTCGGCGAAGTCGATATCGTCGAACGGCACGCAGCGCCCGCCCCACAGCAGCGAAGTGCCGCCGAGCGCGCGGCGCACCGCGATCCGCATCGGCGCGTGGCGGCTCTGATCGGCGATCTCGGCGTCGGCGAGGGCCTGGAAATCGGCGTCGAAGCCGTCCGCCCCTCCGGCCAGCATCACGACCTCGACGCCGTGCCGGCGCAATTCCAACGCCTGCACGATACCGGCCGGGCCTGCGCCGACGATTAGCACCGGGGCGGCGGCGAAATGCTCGGAAGGGATTTCTTGAGGGATCATCGGGTAAGCAGAGCGCTCGACATCACCGCAGTGTGGACCGAATGGATTACGCAACCCTTGCTCCCGGCCTGCCACCCTCGTCGCGGCTCGGTTTTGGCTGCGGCGGCGTCATGGGACGCGTCGGGCGCGGCCCGTCGCTGCGCGCGATCGCCGCCGCGCTCGACGCCGGGATCACCCATTTCGACGTCGCCCGACTTTACGGTTACGGCGAGGCGGAGGCGCTGCTCGGCGAAGCGCTCGCCGGCAGGCGCGACCGCGCCGTCGTCGCCAGTAAGTTCGGCCTCGATGCGCCGCGCTCGGCCGGCGCGCTGCGCGTGCTGAAGCCGCTGGCGCAAAAACTGGCCGCGAGCGTGCCCGGCGCGCGCGGCGTGCTGCGGTCGCTGGCCGGCGGCGCGAGCCGGGCGGCGGACCGCTTCTCGGTCGCGTCGGCCGCGGCGTCGCTCGACCGCAGCCTCGCCGCGCTCAACACCGATTATCTCGACATTTTGTTCCTGCACGATTGCGCGGCAGAAGACCTGTCGGACGAGCTCTTCGACTTCCTCGACCGCCAAGTCACCGCCGGCAAGATCCGCGCCTATGGCGTCGCCACGGATATCGACGCGGTGCTCGCGCTCCATCGGGCGCACGGCGGCAGGCTGATCCACCAATTCGCCAACGGGCTGTTCGCGCGCAACGCCGTGCGCCTAGGCGGCGTCGAGCGGCGGATCGTCGGGCACAGCCCGTTCTTCGCCGCCGAGCGGCTGCGCGGGCTCGTCGCTCCCGGCGATGTTCACCCGCTGATGCTGTCTCACGCGCTGGCGGCGCAGGAGGTAGACGTGGTCCTCTGCTCGATGCTCGATCCGGCGCATCTCAAGGCCAATCTCGACATCGCCGAGCACCCGCGCGACAGTGGACAGGAGATCGCCGCGGCGCTGAGGGCTTCGGCTGCATAACGCCGCGGCGACGCCATTGCACGCAATCTGGTTTTTCGTCACCGATTGCGGCGACAGCGCCGTCACGGTGCCGCTGGCGCTGCTGACGCTCGCGTTCCTCGTCGCCGCGCGCCAGCGACGCCACGCCTTCGTCTGGGCGCTGACGATCGGCGGCTGCGCGGTGGCGATCGGCGTGCTGAAGCTCGCCTTCGGGACTTGCGGGGAGCGTATTCCGCTCGGCCCTATCGTCAGCCCGAGCGGACACACCGCGATGAGCACGGCGATCTACGGCTCGCTCGCGCTGCTGGTCGCCGCCCGGCTGTCGCCGAGCCGCCGCATCTCGGTCTACGGGGCCGCCGCCGTCGCCGTCATCGGCATCGCGTTGTCGCGGGTCGTACTGCACGAGCACAATCTGCCCGAGGTCGTGCTCGGCTGGGTCGTGGGCGCCGGCGCCGTCGTGTTCTTCGGCGTGGCGCTGCGGCGCGAGGCGGCACCTGTGTTACCCGTCACATGGCTGCTCTTGTGTGGTGCGGTTCTCGTCGCGGCGATGCACGGCACGCGCTGGATGATCGAGCCCGCCGTGCATCGCCTGGCGTGGGACTTCCGGCTCGCCCTGCCCTGGTGCCGATAACCCTCAGGCCGCACTTTTCTCGGCGGCGGCGGGCACGGCGAGGCCGAGCTTTGCCAGCACGTCGCGCACCGGCAGAACCGAGGCATTCTCCGCCGCATAGGCGACGATCGCGTTGAGCTGCGCCGGAGTGCAGCCGAAATCCGACGGGTTTTCCGCCACATCATGGGTGAAGAAGATCACCCAGCCGCCGCCGGCCTGCGCATCGTCGATGAGCTGGCACAGCCGGTCGCGGTCGAAATCGCGGTTGTAGATGCTGTTGCTCAACAGATCGGCGAGATCGACCGTGCCGCGGTTGATGCCGCGCCCGGTGCCGCGGCACGAAGCAAAGCGCGCCTCGACCGCGGTTTTTGCGGTTTGCGAGACGCCGCCGAACGGGTAGGCGAAATCGACCGGCCACGCGCCATCGAGGGTTTGCGCCAACGCCGCGCCGTTCCGCTCGATCTCGGCGACGATCTCGGCGGGAGTGGCGCGCATGCAGTCGCGGTGGCTGTAGGTGTGGCAGGCGATCTCGTGACCCCGCGCATGCGCGGCGCGCAGATCGTCGGTCTCGAACATCGGCCCCAGATGGTTGCCCCCGCCGGCGAAGCCCATCGCCGCGTAATAGGTGCCGCGCAAGCCGTGTCGCTCGAGGATCGGGCCGCCGTTGAGCCAGGCGGAGCGCGGGAAATCGTCGAAGGTGAAGGACACGACCCCGCCCGGCCAGTTCACCGTCGCCGGCCGGGTCGCCATGAAACCGCCGAGCTCGCGGATCAGACGGGCGGCAATCGAAACGCGCCTCAATTGCGGTCTCCTGAATGCGAAGGCCCGCCGGCAGCGGGCGGCAAGTCCTACCGCGATTGCGTTGTCGAGAAATTAATGGCCCCCGCGCAGTCTCGCGCGATGGTCGAGACCAGCATCGTCATCCCGTCCTATCGCCGCCCGCGGGATCTCGAACGGGCGATCGCCAGCGTGCTCGCGCAAGAGGGCGTCGCAACGGCATACGAAATCCTGGTTGTCGACAACGACCCCGAAGGCTCCGCCGCGCCGGTCGTCGCGGCGATGGCAGCCTCCAGCCGGGCGCCGATCCGCTATGCGGCGGAGCCGCGCCCCGGTATCTCGCACGCGCGCAACACCGGCGTCGCCCATGCCGCCGGCCGCTACCTCGCCTTTCTCGACGACGACGAGGAGGCCGCGCCGCACTGGCTCTCGCATATGCTCGCGACGATCGAGCGCTTCGGCGCCGACGCGGTGGTCGGCCCGGTCTATCCGCGGTTTCCGGCCGAGGCGGGCGAGATCGACGCCTATCGCCGCCATGTCTACACCCGCGACGCGCGGGCGCCGACCGGGACCGCGCTGCTGCGCTGGAACATCGGCAACAGCCTCTTCGACAAGGCGCGCTGCTTTGTCGAGGCGGAGCCGTTCTCGCCGCGGCTCGGTCGCACCGGCGGCGAGGACACGGTGTTTCTGCGTCAGCTGACCCGGCGCGGCCGCAGGATGGTGTGGTGCGGCGAGGCGGTGGCCTGGGAAACCGTGCCGGCCGACCGGCTCGACGCGAAATATCTGCTGCGGCGAGCCTTCCGCGGGGCGCAGACGGCAACGTTCGTCTGCACCGTCGTAAAGCCGCGCGAGCTGGGCCGGGCGCTGCGGCTGATGGCCGGCGGCTGCCTGCAGGCGGCGCTCTACGGGCCGGTCGCGCTGGCGCTCAGAGCGCTCGAGCATGAGCAATGGCTGCCGATGATGGCGAAGGCCGTCGCCGGGCTCGGCAAGCTCCTGTGGCACCCCAGCCTGCACCTGCGGATGTACCGGTAATTCCATTTGTCATTCCGGGATGCCCCGTCAGGGGCAGACCCGGATGGCAGCCCGATTTTATTCGTCCGCCTCCTGGCGCAGCCAGTCGCGGAAGGCCCTGACCTTGGGCCGCTCCAGCGCGCCGGGGGCCGTCACGACGTAATACGCGAAGAGATCGGGCAGCGAGAGCGAGAAGAGGCGCACCAACCGCCCGGCGGCGATGTCGGCCGCCGCGGTGGTGCTGTAGGCGAGCGTCACGCCATGCCCGGCGATCGCGGCTTCCAACGCCAGGATGTTGGTGCTGAACGACGGCCCGTGCGAGGCCGCCGCGTCGTCGACCCCGGCGGCCTTGAGCCACATCGACCAGGTCGGCACCAGCGGGTCGCGGTCCACCGCCTGGTCGTGCAACAGCGCATGGCTGCGCAGATCGGCGGGCGTCTCCAAGGGCGGGCCGGCGCGCAGCAATTCGGGGCTGCACGCCGGAAACACCTCGTTCTTCAGCAGCAGCTCGACATCGAGCCCTGGATAGCGCCCGGTGCCATAGCGGATCGCGATGTCGAAATCGGCGCGGGTGAGGTCGACGACCGTGTCCGTCGCCGAGATCCGCACGTCGATGTCGGGGTGCTGCTTCTGGAAGCGATGGAGGCGCTGCACCAGCCACTTGCCGGCGAAGGACGGCGAGGCGGTGACGGTGAGCGTGCCGGTGTCGTTGTGCGCGCGCAACCGCCGCACCGAGCTTTGGATGCCGGCGAAGGCCTCGGTCAGACCGGGCAGCAGCACGCGGGCCGACGCGGTCAGCTCGACCGCGCGGTTGCGGCGCTCGAACAGGCTGACCCCCAAATCCTCTTCGAGCGCGTGGATCTGATGGCTGACCGCCGCCGGGGTGACGTTGAGCTCGTCGGCCGCCTTGGAAAAGCTCCGCCATCGCGCCGCCGCTTCGAAGGCCCGCAGCGCGCTCAGCGGCGGCAGATGCCCGCTGGATCGCATTAGATTTACTCATCCGACCGCTGAGAAACTCTCGTTTGTCGATTGATCTAGGAACACTCATTTTCTCGTTCAAGGAGTTCTCAAGCTCCTCAAGTGGAAGTTCGGAAGATTAGGAGTTCTAACATGTCTGCCATGCACTTTCAGCCGCTTTCAAAATTCCGCGAGTGGCGCCGTCGGGCCCACGACCGGCGCGAGCTCGCCGGCCTCAGCGACACCATGCTGCACGACATCGGCATCACCCGCGCCGAGGCGATCTACCTCGCCAACAAGCCGTTCTGGAGGGAATGATGAGCATGCCCCGCACGACGACGGCATCCCGCCTGTGGAGCCGGACGGCCAAGACTCTCGGCAAATTCTGGCACGGGATGGTAACGTTGCCCGAAGACCCGCGGCGCAATGCCGACCAGAATGCCTGGACCGACTTCCCGCGCTTCCCGCCGTTCTAAGGACTCGCGCTTCCACGCTCACCGGAGGACCCGACCAATGACCGACCGTGCCGAATTGCCTCACGTCGAGGGCCAGCTGAACTACATGGCGCCGATGCCCGAGCGGCCGCGCTATCTCGCCTACGACCCCGACCCGGGCGAGGCACGCTCCAACATGACCTATGACCCGCATGCGATGCCGATCTACGACATGCGGCCGATCCAGCACGAGCTCGACCTCGACCGCGAGGGTTTCGGCCTCGTCGAGCAGCGCAGCGCGGTCCAGGATTTCTGGGACGACGATGAAGTCCGCCGGGTCTACTACCCGGAGGCCGAGCGCTTCATCAAGGAGCACACCGGCGCGAGCCGCGTCGTCATCTTCGACCATCTGCAGCGCCGCCGCGTCGTGGGACTGCAGGACTATTCGCGCAAGGGACCGCGCCAGCCGGCGACCCGCGTCCATGTCGACCATACCGCGCGCTCCGGCCCGCAACGGGTCCGCGACCTGCTCCCGGACGAGGCCGACGAGCTGCTGAAGGGGCGGGTCCAGGTGATCAATTTGTGGCGGCCAATCAAGGGGCCGCTGCAGGATGCGCCGCTGGCGCTGTGCGACGCCCGCACGGTCGCGGACGGCGATCTGGTGGCGTCGGACCTGGTCTACAAAGACCGCGTCGGCGAGACCTATTCGGTCACCTACAACCCGGCGCATCGCTGGTACTACGCGCCGGAATTGCGGCGCGACGAGGCGCTGCTGCTGAAGATCATGGATTCGAAGAATGACGGGCGGGCGCGGTTCATGCCGCACACCTCGTTCACCGACCCGACAACGCCGGCCGGCGCCTTCCCGCGCGAAAGCATCGAGCTGCGCACCCTGGTGTTCCACCCGGCGTAAGCGTCCTCTTCTCGCCGTCTTTACCCCGCGTTCGCGGGAATGACGATAGCGAAGCGTTTAAAGCTCCCCGTCCTCTGTGGCGGGGAGTTTTTTCATGTAGTCTTGGCGCAAAATCGGATGGAGGAAGCGAATGAAGGCGATGCTGCTCACCGGACATGGCGGGATCGACAAGCTCGTATACGGCGACGCGCCGGACCCGGTCGCGGGACCGGGCGATGTCGTCGTCGACATCCATGCCGCGAGCGTCAACGCCGCCGACTACAAGATGCGGCTGGGCGGCGCGCATTATAAGACCGGCGGCCTCGCATTCCCGCACATCCTCGGCCGCGACTTCTCGGGCGTGGTGAGCGCGGTTGGGCCGGGGGCGGACCTCAAGACCGGCGACGAAGTGTTCGGGGTGACGATCCCCGGCACCGAGGGCGCCTATGCCGAGAAGATCGCGATCAAGGCGGCGATCATCGCCAAGAAGCCGGCAAAACTCAGCCACGCCGAGGCGGCTGCGATGGCCTTGACCAGCCTCACCGCGATCTGGGCGCTGGAAGACACCGCCAAATTGAAGCGCGGCGAGACCGTGCTGATCCAAGGCGGCGCCGGCGGGGTCGCCGGGTTCGCGATCCAGCTCGCCAAGCATCTCGGCGCGACGGTGATCGCCACCGCCAGCGCGAAAAACCACGATTACGTTAAGAAGCTCGGGGCGGACCGGGTGATCGACTACCAGAAAGAGGATTTCACCGCGATCGGCCGTGTCTGCGACGTGGTGTTCGACACGGTCGGCGGCGAGGTGCAGGTGCGCTCGTACGACGTGCTGAAGCCGGGAGGTCGGCTGGTGTGGATCGCCGCCGCGCCGGCCGGGTTCTCACCGAGCCGCGCGGATGTGCGAGTGCTGCGGCCGAAGGTCGATCGCGACCGCGCGCATCTCGACCGCATGGCCGAGCTGTTGGCGGCCGGCGCGGTATGGCCGCCGGCCATCGCCCGCTATAAGCTCAACCAGGCGGCCGAGGCGCACCGGGTCAGCGAGGGACGCCACCTGCGGGGCAAGCTGGTGCTCGAAGCGCGGTAGGTCGTTTAATCGAGTGCGGCGGCGCCTCCGCGCCGCCTGCGGGCCGGAACCGCAACTTTTACAACGTGAGGGAACCATGGCAGGCAACGGGCAGACGATCATCGACCTCGACCGCAAGCGGATGACCGCGATGGCCGAGAAGGATTTGCGCACGCTCAACGACATCATCTCGGACGAGCTCGTCTACACCCATTCCTCGGCCCGGCTCGACACCAAACAGAGCCTCATCGGCAACATGGAATCGGGGGCGACGGTCTACACCTCGGTGGTGCCGTCGAACGTCAAGGCGCAGGATCTCGGCGACACGGTGGTGCTGACCGGAGAGTGCAAGATCAGCGTCAATTCGGGCGGCAAGGCCAACAGCTTCGGCGTCCGCTTCACCGATGTCTACGCCAACAAGGGCGGCAAGTGGCAGATGGTCACCTGGCAATCGACCCGCACGCCCGATTAGCCCCGATTAGCCCCCGATTAGCCAACGGGCGCAGCCGCTACGACTCGCGCACCCCGACCGAGGCGACGACGGGAAGCCCGATGATGCGCTCGACACTCTCCACCGTGATCAGCGTCTCGCGGAACACGAGGAGGTAGACCAGCACCCCCGAGGCGCCGACGAGCCCGATCAGGATGCCGGCGATTGCGAACGGCAGATGATGCGGCCCGGCCGGCTTTAATGGCGCGTCGGGACGCTGGACGACGCTGATGCTGACGACGCGGTCGCGGTCGAGGTCCTCGTTCATCCGCGCTTCCTCGTAGCGCGTGCGGTAGGTATGCACGAGCTCCTCGAGCACTCGCCGCTCGCGTTCGAGATCGCCGATCGCGTTGGCGCCCTCCTCGAGGTCGCGCAGCCGCGCCTCGGTCTGCTGCGCCTGCGTCCGGCGCAGCGCGATCTGCTGGTCGAGCGGCGCGGCGTCGGCGAGAGCACGGTTGAGCGCCACCGCCATGTCGTCATAGGCGGTGTTGCGCTGCGACCATTCCTTGCGGTTAATCGGGTCGGTGCGCGAGACGAAATCTCTGAGCTTGGCGATCTCGGCGCCGGCGTCCTGCAGCGGCTTCACGTCGCCGACATAGCGTTCCCTCAATTGCTGCTGCTTGACCTGCAAGTCCAGGAGGCGCGCCTTGGCCTGCTCGACCACATCGGCCTGCGCCACGCCGGCCGGGATCAGCGCCGGCGTCGTCTTGAGCCGGTTGGTCAGGAAATCGATGCGCTGATGCGCGTCGATCGATTGGCTCTTCAGCTGCTCGAGGATCGAGTTGGTGGCGGCCCGGTCGTCGAGCAGTTTGGCGCGCTGGGCATCGACGTCGAACAGCGATTTGGCGCTGCGGATGTCGGTTTCCTGCTTGACCACCGCATCGAGCTGGTCCTGGTATTGCTTGGTCTGCTGGTCGAGAAACTTGTAGCGCGGGTCGGCGAACATCTCGGCGTGCTTCTGCTGGTAAAGCTCGACGACCGCGCCCAGCGCCGCGACCGCGACGTCGTGATTGGGATTGCGATAGCTGGCTTCGATGACATCGGCCTGCTCGACCGGCGATGCCTTGAAGTCGGCGGTGAGGTCGCGGATCGCCGCATCCATGCTTCCCGCGCCGGGATAGAGCTTGTCGGCGCCGATCTTGTTGACCACCGCCTCGATCAGATCGCGGCTGGTCAGGATCTGGATTTCGGAATTGACGATCTCCTGCTTGGTCGAGCTCGGCACCGCGACGACCGGCTGGTTGGGATCGGAGCGCGTCTGGAACTCGCGCCCGCTTTTGACCAGCAGCCGCGTCGTCGCCTCGTAATAGGGGGTGAGAAGGAGCGAATAGCCGATCACCAACACGCTCAGCACGAGGAACACGACGATCAGCTTGAGCCGTTCCTTGAACAGGATGCTCAGCAATTCGCGGCTGGTCAGGTCGTAGGGATTGCCGGCCATCAGCGTGTCCCGGTGAGGCGATAGGGCGGGTAATCTGCCACGATCGGCGGCTACTGGAGCGTGTAACTGACGTAAAACGGCGCGTTTTTGAGATAATTTGCGAGGAAATCGTTGATCGAGCCGAAGAGGTTCTGCGGCACGTAGACGACGTCATAGGAGCTGAGCAGCGGGTCCTCGGCGGCGGCGCCGGCTCCGCCATAGCTGCCGAGCGCGACCTGATAATAATGCACGATCCCGTCCGGCGTGCGGCGCAACACCAGGATCGCGTCGGTGTGGGCGCCCGATTTGGCGCCGCCGGCCTGGGCGAGCGCGCGCGACACGGTCAGCGGCACGTCGCTGCGCACCAGGCCCGGGTTGGCGACCCAGCCGTCGACGAAAATCTCCTGCGGCGCGAAGGTTCGCATCGTCAGCGTCGCCTGCGGGTCGCGGATCACCGTGGCGTAGCGCTCGTTCAACCGCCGCGTCGCCGCGCCGACGGTGAGTCCGCCGACCGGGACGGTGTTGACCAGCTGCAGCGACAGCCTGCCGTCCGGCCCGACCGTCACCCGGTCGTCGAGGTCGGGGTAGAACGGGAAGCGGATCTCGAATTCGTCACCGGGCGCCAGCAAATGCTCGGCGGTGAGCGGCACCCCGCCCGCGACCGCTTCCGCGGTCAGCTTCGGCGCCGCCGGCGTACAGGCCGCGAGCAGCCCAAGCCCCAGGACGACGATCGCGGTCACCCATGCAGTCCTCACGCTTGCCTCGACCCCGATAGCTCGGCGATCGCGAAGTCTCGGCGACCGGCGACGACATCGCAAGCACCCGGCCCGAGCACAGAAACCCCCGCGTGTTGAGACCCGGGGCGGATCGCACGGCTCGCCGGTCACAGCGAATCGCGACGAAGCCGCAGGGGTTGCGCCGTGGCGGTGCGATCAGGAAGCGTGACGCTGCCCGAAGGCGATGAGCAGCGTCTTCAGGATGATGCGGATATCGAACCACAGCGACCAACGGTCGATGTAGTCGAGGTCGTAGGCGACGCGCTGGCGCAGCGCCCGCTCGGTCGCCACCGGACCGTGGTAGCCGTTGACCTGGGCCCAGCCGGTGATGCCGGGCTTGACGTGATGGCGCAGCGCGTAATCGGGGACGATATCCTCGTTGCGCCGCTGCCTGACGTGCATGCTGACCGCGTGCGGCCGCGGGCCGACGAGCGACAGCTCGCCGCGCAGCACGTTGAACAGCTGCGGCAATTCGTCGAGGCTCCAGCGCCGCAGAAAGCCGCCGATCCGGGTGAGCCGCGGGTCGTTTGCCTCGGTCTGCCGCTCGCCGTCGGGATCGGCGGCCTCGGCCCGCATCGTGCGGAATTTGTAGACCTCGATCACCCGGTCGCCGAAGCCGTAGCGGTTTTGCCGGAACACCACCGGGCCCCTGCTGTCGAGCTTGATCGCGAGCGCGACCGCAAGCAGCATCGGCGACAGCAGGATCATCCCGACACCGGCGGCGAGCCGGTCGAAGATGGTCTTGACGAAGCCCTGTCCATAGGTCAGCGGCCGGCCGTAGACATCGAGCAGCGGCACGCCGCCGAACGCCTCGGGGTCCTTCGCCGGGACATTGAAGCCGACCATGTCGGGCGCGAGGCTGATCTCGACCGGCATCTTGTGCAGCTTGCGCAGGATTTCGAGCAGCCGCTTTTCCGCCGAATGCGGCAAGGCGACGATCACCCGGTCGATCTCGAACCGCCGCGACAATTCGACGAGATCAGCGGTCGTTCCGCGCGACTGCCGGCTCAAGGCGATGCCGACAACGCCGCGGCCGGCGCGGTCGTCGAACACGCCGACGATCTCGATCGTGTCGGCGCAGGCGCCTAGCCGCTGGGCCAGACGCTCGGCGAGGTCGCCGGTGCCGTAGATCGCCACCAGCTGCTTCAGCCTTCCGGCGGCGCGCCAGCGCGCCAGCAGCAGCGACAACACCAGCCGCACGCCCATGATCCCGACCAGCGCGATGACCGCCCAGATCAGCAGCCAGGTGACCAGCGGCACGCGCTGCGCCGGGTCGGGCTGCAGCACCGCGACGCAGGCGACCAAGGCGAACCCGAAAGCCGCCAGCGCATATACCGCACCGTCGATGAACTGCTCGAAGAAGCGCTGCCGCATCAGCTCGGAAGACGACGACAAACTGGGTTTCGAGGTTCGCGTCATCAGCGCCAGCACCAACGCGGCCATCAGGGCCGGCAGCGCCGGCAACGGCCACACAATCCGCGACTGCATCGCGAAGCTCGCCGCGCCGGCAATCAGCATGACGAGCAGATCGGCGAGCTGGACCAGCGAGACCAGTACGTGCGACTGGATGCGCCGCGGCCGCCAGCCGTCGAGCTGGACGCGGCGCAGCAGCGGAGCGGGCAAGCGCTCGCCCCGGCGCACCGGGCCGTTGCCGAACCCGGCGCCGCGGACGCCGTTGTCGCCGAGTCGGGCGCCGGCGGCGAAATTGGGGGAGGACGGGCCGGTCATGGCGCCAAGCCCGGCGGTGCGTTGCGTGGCCATGGCGCGGCAGCCTTATCTAGGGGGAAAGCCCGGCGGTCGCCGCGACCGGCCGGCTCGATCGCCGGCGGCGCCGGCGGCATCGGGTGGAGGCCGCCCCTCAAACTAGCTGCGAGTTGAATCAAATTCATTCCAATTGATGGTTAAGTTTCAGCCGTTTACCATGAACGCCGACGGCTCGGTCCAGACGCGCTGTTTCTGGCGATAAACTAGCGGCAAACCATTGCGCGTTCCTTTCATCAGCGGAAAAATCGTCCGTGCCGCCGTGCTTGGCATGGCGCTGACCGGCCCGGCCCTCGCGGACGAAGCGGCGCACGGCATGGTCGTTTCGGCGCAGCGCGAGGCGAGCGCCGCCGGTCTTGAAATCCTCAAAGCCGGCGGCAACGCCGTCGACGCGGCGGTCGCGGTCGGCTACGCGCTGGCGGTCGTCGACCCGTGCTGCGGCAATATCGGCGGCGGCGGCTTCATGCTGATCCACACCGCAGGGGCCGCCGCGCACGAGGGCAGCGATGTCTTCGTCAATTTTCGCGGGATCGCACCGCGCGCGGCGACGCCGGGCATGTATCTCGACACCGCCGGCAATGCGGATCGCGAGGCAAGCCTCTACGGCTATCGGGCGGTCGCGGTGCCGGGGACGGTGAAGGGACTCGATCTGGCGCTGGCCCGCTACGGCAGGCTGCAGCGCGAAAGGGTGATGGCGCCGGCGATCGCGTTGGCGCGCGACGGGTTCGTGCTCGGTGCAGCGGACACCGCGATCATCGCGCACGGCGCCAAGCGTCTCGCCGCCGACCCGGAAGCCGCGCGGATTTTCCTCCATCCGGACGGGTCGGCATACCAGCCGGACGAGCGCCTCCGTCAGCCCGACCTCGCCGCGACCCTCGAACGGATCGCCGCCGCCGGCCCGGACGCCTTCTACCGCGGCCCGGTCGCCGCCGCGCTCGCCGCCGCCGCGGCGGCGCATGGCGGACTCCTGACCGAAGGCGATCTCGCTGCCTACACCGCGACCGAGCTGCCGCCGCTCGGCTGCGCCTATCGCGGCTATAGGATCGTGTCGGCGCCCCCGCCGAGCAGCGGCGGCACGATTTTGTGCGAAATCCTCGACGTGATCTCGGGCTGGGACATCGGCGCCGCCGGGTTCCAGTCGCCGCGCGCGGTTCACCTCACGGTCGAGGCGATGCGCCACGCCTTCTTCGACCGCAACACCGTGCTCGGCGACCCCGATTTTGTCGCCAACCCGCTAGCCCGGCTGCTCTCGGCCGAGCACGCGGCGACGATCCGCGCCGCGGTCGATCCCGACAAGGCGACGCCATCGAATTCGCTCGGCCCGATCACCTCGGGCGGCTCCGCCGCGCCGGGCGAGAAGCCGCAGACCACGCATTATTCGGTGGTCGACGGCGAGGGCAACGCGGTCGCGGTCACCTATACGCTCAACGGCAATTTCGGCGCTTCGGTGGTGGCGCCCGGCACCGGCTTCCTGCTCAATGACGAGATGGACGATTTCGCGGTGAAACCCGGCGCGAGCAATCTGTTCGGGCTGGTGCAGGGCGAGGCCAACGCGATCCAGCCCGGCAAGCGGCCGCTGTCGTCGATGACGCCGGCGATCGTCGAGAAGGACGGCAAGCTCGTCTTTGTGCTCGGTAGCCCGGGCGGGCCGCGCATCATCACCGCGGTGCTCGAGACGCTGATGAACCTCGTCGATTTCGGCAAGTCGCCCGACGCAGCCGTCGCCGCGCCGCGGTTCCACCAACAGTTCCTGCCCGACACCGTATTCTATGAGACCGGCGGCCTGCCGCCGGAAACGCTGAGCGCGCTCGCGGCGATGGGCTACAGCCTCAAGGCGCAATCGCCATGGGGCGCGGTCGAACTGATCGCGATCGCGCCCGACGGCAGGCTCGTCGGCGTCAACGACCGGCGCCGCCCCGCCGGCGCGGCGCTGGGGTATTGATGCTGTTATCGCCTTCTCCGCCCCAAGAGGGAATGTCTTCAAGGCGCTACTGATCCTGGCGCTCGGCGAGCCACCCGGCGATCACCGGCTCGGGAATCGTGAACGACTCGTTGAGCACATCCGCGGCGACGATCCGGTCGGTGCGGAAATGCCGGATGTCGTTGCGCAGCTCGCACCAGGCGCAGACCAAGGTCGCCTCGCTGTAATAGGCGACCGCGAAGGGCTGGATCACCCGTGCCGTGCTGCGCCCGTCGCCGTCTTGATAAGCGATCCGCATCTTGCGGCCATCGCGGATCGCGTGGCGGATCGTTGTCGGCAGGCGGCGCTGCGCGGGTACCGGCGCGCCGTTCTTCGAGACATAGATGGGGGTCGCGTTCAGGTAATCGCGCAGCGGATCGGGAACGACCAGCGTCACCTTTGAGAGAACACTCTCGGCCGCCTTTTGCAGCCCCGGATCGCCAGTGCGCGCGAGCAGCCGCACGGCCACCGCGATGGCCTCGGCCTCGTCTTCGGTGAACATCAGCGGCGGCAGGTCGAACCCGCGCCGCAGCACATAGCCGATGCCGGCCGCGCCCGCGATCGGGATGCGCCGCGACTGCAGGGTCGCGATGTCGCGATAGACAGTGCGCGCGGTCACTTCGAGTTCGTCGGCGATGGCGGCCGCGGTCACCGGCCGGGCCGCCGCGCGCAGGATGCGCAGGATATCGAACAGGCGATCGGCGCGGCGGATCGGCATCGGATTCACTCCTGACAAAACGCTGTCAGCAGGGCAAGCGTACACTCCTTGCGACCTCTGACAAGGAGATGCGATGAGGATGACGCGAACCGCGTCGATGCCGTGGCCGGGCGACGTCGGGACCCTAGATCCGGCGCCGAACGGGCGCGGAATTGGGATAGCGCGGGCCGGTCTCTCCGCGGTGTGGGCAAGGCTCGTAACGCTGCCCGATCGCGGCGATGCGGCGGAAGAGTTGCCCGAGACGTTTTACCAGTTCCCCTGCTTCTAGGCGAAGGGAGGTTGCCATGACGACGACACGAACCGATCCCGACGCGATGCCGTGGTCTCCCGGCGTCGAGATGTACGGCCCGGCCGCGCTCTACCAGGGCAAGCCGATCCTCGAACTGAAGACGCTGAGCGACCGGCGCGCCGAGGGCGGCGGCGTCGCCTATCTGCTGCGGGCGAGCCCGCCGGCCGGGAAGCTGATCAAGATCATCGCCGTGGCGCGCTCCGACGAGCACGTCTTCAATCTGAGCGGCGGGCGGGCGAACAAGTCGGGAAGACCGGTCGGCGCGCCCGGCGGTTATGCGCTCAACCCCAGAGGACAGCCGCACAGCGCGATGATCGCCAGCGAGACGACGGCGCTTGTCATCTACGCCGGCGAGCCGGACGAAGTCACCTCGGTCGAGATCGTCGATCTGGAGCCGGCACCGGGGGACGCGGCATGACCGGCGACCCGATGGTGACGCTCGCCGCGACCCGCGACCCGCAAGCGGAGGCGGCTGTCAACGCCGGACTCGCTGCCTATAACCTCGATAAGTTCGGCCGCGTCGACTCGCAAACGCTCGATATTCTCGTGCGCGACGACAACAGCGGCGAACCCGTCGGCGGGATTCTCGGGCACACCTCGCTCGGGTTGTTCTTTCTCGACCTCTTCTACCTGCCGGCGGAGCTGCGCGGCGGCGGAATGGGCGGCCGGCTGATCAAGCTCGCCGAGACCGAAGCGCGGCGGCGCGGCTGCACCGCCGCTTTTGTCTATACCGTCACTTTTCAGGCTCCCGGATTCTACGAGCGCCACGGCTACCGTCGGCTTGGCGAAATCGCCTGCCCGCCCGACGGGGCAACCCGAATTTTCCTCAGCAAGCCGCTCGACTGACGCGACCGCTTTACGGCACCGGCTCGAAGCAGGGGCGGACGACCTGGTCGGGGGCCTGGTACACCCCGCACAGCAGCCCGTTGTCGATATGCATGTCGGTGTACCGGGTGCAGTCGAAGGATGTGCCGCCGGCGATACGCTTGCAGGTCCGCGGCCGGTCGTAGAAATAGTTCTGCAGGCTCGAGGTTTCGAGGCTCCGGTTGCCCTGGCGCTGCACGGTGCCGGAGACGTGGACGGCGACCGCCGCCGGCAGAACCCGGTCGATGAAGAAATCGACTTCGGTCATATTGACCGGGCCGCGCCAATGTCCCGGATGCAGCGCTTCGCGAACCCCGAGCGGCCGGCGCGCGGCGGGATAGCGCGCCGGCTCCGGCGAACAGGACGATACGAGCAGCGTCGCCGCGAGGGCGATCAATGCCGCGCCTAGCTTGTTCGACATCTCACTCCAAAAAAACCTGTCAGGACGGTTTGTCAGTGCCCGGCGTGGCCGTCCTTCGGCATTTCGGCAAGTTCGAACAAGAGGTTGCCGGTCGCCTTCGGGTCGATAAAGGCGATGCGGCAATTGCCGTGGCCGATGACCGGCTCGTCGTTCAACAGCGGTGTGCCCTTGGCCTTCAGCTCCTTCAGCGCCTCGTCGATGTCCTCGACCTCGAAGCAGATGTGGAAAAGGCTCTGGCCGTTGTCCTTGAGCCACCTGCTTGCGCCCGATTCAGGCGTCACGCCCTGCAGCAGCTCTATATAGGTCTCGCCGACCGGCAGCATGCCGATCCGCGTCTGTACGCGCTCCTCGGTGTATTCGAGGTCGAGCCCGAACTTGTCGCCGAGCAGCTTCGCCATCTGGTCGAGGTTCTCGACCGCGACCGCGATGTGCTCGATGCGCTTGATCTTCATCGCTCCCTCCTAGGGCGGCGTGAAATTAGTTCGCTTCCCGGCGCACGCCGGGACCCACCCTTTCGGCGCCCGAGAAGCCAATGAGTAGGCCCCGGCTTTCGCCGGGGAGCGATCTCAGGAAGCACAAAGTACCAATGCGGCGATACCCCATTCCGCTCAAACCTGGCGCGCCGGCGCTTCGACCAGGACATTATAGCCACGCGCCGCCTCGGCGATCTCGCGCCAGGTCTCGTCGTCGACCGGGACGCCTTCGGCGATGCGCTGGGCGCGCATCAGGCGCTCGGGATCGCCGGGGATCAATACCGGCTCGCCCGATTTGCGCGGTGGCGAGGCGGTCACGTATTCGGTCATCGCCGTGATCTCGTCGACGAGCCAGGCGCGGTCGGTGATCCGCCCCGGATCGATGACGATCAGCAGCATGCCGTTGGTGACGGATTCGTTGTCGATCCGCTCCGGCCGCATCGTGCCGCTGCCGGTGACCGCGCCCGCCAGCATCTCGCAGATAAAGGCGAGCGCGTAGCCCTTGTGCTCGGCGAAAGTGAGGAGCGCGCCGCGCGGCCGCCGGTACATGACATTGGGGTCGCCGGTCGGCTGCCCGTCGGGGCCGAGCAGGGTGTCGGCGGCGATCTCCTCGCCCTTGTTGCGCGCGACGCGAACCTTGCCCATCGCGATCCGGCTCGTCGCCATGTCGGCGACGATCGGCCGGTCGGGTGACGGGCCGGGGATCGCGATCGTCACCGGGTTGGTGCCGAAGCGCGCGTCGCCGCCGCGCCACGGCGCCACCGCCGGACGCTGGTCGGTGATGTTGACAAACGAGATCGAAACGAGGCCCTCGGCGGCGCACATCTCGCCATAGGTGCCGACCCGGCCGATATGGTGCGCATTGCGCAGCGCGACGACCGCGACGCCGGTTTCCTGCGCCCGGGCGATGCCGAGGAGGGTCGCCTCGCGGGCGACGATCTGGCCGTAGCCGCGCGCGCCGTCATAGACGATGAAGGCGCCGCTGTCGCTGACGACATGCCCCTTCTCGTTGGCCGCCGCCTTACCGTTGCCGAGGTTGCGCAAATAGGAGGGGATCATCCCGACGCCGTGGCTGTCATGGCCCTTGAGATTGGCCTCGACGAGGTGGTCGGCGATGGTCCCGGCCTCGTCCTCGCTGCTCCCGGCGGCGACAAACACCCGCCGCCCGATGCGGCGCAGTTCGGTATGGTGGATCAAGGGCATGTCGGGTTCCTCAGGCTTTAGCGCGCTCGGGTGCGGCGGGGTAGACGCCCAGAATCCTGACCTCGGTCGAGAAGAATTCGAGCTCCTCCAACGCGAGCTGCAGCGGCCGGTCGTCGGGGTGCGCCTCGACATCGGCGTAGAACTGGGTCGCGGTGAAATTGCCCTCGACCATGTAGCTTTCGAGCTTGGTCATGTTGACCGTGTTGGTGGCGAACCCGCCGAGCGCCTTGTAGAGCGCGGCCGGCACGTTGCGCACGTTGAAGACGAAGGTGGTGACGGTCGGCGCGCCGCGCGGCGCGCGCTTTTCCTCGCGCGACATGACGAGAAACCGCGTCGTGTTGTGCGCCGCGTCCTCGATATTGGCGGCCAGCGATACGAGCCCGTAGATCTTGCCGGCGAGTTCCGAGGCGATCGCCGCGACCCCGGCATCGCGCCGCTCCGCCAGTTCGGCGGCGGCGCCGGCGGTATCGACCGCGACCACCGGCGTCAGCCCGTGCTGGCGCATGAAATTGCGGCATTGGCCGAGCGCGTGGACATGGCTGCGCACGGTCTTGATGCCGTCGAGCGTCGCGCCCGGCGGCGCCAGCAAATGATGATGCACCGGCTCAAAATGCTCGCCGATGATGAAGAGGCCCGAATCGGGCATCAGATGGTGGATGTCGGCGACGCGGCCGGCGACCGAGTTCTCGATCGGGATCATGCCGAGCGCCGCCTTGCCGTCGCGCACCGCCGCGAACGCGTCGTCGAACTGGGTGCAGGGCAGCGTCTCCATTTCTGGAAACGCGTGCCGGCAAGCGAGGTCGGAATAGGCGCCGGGCGCGCCCTGGAAGGCGATCAGGCGGGTGGGATCGGTAGTCATATATATTCCTGACTAACCATCTCAGAACCGTCTTCCCCGCGAAAGCGGGGACCCAGGGCGAGCGACGAGGCACTTGCCCCTGGGTCCCCGCTTTCGCGGGGAAGACGAGTAATTATGGCGCATACTAGCGCCTGGCCTCGACCAGCGCGCGGGCGCGTTCGAGGTCGGCTGGGGTATCGACCTGCACGCCGAGCCGCTCGGGCTCGATCAGCGCCACGGCCATCGTCATGCCGTTTTCCAGCGCGCGCAATTGCTCCAACCGCTCGCGCTCCTCGAGCACGCCGCGCGGCAGGGCGACGAAGCGTTCGAGCGCGGCGCGGCGATAGGCGTAAAGCCCGATATGCTCGTAATGCGGGCCGTCGCCCCACGGCACGACGGCCTTCGAGAAATACAGCGCCCGCGCCCAGCCCGCCGGGTCGGCGAAGCCGGCGACGACCTTGTTGACGCTGGTGTCGGCGAGCGCCGCCGGGTCGGCGATGACCGCGCCCAGGGTCGCGATGTCGATATCGGGGTCGGCGAGGCCCGCGGCGGCCAGCCTGACCGCCGCGGGGTCGAGCGTCGGCAAATCGCCCTGCACATTGATGACCGCGTCATGCGCGCGTCCCGGATCGAGCGCGGCGAGCGCCGCGGCGATCCGGTCCGAGCCGGTCGGCAGGCCGGGGGCGGTCAGCACCGCGCGCCCACCCGCCGCCTCGACCGCGTCGGCGATCTCGCGGTCGCCGCAGGCGACGACGACCGGCCCCAGCGCGGCGGCCACCGCGCGGCGCCAGACATGGACGATCATCGGCTCGCCGGCGATCGGCGCCAGCGGCTTCCCCGGCAGCCGGGTCGAGGCCAGCCGCGATGGGATCAGGACGATCGGGTTGTGCGGCGCGGTTCGCGTCACGGTTTCATGCCGGTCGGGCGGGGAGCGACAACATGCCCGGTTCGTGCGATTGTCGGAAGCGTGATAATTGAGTTGAGGCGCCGGGCGGAATCCGATTTGCTGCCCGCTTGGGCGAGACGGTCGGATCAAGCGCGCCGCGGGGGAGCGGGGCAGGGGAGCGGGAAGGCCGATGTCGTCTTTCGAGTGGAACAAGATCATTGGCTCGGTGCTGACCGCGATGATCGTCGCGATGGCGACCGGCATCATCGCGAGCGGGATCGTCCATCCGGTGCGTCTGGAAAAGGCGGCCTACATGCCGCCGGGCGCCGCCGAGGGCGAAAGCGGCGCCGCCAAGGCCGCAGCCGGCGCGCAAGCGCCGGCCGGCCCCGAGCCGATCGGCCCCGCCATGCAAAAGGCCGACGCCAAGCACGGCGAGCAGGTCGCCAAGGTCTGCCTGCAATGCCACACCTTCGGCAAGGGCGAGCCGAACAAGATCGGTCCGAATTTGTTCGGCGTGCTGCAAGAGAACATCGCCAGCGTCCCCGGCTATACATTCTCCAGCGCGCTCTCTGCCGACAAAGACAAGAAGTGGGCTCCCGACGAGCTCAATGTCTGGCTCTATAAGCCGCAGGAATTCGCCAAGGGCACCAAGATGACCTTCGCCGGGCTGCCCAAGGTGCAGGACCGCGCCGATGTCGTCGCCTATCTGCAAAGCCTAAAATAGCGGGATCGTGGCCGCGCTCGACGCGTATCTGTCGCTCGCGGCCGAGCTGGCCGACATCGCCGGCGCGGCGATCCGGCCGTATTTCCGCACCAAACTCACGGTCGACGACAAGGCCGATCGGAGCCCGGTCACCGCCGCCGACCGCGCCGCCGAGATGGCGATGCGCCAGCTTATCGCCGCGCGCTTTCCCGAGCACGGCATCATCGGCGAGGAATACGGCCGCGAACGCGAAGACGCCGAGTTCGTCTGGGTGCTCGACCCGATCGACGGCACCAAATCCTTTATCAGCGGAGTGCCGCTGTTCGGCACCCTGATCGCGCTGGCGCGGCACGGCCGGCCGATCCTCGGCGTCATCGATCAGCCGATCTCGCGTGAACGCTGGGTCGGCGCCGAGGGACGCGCGACGACGCATAACGGCAGCCCGATCTGCTGCCGCCCCTGCGCCGGGATCGCCGCAGCGACCGTGTTCGCTACCACCCCCGACATGTTCAAGGGAGCGGACGCCGCCGCCTTCGCCCGCGCCGCCGCCGCCGCCAAGCTCGTGCGCTACGGCGCCGATTGCTACGCCTACGGCCTTGTCGCCTCGGGCTTTGTCGACGTCGTCATCGAGGCCAGCCTCAAGCCTTACGATTTCGGCGCGATGCTGCCGATTATCGAAGGCGCCGGCGGGATCGCCACCGATTGGCGGGGCGCGCCGCTCGGGCTGTCGTCGGACGGCCGGGTGCTGATCGCCGGCGACAAGCGTACGCATGGCGACGCGCTCGCCTTGCTGCAAGGATGAGCGAAACTGCCCACCGCTAGCTGACGGACGCCGGTCATGCGCAAATTGAATGCCGCGATTCTGGGTTTGGCGCTGCTCGTCGCCGGGTTCGGCGTGGCGCAGGCGGTTGTCACCTACGGCATATCGCTCTACGGCGATTTCAAGTATCAGCCCGGCTTTACCCATTTCGACTACGCCAATCCCGACGCGCCCAAAGGCGGCACGATGCGGCTGTCGTCGATCGGCACCTTCGACACGCTGAACCCGTTTGTCATCAAGGGCGTGCCGGCGGCCGGGGTCGGCCAGATTTTCGACACGCTGATGACCCGCAGCGAGGACGAGCCGGCGACCAACTATCCGCTCGTCGCCGAAAGCGCCGATCTCGCCGCCGACCGGCTGTCGATCCTCTACACGCTGAACCAGGCGGCGCGCTTCCATGACGGCTCGCCGATGACGCCGGACGACGTGATCTGGAGCTTCGCGACGCTGCGCGACAAGGGCGCGCCGCTCTACCGCTTTTATTACGGCGACGTGACCAAGGTGGACAAGGAAGGCGGGCGCGGGGTGCGCTTCCATTTCAAATCGGCCGACAACCGCGAGCTGCCGGCGATCCTCAGCGAGCTGCCGGTGCTGTCGAAAGCCTATTGGTCGAGCCGCGATTTCGAGAAGACGACGCTCGACCCGCCGCTCGGCAGCGGCCCCTACAAGATCGACGCGGTCGATCCCGGCCGCTCGATCACCTATCGCCGCGTGCCCGACTATTGGGCCAAGGACCTGCCGGTCAACAAGGGCCGCTTCAATGTCGACGTGATCCGCTACGACTATTACCGCGACGCCACGGTCGCGCTCGAAGCCTTCAAGGCCGGGCAATACGATCTGCGCCGCGAGAATTCCGCGAAAAACTGGAACACCGGCTATGACGGGCCGGCATTGCGCAACGGCCTCATCAAGAAGGAGGTCATCCCCAACCAGCTGCCGAGCGGGATGCAGGGCTTCGCCTACAATTTGCGCAAGCCCTTGTTCCAGGACCCGCTGGTGCGTCAGGCGCTGGCTTATGCCTTCGACTTCGAATGGTCGAACAAGAACCTGTTCTACGGCGCCTATACCCGTACGCGCAGCTATTACGACAATTCCGAGCTGGCGGCGACCGGCGTGCCGCAAGGCGACGAACTCAAGATCCTCGAGCCGTTTCGCGGCCAGATCCCCGACGAAGTCTTCACCAAGGCATACGACCCGCCCAAATACGACGGCTCGGGCGAGATCCGCGACGGGCTGCGCACCGCGCTGGGCTTGCTGAAACAGGCTGGCTGGAGCTTCAAGGGCGAGCGGCTCGTCAACGACAAGACCGGCCAGCCCTTTCAGTTCGAGCTGCTCGACGACGACCCGCAGATGGAGCGGGTCGCGCTGCCCTTCATCCAGAATTTGAAGCGGCTCGGCATCGCCGCGACGCTGCGCACGGCCGACGTGTCGCAATACCAGCAGCGGATGGACAATTTCGATTACGACATGACGGTCGTCGTCATCCCGCAATCGCTGTCGCCCGGCAACGAGCAGCGCGAGTTCTTCGGCTCGGCGGCGGCGGATCAGCCGGGCAGCCAGAACCAGCTCGGCATCAAGAGCAAGGTGATCGACCAGCTCATCGAGCAGCTGATCGCGGCGCCGACCCGGCAGCAGCTGGTCACCCAGACCCGGGCGCTCGACCGGGTGCTGCAATACGGCTACTACGTGATCCCGCAATACCATCTGCCGGCTTACTGGATCGCCTATTGGGACAAATACCGCCGCCCGCCGACCGCGCCCCAATACGCGCCCGGCCTCGAAACCTGGTGGGTCGATCCCACGGCGGAGCAGACGATCGAGACCAAGAAGAGCGAACCCCCGAAGTGATTTGGCAAAGCTCGTCATTGCGAGGAGCGCGCAGCGCGACGCGGCAATCTCGCGCCGTAGAGGGCAAAGACGGCAGGAGATTGCCACGCCCCCTGCCGGCGGCTCGCAATGACGGCGGTGAGCGATGATCGCCTACGCGATCCGCCGCATCCTCTTGATGATCCCGACCCTCTTCGCGATCATGGTCGTCAATTTCTTCATCATCCAGGCGGCGCCGGGCGGGCCGGTGCAGCAGATGATCGCCAAATTGAAGGGCAACACGGTCAGCGCCACCGCGCGGGTCAGCGGCGGCCAAAGCGAGACCGCGCCGGTCCAATCCAACAGCAGCAGCGAATACCGCGGCGCCCGCGGCATCGACCCGGCGCTCATTCGCCAGCTCGTCCACCAATACGGCTTCGACAAGCCGCCGCTCGAGCGCTTCGAGCTGATGATCAAGAACTACGTGACATTCGATTTCGGCAGCAGCTTCTTCCAGGACCGCAGCGTCGTCAGCCTGATCCGGGATAAATTGCCGGTGTCGATCTCGATCGGGCTGTGGACGACGCTGTTCACCTATCTCGTGTCGATCCCGCTCGGCATCCGCAAAGCGGTCAAGGACGGCAGCGGCTTCGACGTGTGGACCAGCACGGTCATCATCATCGGCTATGCGGTGCCGAGCTTCCTCTTCGCGGTGCTGTTGATCGTGCTGTTCGCCGGCGGCAGTTATTTTTCGTTGTTCCCGCTGCGCGGCTTGGTCAGCGACAATTGGGCGAGCTTCCCGTGGCCGCTGAAGATCGTCGATTATTTCTGGCACATCGCGCTGCCGATCCTGTCGCTCGTCATCGGCAGCTTCGCGACCTTGACCATGCTGACCAAGAACTGCTTTCTCGACGAGATCAACAAACAGTACGTGCTGACCGCGCGCGCCAAGGGGCTGACCGAACGGCGCGTGCTCTACGGCCATGTGTTCCGCAACGCGATGCTGCTGGTGGTGGCGAGCTTCCCGGCGACCTTGGTCTCGATCCTCTTCACCGGCTCGCTGTTGATCGAGGTGATCTTCTCGCTCGACGGGCTCGGGCTCCTCGGCTTCGAGGCGGCGATCAACCGTGACTACCCGATCATGTTCGGCACGCTCTATGTCTTCACCCTGATCGGCCTGGTGCTGAAACTGATCAGCGACCTGACCTACATGCTGATCGACCCGCGTATCGATTTCGGCACCCGCGGCGCGTAAGCCTCGGTGACAGCGCCGCGATTCGCCCGATCGGACAGCGGCGCTCGGTGTGTCGCAGTCAAAATGTCTTGCTTTGCGCCGAGTTATGGTGAGCCGCTCGTGGAGCTGCCCCGCCGTCTATCTTCGGTATTGGCGAAACGCAGCGATGGGTTCGGTGCAATGTCAACTCGCGACGAGATTTTAACCCGGTATCGACGGCTGCGCGCTATCAGCGTGGAGCACCACATGCGGCGCTGAAGTTCTTATCGCGCCAAAGTATCACCCGCAGCGCTCGCAACCTTGGAATGCTGGTGCAGAGTGCATTGATGGCCGAAAGCGACGAGGAGCTGACGCTTGTCTTCGATCTCGCTCTTTTACGCCGCTGAGCGCGGACGCTCCCGCGCGTTGGACCGATACTGGCGAATGGAGCGGCTTTCGCCGGGATCGGACGAAGCACGCGTGCTCGATGCCATGCGCCGCGCGCGATTTTCGATCTGGCGCATCGAGAAGCCACATGAGGTGGCAGGCGTGATCGTTCTAGACGTGTTGCGGGAATGCGAGGCGTGGCTGATTGATGAAGGGCTTGAGACGAGCGGGTCAAAAGGCATGAGCTTCGCCGCCCGATTAGGCAGGCTGGATGATTTTTGCATGACGAGCGGCGTTGTTGTGCCGGTCAATCGGGCATTAATCGAGGAGGTCGCGCTTGACGATCTGGCATGGCGATCCAACGATCCGAACGAGGTTGCCGCCACCCCGCGTTTCGCCGCGGCGATCTATCGGGCGGCAATTGCCAGCGGGGTGATGGAGAACGTCCGGTACGAGTGAACGCCGGTTTGACGGTGCAAGCCGCTCCTCTCACAATGCCGGTGTCTTGAGACATCGGAGAACGCGGCATGACCAGCTTCCGCATCGCCCTCGTGCAGCCGATCACCGCGCCGCCGCCGGACGATGAGCGGAACGTCGCCGCCGCGGTCGAATGGATCGCGCGCGCCGCAAGCCAGGGCGCCGATTTTGTCTGTTTCCCGGAGAGCTATCCGGGCCCGTGGCGCATGCCGGCCACGTTCGACCCCGCGCCGGCGATCGCCGAAGCCGCTGTCAAGCACGGCGTTCACGCCGTGTTCGGCACAGTCGAGCCGATCGATACCGCCAAGGGGACCGCCTACAACCTCACCTGCATGGCCTTCCCCGATGGCCGGCCGGTGGCGCGCTATCGCCGCTCTCACCCCAACGGCCCGTGGATCTACACCGGCGGCAAGTATTGGGAATTCCAGTACGTCGCCGGCAACGACTACCCGGTCTTCGACACCAGGCACGGCAAGATCGGCCTCGCGATGTGCAGCGAGGTCTATATGCCCGAGGTGACGCGCGCCCTCGCGCTGCGCGGCGCCGAGCTGATCTTCATGCCGGCGGGCATGGACAAGCGGCGGCTATGGGACACTTGGCGCACCCTCTTATGGGCGCGGGCGATCGAGAACCTGGCGCTCGTCGTGTCGACCCAGAACCTCGTAACCCATCAGAACCGCGGCTTGGCGATCGTCGCGTCGCCCGAGGCGGTGCTCTATGAAAGCACCGTCGCCGGGATGGGCGTGGTCGAAATCAGCCTCGACCGGGTGCGCGAATTGCGCAACGGCCGCGACACGGTCAGTTCGTCGGAGGGCAGCGGCGCCAAGCAAGGCGTCCTCTCCGAGCAGTGGCAGCGCCCCGAACTCTACGACAGCTTCTATCCACGCCCGCTGCGGCAAGCGGCGGAATGAAAGTCGCCATTACGACCCGCGCGGGGAAGCAATCTCTCAGCCTTGACCTCCGTGGCGGTAGATTGCCGCGTCGCACGTCGCGCTCCTCGCAACGACGCGATAATATTCCTCATATCAGCCAATGGTTTCGCGCCGGGCGGCGTCGGTTGACACCCTGGGACTCGGGGGCTAAGTCAAAGCCCAACGACAGGCGTACCTTTCCGCCGGACAAGAAGACGATGATTTCCGACCCGCGGCCACTATCGCCCCATCTGCAAATCTATCGCTGGCAACTCACCTCGGTGCTGTCGATCCTGCACCGGGCGAGCGGCATCGCGCTGTCGGTCGGTGCGATCCTGCTGGTGTGGTGGCTGGGGGCCGCCGCCGACGGGCCGCAACCCTACGCCACATTTCAGAGCTTCATCGGCTCGTGGTTTGGCTTGCTGCTGCTGTTCGGCTGGAGCGTCGCGCTCTTCTATCATTTGTGCAACGGCATCCGGCATCTTGTGTGGGACACCGGGCGCGGCCTCGATCTGACGAGCGTCTACGCCGGCGGCTGGACCGTCCTCGTCGCGACCGCGGCGCTGACAATCGTCGCCTGGATCGCCGGAGTTGCGGGTTGGGGCCATTGACATGGCGATGACCCGCCTGCGCTCCCCTATGCGTTCGCCTTTGGGCCGCGCGGTCGGGCTCGGCTCGGCCAAAGAAGGGGTCGAGCATTGGTGGCGGCAGCGCATGACGGCGCTGGCGCTGGTGCCGCTCGTCCTGTGGTTCGTCGTGATGGTGATCGAGCTTGCCGGCGCCGATCGCCAGACGCTCGTCGCCTGGATGCACAACCCGATGGCGGCGGTGCTGATGATCCTGTTGCTGGCCGCCGGCTTTTACCATGCGGCGCTCGGGCTTCAGGTGGTGATCGAGGATTATGTCCATAGCGAAGGCTTGAAGATCGCGGCGCTCGTCGCGATGCGCCTGTTGTGCATCGTCTTCGTGGTGCGCGGCATCCTCGCCGTGCTCAAACTCGCGCTCGGCGCCTAGTTTAAGCGGAGCCGCCATGCCTGCCGCCTATCCGATCACCGATCACACCTACGACGTCGTCGTCGTCGGCGCCGGCGGCGCCGGTTTGCGCGCCACCCTCGGCACCACCGCCGAGGGCCTCAAGACCGCCTGCATCTCGAAGGTGTTCCCGACGCGCAGCCATACGGTCGCGGCGCAGGGCGGCGTCGCCGCCGCGCTCGGCAATATGGGCGAGGACAACTGGCGCTGGCATATGTACGACACCGTCAAGGGGTCGGACTGGCTCGGCGACCAGGACGCGATCGAATACATGTGCCGCAACGCCGTGCCGGCGGTGATCGAGCTCGAGCATTTCGGCGTGCCGTTCTCGCGCACCGAGTCGGGCTCGATCTATCAGCGTCCGTTCGGCGGCCACATGATGGACTATGGCGACGGCGCACCGGCCAACCGCGCCTGCGCCGCCGCCGACCGCACCGGCCACGCGATCCTCCATACGCTCTACCAGCAGTCGCTCAAGAACAACGCCGAGTTCTTCATCGAGTATTTCGCGCTCGACCTGATCATGGACAGCGACGGCGTCTGCCGCGGCGTGCTGGCGTGGAATCTGATGGACGGCACGCTGCACCGCTTCCGCGCGCATATGGTGATCCTCGCCACCGGCGGGTACGGCCGCACCTATCTCACCTGCACCTCGGCGCATACCTGCACCGGCGACGGCAACGCGATGGTGCTGCGCGCCGGGCTGCCGCTGCAGGACATGGAATTTATCCAGTTCCACCCGACCGGCATCTACGGCGCCGGCTGCCTCATCACCGAAGGTGCGCGCGGCGAAGGCGGCTACGTCACCAACAGCGAGGGCGAGCGCTTCATGGAGCGCTATGCGCCGCACGCCAAGGATTTGGCCTCGCGCGACGTCGTCAGCCGGGCGATGACGATCGAGATTCGGGAGGGGCGCGGCTGCGGCCCGGAAAAGGACCACATCCTGCTGCATCTCGAGCACCTCGACCCCAAGGTGCTTCACCAGCGCCTGCCGGGCATCTCGGAAACCGCCAAAATCTTCGCCAATGTCGACGTGACGCGCGAGCCGATCCCGATCCTGCCGACCGTGCATTACGACATGGGCGGGGTGCCGACCAACTACCGCGGCGAGGTGCTGCGCCCGACGGCGAGCGAGCCGGACGCGGTCTGCCCCGGGCTGATGGCGATCGGCGAAGGCGCTTGCGTGTCGGTGCACGGCGCCAACCGGCTCGGCTGCAACTCGCTGCTCGACATCGTCGTCTTCGGCCGCGCCGCGGCGCAGCGCGCGGCCGAGCTGGTGCGGCCGGGGGCCTCGCACCCGCCGCTCGCCAACGGCATCGAGGCCTCGCTCGACCGGTTCGATGCGGTGCGCCATTCGACCGGCCCGCGCAAGACCGGCTCGATCCGCACCGAGATGCAGCGCATCATGCAAGACAATTGCGCGGTGTTCCGCACCGCCGACGTACTGCGCGAAGGCGTCGACAAGATCGACACCGCGGCGCGCGCCTACGCCGATCTCGGCATCGCCGACCGCTCGCTGATCTGGAACAGCGACCTCGTCGAGGCGCTCGAACTGCAGAACCTGCTGGAGCAGGCGGTGGTGACGCTGCACTCGGCCAATGCACGCCGGGAAAGCCGCGGCGCTCACGCGCGCGAGGACTTTCCCGACCGCGACGACGTGAATTGGCTAAAACACACCCTCGCCTGGCTCGATGGGGGCGCCGACGTCAAGCTCGGCTATCGCCCGGTGCACATGAACCCGCTGTCGAACGAGGTGAAGTCCATCCCGCCCAAGGCCCGGGTGTATTAGATGGCCGAATTCACGCTTCCCGCCAATTCCAAGATCGGCGCCGGCAAGACCCATCCTGCCCCGCCGAACGCGCAACAGCCGCGGCGTTTCCGCATTTACCGCTGGAGCCCGGACAGCGGCGCGAACCCGGCGATCGACACCTACACGGTCGATCTCGCCGATTGCGCCCCGATGGTTCTCGACGCGCTGATCAAGATCAAGAACGAGGTCGACACCACGCTGACCTTCCGCCGCTCGTGCCGCGAGGGGATTTGCGGCTCGTGCGCGATGAACATCGACGGCACCAACACGCTCGCCTGCCTGAAGGCGATCGACGACATCAAGGGCGACGTCAAGATCTACCCGCTGCCGCATATGCCGGTGGTCAAGGACCTCGTTCCCGACCTCGACCATGCCTACGCCCAACTGCACTCGATCCAGCCCTGGCTGCAGGCCGACAGCCCGCCGCCGCCCGACAAGGAGCGTCCGCAATCCGAAGAGGAGCGCGCCAAGCTGGACGGGTTGTGGGAATGCATCCTGTGCTTCTGCTGCACCACCGCGTGCCCGAGCTACTGGTGGAACGGCGAGCGCTATCTCGGCCCGGCGATTTTGCTGCAGGCCTATCGTTGGCTCGCCGATAGCCGCGACGAAAAAACCGGCGAGCGCCTCGATATGCTCGAAGACCCCTTCAAGCTCTACCGCTGCCACACGATCATGAACTGCACCCGCACCTGCCCGAAAAACCTCAACCCGGGAAAGGCGATCGCCGAGATCAAGAAGATGATGGTGGCGCGGCGCTAATGCTTGCTTGCGGCCTCGCGGCCGAGACGTGCGGAGTTTGCAATTAAGGGATGCCAAGGCGTCGCTATCTGCCGTCGTCGACGCGGCGGAGCGCGGTGAAGCGACGACGATTACCAAGCACGGCAGGCCGGCAGCAGTCGTGGTCCCAGTCAGCGACGCGCGCCGGCTTTATTCATCGAAACGGCCAAGCCTCATCTCCCTGTTGATGGCGCTGCCTCACCCGCTTGAGACGTCGCGCGATCCTCTCCCGTGCGCGGAGCCGATCTGAGCGGCTGGCTGACACCAACATTCTCAGCGCCTTCGCGCCGGGGCGACCGTCTCTCGCGGCGGAAGCGGTCAAATGGTTCGAGGATAGAAATGACGAATTGTTCCTTTCCGCCATAGCCGTCACCGAGATAGACGCGGGGATCGCCAAGGTCAGGCGTGCCGGCTCTTTGAAGCGGAACAATTGCGGGCTTGGTTCGAAAGCATTCTCAATCATTATGGAGACCGGGTGCTGGCTTTCGATCTCACCCACATCGCGGGTGAGATGAGCGATGCCGCCGAGGCTATCGGCCGCCATCCGGGGTTCGCCGACATCGCTACCGCTTCGATCGCCAAGTCGCGCGGGCTTGTCGTCCTGACCGCCAACCGGCGCCATTTCGATCCTCTCGGGATCGATACGCTGAACCCACTTTAGTAGCGATCACAATGGCAATGGCCGGATTGCCCGCGTAGCATATCCGGGCGCATGCGGCGTGCTTAAGGAGGACATCCATGGCGGCTGACGGCAGGCTTCACGGCAAGGTCGCGGTGGTGACTGGCGCGTCGAGCGGCATCGGCGCGGCCAGCGCGCGGCTCTTCGCCGAGGCGGGAGCCAGGGTCGTCATCGGCTACAACCGGGGCCTCGACCGCGCCAAGGCGGTCGCCGCCGCTTTGCAGGGCAGTGGCCACAAGGCGATGCGCCTGCCGCTCGAGAACACCGCCGAGATCAACAAGGCGGCCGCGGCGGTGAAGGCGGAGTTCGGCCGCTGCGACATCCTCGTCAACTCCGCCGGTTTCACCCGCATGGTGGCGCACCACGATCTGGAAGCGCTCGACGACGATCTGATCGACCAGGTGCTGACCGCCAATGTGCGCGGACCCTTCGCGACGATCCGCGCCTTCGCCCCGCTGCTCAAGGCCTCGGGCGACGGCGTCATCGTCAACATCTCGTCGGGCGCGGCGACCGCCGGCACCGGCAGCTCGATCATCTACGGCGCCTCGAAAGCCGCGCTCAACACGATGAGCATGGCGTTGGCCCGGGTGCTCGGCCCCGAGATCCGCGTCGTCGTCGTCGCGCCCGGCATGGTCCATACCGGCTTCGTCCCCGGCCGCACCGAGGAGATGATGGCGAAGGCGGCAATGGCGACGCCATTTGCAGCGCGCGATCGAGGCCGAGGACGTGGCCCTGGCGGTGCTCGGCTGCGTTACCCATTTGACGCATACCACCGGATCGATCATCTCGGTCGACGCCGGCCGCCATCTCTAGCGGAAATAAGCCCGCCCATGTCCCTGCCCGCGATCACCCGGCAGCGGGAGATCATCGACCGGCGCGCGCTGCTGGAGGCGCTGTCGGCGCTCGGCGTCGATTCGGCGATCGCCGACCGCACGCCGATCGTCGCGCTGCTGCGCGAGGCGTTGAGCCGCGCCCGCGCCGTGATCCAGCACCGCTTCGAGGACGGCGGCGGCGCCGCGGATTGCGTCGCCGAGCAATGTTTCCTGATCGACCAGCTGGTGCGCACTCTGTTCGATTTCGTCGCCCAGCGGGTCTATCCGCTCGCCAACCCGACCGCCGGCGAGAAGCTGGCGGTGGTCGCGGTCGGCGGCTACGGGCGCGGCGAGATGGCGCCCTTTTCCGACGTCGATCTGTTGTTCCTCCTGCCCTACAAGCAGACGCCGCATACCGAGCAGGTGATCGAATACCTGCTCTATCTGCTGTGGGATCTGCGGCTCAAGGTCGGCCATGCGACCCGCTCGGTCGACGAGTGCCTGCGCTACGCCAAGACCGACCTGACGATCCGCACCGCATTGCTCGAAGCCCGCTATGTCTGGGGCGAGCAGGCGCTCTTCAACGAGCTCAAGACGCGCTTCGACAACGAGATCGTGCGCAGCACGGCGGGGCAGTTCGTCGAGCTGAAGCTCGCCGAGCGCGACGCGCGGCACAAGCGCGTCGGCGACAGCCGCTACCAGCTCGAACCCAACATCAAGGAGGGCAAGGGCGGCTTGCGCGACCTGCACACGCTGTTCTGGCTGGCGAAATACATCTACCGCATCGACGACGTTTCGAAGCTCGTCGAGCTTAAGATGCTGTCCGACGAGGAATCGCAGCGCTTCGAGCGCGCACAGGAGTTCCTGTGGACTGTGCGCTGCCACCTCCATTACCTCGCCGGCCGCGCCGAAGAGCACCTGACCTTCGACATGCAGGCCAGCATCGGCGAGCGCATGGGCTACCGCGACCATGCCGGCAGCCGCGGCGTCGAACGGTTCATGAAGCACTATTTCCTGGTCGCCAAGGATATTGGCGACCTCACCCGCATCTTCTGCGCGATCCTCGAGGTCGACCAGAAGGGACACCGGCGACTGTCCTGGCTGCGCTGGGGAAGCCGCACCAAAGGCCTCGACGGCTTCGTCCTCGACGGCGGACGGCTGACCATCCCCTCCAAGGATTTCTTCAAGGAAAATCCGGTCGGGCTGCTGCGCCTGTTTTATGTCGCACAGCAGCACGATCTCGACATCCATCCGCACGCGTTGCGCACGGTGACCCGCTCACTACGCCTGCTCAACGCGCAACTGCGCGAGAACCCGGAAGCCAACCGCCTCTTCCTCGATATCCTGACCTCGAAGAAGGATCCCGAGACCGCGTTGCGCCGGATGAACGAGGCCGGGGTGTTCGGGCGCTTCATTCCCGATTTCGGCCGCGTCGTCGCGCAGATGCAGTATGACATGTACCATGTCTACACGGTCGACGAGCACACGCTGTTCGCGATCGGCATCCTGCACCAGGTCGAGACCGGCGCCCTCAAATCCGAGCTGCCGCTCGCCACCGCGATCGCGCCGACGATCGTCTCGCGCCGCGCGCTCTACCTCGCGGTCCTGCTCCACGACATCGCCAAGGGACGCGGCGGCGACCATTCCGAGATCGGTGAGAAGATCGCGCTCAAGATGGGGCCGCGTCTCGGCCTCACCGACGAGGAGACCGAGACCGTCGCCTGGCTGGTGCGTTGGCACCTCCTGATGAGCGGCACCGCCTTCAAGCGCGACATCGGCGACCCGCAGACGATCCAGAACTTTGTCGAGCGGGTGCAGTCCCCCGAGCGGCTCAAATTGCTGCTGGTGCTGACCGTCGCCGACATCCGCGCGGTCGGGCCCAAGGTGTGGAACGGCTGGAAGGCGGCGCTCCTGCGCGAGCTCTACCACAGCGCATTCGACCTGATCTCCGGTGGGGCCAACGCCGAGGCGCGCGATTCGCGCATCGCCACCGCGCAGGCGGCGGTGCGTGAGCTGCTGCCGGGGTTCAGCGAGGAGGAATTTGCCGCCTTCGTCGGCCGCGGCTATCCGTTCTATTGGCTGTCGCTCGATGCCGAGACGCACGCCCGCCACGCGCGCCTCATGCGCAAGGCCGACCGCAGCGGGGCGCCGCTGTCGGTGGAAACCCGCATCGAGCCGCAACGCGCGGTGACCGAGGTCACGCTCTACACCGCCGACCACCCGGGCCTCTTCTCGCGCATCGCCGGCGCGCTCGCGATCAACGGCGCCAACATCGTCGACGCCAAGATCATGACGATGACCAACGGCATGGCGCTCGACACGTTCTGGATCCAGGACCGGAACGGCGAGCCGGTCGACCGGCCCGACAAGCTCGCGCGCATCTCGGTCGCGTTCGAGAACGTGCTGACCGGCGATCTAAAGCCGCACCGCGAATTCGCCCGGCCGCCGGCGATCCAAAGCCGCACCAGCGTCTTCACCGTGCCGCCGCGCGTCCTCATCGACAACCAGGCGAGCCTGTCGCACACCGTCATCGAGGTGAACGGCCGCGACCGGCCCGGCCTCCTGCACGAGCTGACGCGCGAATTGACCGGCCTCAAACTGCAGGTGTCGAGCGCCAAGATTTCGACCTACGGCGAAAAGGTGGTCGATGTGTTCTACGTGAAGAACCTGTTCGGCCATAAGATCGATCAGGCCGACAAGCGCGCCGAGATCCGCGCCGCGCTCGAAACTGTGCTGGCCAAGGGCAACCGCCCCCCGGCCCCCGCCGCCGTTCCTTCCCGCCGCGCCCGCGAGCCCGTCGCGGCGAAGTGACTCGCGCCGCGGGTTCGGCGTTCGGCACGTAAGGTTGTCGCCGCTGTTAGCGGTGGGATGGCCAAGGCACCCGGTATTGTCGCGGCGGCGGAGGATCGCCTTCTCGAAGAGGCGGGTGGGCCGGCGCGGCTGCAGATCATCGCCGTGCTCGCCGGTGTGCTGGCCCTCGAAATGGCGGAGATGGGCACCGCGGCGGCGGTCTCCGACCAGCTCAAAGAAGCCTTTAAGATCGGAAATACCGAAACCGCGCTGTTGCTCTCGTCGGTGTCGTTCGCCGGGGCGGCGGCGACGCTGCCGATGGGCGTGCTGGTCGACCGGCTGAACCGTCGCGTCATCCTGATGATGGTCGTCGCGCTGTGGGCGGCGGCGATGCTGGTGAGCGGCGCCGCGACCTCGTACGCCTTTCTGATCGTGACGCGGCTGTTTCTCGGGGCGGTCACGGCGGCCGGCTGGCCGTGCATCGCCTCGCTGACCGGCGACTATTTCCCGGCGCGCGAGCGGGCCTCGGTCTATGGCCTCATCTTGACCGGCGAGATGATCGGGGTCGGCGGCGGCTTTTTCATCTCGGGCGAAGTGTCGAGCCTGTTGAGTTGGCGCTGGTCGTTTTTCCTGATGGCGCTGCCCAGCTTCGCGCTGATTTGGGTAATCTGGCGGTTTCTGCCGGAGCCGCAGCGCGGCGGTCAGAGCTGGCTGCAGCCGGGTGAACGCGATGTCGAAGCCGCGACGCGGCCGGCTCGCGGAAAACGGGGAGCGAAGAAGCGCGTCGGGTCGGGGGCGCGCCTCTCCTCCATGCAGAAGAAGGCGCTACAGGCCGGTATCGGGCCGAGGGAGGGCCTTGTCATCAAGGAAGACCCGACGCGCTGGAGTTGGTGGCGAGCCATGACCTACCTCTTCCAGCTTCCGAGCTACGGGCTGCTGCTGGCGGCGATGACGATGGTGTACTTCTTTTTCGCCGGGCTGCGCGCCTTCGGGATGATCTATTTCACCCAGCATTACGGGGTCGCGCGCGGGGTGGTCAGCGCTTCGGTCTTTATGATCGGGATTGGGGCGATCGCCGGCCTCATTACCGGCGGGCGCCTGTCGGAGCGGTTGCTCGATCGGGGCTACCTCAACGCGCGCATCATCGTCCCGCTCGGCGCGCTGGTCCTGGCGTTGCCCTTTTTCGCCGTCGGGCTGGCGGTCACCAATGGCTGGATTGGGATCGTCATGATCGCGGCCGGTATGGGCGCGATGTCGGCGGCGAGCGCGCCGATCGACGCCTCCCTGCTCGATATCGTTCACCCACGGCTCTGGGGTCGCGGCGAAGGCGCGCGCACCGCGTTGCGCACCACCTCGGACGCCTGCTCGCCATTATTGTTCGGGGCGATGTCGGGCTGGCTCGGCGGCGGCGACCGGGGGTTGGAGTGGACCTTTCTGTTGATGCTGCTGCCGATGTTGGCCGCCGGCTTTGTCGTGCTGCCGTGCCTGCGCACCTACCCGCGCGACATCGCCACCGCCGCCGCATCGATGGAGGCCGCGGCACGCAGAAGGCGGAAATAGTCGCCGCCTACTCCCGCAAATCCTCGAAGAATTCCTTGACCCGGGCGAAAAACCCTTCGCTCTCCGGGTTGGTCTTGCGGTTCTCGCCTTCCTTCTCGAACTCGCGCAGCAATTCCTGCTGCCGCTTGGTGAGGTTGACGGGCGTCTCGACCACCGCATTGACGTACATGTCGCCCCGCAACGGCGAGCGCAGCACGGTCATGCCCCTGCCCTTGAGGCGGAAGCGGTGGCCGGATTGCGTGCCGGCCGGCACGGTGACCCGGGTGCGGGTGCCCTCGACCGTCGGCACTTCGAGCGAGCCGCCCAGCGCCGCGGTGGTGAACGGGATCGGCACTCGGCAATAGATGTTGGCGCCGTCGCGCTGGAAGATCGCGTGCTGGGCGATGCTGATGAAAATGTAGAGATCGCCCGCCGGCGCGCCATGCAGGCCGACCTCACCCTCGCCGGCAAGGCGGATGCGGGTGCCGTCCTCGACGCCGGGCGGGATGCTGACCGACAGCGTCTTCTCGCGCCGCACCCGCCCCTGCCCGCCGCACGAGCGGCACGGCTTTTCGATCACCTTGCCGGCCCCCTGGCAGGTCGGGCAGGTCCGCTCGATCGTGAAGAAGCCCTGTTGCGCGCGGACCCGGCCATGGCCCTGGCAGGTGCGGCAGGTCGCCGGCGCCGAACCCGCCTCGGCCCCGCTGCCGCGGCACGGCTCGCATTGCGCGAAGGTGTTGACGCGAACCGTCGTCTGCTTGCCCTTGAACGCGTCCTCCAGGGGAATTTCGAGGTTGTAGCGCAGGTCGCTGCCGTTGCGCGACACGCCGGCGTCGCGGCGCCCGCCGTTCATCGTCCCGAACATTTCCTCGAAAATGTCGGCGAACCCACCGGAAAAACCGCCGAACCCGGCCCCGCCGGCGCCGCCCTGCTCGAACGCGGCATGGCCGAAGCGGTCATAGGCGGCGCGCTTCTGGTCGTCCTTGAGGACGTCGTAGGCTTCGCTGATGTCCTTGAATTTCTGCTCGGCGGTCTTGTCGCCGGCGTTGCGGTCGGGATGGTACTGCATCGCCTTCTGGCGATAGGCCTTTTTCAGATCGTCGGCGCTCGCCGATTTGCCGACCCCGAGGGTCTCGTAAAAATCCTGTTTAGCCATGGTTGTGGCGCACCGGGTCTCCGTGTCGGGCGAAAAACGTCACCCCCGAGCGTGACGCCCGGGGGTGAGGCATGGTCATGCGGCGTGGCAAGTGCGGTTTAGGCCGAGCCGCGCTTCTTTTCGTCGACCTCTTCGAAGTCGGCGTCGACGACCTTGTCGTCATGCCCTGCCCCCGGGCCGTGCGGCCCCTCGCCCGGACCATGCGGACCCTCGCCCGGGCCCTGCGAACCGGCGCCGGCCTCCTGCTGCGCCTTATACATCGATTCGCCGAGCTTCATCGCGACCTGGGCCAGGGCTTCGGTCTTGGACTTGATCTCGTCCGCATTGTCGCCGCCGGCCACGTCCTTCAGCGCCTGGATCGCCGCCTGAACCGGCGCCTTCTCGCTGTCCGGCACCTTGTCGCCGGCCTCGCTCAAAGTCTGCTCGGTGGTGTGGATGAGGCCGTCGGCCTGGTTCTTCGCCTCGACCAACTCGCGCCGCTGCTTGTCCTCCTCGGCATGCGCCTCGGCGTCCTTGACCATCTGCTCGATGTCGGCGTCGTTGAGCCCGCCCGAGGCCTGGATGCGGATCTGCTGCTCCTTGCCGGTCGCCTTGTCCTTGGCCGACACGTTGACGATGCCGTTGGCGTCGATGTCGAAGGTGACCTCGATCTGCGGCATGCCGCGCCGCGCCGACGGGATGCCGACCAGGTCGAACTGTCCGAGCAGCTTGTTGTCGGCCGCCATCTCGCGCTCGCCCTGGAAGACGCGGATCGTCACCGCGGTCTGGTTGTCCTCGGCGGTCGAGAAGGTCTGGCTCTTCTTGGTCGGGATCGTCGTGTTGCGGTCGATGAGCCGGGTGAAAACCCCGCCCAGCGTCTCGATGCCGAGCGACAGCGGGGTCACGTCGAGCAGCAGGACGTCCTTGACCTCGCCCTGCAGCACGCCGGCCTGTATCGCCGCGCCGATGGCGACGACCTCGTCGGGGTTGACGCCGCGGTTCGGCTCCTTGCCGAAAAACTGCTTCACCGCCTCGAAGACCTTGGGCATGCGGGTCATGCCGCCGACCAGGATTACCTCGTCGACCTCCGACGCCTTGAGCCCGGCATCCTTCAGCGCGTTGCGGCACGGGCCGATCGTGCGCTGGATCAAATCGTCGACCAGCGCTTCGAGTTTGGCCCGGCCGAGCTTGATGTTGAGGTGCTTCGGGCCGTTCTGGTCGGCGGTGATGAAGGGCAGGTTGACGTCGGTCTGGGCCGACGACGATAGCTCGACCTTGGCCTTTTCCGCCGCCTCCTTGAGGCGCTGGAGCGCGAGCTTGTCGTTGCGCAGGTCGATGCCCTGCTCCTTTTTGAACTCGTCGGCCAGGTAGTCGATGATCTTCTTGTCAAAATCCTCACCGCCGAGGAACGTGTCGCCGTTGGTCGATTTGACCTCGAACACGCCATCGCCGATCTCCAGCACGGAGATGTCGAAGGTGCCGCCGCCGAGGTCATAGACCGCGATGGTGCCGCTGCCCTTGCGCTCCATGCCGTAGGCGAGCGCCGCCGCGGTCGGCTCGTTGATGATGCGCAGCACCTCGAGGCCGGCGATGCGGCCGGCGTCCTTGGTCGCCTGGCGCTGACTATCGTTGAAATAGGCGGGGACGGTGATCACCGCCTGCGTCACGCTCTCGCCGAGATAGGCTTCGGCGGTCTCCTTCATCTTTTGCAAGATAAAGGCGCTGATTTGCGACGGCGCGTATTTCTTGCCGCGGCTCTCGACCCAGGCGTCGCCGTTCTCGCCGGTGATGATCTTGTAGGGGACGAGATCGACGTCCTTCGCCACCATCGGGTCGGTGAAGCGCCGTCCGACAAGGCGCTTGATCGCGAAGAACGTGCTCTCGGGATTGGTGACCGCCTGGCGCTTCGCGGCCTGGCCGACGAGGCGCTCGCCCGATTCGGTGAATGCGACCATCGACGGCGTCGTGCGCGCGCCCTCGCTGTTCTCGATGACCTTGGCGGCCTTGCCCTCCATCACGGCGACGCACGAATTCGTCGTGCCGAGATCGATACCGATAACCTTGCTCATGGAAACCTCATGACAAAAGCAGGACCGAACGGCCCTCGTAGGCACCGTCCCGGTCCCCCGGGAAATGACATCAGCCATGGCCTGGCTGACCTGTGGAGATATATGTAGGCGAAGCGGCCGCGACAACCGCCACGGCGCCAGAGAAAACGCAACGTTCGATCGAATTGGGCTGTCTGGCTGTGCGTAAATCGGCGCCGGCCCGGAGGCGCGGCCGCACTGATGGAGAACTCTGCGCGTGATCGTTTCGGCAAGCTACCGCACCGATATCCCGGCGTTTTACGCACGCTGGTTTCTGAACCGGCTCGCGGCGGGGTACGCGCGGGTCGCCAATCCCTATGGCGGCGGCGCGTACGAAGTGTCGCTGCGGCCCGGCGATGTCGACGGGTTCGTGTTGTGGACCCGCAACCTGCGGCCGCTGCTGGCCGATTTGGATCGCGTTCGCGAGGTCGCGCCGGTTGTCGTGCAGTTCACGGTGACCGGCTACCCGCGCACGCTCGAAACCTCGGTGATCGCGCCGGAAGACGCGGTCGCGCAGCTGTGCGAGCTGCGCCGGAGGTTCGGAAAGCGCATCGCGGTATGGCGTTACGACCCGATCGTGATGACCTCGGAGCTCGATGCCGAGACCCACGCCCGAAACTTCGCCGCGCTGGCGGGCGCGCTCGCCGGCACGGTGGACGAGGTCGTGCTGTCGTTCGTCAATCCTTACCGCAAGACCGGCCGCAACCTCGACCGCGCCGCCGGCCGCCACGGCTTCGCGTGGCGCGACCCGCCGCCGGACGAGAAGCGCGCGCTGCTCGCTGATTTGGCCGTGCTCGCCGGCGAGCACGGCATCGGCGCGACGTTGTGCACTCAGCCCGGCCTGCTCGCGCCGGGCCTCGGCGAGGCGCGCTGCATCGACGCGCAGCGCCTGTCGGATGTCGCGCAGGCCCCGGTGGCCGCGCGCGAACGCGGCAACCGGCCGGGCTGCCGCTGCGCGCTGTCGCGCGACATCGGCGGCTATGACACCTGCCCGCATGGCTGCGTCTATTGCTACGCCGTCGCCGACCGCGATCGCGCGCTCGCTCGCTACAAGGCGCATGATCCGGACGCCGAAAGCCTCGGGCCGCTTGCGTCCCGCCAGGCTGCGCCCCGCCCGCCCGCCGCCGGGACGCAAGCGGCCTGCTGATCAGCCCGGCTGGCGCCGGTAATGGTAGCGGTGCAGCTCGGTCGTCATCCCGATCGAATGGTAGAGGCGCCGCGCCGGGGTGTTGTCGGCCTCGACCTGCAAGGTTGCCATGGTCGCGCCGTTCCGGCCGGCCCAGGCGGCGAGCGCCCCGAGCACCCGACGCGAAAAGCCTTGGCGGCGCCGTCGGGCGTCGGTCACCACCGATTCGTAGCATAGCATCCCGCGATGGATGGTGCCGTAGGCCAGCGCCGCCGGTTCGCTCTCGACAACCAATTCGGCGAACGCGGCGGGCAGCACCACCGACTCGACGATCTGCCGGTAGACGGCGCGATATTCCGGCGACTGCCCTTGCAGGTTCGCCATGGCGGCAAACCAGTCCGACGTCGGCCGCGGCGACAGAAGCACGTCCTTTGTTCCGCCGAGCGGCGCCGCGGATGCGACGATCGGATCGAGCGGCCCCGCGATGATGCAGCTTTCGCCTTCCGCCGTGTAGCCCCGCGCCGCGAGAAGTCGGTCGATCTCCGGATCGACAAACGACGGGATGCGGAAAATCGCCGGCTGGCCCTGCGCCCGATAGAGCGCCTCGGCGGCCGCGACTAGCGCAGCGATTTCGGCGTGCGGCTCTTTCAGCGGCGTCGCCGAATTGGCGGTCCGCCGCACGCTGCCGCTGAAGCGCAGCAACCAGCCGTCAAGCACGACCTGGCGCAACGGGGGAAAGCCGTTGATCGCGGCCTCCTCGGCCGGCCATCTCGAGGCGGATATCACGACAGGCCGGATAGCTTTGGTCTCGCCGGAGATGCCGGCTCGAAACGTTTTATGCGCCGATTGGCCGCGCGCTTGGAGAGCCGGCAAAACTCGTTCCGTATCGTCCTAAGAGGTCGCGATAACGGCCGCTTCTCTCGCTCTCGCTCGATTTGATGCGCCACCACCTCGTGAAGCGTCTCAGTCAGTGACTTGCCCTTCTTTCGGGCAAGCAACCGCAGCAAGCGGTCGGTGGCGGGATCGCAAATATGCAAAGCCATTGGCAACTCCGGAAGCGGCGTCCTTGAAGCTAACTTTTGCGGAGCATTCCGTCGCAACCTCAAGTCCCGTCGCCCGTGTCGTCCGGCTCGGCCGCCGCGCCGCCGCCTTTAGCGACGCCAACCATCGCCGGGCGCAGCAGGCGGTCTTGCAGCATATAGCCGGGCTGCAGCACCTCGACCACGGTGCCGGCGGGGCGGCCGGTGTTCTCGGCCTCGAACACCGCCTGATGGAAATTATGGTCGAAGCGCTCGCCCTTCGGATCGACCCGCTTCAGGCCGTGGCGCTCGAAAGCCGCGAGCAATTCGCGCTCGGTCGCCGCGACGCCGGCGAGGAGACCTTTGGTGCGGTCGTCGCGCGCCTCGGCCTCGGGCAGGCTGTCGAGCGCCCGGCGCAGATTGTCGGCGACCGACAGCAAATCGCCGGCGAATTTGGCGAAGCCGTATTTCTCGGCGTCGGCGCGCTCGCGCTGGGCGCGGCGGCGCACGTTTTCGGTCTCGGCGAGGGCGCGCAGGAGCTTGTCCTGCACCTCGGCGAGCCCGGCTTCGAGCGCGGCGGCGCGCTCTTCGGGGGAGGCGGGGGCGGCGGCCTCGGCTTCGGCGTCCGGGCCGTCAGCCTTATCGTTGGCGGGGGCCGAAGGTTCTTTCTCGTCGCTCATGAATTTACCCGATAAGCCGCCCGATCACCTTGGCGGTGTAGTCCACCATGGGGATGATGCGGGCATAGTTGATCCGCGTCGGGCCGATCACGCCGATCGCGCCGACGATTTCCTCGCGGCTGTTCTGGTAGGGCGCGATGATCACCGAACAGCCGGCGAGACCGAACAAATGGCTTTGCGCGCCGATGAAGATCTGCACCCCGTCGCCGCTTTTGCTGGCGTCGAGCAAACGCAGCATCGTCTCGCGGGTTTCCAACAGTTCGAAAAGGGCGCGCAGCCGTTCGAGGTCGGCGACCGCGGTCACGTCGTCGAGCAGGTTGGCCTGGCCGCGCACGATCAGCGCGCGCTCGGCGTCGCCGCCCGACCAGCTCGCGAGCCCGGTGGCGACGACGCGGCCCGTGAGGTCGTCGAGCTGCGCCTTGTTCGAGGCGATGTCGTCGGCGATCTCGGCGCGCGCTTCCTCGAGCGTGCGGCCGACCAGCCGGGCGTTGAGGAAATTGGTCGCGCCGACCAGGGCCGAGGGCGGCAGGCCCAGCGGCACCTCGACGACGCGGTTCTCGACAAGGCCGTCCTCGGTCACCAACACGACCAGCGCGCGGCCGGGCCCGAGCGGCACAAACTCGATGTGCTTCAGCGGCCGGTCCTGCTTCGGCACGACGACGAGGCCGGCGCAATGCGACAGCCCGCTGAGCGCCGTCGTCGCCTCCTCCAGCGCCTGCGGCAGGCTCTTGCCGCGCGCCGCGCAGAGGCTTTCGATGCTGCTGCGCTCGTCGTCGGCGAGGCGGCCGACCTCGAGCAGCCCGTCGACGAAGAACCTCAGGCCCGCCTCGGTCGGCAGCCGACCGGCCGAGGTGTGCGGCGAATAGAGCAGGCCCGCCTCCTCCAGATCGGCCATCACATTGCGGATCGTCGCCGGCGACAGGCTGTCGGACAGCAGGCGCGACAAGGTGCGCGAGCCGATCGGCTCTCCGGTCTGCACATAGCCGTCGACGATCATGCGGAAGATATCGCGGCTGCGCGCGTTCAATTCGCTGATCGGCGACGGTGTCGGTTGTCTCGGCATATGCGCGAAAATCTAGGAACCCCACCCCGAAGCGTCAACTCGCGGGCGAATCGGGCGGAAGGTCAATAGCTCTTCTTGAAAATGGCATCGTAGGTCTGGCCGGTGGGGGCGGTCCAGCGCCCGGCGAGATCGCTGTAGTACGGCTTGAACGCATATTGGCTGCCGTCGGCGTTCTGGAACAACAGCGCGCCGTCCTTGACGATGCCGGCGCCGTGCAACACCCCGCCGGGGGCCTTGCCGCCGGCGCTCATCGGGCCGAACACATAGGTAATCGTCGCGGTGCCGTCGCCTTGCACATTCTCGACGATCAGCGCGGCACACAGCGTCGGCGTCCAGGCGGCGTCGCTGAAGATGCCGAGATATTGGCGGTAGGGTTCGGGCGCCGAGGCGGCGTCGGCAAGACGGTAAGCGACCTCCTGGTTACAGAAGACCCGGCCGGCGGTCGGCGCTTGCGCTGTCGCCGGCTCGACGGGCGCCGGGGCGGGCGCCGGGGGAGGCGTCAGCGTGGCGGGCGGCGGCGCCGTCGAGGGCGGACTCACCGGCGATGCCTCGATCGACGAGCCGGAACCCGACGGCAAGAGCGGCGTCGGCTGCTGCGCGGCGGCGGGGATTGCGTTCACCAAAAACAGAGCGGCGGCAACGCGATGGATCATGGGTTCACGCCTGAACGATAGTCTCGTCTTCCCCGCGAAAGCGGGGACCCAGGGCCACCATTCCGTCGCCCGCCCCTGAGTCCCCGCTTTCGCGGGGAAGACGAAGTAAAAGGTCTTCGCCTTTTACGCGATCATAACGGCTTCTGTAAGACTACTCCGCCGGCCGGGCTGCGTCCCGCTTCGGTCCACCCGGCGGCGCGATAGTGGCGCGCTGCCGTGCCGCCGGCGCCAAGGCTCAGCGTTGCGGTGGCGTAGCCCGCCTGCTTGAGCCGGGCGCAGCAATCGGCGAGCAGGATGCGCCCGACGCCCTTGCCGCGCGCGCCGGCGGCAACCAGCAGATGGATCGCCGCGCTGTCGGCGGCGCCAAAGCCGGCGATCTCGCCGTCCTCCTCCCAGACCGCAACCGCGCCGGCGCCGACCAGCCGGCGCAACTCCGCGTCGGCGACGAGCGCCGGGTCGCTGAGCGCGTCGGCGCCGCTGGCGTCGCGGATCGCGGCGAGGCACCGCAGATCGGCCGGAACCGCCGGCCGCAGCATCGCCAACTCACGCTTCGCGCCAAATCACGCGTCGCGCTAGGCGATCTTCAGCTCGCGCAGCTGCTTCACGTCGGCGCGGCCGGCCGAGAGGATGTAGGCGATGTCAGACCCGCCGGTCAGGTAGCGCATGCCGAGCTTGATCAGCCAGCTCTGGAACTCGAAATCCTGGCGCACCCCGCCGACCCCCATTTGCTTGCCGTGACGGCGGGCGGCGCCGGCGACCTTCTCGAACGCCGCGCGCATCCGCTCGGAGCTGTATTGCCCGGGGATGCCCATCTCGGTGCTCAAATCCGACGCGCCGATATGCAGCACGTCGATGCCCTCGACCGCGGCGATCTCCTCGGCGTTCTCGACCGCTTCCGGCGTTTCGATCATCGCCATCAGCACGGTCTCTTCATTCAGGATCGTGCACACTTCGGCCTGCGGGATCGCGGCGTAGCCGAGTGCCGGGCCGCTGCCGAACGCCGAGCGGTGGCCTCTGGGCGCGTAGAGGCAGGCCTCGACGATGTCCCGCGCCTCCTTGGCGTTCTGGATATGCGGCACCATCACCCCCTGCGCGCCGCAATCGAGGATGCGGGTCGCGTCGTGCGGGTCGTGCGAGGTGACGCGGGCGATCGGCGTCACTCCCATGCCGAGCGCGGCGACGCACACCCCGGCCGCGGTCTCGAGCGAGGTCGGGTTGTGCTCGAGGTCGATATAGACCGCGTCGAAGCCGCAGGCCGCCGCGATCATCGCGATGTTCGGGGTACGCAGCTGGTTGACCCCCATGCACAGCACCAGCTCGTTCGACTTCAGCATCTTCTTCGCGCGGTTCTCGCGGATTTGCGTGGGCATTGCGGAGTTCCTTCCCGAAACGGTCGCGTTCTGCGGCTAGCATCCTGCCCTTCGAAGTAGCGCACAACGTCCCTATATTTTAGGGGATTATCGTGTTGACTCCCGTGGCATGTGCGGAAGCCCGCCGATGTCTGAATCATGCGCGTCCCTTAGCGACGTCCTTTGGAACAAGCATGTGGATACGGTCGTAGCCAAGCGGCCAGTAAATGAGGAAGGTCGCGG
>DASRLO010000058.1:0-6026 GCA_035648415.1 Allostellaceae bacterium
CGTGCGCGACGGCGGCGGCAAGGACGTCTTTATCCATGCCTCGGCGTTGCAGCGCGCGGGACTGATGAACCTCGCCGAGGGCCAGCGGGTGATCGTCGACATCGCCGAAGGCCACAAGGGCCCCGAAGCCGTCGGCATCCAGCTCGCGTAACGCAACCCCTGCCCCTTTCCCGCCAGACCGGATAACCTAAATACCAAGAATTCTCGACGCCACGGCTTGATCCGGGGGTCCATGGTGGGCGGCCCAAGCCAAGCTATGTCAGGTCAGGCCATGACGAAATGGGATCGAGCGTACTAGATCCGGGTTCCGTAACAGTGCCATGACCATCTCCGCGCTTGCCGCGCCGCGCTCGACCGACCGGGCGACGATCGAGACGCGCGCCTCCTGGGCCGTCTGCCTGACCGCGCTCGGAATCGCCGCGGTGTCGTTCGCCGCGCCGGCGGTCACCGTCGTCGCGCTGAAGCCGATCGCCGCCGATCTCGGCGGCGCGCGCTCGGTGCCGGCGCTTGCCTATTCGCTGGCCTGGCTCGGCTCGGCCTGCGGCGGTCTGATGATGGGCCGGATCGCCGAGCGGGTCGGCGTGCGCTGGACAGTGATGTTCGGCGGGGCGATGGTCGCCGCCGGGCTGGCGCTGGCGAGCAGCGGCGGCCGCGCGTCGCTATTGATCGGCTACGGCGTGTTCGTCGGATTTCTCGGCAATGCCGGGATCAACGCGCCGCTTTATGTCTATGTCTCGCGCTGGTTCGACCGCCGGCGCGGCAGCGCGCTGGCGCTGTTGTCGAGCGGGCAGTCGGTCTCCGCGGCGATCTGGGCGCCGGTCTTCGCCTACGCGGTCGCGCAGATCGGCTGGCGCCATACGATGCTGTGGTTCGCCGGGCTCGAGATTGCGGTCGTCCTGCCCGCCGCGGCGATTATGTTCGGCCCGGCGCCGGAGCCGGTCGGCGCCGCCGCCGACGCCGGCGGCGTGCGCCCCGGCCAGACAGTGCTGGGGATGCGTCCGCGCACGGCGCTGATGGCGCTCTCCGCCGCCAGCTTCTGCTGCTGCGTGCCGATGGCGATGCCGCAGGGCCACCTCGTCGCGTTTTGCAGCGATGTCGGCATCCCGGCGGCGCAGGGCGCGGCGATGCTGTCGGTGCTGCTCGGCTGCGCCTTTGTCAGCCGCCAGTTCTGGGGCTTCGTCGCCGACCGCATCGGCGGCCTCAATACCATCCTCGCCGGCTCGACCTGCCAAGTCGTGGCGATGGTCGGCTTCCTCGCGACCCAGAACGAGGCGGGACTCTTCGCCGTCTCGGCCGCCTTTGGTCTCGGCTTTAGCGGCATCATCCCGGCTTACGTGCTGGCGGTGCGCGAGCTGTTTCCGGCGTCCGAGGCGGCCTGGCGGGTGCCGAGCGTCCTGTTGTTCAGCGGCTCCGGCATGGCGTTCGGCGGCTGGCTCGCCGGCGCGATCTACGACTACGCCGGGTTTTACGCGATCGCCTTCGCCACCGGCATCGTCTTCAACCTGGTGAACCTCGCGGTGATCGGCGTCCTCGTCTGGCGGCAACAGCGCCTCGCTTCGCCGTGACCGCTACTATCTCGCGTTTTAGGCAGTGTTGTGATGCTTCCGCTCAATTTATGCTTCCGAGCGCCGCGGTAGTTACGATTTGGCAACCTGCGCGTGGACATAAGGAGCAACCCATGGGAGACGTCCGCTGAGTGAAATTCTGGAGCGCGTTATCACCGCCGCCGGCCTGCGCGCGAAGATCAGGACCAAGATCCGCGGCGGCTTGAACCGGCGGAGCATATCCCTGCTCATCAACTCTTTCGCGCCGCCCGGGATATGCAGCGACCGCGAGGACGGCACCGGGGTTCAGCGGCTGGCGGTCGAGGTCATCCCGCACCGGCAGCGCGCCGCTTTCCTGGAGGCGCTTGACCAGCTGGTCGACGATCCACCGGCCGTCGAGCCCACGATCGCCCGCCTCGTCGGCTGAGAGGCGGCGCCGCGTCCCCGCCGCTTTTAACAAGATGACGGCGGCGAAGAGGGCGCTGAGCGCGGCCCGGCGGCCGCGCCGGCCTATGCGGTCTCCGGCATCTCGCCTATCGCGTTCTCCAGGCATTTGGCGATCTCGGAAGCCGCGGTCGCTCGTGCGTCTAGCGTGGTCTTTTCGACGCCGGAGCAGATGATCTCGCCGTCGCCCTCGCCCAGCGAGAGGATGCTCCATTGCCACCTGCCGGCGCCCAGCCGGCAGACGAGCGCGCGAAGCACCACCCCGTCCGAAAATGGCGCGTCCAGGATTTCAGCGGCCGCCCATCGCGGCAGATCGGGCCGAGCGGCGCCCGCGACGCGCGGATTTGTCTCGACGATTGTCATCATGCAGCTTCTCACGGAGAAAACCGCAGTCTGCCAGCCGCACGGCCGCGCGTGGCGTGCAAATGGGGCAGGCGGCCATGCGCCTGGCAATGGGAACGTTTTGCGCGCCGATTGCGGGACCCTCGGATCGCGAGGACGGAACGAGCATCCCATCGGCCGGCGATCGGCGCCATCCCGCACCGCGACGCCCCGCCTTCCTGACTATTCGCCGACGATCCGGAACTTGGACCGACGTCCGATTGGCCGGGAAACGGCGGTGGCGTCCCCGGGGTGACTCGAACACCCGACCCTCAGTTTAGGAAACTGTGGTTTGCCGTTTCGTCTTGTTTCCTCGCGCTGCCTTAGGCCCGCTATAACAATCTCTTAATGGCCCGCGTGTTGCCGATCCTTGCGGTGAGCTTGCTTTAAGGGGATACCTAGGGGATACCTTAGATCACCGATCACGGGGGCAAGCATGCGCGGGAAGATTACGAAGCGCTCGGTTGACGCACTGAGGCTGGCGAGTGGCGCCGAGGCGGTACTGTGGGATACCGAGGTCAAGGGCTTTGGTGTCCGCGTGCAGCGCGGCGGCGCCAAGAGCTATGTGCTGCATTACCGCATCGGCGTCGGCCGGGGCGCGCCGATCCGTAAGTTGACGATCGGCCGTCACGGCTCGCCGTGGACGCCAGATAAGGCACGAGGCGAAGCGATACGGCTACTCGGCATGATCGAGGATGGTGCCGATCCGGGGGCGGATAAAAACGCTCGCAAGGATGCGCCGACGATTGGCGAGCTTGCCGAACGCTTTCTCGCCGAGCATGCCGAGGCCAAACGCAAAGCCAGCACCGCGCGCGAGTACCGCCGTCACCTCGAAAAGATTGTGTTGCCAGAGCTTGGCAAGCGCCGTGTCGCTGATGTTACGCGGCAGGACGTGGCAAAGCTTCACTACGCGCGCCGCGCAACCCCGATTGATGCAAATCGGATGCTCGCCTGCATGTCTACGATGTTCAACCTCGCCGAGCGATGGGGCTTGCGGCCGGATGGGTCCAATCCGTGCCGGCACGTTGATAAGTATCCACAGCACCGCCGCGAGCGCTTCCTGTCGCCGGCCGAGCTGGCACGGCTCGGTGATGCGCTCGTTGCATACGATGGCTCGCCCTACACCGTCGCCGCGGTCAAGCTGCTGGTGTTCACTGGCGCCCGGCTCGGCGAAATCCTCGGGCTGCGGTGGGAATGGATCGATTTCGAGCGCGGCGAGGCGCGGCTGCCCGACAGCAAGACCGGCGCCAAGACCTTGCATTTGCCGCCGCCCGCTCTTGCGGTGCTTGCTGGCCTGCCGCGGCTCGACGGCAACCCCTATGTCATCGCCGGCGCCAAGCCGGGCGCCGCGCTGGTCAACCTCGAAAAGCCGTGGCGGGCGATCCGCCAGTCGGCCGGACTTGACGACGTGCGGCTGCATGATCTGCGGCACGCGTTCGCTTCCGTCGCCGCGTCGAGCGGCATGGGCTTGCCGATCATCGGCAAGATGCTCGGCCACAGCCAGCCCGCCACGACGGCGCGCTACGCGCATCTTGCGAGCGATCCGGTGAAGGCGGCAGCCGCCGCGGTAGCCGGCAAGATCGCTGCCGCGATGAGCGGCAGCGGTGGCGAGCCCGGCAAGGATGGGGCGACGGTGCTGCCGCTGCGCTCGGGCACTCCGCAAGCTGATAGAAGAATAACGACCTCGTAAAGCGACACTTGACGTTTGCCGTTCGCCGCACCACGTTTCCGCTGGTGATACGCAGTTTCCGCAGCCGGGCGCTCATGCGCTGCAAGGCGAAGCGCGATGGACGATTCGGGTGACGGGAAACTGGCGGATCACCGTTGGCTGGGATGGCGCCGATGCCGTCGTCGTTGATTTGGAGGACTACCATTGACGCCAAGCACTGCTGAGGGCGAGCCGAGGACCGGGACCGGGTTGCCGGCGATGCATCCGGGCGAACTGCTACGCGAGGAAATCTTGCCAGCGCTCGGCCGGCCGCGCGTCGAGATCGCTCGGCTTCTCGGAGTGTCGCGCCAGGCGCTACACGCGATTCTCACCGAGCGCGCCGCGGTGACGCCCGACATGGCATTGCGGCTCGGCAAACTGTGCGGCAACGGCCCCGAGTTGTGGCTTGCCTTGCAGACCCGCTACGACCTCAAACGGCTGCGCCGCGAGAAAGCCGCCGAAATCGACGCGATCCCGACCCTTCAAGCGGCGTAATCGGCGAGGAAGGCACGGGCAGCCAGAAAGGCCGTGATGAGCGAGGCGCTGCCGCCCCAGTGGACCCGCTTGCGGGACGGCGCGCGTTTTGTCGGCGATCTTTGGCCGGCGTCCGATGAGCGTCAACGTCGCGAAATCCTGGTCAGCGCGTTGATGTCCGGCGCGGTGCGAATGCGTGCACGCTTCGCCGCGCGTCCGCGGCATCCGGACGGACGGCCGATGCTGCCCAGCCTTGAACGCAATGGCGCGCTCGGCACGACCACGCCGCTCCCCGACGCCCAAGTGTTTCTACGAACGGACCCGCGCCTAGTGACCTGGGATTTCTCCGCGGGCCGGGTCGTGATCTGCCCGATCTACGACGACAAAAGCTCTTGGGGTCTGTTCAATTTTGAACCTCACTTTCCCGGCGGGGCAACGGTTGCAACGGGCCGATTCCTCAGCGTTGAACTGGACGACATCGAATTCGATGGCAACGCGGCCAGCGCGTACATCGTCGAGAACCTGTTGCCCGATGATGCGACGCCAAACAACAAGGCGGCGCCGCCTGATGAGTCGCGCGCTCCCGCAACGCCACAAGCCGACGGCAGCGTAATCGGGTTCCCTCATGGCACCGCCGCTTTGCGAGATGCGGTGCGCGACACTTTGGAGGAGCTGAAGACGCCGGGAAAGCACGTGCCATGGCAACAGTTTTGTGATCGGGTCCGCGCCCGGTGCAACGTGAGCACACCCCAAGTGCGGGGTTACGGCGACAAGACGATTACCCGCATCGTGAGGGCGATCGAGGCGTGTAAATCGGAGTAGGACAGAGCGGACAGACAGGACATTTAGGACATGTCTCACATGTCCAAATGACAAGCGATGTAGCGGCATCAATCCTTTCGCCATCACTTCATTGAGGTTGTTGGCGAATGAGCGATCTAGCGCACCGTCGGCTGCGGACCCCGGCTGCGGCCGATTACCTCGGGTATGCCGAGTCAACACTCGAAAAGAAGCGGCTCACCGGCGACGGCCCGCCGTTCATTCGGCTCGGCCGGGTCATCGTGTACGACACGCGCGACCTTGACGACTGGCTTACCGAACGGCGCGCCCGCAGTACCAGCGAACCGACCGCGGCTTGAGCCGTGCGCAACGAAAACAGCCCGGCCGCGGTCCGGTCCACCGCGGCACGGGCCGAGCGCTTCGTCAACAGCAGCGCCCGCAGAACTAACCAAAGCCGCAGGCGCAGACAAGCCCGCAGCGTGGACTTCGCGCGGATCAACCGCGCTGCGCTCACCCGGCTGCCCGACATTCTCGCTCTCTGGCTGCCCGGCGGCCGGATCGAGGGCGCCGAATACGTCGCGCTGAACCCCCGCCGCGCCGACCACCGGCCGGGCAGCTTCAAGATCAATCTCGAAACCGGCCAGTTGGCGGATTTCGCGATCGAGGGCGCGCGCGGCGGCGACGTGGTGTCGCTG
>DASRLO010000059.1:0-73494 GCA_035648415.1 Allostellaceae bacterium
GCAGCGGGCGACGCCGCATTCGCTGGCGCGCTGGCCGGGGCGGGCGCAGTGACCGCGGCTGGCGCGCTGGCCGTGGCGGGCGCGCTGGCCGCGGTCGGCGGCACGGTGCCGGGCGGTTGCCGTGCGGCACTGGCGGCGGCGGGCTGCGGCCGCGCGGCCGTCGGGACCGTCGCGACCGGCGCGGTGCGGTGCCACGTGTCGTTCCGGGTCTCGACGTGATTGCTGGCGTTGTTGGTCGTCGTCGTGATGCTGTCGTACCTCCGGGGATCGACGGCGATGTCGTGATGGCGCCAATCGGGATGTCCCCACCCCCAGAGCGGGGCGACGACCCCGACCCCGACGCTGTAGCCGATCTCGGGGCCGACCTCGCCGCGGTAGAAGCGCGGAGGCGGCGGCAGGTAGACCGGCGGCGCGTCGCTGTCCGGCCAGTCGCCGTAGACGATCGCGGGGTTGTAGACCGGCACGTAGACCATCGCTGGATCGGCCGGTTCGATCACCACATCGCTGGCCTCCTGCCGCACGGCGATCTGCTTGTTCGATTTCAGCTGGCCCGCGGTGACGGCGCGATCGCGCAGGAACTGGACCCGCGCCAGGGTTTCGACCTGCTGGTTGGCGAAGGCGATGCCGAGCGCCTCGGTCCAGTCGAAATGGTCGTTCATCATCGCGATGATCTGCGCGAAGGCGACCAGCGACTTGACGCTCGGGTCCCACGGCAGCGGTTGCAGCGCCGCGACGAGGTCGTCGCCCTTGAGGGCGGCGTTGCTGCTGTCCTGCAGCCATTTGCCGGCGTCGATCACCTGCTGCGGAAATGTCGCCGCCATCAACAATTCGGTCAGCAGCTGATCGGGGTAAAGCGCGATCGGCGCCAGCATCTGGTCGAGCTGCGCCTTGGTGAGCGGGGCCGGCGTCGAGGCGAGCGCCGCCTGCGCCTCGGCGGGGGTCGGCGTTTGCACCGGCTGAGCATGGCCGGCGCTGGGTACCGCCAACAGCAACGCAACCGCGGCGGCTCCGTGGTAAAGATGCTTCATCGGCGCTCCCTGGTGACCGGACGGCTCGGTCGCTGATGAACGTTTCGATCCGCGCCTCAATTCCCGGCAATTTGTCGGGAGCCCGTCCGGTCAGCGGTTGCACTCGTTGCCGCGTACCTTGCATTGGCCTGAAAACCGCTGCTGGCAATTCTTCATCGCGGCGAGCTCGGCCGGCGCGCGCTGATCCCGCTTGGCGCCGCCCCACACCTTGCCGTCTTCCGACATGGCGATGGCGCCGCATTCCTTTGGCCCGGTGCGGAACACCACTTTGCAATTGTCTGATTTGCAGCCCTTCAACGCGGCGGCGTCGGCGGCGCGCTGATCGTGCTCGTTGAAGCTGTACCCATATTTGCCGGTCGCCGCATCGTAGGCGAACGCGCCGAACTCGGCGTGCGCGGGAGCGGCCAGCACCAGCGCCCCGATCAAGCCGCCCGCCGCCGCCAATAGCCTTGCCTGCCGCATCGCAAATCTCCTTCCCTGCCAGCCGAAGAACCGGAAACTATGGCCAAGCCCCGCCCCGCGCAATCGGCGTGCTGGCGGGTGCGCGCTGCCGCGTGACGGATTATCTTCCTGCCGGCATGAGCGAAGTCCTCGACCTCTTGATCGTCGGCGGCGGCATCAACGGCGTCGGCATCGCGCGCGACGCCGCCGGCCGCGGCCTCAAGGTGCTGCTGTGCGAGCAGGGCGACCTCGCCGGCGCGACCTCCTCGGCATCGAGCAAGATGATCCACGGCGGCTTGCGCTATCTGGAGCAGTTCGCCTTTCGTCTGGTGCGCGAGTCGCTGGCCGAGCGCGAGGTGTTGCTGCGGACCGCGCCGCATCTGGTGCGGCCGATGCGCTTCGTGCTGCCGCACGGACCGGGTCTCCGGCCGCGCTGGGTGCTGCGCGCCGGCCTCTTCCTCTACGATCGGCTGGGCGGCGCGCGCTCGCTGCCGGAATCGGCCGCGGTCGACCTGCGCGACGGACCCCTCGCCGCGCCGTTGCGCGACGAGGTGCAAAGCGGCTTTGTCTACTCCGATTGCATCGTCGACGATGCCCGGCTGGTCGTCGCCAATGCCCGCGACGCGGCCCGGCACGGCGCCGAGATCCAGACCCGCACCGCGCTCACCTCGGCAAGCCGTGACGGCGGCGTCTGGCGCGCCGTGCTGCAGGCCGAGGACGGGACAGCGCGCGAGGCCGCCGCTCGCGTTCTCGTCAACGTCGCTGGCCCGTGGGTGCCCGAGGTGCTGCGCCGCGCCGGGCTGACGAGCCGCGCCCGGCTGCGCCTCGACAAGGGCAGCCACATCGTCGTCAAGCAACTCTATGCGCACGATCACGCCTATCTGCTGCAGAACGACGACCGCCGCGTCGTTTTCGCGATTCCCTACGAGCGCGACTACACGCTGATCGGCACGACCGAAACAGCGGCCGCCGCGCCGCCGGCCGAGGCGCCGACCGCGGAGGAGGTCCGCTATCTCTGCCGCGCGGTCGGCCGCTGGTTCAGGCGCGCGCCCGAGCCGGCGGAGGTGGTGTGGCAATTTTCCGGGCTGCGCCCGCTTTACGACGACGGCGCGAAGACCGCCCAGGCGGCGAGCCGGGACTATGTCTTCGAGTTCGACGCGGCAGGCGCGCCGGCGCTCTCGGTGTTCGGCGGCAAGCTCACCACCTATCGCCGTCTCGCCGAGCAGGCGCTGGCCCGGCTCGCGCCGCATCTGGACATGGGGCCGCCGTGGACCCACGCGGCGGTGCTGCCGAGCGACGATTTCGCCGCACCGGCCGCCGGCGAATTCGGCCCCGGCCTCGGCAAGGCCGAAGTCGAGTGGCTGATGCGCGAGGAATGGGCGCGTACCGCCGACGACATTCTGTGGCGGCGCTCCAAGCTCGGGCTCGCCGTGTCGCCCGAGCAGGCGGCGGCGCTGGCGCGCTTCGTCGCCGGCGCGCGATCCGTTTCGGGCGTCGCCTGAGATTAAGGGTTGCTCGCCCCAGGTGCGGCCAACGGCTCGGACAGCTTCCCGGCAATTACGCCGCAGGACCAGCCGAAGCGAGGGTCAGCCGCTCCGCGCGGGGCAGATGTATCGCAACCGACGTCCCCTTGCCGATCTCGCTTTCGATCGTCGCTGTCCCGCCGGACTGCGCGGCAAAGTCATGCACCATGCTGAGACCGAGGCCGGTGCCCGTGGCGGCGTCCTTTGTCGTGTAAAACGGCTCGAACGCGCGGACCAGAACTTCGGGGGTCATCCCCGACCCCGTATCCGTCACGACGATCGCCACACAGTCGCCCGCGGGCCCCGCCGCGGGACGGCCCTCCCCGGCCGCAATGTTGTACGCCGCGATCGTCAGCGTGCCGCTACCCGACATCGCGTCCCGCGCATTGAACGCCAGGTTGAGGATCGCCGATTCGAAGAGGCTTCGGTCGGCGACGACGCTCCAGAGATCGTCGGCGATCCGATTGTCGATCGCGAGTATCGGCAATGCCCGGCCGATCATCTCGGCGATATCCGGCAGCATCGAGCGCAGGTCGATGACCTCCTGCTTTATCGGCTGCTGCCGCGCGAAGGACATCAGATGCCGGACCAGCTTTTCTCCCTGCGATACCGAGCTAAGTCCCCGATCGACCATGGCAACCAATCTTTTCTCATCGACCCGGCCTTTGATGAGTTCAAGCTGACCCGACAGCACCGTGAGAACATTGTTGAAGTCATGCGCGATGCCGCCGGCCAGCTGTCCCAAGGCTTCCAATTTCGTCGTTTGGTATCGGGCTTGGGTGACGGCGGCCTGTCGATCCGCCAACCCTGAAATCAGGCTGAGAGCGAGACCGACGACGCTCGACATGTCGGCCAGGACGCGGGCGTCCTCGCCGTCGAACTGGTGTTCGTCGTGCGACATGACCCAAAGCGTCCCGAACTGGTCCGCGCCGTTGACGAACAACGGAACGAGAATGGCTTCGGTCAGCGGGAGGTCGGGCAGGTTGAGCCAGTCGTAATACCGGCCGGGGCGGTCCATCAGGATGATCTCGGCCCGGTCGAGGCAAATTCCGCACGGGCTGAAATCGCGCGGCGTCGTTTCCCCATTGAACTGCGCCGCTCGGCCGGTCAGCGCGGTCCAGCGGAAAATGCCCGGCCCCTCCGGCTCAGGTTCGTAGACGCTGATCCCGGCTGAGCCGCCGCCGCAAAGCTGCTGCGACAGCTCGACCAGACGTTGCAATGCCTCGGACGGGCGCCCGGCAATGTCGCGAGACAGGATTTGCAAGGCCGACACGGTCGCGCGGTCGCGCGACCGTTGCGCCGTCCGCTTTTCCAGTTCCGGCGTGATCAGCAGGTCATCGACCGTGAGCGCGGTCTGTGAGGATTGCGGCTCTGGCATGTCGGTCCCTCCGGGGGCGGCGAACGGTGCCGCCACGAGTCAGGCGATGCTTTGGTATGGGTTTTTGTTTAACACGCGGCGCTCCTTCCACACGGGGGAGAGCGCGGGGGTCTCTCGGCCGGCGTCATGCTCGGGGCAGGAGACGCCGATGGCCTATCCTACGTTATATCCAAAATTGGACCAAACGATATATCGAAAAGCGCGGAAAGCACCCGTGATGGTGGAACTAACCGAGGAATTGGTCGTGGGCCCGGTAGCACTCGTACGCCGCGGTCGCCAATCCCTGGTGGTCGAGGATCGTAACCAGTCCGCGGCCGTAGCGGATCAGCCCGGTGCGCTGCAATTCTCCGGCGGCTGTGATGTGGGGTGGCGCGCGGTCGTTTACACCGGCGCGGGAGGTTGCTTTAAGCGGGCGGCCGGAGCCGCAGCGCCAGCAGCGCGAACAGGAGATCGGTGACGATCGCGAACAGCGCCACCAGCACCGCGCCCTGCAGCACGTAGGGCAGCTTGTTGCCGGCGAGCCCGTCGAAGATCGGCGTGCCGAAGGTCAGCGCGCCGACGGTCGAGCCGATCGTCGCGGTGCCGATCCCGATCGTCACCGACACCCGCACCCCGGCGAGGATCACCGGCGCGGCGAGCGGCAGCTCGACATCGCGCAGCATCTGCCAGCGCGACAGGCCCATGCCGCGCGCCGCCTCGCGCAGCGCTTCGGGCACGCCCTCGATCCCGGCGATCGCGTTCTCGACGATCGGCAGGAGGCCATAGAGGAACAGCGCGACGATCGTCGGCAGCGGCCCGAACCCGACCGCCGGCACCGCCAGCGCCAGCACCGCCGCCGGCGGAAAGGTCTGGCCGATCGTCGCCCCGAGCGTGGCGATGGTGCGGAAATCGTGTCCCCCCGGCCGCGTCACGAAAATCGCCAGCAGGACCCCCGTCAGCATCGCCGCCCCGCTCGCGGCGGCGACGAGGCCGAGATGCGACAGGAACAGCTCGAAAAAGGAGGCGCGGTCGAAAATCTCCGGCCGCACGCCGGGGAACGCCCAGGCGAAGAGCGGCCGCAACTGGCGCATGTCGAACAGCAGCGCGGTGAACAGCACGCCGACCCACAGCGCCGGCGTCTTGCAGATTTCGCGCATCAGCGCACGAGGTCGGCGAGGCCGATCGCGCCGGCCACGCCGCCGCCTTCACCGGCGACCGGCAGCCGGCTCACGCGCCGCGCGACCATCGCCGCCAGCGCCTCGGCGAGCGTGGCGCCGGCGGCGATGGGGTCGCCCTCGGCGCTTTCGCCGGCGTGCATCCGCTCGGCCACCCGCCGCACCGACAGCAGCTTGAGCCCGAGTCCCTGCCCGCCGACAAAGTCGCGCACGAAATCGCTCGCCGGCCGCTCGACGATCTCGAGCGGCGTCCCGACCTGCGCCAGCCGGCCGCGATCCATGATCGCGATCACCGTCGCCAGACGCAGCGCCTCCTCGATGTCGTGGGTGACGAAGACGATGGTCTTGCCGGTCGCGCGGTGGATGCGCGCGATCTCGGCTTGCAGCGCGTCGCGGGTGATCGGGTCGACCGCGCCGAACGGTTCGTCCATCAGCAGGAGATCGGGGTCGGCGGCGAGCGCGCGGGCGACGCCGACGCGCTGCTGCTCGCCGCCCGAAAGCTGGTGCGGGAACTTGGCGCCATAGGTCGCGGGGTCGAGCCGCAACAGCGCCAGCAACTCGGCGACGCGGTCGCGCACCCGGGTTTCCGGCCAGCCCAAAAGCCGCGGCACCGTGGAGATGTTGTCCACGACCCGCCAGTGCGGAAAGAGCCCGGTCGATTGGATCACATAGCCGATCCGCCGCCGCAATTCCTCGGGCGGCGCCGTCAGCACATCTTCGCCGCCGACCCGAATCGCGCCGCTGTCGAACGGCACCAGCCGGTTGATCATCCGGAGCGTCGTAGACTTGCCGCAGCCCGACGGTCCGAGCAGCACGCAGAGCGCGCCCTTGGGCACGCCCAGCGTCAGGTCGGCGACGACCGCGCGGCCGTCGTACGACTTGCCGACGTTTTCAAGTTCGATCATCGGCTCGATCATGGCGCGAAGCGGCGCCGCAGCGCGCCGGCGAGCAGCCGCAACAGGAAATCGACCGCGAGCGCCATCGCGATCGCCGGCAGCGCGCCGAGCAGGACGAGGTCGGTCGCATACTGGCCCAGCCCTTCGAAAACGAAGCTGCCGAGCCCGCCGGCGCCGATCAGCGCCGCGACCACCGTGAGGCCGATCGCCTGCACCGTGACGATGCGTAGCCCGGCGAGCAGCACCGGCAGCGCGAGCGGCATTTCGACCTGCCAGAGTACCTGCCGCCGCGTCAGTCCCATGCCGCGCGCCGCATCGACGGTCGCCGGCGGCACGCCGCCGATCCCGGCCAGCGTGTTGCGCGCGATCGGCAGCAGCGCGTAGAGGATCAGCGCGATGATCGCCGGCGCCGGGCCGACCCCGCCGATGCCGAGCGCGCCCAGTGCCGGCAGCGCGCTCGCCAGCCCCGACAGCGGCGCGATCAGCAGCCCGAAAAGGGCGATCGACGGCACGGTCTGCAGCAGGTTCAGCACCGCGAAGAGCGGCGCCTCGAACCGCTTGCGGCGCAGCGCCGCAAGCCCCAGCGGCGCGCCGATCAGCAGGGCGGGCACTATCGCCGCGGCGACCAGCTCGATGTGTCTGACCACCGCCGCGGCGAACACCTCGCGCCGGCTTGCATATTCGCGCGCCAGCGACAGCGCGTCGAACCACCTGCCCTCGGCCATCGCGACAAACCCGGCGGCGATCAGCGCGACGGCAAGGAGCTGGACCCAGGCGGCCGCGCGCACCCGCCGCAGCGCGTCGATCAGGGCCAGCGCGGCGCAGGCGAAGATCGCCCAGAACCCGCCGCCAAGCGAGACCACGGCCGCCCGCGGCGCGCCGGCGACCAGGGCGGCGGCGGCGTTGCCGGCGATCGCCAGGGTCAGCAGCAGCCCGGCGCCGGCGCCGGCCGCCGCGGCGTAATGCACCGCGGGGCGCGGCGGCGCGGCGCCGAGCGCGGCGAGGATCGCGCCCGCCGCCGCGAGCGTAACGGTCAGCGGCAATCCCGCGGCCTGCCACAGCGGCACCGGGGTTCCCGACAGCAGCCGGTTCGGCGCCAATATCACAAAACCGGCGCCGATGCCGGCCGCCGCCGCGACCAGCATCAAGACCGGCAGCACGCGATCGTGCAGCCGCGATCCCGCGTGAGCCGGCACCCTGGCGTTGGCCGCGGTCACGGCGCGAAGTGGCCGGTTTTGAGGTAGTCGTCGGCGACCGCCCTGGCATCCTCGCCGTCGACCGCGATCCGCGCGTTGAGATGCTGCAAGGTCTCGCGGGTCAGCGTCGCGAACACCTTGTCGAGCGCCGGCGCGATGCCCGGGTTCTGGCCGAGGATCGGCGCGCGGACCACCGGCGCCGGGGCGTAGACCACCTGCGCATGCTTGTCGTCGCACAGCGCGACGAGGCCCAGCGCGGCGATCGCGCCGTCGGTGCCGTAAGCCATCGCTGCGTTGACCCCGGAAATACCCTGGCCGGCGGCGCGCAACGTCGCGGCGGTGTTGCCGCCGGAGAGGGTCAGCAGCTGCGCGCCGGAAAGATGAAACCCATAGGCCGCCTCGAACGCCGGCAGCGCCGCCGGGCTCTCGACGAACTCGGCCGAGGCGGCGAGGCGAAACCGGCCGCCGCCGTTCAGATACGCGGCGAGGTCGCCGACGCAGGGATGCGGCGGAAACCCGGCAAGATCCTTGCGGATGGTGATGACCCAGCTGTTGTCGGCCGGCGCGGGGGTCAGCCAGACGAGCCCGTTCCGCGCCTTGTCAAGCGCCGCCACCGCGGCGTAGCCGCGTGCCGCGTCCTTCCACGCGGGATCGTCCTCGCGGTGAAAGAACAGCGCGCCGTTGCCGGTGTATTCGGGGTAGATGTCGATCTGCCCGGCGAGGATCGCCGCGCGCAGGATGTTGGTCGGGCCGAGCTGGATGCGCCGCTCGACCGGAAGACCCTTTGCTTCCAGCATCCCCGCGATCAGCTGGCCGAGCAGCGCGCCCTCGGTGTCGATCTTCGAGGCGACGACGATCGCTCTCTGCGCGCTCCTTCCCGGCGCCACCGCGAGAAGCAGCGCCGCGACGATCCCGAGGAGGGAGGCCGCAAATCTGTGCGGGCGCGATCGGGGTGGCATGGAGCGCCAATGTGACAAAGTTTACAGCGGAATCGCCAGCAAGGTATCGATCCGGCGGCTGTCGAGCACCACGTCCTTCCGGGCGAACTTCCAACCGTCGCCGCGGCGCACGACGCGGTCGATGTAGCGCCCCGCGGCGAACAGCATCATCGCGCCGTCCTGCATGGTGCGCACGACGATGACATTGGCGGTGACCGCGAGCGCGCCCGCCGCCTCGTCGTCGTCCCAGGGGCCGATCCGGATCGCGCCGACCATGTGCCGGTAGCGCTGCGGCTCGTAGATATTGGCTTTGCGCAGCGCCATCACCCGGTCGACCAGCATCGCCTTCGAGGTCGCGTAGACGATGCCAAGCGGCAGCCCGGCCTCGAAATTCTCCGCCGAAATGATGCGGTAGCCGCAATCGTCGGTGAAGAATTTCGGCCATTCCTCGAGCGCGTCGTTGTCCAGGCAGTGCGCGTAATCGGCGTAGAGCGCGTCGAGCTCCAGCCGCCGGATGATCTCGGCTGGGGTCATCGTCGCTCTCAACACCGTCCCGGCGACGCTCAATACCCCATCAGCGGCCGGTAGGCCTGCCAGAAGCCGCGGATCGAGGCTTCGGTGGTGCGGGTTTCCTCGCTGCCATGGCCGCGCCCGCCCATCTCGATAACCGAGCATTCGTCCTCGGAGCCGACGATCGCGCGCTGCACGAAGCCGCCGACCGCGCCGTCCTCCATCGACACATACCCGGCCGGCCCCACCAGGTTGCTTTGCAGCAGGCGCCGTTCGGTCATCGCGTCGTCGTCCTCCTCGAAGCCGAGATAGATCCATTGCAGCTCGGTCTCGTCCGGCCCTTTCGGCAGCACCAGCCGCAGCGCGATCGAGTTGTTGACCTGCTGCAGGACGAAATTGGGGAACACGCTCAAGATCTGCACCGTGATGTCGTCGCCGAACTCGGCGACCGTTTCGAGCAGGCGCGGGTCGGTCAGGTGCAGTTCGTCCTTCTGCGACTGGATGCCGGCATAGAGCTTGTCGCTGTTCTCCTTGCTGACGGTTTCGACGCCGCCGCGGGTGTAGCTGGCATGGCTGGCGCCGCTCTCGGCAACCAGAACCCCGCCGCCGGTGGTCAGCCGGGTCACCCGGAAGGTCGCGAAGAAGCTGTGCAGCAGGCTCGCGTGATAGGTGTCCCGCACGTTTTCGAGATAGAGCTTCCAGTTGTTGTGCAGGATTTGCGAGGTGGTGCCAAGGACCTTCGGCTTGCCGTAGAGCACCCGGCCGAGCCGCGCCCCGACCATGTTGCCGATATATTCGGCGAGCGCCGGGGTCTGGTCCGACAGCGTGCCGAAGACGAGCCCGCCGAAATGGTCGGTGCGCAGTTTCCGCAGGCCGTGGTCTTCGAGCCGAAAATCTTCGGGCATGCCGCCCTTGCCGGCGATCCCGCGGCGGAACGCGACGCTTTTGAGGTTGCCTTCGAGGTCGTAGCTCCACGAATGGTAGACGCAGGTCAGGAGGTCGGCGTTGCCCTGCCGTTTGAGGCAGACGAGGTTGCCGCGATGGCCGCAGCGGTTGACCATCGCATGGATGTCGCCGTCCGCGCCGCGGGTGACGATGACCGGCGTCTCGCCGACGAATGTCGTCTTGTAGTCGCCGAGGTTGGGCAATTCGTGCGCCATCGCGAGGAATTGCCAGGTCGGCCCGAGAAACACCCGGTCGAGCTCGGCGCGGTAGATGCCGGGGTCGGAAAAAACCCGGTAGGGGACCCGCGAGTTGCCTTCTTTCGGCCAGGCGAGCGTGTGCTGGTCCATTCGGCTGATCCTTCCCTCAAATCGAAGGGCTGAGGCTCACAGTATCATGAAACCGCCGGTAATCGATGGCGCGGCGGCCGTCCTCGGTCCAGCCCATGATGTCGACGAAGCGGTGGTCCCACAGGATCTCCTGGGGCAGGTACGAGGCCCGCGCGTGAACCGGCTGGACCAGCGTCTCGTCGATGCCGCTGGCGGTGACGACGATCTCGGCGTTGAGTTCGCCCAGAGCCGCCGCGCTCAAGCCGCGCAGCGGGCTGTCCTCGTCGATCTCGTGCATCACGGTAAAGGTCAGCGCGAAGATCGGGGAGCGGTCGCGCCTCAACTTCAAATCGTAGAAGCGGCGGATCATCTCGCCTTCGGCTGTCTGCTCGTCGCGCACCAGCGTCATGCTGGCCTCGGCCGCCAAAATTTGATTGTGCCGCTGGTTGGCGACGCGCGCCGACAGGGTCGGCTTGCCGTTGTGTGGGCCGACGACCGCGACCCGGCTGAAGATCACCCGCGCCGTGGGCCGCGAGAAGCGGGCGAAGACCAGGCCGGTGGCGAGCGCTATCAGCATCAGCCCGACCGCGGTCTCCAGCGTCATCAGTAAATTGGCGTAGAGCGTCGCCGGCGACATCACGCCGTAGCCGATCGTCGCCATCGTCTGCACGCTGAAGAAGAACGCGTCGTTGAAGGCGCCAGGACGCGCGTTGAGGATCGATCCCGGCTGCAGCAGGTACAGCGCCGCGAAGCCGACATTCGCCGCGACGTAGACCCCTGAGCCCAGGGCGAAGAAACCGAGCCAGCCGATGGTCAGGGCGCGGTGGTAGAAATCGCCGAACCATTTGCGCTTGAGCCCGAGCGACATCACCTGGTCGGCGGTGCCGCGGGCGACGAGATGGTTGAGCCGCACCTTGCCGCCGTCGGGCGGCGCGCTGTGCAGCGGCGCTGCACGGGCGTGCGCGCGGGGCCGCTGTGCTCGCTTTTTGCCGGCGCTCCGCGGGGTCACCCGGCCTCGCGCGCTAGGATGACTCTCGCCATAATCGCCCGACATAGAGGACTGAGGTCATTCCTAAGCTTGGCTCAGAAAACCCGGCGAGCGCGCGACGCCCCGCCGCGATGAGGTTGCGGAATTCGACGCTGATCGCCCGCCAATCGACGAGATCGACTCGGTAGGGCAGGTCGCTTTCGCTGAAAGCCTCGGCGAGGCGTGCAGTTTCGTCGAGGGTCAGCCGCCGTCCGGCGTCGATCGCCAGATCGAGGTCGGAATAGTTTCGGGAACGTCCCGTCGCGCGCGACCCGAACACCCATGTCTTCGCCTGTTTCGGCAGATGCGCGGCAAGAATGTCGAGCACAATTCGCCGGTGCTCTGTCGTGAGATCGAGGCGAGCCGCCCGGTTCAAGCCAGCCTCCTTTCCAGCTCGGCTAGGAGGTGCTCGGCTTCCGCCAGAAAAGCCGGGATGGCCGCAACGATCTCGGCCGCCACTCCGGCGTCGTAGGTATGGCTGGAACGCGAGCGCATTTCGCGATAGCCGCGCCAAGCCTGCCAGTCGCCGCGCAACAATCCCAGCGCGTTCGCGGCGCGGATCAGGTCCGCGAACGCCAAGCCAGCCACTTCCTCGGGAGAGGGCGCGGTTTGCATCAGGTAGCGCCTGAGCATCCGGTGGCTCAGTTCGTAGGTGAATTCGAAGCGTTGAATGAGCCCGTCGCGAAGCTGCTCATCGCCCGCCGCCTGCGCGTGGCGGGCGAGGCCTTCGCGCAGGCGTTGCACAGCGTTGCCGAGTGAGGTGGTGTCCAGCTTCACGGCGCCGCCTCGCCCGACGGATGGCGCGGTCAGCCGCCGTAGTAGACGTTGTCGCCGAGGTCCCGCATCTCGAGGATGGCGCTGTCGAGGCGGCCGGAGAGCGGGTTCGGCACGTGCGCCTCGACGACTTCGGCGACGACGATGTGGTGGTCGCCCTGTTCGACGATGGCGGTGACCTTGCATTCGACCGCGGCGAGCGCGGCATCGAGGATCGGCGCGCCGTTCGACCCCTTGTGGATCGCCTGGCCGGAGAGCTTGCCGCCTTCCAATTGGGCCGGCTTGAAGAAGGTGAAGGCGAGGCCTTTGTGCTCCTTGCCGAGCATGTTGAGGGTGAAACTCTTGGTATTCTTGATCAGCGGGTAGGCATGGCTGTCGGTCTTGACCCCGACGACGACGAGCGGCGGGTTGAACGCGGTCTGCGTCACCCAGTTGACCGTCGCGGCCGAGACATTGCCCGCGCCGTCATCGGCGGTCAGCACGTAGATGCCGTAGGGGATCATGCGAAGCGCGGTCTTCTTGGCGTCGGCGTCCATGTCTCTTCTCCATCAGGGGGCCGGAACGGTCTCGCCCACTACATCGCTTCCGCCGACGCCTGGCAAGGACGGGACTGCTGCGTCCCGACCCCTCGATCCGATTTGTCCGGGTGCGGCATCCTCTAACCCGGGGGAGAGGAGCTGGGAATAATGTCCCTGCACTTGGGTCCGCCTCCCGGCGTCCCTTGCGCACAAGGGCTGGAGCCGTTGGCGTAAGGATCGTAATTCGACAATGCAGCCAAGGTCGCCGCAACAGTCGGCGGCGAAGCAAACAGTTGGTGGTCCAGCAATGGCAAAGATTGCGGCATCGCATAGGCAGCAAGCGGCCCTCCTATTATAAGGGCGGCACTCAAGATCGCAGATTTTGCAATGGCAGCCATCTATTCCTCCAGGTTTTTCCGCGCCGGCATCGAGCCGGCCGCGTCCTACTACACATTATATGAACGGGACGACTTGGAGGGCCGTTCCTTCGTCTGCGCTTGGGTGGGCATCGATTTTGACCGGCGGCGACACGGCCAGGGCGGCTGGGATCACTTTCTTCCGCTCGCCGCGAGGCCCTTCTGCAGGGCCGCGAACGATTGCGAGGGCGCCGGCATCAGCCAGCGGAAGCCCTTCTCGACCAGCGTCTCGACATTGTTAGCGTCGACGTGCGGATGGCCGCACGGCACACCGGCATCCTTGCAGATCGCCAGGATGTCGTCGATCGCGGCGGCGACCTCGGGGTGCTCGTATTGGCGCGGGTAGCCCATGTCCTGCGACAGATCGCCCTCGCCAACCAGTACGACGCCGACCCCCGGCACCTCCTTCAGCATCTGCGGCAGGTTGCGGATCGCCCGCTTCTCCTCGCACATGATGACGACCAGCACCTCGCCTTCGGGGTTCAAGGGCCAGGTGTCGGCGCGCTTGTAATAGGTCTGCTGGTCGATGCCCCAATAGCGCGCGGCGGTCCGCGGCGCGTCGCCGCGCTGGCCGGGCGGCTCGTAATAGGCGGCCTCCCGCGGCCGCGGGTAGCGGCAGGCTTGCACCGCGTTGCGCGCTTCCTCGACGGTCGAGACATGCGGCCAGACGATGCCGTAGACCCCGATGTCGAGCACCTGCTTGGCGATGAACTGGTTCATCTCGCCGCCATTGGGCGGGATGCGCACCATCGGCGCCACCGCCGGGGCGAGCGTGCCGGATTGCACAATCTGCGCGCGGTCGAGCATGTACTGCATGCAGTCGCGCAGCTGGCGGATGTCGTAGGGGTTGTGCTCCATCTCGAAGACGACGCCGTCATAGCCGGCGGCGCCGATCGACTGGGCCGCGCCGATCTCGGCCGGCGAGAAGGTGACGAAGGCGGGCTTGCCGCTATCGAGCGCGCGGATCGCCGGGTTGAGGCGGGGAAGTTCGGGCATGGGTTTCTCCTTCGGATCAGTGTTCGCGCAGCAACCGGCCATAGCCGGGGATTCTGGCGTCGATCCCGGCGAGCCGCATGACGTGCCACAGCACCGCCTGGGTCGAGCTGATCACCGGCTTGCCGATGCGCTGTTCGATCGCCTCGATCGCCAGATGCGAGCGGAAATTGAGGCAGGCGATCAGCAGCCCGTCGCTCGACGGGTCCCAGGCGCCGAGCGCCAGCTCGACGATCTCGTCCAGACCCGGTTCGGCGAGACGAAAGCCCTCGTCGATGTCGAGATGGGCTCCGGCGGCGATCTCGATGCCGGCCTCCTCGAAGAATTTATGTTCGAGGCTATCGATCGCCTCGGTGTAGGGCGAGACCGCGGTGACGCGCTTCATCCCCAGCGCGGCGCAAGCCGACAGCAGGCTGAACGTCGCGGTCGTCGCCGGCACCCCAGCGATCCGGGTGATCTCCTGGCGCAGATGCGCGTCGTAGTGGTGACCCTGCACGACGCTCGACGCGGTGCAGCCATAGGCGATCGCGTGCGGCCGGGCGCTCTTCAGCTGGTGGATCGCGCGCACCCCGTCGGTCTTGTCCATCTCGACGATTTTCTCGGGGCCGCCTTTGTCGGCGAGCAGCATGCGGGCGAAATGGACGCCGACCCCTGCCGGCGCTACGCTCGGATACCATTGCTCGACCACGATGTTGACGCTCGGCATGACGATCCCGAGCCGAATGTCTGTGGTCATGTTTCGTCCAATCCAAACGCGACCGACATGCAGGACAGCTTAGCGGCTTACTCGTCGTAACGCTTGTCATTGCGAGATCGCCGCAGGCGACGAAGCAATGTCGCGCGCAGGCGGCTCCACGGGAACGCGATTGCTCCGCTTCGCTCGCAATGACAGCATCGGCCGATGATTTCGGTCCGCGAGGAGCTCGTGTTCGGCGATCGTCTCGCGGGTGCGATCAGCGCCGCGATTGGCGGCCCGCGCTAAGTCCCTTCGCTAATCCGCCGCAGGCTCTCCCTCGGTCTGACGGAAGGGCGAGTATTCCGCGAGGTGCTCGATCTTCTGCTCGACCATCTCGCGCTCGCGGGCGAGGAATTGGGCGACGGCGCGGCGGAAGCCGGAATCGGGAATGTAATGCGCGCTGTAGGTCGGCACCGGCAGGTAGCCGCGCTGCAATTTATGCGGCCCCTGGGCGCCGGCCTCGACGCGCTGCAAGCCGTGGTCGATGGCGAACTCGATCGCCCGGTAATAGCAGCACTCGAAATGCAGCATCTTGTAGTCGCCATGGCTACCCCAGTTGCGGCCGTAGATGGTCTCGCGGCCGAGGATGTTGAACGCGCCGGCGACGTATTCCTGGCCGCGGCGGGCCATCACCAGCACGATCTTGTCGGCCATCCGCTCGTTGATGAGGGCGAAGAATTTGCGGTTGAGGTAGGCCGAGCCCCATTTGCGGTCCGAGGTCGCGAGGTAGAAGCGGTAGAACGCATCCCAATGCCGGGGCTGCAAATCGGCGCCGGTCAGCACGTCGATCTCGAGGCCCGGCTGCAGCGCCTCGCGGCGCTCTTTCTTGACCGCCTTGCGCTTGCGTGAATTGAGCGCGGCGAGGTAGCCGTCGAAATCCTTGTAGCCGTCATTGGCCCAGTGGAATTGCTGGCCCACGCGCTTCAGGAACCCGGCCTCGAACAGCGCCTCGGCGTCGTCCTCCTCGGGGAAATTGATGTGCAGCGAGGAGATTCCGCGCTGGCGGGTGAACTCGACGAGGCCGGCGATCAAGGTCGCCTTGGTGTCGGCCGGCGCGTCAGGGCGCACCAAAAGGCGCGGACCCGGGACAGGGGTGAACGGCACCCCGCTCAGCGCTTTTGGATAATAGCGGCCGCCGGCGCGCTCGTAGGCGTCGGCCCAGCCGTAATCGAAGACGTATTCGCCGTAGGAATGGCTTTTGAGATAAAGCGGCACGATGCCGACGATCCGGCCCACGCCGTCGGCGAGCGACAAATGCTGCGGCGCCCAGCCGGTGCGGCCGGTGGCCGAGCCGCTTTCCTCCATCGCCTGCAAAAAGGTATGGCCGAGCGTCGGGTTTACGTCGCCGGCGCAGGCGTCCCACTCCGCCGCCGGGATCTCGGCGATCGCGGGGTGGACCGTCAGCGTGACCGTATCGGCGCCTTTGGCCATCGGGTCAGGCGAGCTCAAACATCGCTTCGATTTCGACCGCGACTCCCAATGGCAAGGAACTGACGCCGACCGCGGCGCGGGCATGCTTGCCGGCATCGCCGAATACCTGGACCATCAGATCGGAGGCGCCGTTGACGACCTGCGGCATCTCGGTGAACTCGGGGGTGCAGTTGACGAACCCGCCGAGGCGAAGCACCCGCTTCACCTTGTCGAGGTCGCCGCCGCAGGCGACCCGCAGATGCGCCAGGATGTTGAGGGCGCAGAGCCTGGCGGCCTGTTGCCCATCGGCGACGCCGATCCCGGCGCCGAGCTTGCCGACGAATTCGGCCTTGCCGTTGCGCACGCTGACCTGGCCCGACACGACCACGAGATTGCCCGAGCGGGTGAACGGTACATAATTCGCGATCGGCGCGGTCACCGCCGGCAACTCGATGCCGAGCTCGATGAGACGCGCCTCGATCCTTCCGCCCATCGTTACCTCGCTTTGCCGGCGCTCGGCTTTGCCTGCTCAGCGCCCAGGGCGGAAGGATATTGGGTTCGGCCCCGCTGTCCAGCCTGCCGCGAAACCGCCTTATTCGCTGGGTATCGAGAGCGATGCGCGCCGCCGTTCTCGGTTTTCTTCTCACCCTGTTGGCGGCGTCGGGCTCGGCGGCGACGCTGGGCGACGCCAAGGTCGGGTTCAGCGCCGATCGCACGCTGACTGTCGACGGCAAGAGCTACCAGGGCCGGATGTGGACGATGCCCGGCAAGGAGCGCCACGAGCAGAATTTGAACGGCATCCCGGCGGCCTTCGTCTTGCGCAGCGACACGCCGCTCGCCCAATTGGTGCTGCCCCAACTGCATACCGTCGTCGAATTGGTGCTGCCGCCGGAACTTCACCTGCTCGCGGACCCGCGTCTGACGCGCAGCCCGGTCGGGCACGAGACCGTCAACGGCGTCGCCACCACCAAATACGCGATCGACGAGACCGTGCCCGAGGGGCACGGCGCCGGTTTCCTGTGGCTCAGCGACAGTGGCATCCCGATGAAGCTCGACGGCACGTTCACCCGCACCAGCGGGCGGGTGGGTCACCTGCATTGGGAACTGACGCACGTTCAGCTGGGGCCGCAGCCCGCGGCGCTGTTCGAGGCGCCGCACGGCTTCTCGAAGCTGCCGCCCGAGGCGATCGTGCCGCTCCTGGGGCTGAAGCTGAAGGGCGCGCATTAAGGTTGTAGGGCGGATAAGCGCAGCGCAATCCGCCACCATTGGGGCGAACGAGACCGGCGGAATACGCTGCGCTCTTCCGCCCTACCGGTCAGCCGCCGACCGGCTCCAGCGGCGCGTGCAGGCGGGTCTTTTCGCAGACGATGCCGCCGCGGTCGCCGACCACCGTCGAGCCGTAGCGCTCGGCATAGACCGGCGGCAGCGGGCGCGCGCCGGGCGCGGCGAGCCACAGCCGCAGGAGGTGCCGCTTGCGCTCCGGCTCCGGCCAATCGACGAAGGCGGTACGGTCGTGCAGCGTCGTGTGGTTGTGCACGAACTGCATGTCGCCGGGGCGGAACTCCATGTCGAGCCGCAATTCCTTGTCGTTGGCGAGGTCGTCGAACATGTCGAGCGCCTCGATGTCTGCGGGCTGGAGGCGCGGCGCCTCGGGGAAACGCTGGCACGAGTTGATGTAGGTCCGCGAATAGATCACCGACAGGTGGCCGGCATGGTCGTTGTAGACGGGGATCGAGAAATACGGGTCCTTGCCGGCCGGCACCTCGCCGCGCCGGTCGGTGGCGAAGGGCTGGAACAGGCGGGCGAGCAGATCCGGGCGGCGCCGCGCCATTCCGTTGTAGATCGCCATCGAGCTGGTGATCGACGACAGGCCGCCCGACTTGGCGGTCTTGAGACAGAGCAGGCCGACGATGTCGCACGAATCGGTGTGGAAATGCTGGCGCTCGGTGGTCTGGTAGGTGCGCACGTTGGGGTCGGTGGTGGCGAGGCCGAGGTCGGTGACGTGGCCCAAGAGGTGCCCCATCGCGTTCTGCGAGCGCGGGTTGCCGAAATGCACGCCGATGCCCCAATAGGCGGCGGCGCTGTCGGCGATTGGCCGGCCCTCGACCGGCAAGCCGCGCAACAGCACAAAGCCGCGGCCGTTGAGCACCTCGTCGCGCAGGCCGTCGAGCGCCGGGCCTAAGGTCGGGAAGGTGAAATCGGCGCGGGCAAGCGAGGCGAGGTCACGGCCGCGTATTTTTGCCACCGCCGCTTCGATCTCGGCGATCTCTACCGGCGACAGGGTGTAGACCCATTGCTCGGGATGGCGGGCGAGCTCGGCGCCGATCCAGGCCGAGGGGCTGTCGACGAGCGGGCGGAGCAGGGCGGATGGCATCGGTGTCCTCGCTTCGGTGCTGAATGACGGGTCACGGTAACATACCGGCGCCGCTTGACCGAAGCCGCTGCTTGGCGAAGATGCCATGTACGGGGCGAAGGAGGTTTCGAGCATGGCGGCAATCGTCAGACGCAAGGAAGAATACAGCGAGGCATCCGTTGCCGAGATGAACCGGCATCTCGATGCCGCACGGTGGTCGGCGCCGCAGAAACTGGCTCTGGCCTGCCGCATTCTCGCCGCCGAGGAGCACGGCTCGGCGCTCGCCGGCCAGCTCACCGCGCGCGGCGACGAGGCCGGCACCTATTGGACGATGCGCTTCGGCCTCGGGCTCGACGAGATCAGCGCCGACAATTTGCTGCTGGTCGACGACGATCTGCGGGTGCTCGCGGGCGACGGCATGCCCAACCCGTCGAACCGCTTCCATCTGTGGATCTACAGGAAGCGGCCGGAGGTCGGCTCGATCATCCACACCCATCCGCCGCACACTTCCGCCTTGTCGATGATCGGCGAGCCGCTCGCCGTGGCCCATATGGACACCGCGGTGTTCTGGGACGATTGCGCCTATCTGCCGGAATGGCCGGGCGTGCCGATCGGCGACGAGGAGGGCCGCATCATCTCCGGCGTGCTCGGCACCAAGCGCGCGGCGCTGCTCGCCCATCACGGGCTGGTGACGGCGTGCGCCACGGTCGAGGAGGCGGCGATGCTGGCCCTCTTCCTGGAACGCGCCGCCAAGCTGCAGCTGATGGCGCGCGCGGCCGGCAAGATCAAACCGATCGGCCCGGCCGAAGCGCAGGAGGCGCACGACTACCGGCTGCGCGCCAGCATCATCGGCGCCACCTTCTGCTATTTCGCGCGCAGGGCGCTGAAGGAGGATGCCGGCGTTATTTAACGCCCCCGCGCGCGCTCGCGCGGCCAGCTTCCGAAATCTCAACCGAGGAGAACCCAATGGCCAACGTACCCGGTCTCGTCACCGACCCCAGCAAGATCAAGGGCGGCCTCGTTCATGTGCCGAGCGGCGGGACGAAAATCCCAGCCTATCTGGCGCAGCCGAACCAGGCCGGCAATTACCCCGGCATCGTGGTGATCCACGAGGCGTTCGGGCTAGCCGACCATATCTGCGACCTGGCGCGGCGCTTCGCCAATGTCGGCTACAACGCGATCGCGCCCGACCTCTACTGGCGCGACGGCAACCCGAAGGACCCGGGCGACATCAACACCGTGTTTCCGGTGATGTTCGGCCTCAAGGACAGCCAGGCGGTGGGCGACCTCGAAGCATCGGCCGATTTCCTGCGCGGACTGCAAGGCGCGACCGGCAAGGTGGGGGCGATCGGCTTTTGCTCGGGCGGACGGCATACGCTGTTGTTCGCGTGCAGCAGCGCGAAGGTCGATGCCGCGGTCGATTGCTGGGGCGGCTTTATCCATCGCGCGACGCCCGACGCCGAGACCACGCCGGCGCGCCCGACGCCGGTGCTCGACCTGGTTAAGAACCTGCACTGCCCGCTGTTCGGGGTGTTCGGGGTCGAGGACACTAACCCGCCGGTCGCGATGGCCGACGAGTTGAAGAAGCGCGGCGCCGGCAAGGACGTGACGACCAAAATCTACCAGAACGCCGGCCACGCTTTCCTCGCCGATTACCGGCCGAGCTACCGCGAAGCCCCGGCGCACGAGCTGTGGAACGACGCGACGGCGTTCTTCGCGAAGCATTTGAAGTAGTTCTACGCAAGGCCCTCCCCGCAAGCCGGGGAGGGCCGCGCGTAAATGATGGCGCGCCGGTTGACTGGACGCGCGCCACCCATCACATTGTTACATGTAACGTTGCAAGGAGAGCAGCCATGGCGCGTGGCGTCGCATCGCCCCCCTCGCGTGAACGCGTAAGCGCCCATCGCGCGGAACTTCGCCGCCAAGGCCTGCGCCCGGTGCAGATTTGGGTGCGAGATGTTCGCTCCAAAGCCTTCGTCGCCGAGGCCCACCGCCAGGCACTCGCTGTCGCCAATAGCGCTCAGGAAGCCGACGACCAAGCTTTTATCGACGCCATTTCGGATGTCTCCGAGGAATGAGGCGCGGCGAGATATGGACGGCATCAGGTGGCGGCTACGCTGGAAAGCCGCGACCGGCGGTTATCCTTCAGGACGATCGGTTCGATACCACCCGCTCGATAACCATCTGCACCTTCACCACCAATCAGACGGACGCGTCGTTCTTTCGCCTGCCGGTGATGCCCACCGAACAAAACGGCTTGCGAGTGCCTTGCCGTCTGATGGTCGACAAAATCACGACTGTCCGGAAAGCGCAGCTCGGCGCGCAAATCGGCCGTCTCGACGACGAGACCATTCAGCGACTCAATCGCGCGGTATTCGTCTTTCTCGGGCTTGCCGAGCCGTCTTCCAGACGACGAGCGCCACAGCCTGGTTGATGGTTAGCCCGTCGTCCGGGTGGTTCGCGCCGGGTTGCCGACGGCGACGCTGCCCGGCGGCAGGTCGCGGGTCACCACGCTGCCGGCGCCGATGACGCAGCCGTCGCCGATGGTGACGCCAGGCAGGATGATGGCCCCGCCGCCGATCCACACGCCGCTGCCGATGCGGATCGGCTTTGCAGACTCCCAGCCGGCGACCCGCTGCGCCCGATCGAGCGGGTGCGTCGCGGTATAGAGCTGCACCGCCGGGCCCATTTGCAGGTCGTCGCCGATCTCGATCGCGGCGCAGTCGAGGAAGACGCAGTTGTAGTTGATGAAACACCGCTGTCCGAGGCGGATGTTGTAGCCGTAGTCGCAATGGAACCGCGGCTGGATGCCGGCGCCCTGACCGACCGCGCCGAACAGCCGGCGCAGCAGCGCCAGGCGGCCGGGCTCATCGCGGGCGTCGGTGGCGTTGTATTGCGCGAGCAGACGCTGCGCCACCGCCCGCTCGGCGGTGAGTTCGGGTACGTTGGCGCGGTACAGCTCGCCGGCCAGCATCTTTTGCTTCTCGCTCGCATGCGCCATCGTTTCGCTCCGCTGCCTGATTGTCATTGCGAGCGTAGCGAAGCAATCTCGCACCAAGTACGCAACAGGGTCGAGGTTGCCGCGTCGCGCGGACGCGCTCCTCGCAATGACAGGGGATTGCATGAGCCGCAAGGAAATCGCCGCCGACAGTGTCGCCGAGGCCTATCTGGCGCTGCTCGCCGAGCGCGGCATCGAATACCTCTTCGCCAATGCCGGCACCGATTTCGCGCCGATCGTCGAGGCCTATGCCAGGGCGGCGCATAGCGGGCTTCCCGCGCCGAAGCCGCTGATCGCGACGCACGAGAATTTGGCGATGTCGATGGCGCATGGCTATGCGATCGCCTCCGACAAGGTGCCGGCGGTGATGGTGCATGTCAGCGTCGGCACCGCCAACGCGCTGTGCGGCGTGTTCAACGCGGCGCGCGAAAATGTGCCGATCCTTTTCACCGCTGGCCGCTCGCCGCTGACCGAGGAGGGCATGCTCGGGGCGCGCGACACCTACATCCACTGGGCGCAGGAGATGTTCGACCAGGCCGGGATGCTGCGCGAGATCGTCAAGTGGGAATACGAGTTGCGCAACGGCACGCAGCTCGAAACCGTGATTGACCGCGCGCTGTCGCTGGCGACCAGCGCGCCGCAAGGGCCGGTGTACCTGTCGCTGCCGCGCGAGGTGCTGGCGGAGAAGCTCGACGGGTTCTCCTATGACAGCCCGTCGCGACGCAAGGCAGTGGCGTCGCCCGGCGCGGACGACGCGGCGGTTGCGGAGGCCGCCGAAATCGTGGCGAACGCCAAGCGGCCGGTGATCGTCACCGCCAGCGCGGGGCGGGATCCCGGCTGCGTCGCGGCGTGGGCGAGTTCGCCGAGCGCTTCGCGATCCCCGTAGTCGAGCATCGCCAGCGGCATCTGTCGCTGTCGGCCGACCACCCGTGCCATCTCGGCTACGACCCGACACCGTTCGTCAAGGAGGCCGACGCGATCCTGGTCATCGAATCCGACGTGCCGTGGGTGCCGAGCCGGGTTCAACCGCCGGGCGGCTGCCGCGTCATCCATATCGGCATCGATCCGCTGTTCAGCCGCTACCCGATCCGCGGCTTTCCCTGCGATGTCGCGATCGCCGGACTGCCGCGCCTGGTGCTGCCGAAGCTCGGCGCCGCGCTGAAGGTGGCCGAGGCGGAAATCGCGGCGCGGCGGGGGGCGCTCGCCGAACGGCGCAGCGCGCAGCGCGCCGGCTGGCGCGAATTGCGCGAGGAGATGGCGGCGCAGACGCCGATCCACCCGGCCTGGGTCAGCCATTGCCTCAGCAAGGCGCGCGCGAAGGATGCGATCCTGGTCAACGAATACACGCTGTTGAACGAGCATTGCGGCTCGACCGACCCCGGCGGTTATTTCGGGTCGAGCCCGGCGGCGGGGCTCGGCTGGGGCGCGGGCGCCGCGCTCGGGGTCAAGCTGGCGAAGCCCGAGCGGCAGGTGATCGCGATCCTCGGCGACGGGTCGCACATCTTCTCGAACCCGGTCGCGGTGCACCACGCCGCGACCATGCACAAGCTGCCGGTGCTGACCATTGTCATCAACAACGCGATGTGGGGCGCGGTGCGGCGCGCGACGCTCGGCATGTACCCGGACGGCGAAGCGGCGCGCAGCAACAAGCCGCCGTTGATCGACCTCGACGACCTGCCGGCGTTCGAAACGATCTGCGTAGCCGCCGGCGGCTACGGCGAACGGGTCGAGGACCCGAAAGAACTGCCCGCCGCGATGCGACGAGCGCTCAACGCTGTCGATGGCGGCCAGCAGGCGCTCCTCAACGTAATTTCGAGGGGCGGCGCGGGCGGGTAGACCGCTCAAGCGGCCGATACTTCCTCCACGAGGAGGCCTTGACGAATACAGAGCCAGGTTGATTTGGCCGATCGACGATCAAAAAGTGCCCACTCCGGATTACCTTCCGAGGTCATGAAGGACAGAACGCGATGACCATTCGATAGCTCCACAAAAAGTTCGGGCAGTTGGCCGAACAGTCCGACATTCGTTACCGTGCTACCGTGAAGCTGCCGCAGCGCCGCCTCCCAAAGAGCCTCGTCGCTCCAGCTCCCACAGATTATCGAGCGCTTGTCCTCGATCCTCCAGCTCCACTCGATCATAACGCCAAATTCACCGTCCGGATTTCCTGGGCAGCCGTCGTGGCGCACACGCGGCGTCAACGTTCCAAACTCAAGAAAAATCGCGGAGCCGTGGCCCTGCCAGGTATGGCTCAGCTCCATCCCGACGAGACCGCTTCGGTAGCGGGTTATGAGCTCTAGCGACATGGACGAAAACCGCTTATACGAAAATGGCCGGCGGGGGTGCCGCCGGCCGTTTCAGGGGATCGGCCGGGGTGAGCCGGCCTGTGTCGCGGAAGTTAGCGCCCCGCGAGAACGCGGGCCAGTTGACTGACCGCCTCCTGGTGCTTCTCGTTCTGGATTTCGGCGAAATTGCGCGCGATCTCCAGCAGCATACGCTGGTGCGGAGGCACCGTGCGCGGCGTTTCGTCGCCGAGGCCTTCGTAGAAGTAGGTGACCGGCGCGTTCAACACGCGGGCGATCTCGTAGAGTCGGCCGGCGGAGACGCGATTGATGCCGCGTTCGTATTTGTGGGCCTGCTGATAGGTCACGCCGATCATCTCGGCGAGCTGCTGCTGGGTCAGGCCGAGCATGATGCGCCGTTCGCGGATGCGGCTGCCGACGAAATCATCGATGGCGCCCGTCGAGCGCCCTCTTTTCGGTTTTGCCATAGTATTCACCCATATCTGTCTTGCCCGAGCGCAAAAGCGCAACGGGCCACGCGGTACTTCCTGCCAACGCCAAAAAGTTGCAGGAATTCCCATTCGCTCAATGTAATCGCCCATTAAGCGAAAATCAACGATGGGATTAACACAAATGGCGAACCTTACAATCTCTCGCGAAGTGTTTATCTGTTCAAGTAGTCACGGAAACCGGCCGTGACGAAAATGCGGCATAGTGATAAAAATAGCGCGTATTGCGCACTTGCCTTGACACGGCTACGCGAGCGAAGCTCCCGCTCTCCCCAGCCGCTTTGCCTGGAGGCATCCATGACCGACCCGGCCGGCATCGCTCCTCATGGATTGAACAGGGGTCTGACCAATTACGGCGATCCCGATTTCGCGCTCTATCTGTGGCGTTCGTTCGCCCGCTCGATGGGCTATTCGCTCGACATGCTGGCGAAACCGGTGATCGGCATCGCCGACACGCATTCCGGCTTCAACAATTGCCACCGCCATTTTCCCGAGTTGATCGAGGCGGTGAAGCGCGGCGTTCTGGCCGCCGGCGGGCTGCCGCTGGTGTTCCCGACGATCTCGCTCGGCGAGGTGTTTCTGTCGCCGACTAGTCTCATGTTCCGCAATTTGATGGCGATCGACACCGAGGAGATGATCCGCGCCCAGCCGATGGACGCGGTGGTGCTGGTCGGCGGCTGCGACAAGACGGTGCCGGCGCAGCTGATGGGGGCGATATCGGCCAACCGGCCGGCGATCGGCCTCGTCGCCGGGCCGATGATGACCTCGCGCTGGCACGGCGAGCGGCTCGGCGCCTGCACCGATTGCCGGCGCTTCTGGGCGAAGTACCGCGCCGGCGAGATCGACAACGCCGAGATCCAGGAGATCGAGGGCAACCTCGCGACCACCGCCGGCACCTGCGCGGTGATGGGAACCGCGAGCACGATGGCCTCGATCAGCGAGGCGCTCGACATGATCCTGCCGGGCAGCGCGGCGATTCCCGCCGTGCACGCCGACCGGCTGCGCGCCGCCGAGGCGACCGGCCGCACCGCGATGGCGCTCGCCGCCGGCAAGATCACCCCCGACAAGATCGTCACCGAAAAATCGGTCGAAAACGCGCTGCGGGTGCTGATGGCGATCGGCGGCTCGACCAACGCCGTGCTGCACCTGACCGCGGTCGCCGGCCGCGCCGGGATCGACATCGACCTCAACCGCCTCAACCAGATCAGCGATACGACGCCGGTGCTAGTCGATTTGAAGCCGACCGGGCCGCATTACATGGAGGATCTGTTCGCCGCCGGCGGGGTCGGCGCGGTGCTGCGCGAGCTGCAGCCGCTGCTCAACCTCGATTGCCTGACGGTCGCCGGCGAAACGCTCGGCGAGCGGCTGGCCGCGCCGGCCGGACCGGTTGACCGCAACGTCGTCAAAACGCTGAACGAGCCGCTGCAGCCGGTTGGCGGCCTCGTCGCGCTGTTCGGCTCGCTGGCGCCGAAAGGCGCGATCTTCAAGCGCTCTGCCGCCGACCCGAAGCTCTTCGAGAAGGAGGGCCGTGCGGTCGTGTTCGATTCGCTCGAGGATCTGTCGGCGCGGATCGACGACCCCGGTCTCGGCGTGACCCCCGACGATTTCCTCGTGCTGCAGAATGCCGGGCCGCTGTCGCCGTCGGGGATGCCCGAGGCCGGCTATCTGCCGATCCCGCAGAAACTGGCGCGCGCCGGGGTCAAGGACATGGTGCGCATCTCCGACGCGCGGATGAGCGGCACCGCCTATGGCTCGATCGTGCTACATGTGACGCCGGACGCGGCGGCGGGCGGCCCGCTCGCCAAGGTGCGCGACGGCGACCGCATCCGCCTCTCGGTCGAGGGACGCCGGATCGACCTCCTGGTGCCGCCCGAGGAACTGGCGCGCCGCCCGGTAACGCCGCCGCCGGTCCCCGAGCGCGGCTACGCCCGGCTCTACCGCAACCAGGTGCTGCAAGCCGACCGCGGCTGCGATTTCGATTTCCTGCGCAAGCACCCGCTGGGGGTGGGGATACTTGGGTCAACGAACGATTGAATTTTGCATGCCTGGAGGACCAACCCGCCCGTCAAGACCTAATTCAGCGACGCCACCATCCGGGTCGCGACGGTCTTCGGCAGCAGCACCCAATAGCGGCCGTCGGCGTAGAAATCGCTGCCGCGGGCCTGGGCGGTCTTGCCGCTGCCCCAGTAGAAATCGCCGCGCAGCGGGCCGGTGATGCCGTCGCCGGTGTCCTGGGCGACCACCAGGCGCCGCACCGCGACCGGCCGGTATTTGTCGTGCGCGTCGAGCCATAGGGGCGCGCCCAGCGGGATGTAGTTGTGGTCGACCGCCAGGCTGCGCTCGGCGGTCAGCACCGCGCCCTGGTAGCCGACCGGGCCGTCGCCCTGCAACACCTGGAAGAACACGTAGAGCGGGTCCTTGCGGCGCAGCTCCTTGGCCGCCGCGGGATGGTCGTGCATCCACCCGCGCACCGCTTTTTCCGAGAATTGCTGCTGGGGGATCACACCCTCGGCGAGCAGCATCCGGTAAACGTCGACAAAGGGCCGGTTGTTGTTCGCCTGGTAAACGAGGTGGACGATGCTGCCGTCGCGCAGCCGGATGCGGCCCGAGCCCTGCATCTGCAGCACGAACAGGTCGTCCGCGCTTTCGAGCCAGACGACTTCAAGGCCCTGGCCCGCCAGCGCGCCGTCCTCGATGGCGGCACGTTCCAAATAAGGCTTGCCGTCGGCGAGATCGGAGGGCCGCCGGTAGACCGGGGTCTGGTACGGTCCCTCCCGGCTCTTCGAGCCGTTGAGCTCGACTTCCCAGTAGCCGGTAAAGAGCCCGCTATTGCCGTTTTCGCCACCGACCAGGGCGGGAACGAAATTGCCTTCGAAGAAGCGGCGGGCGGCCGGTTCGTCGCCGGGCGGCAGGCTCGCGGCCTGCTTGCAGAGCGGGCGCCAGTCACGCACCAGCCCGAAAGTCGGGTTCTTCGCGGCCGGGTCGAGCGGCGCGCCGTCGGCTTGTTGGCCGGTCATGCGATCGCAGGATTTGACGAAGGCGGGGACCGCGTCGGCCACCCGGTCGCCCTTCCAGCCGGCGAGTTCGCCAAAGCTGCCGGGCGCCAAGCTAACCCGCTTGCTATCGCCGGTCCGGCCCGAATTGTCGGCGACGCTCACCGCGCAGCTCGTCAACATGACGGCCGCGAGCAGGACAAAGGCCCGACAAACAATCGACATGCGCAGAGGTTCCCCGAGAAACATCTTGCATGTCGGTAGCGGCAAATCGACAAGGTTTCTTTAAAGTCAGGCGCTGCCCCTAAAATGTGCGACCCCTCGGCTTGCGCCGCCCCTCGCCGGTGGCGCAGAATCCATCCGAATCGAGTCGAGGGAGAGGCCACGCCCTATGTCCGCCACCGACACTGCCGTCGGCCCGCTGCCGCTCGACGGCATCACCGTCATCGATTTCGGCCAGATCTTTCAGGGGCCGTACGCGACGCTGCTGCTCGCCAAGGGCGGGGCCAACGTCATCAAGATCGAGCCGCCGCACGGCGAGCCGTTGCGCCGCCGCGCCCAGCCGGGCAAGAGCGCCACCCTGCCCTTCGCGATGCTCAACCAGAACAAGCGCGGGGTGACGCTTAACCTAAAGCATGCGCGCGGCCGCGAATTGCTGTTCGCAATGGTGAAGCAGGCGGACGTGCTCTTGGAGAACTTCTCGCCGGGGACGATGGACGATCTCGGCGTCGGCTGGAGCGTGCTGAAGGAGCTCAACCCGCGGCTCATCTACGCCACCGGCACCGGGTTCGGGATCAGCGGCCCCGACCGCGACAATTTGGCGATGGACCTGACGATCCAGACCGCCTCCGGCATCATGAGCGTCACCGGCGCGCCCGACGGGCCGCCGATGAAGGCGGGACCGACGCTGGTCGATTTCATGGGCGGCATCCACCTCTATGGCGCGATCCTGACCGCCCTCTTCGAGCGCGCGAAGAGCGGCCAGGGCCGGCTTGTCGAGGTGGCGATGCAGGAGACGGTCTATTCGAGCCTCGCCGCGAGCTTCGAATACTACCACCGCACCGGCAATCCGCCGCCGCGTACCGGCAACCGCCAGGCCGGCCTCTCGACCGCGCCCTACAACGTCTATCCGACCGCCGACGGGCATGTTGCGATCCACATCGTCACCGAAGGCCACTGGAAGAACCTCACCGTCGCGATGGACCGGGAAGAACTGCAGACCGACCCGCGCTTCGCGACCAACGCCGATCGCATCGCCCATATGGACGAGATCGACGCGGTGGTTTCGGCATGGACCGGGACGCTCGGCAAGATGGAGGTCTTCGCCCGCACCAAAGCGCTGCGCATCCCCTGCGCGCCGGTGCGCACCGCGCCCGAGGTGATGAACGACCCGCACATGCACGAGCGCGGCATGCTGGAGCGCACAAACCATCCCGAATTGGGCGAGATCGTCGTGCCGACCAACCCGCTCAGGCTGCACGGGTTGCCGAAGCCGCCGATGCGGCCCAGCCCCAAGGTGGGGCAGCACAACGACGAGGTGTATGGCGGCTGGCTCGGGCTCTCCCAAGCCGAAATCGCGGCGCTGACGGCGGAGGGGGCGATCTGATATTTCTATCAGCCTGGCGCAGGCCGGATCTGTGTCTGAAATGGGTCCCGGCTTTCGTCGGGAGGGAAAGAAACGAAGGAGATTGTGCATGACCGCATTGGGATTGCCGCGGGCCGAGCGCCCGGAGCAGGTGGGCTTGTCGTCCGAGCGGCTCGACCGCATCACCGCGACGATCCGCGCCGATGTCGAAACGGGCGCGATCCCGGGCGCGGTTTTGGCGATCGCCCGCGCCGGGCGGATCGGCTACGCCGAGGCGATCGGCTATCGCGACCGCGACGCCGGGGCCGCGATGCAGCTCGACACGATCTTCCGCATCGCCTCGATGACCAAGCCGCTGACCTCGCTGGCGGCGATGATGCTCGGTGAAGAAGGCCGGCTCGACATCGGCGCGCCGGTCGCGCAATACCTTCCCGAGTTCAAGGAGCTGACGGTCGGCGTCGAGCACAGTAAGGCGACGCGCACGATGACCGTGCAGGACCTCTTGCGCCACACCTCCGGGCTGACCTATGCGGCCTTTGGCGACTCGCCGGTGCAGATGCTGTGGCGCGACGCCAACCTCCAGTCGGAGGACCAGACCAATGAGGAGCTGGTCGGCAAGCTCGGCCAATTGCCCCTGATGTCCGAGCCCGGGACAACCTGGGAATACTCGATGTCGACCGACGTCCTGGGCCGCGTCGTCGAGGTGGTGGCGGGAAAGAGCCTCGCCGCTGTTTTCGCCGAGAAGATTTGCGGGCCGCTCGGCATGGTCGACACCGCGTTCGCGGCGGCCGGCGACAAGGCGGCGCGCGTCGCCGAGCCGCTGATCGACAAGGCAACCGGCAAGAAGCCGCCGATGCGCAACCTGACCCGCGAGAACACCTGGCATTCGGGCGGCGGCGGGCTCGCCTCGACCGCGTCGGACTACCTGCGCTTCTGCCAGATGCTGCTGAACGGCGGCGAGCTCGAGGGCGTGCGCCTCGTCGCGCCGAAGACGGTCGCGCACATGGCCTCCGACCATTTGCCGCCGAATGTGCAATACGGCGACACCGCGCGCGCCCGGTTCGGCGCGCTCGTGCCGGTGCCGGAGATGGGCTACGGCTTCGGCCTCGGCTTCGCGGTGCGCAAGACGCAGGGCCTGTCGCCGGTGCCCGGCTCGGTCGGCGAATTCTTCTGGGGCGGTGCGACCGGCACCTATTTCTGGATCGACCCGCAGGAGCAGATGATCGTCGTCCTGATGCTGCAGGCTCCCGACATGCGGCTCGCCTACCGCTATCTGACGCGGCGCCTCGTCTATGCGGCGGTCACCGAAAGGCTGCATTGGCGCCGGCGGTGAGCGCGATCCCGGCGTTACGATGACGGCCGACGACATCGCCTATCTCTCGGCGCGGGAGCTGACCGGGCTTTACGGTTCCGGGAAGCTGTCGCCGGTGCAGGCGGCCGAGGCGCTGTTCGCGCGGCTCGACGATCTGCAGCCGAGGATCAACGCGTTCTGCATCGTCGACCGCGCCGGCGCGGTCGCGGCGGCGCGCGCGTCGGAGGCGCGCTGGCGGGCGGGTCAGCCATTGTCGCCCGTTGACGGCGTGCCGGCGACGATCAAGGATCTGATGCTGATGCGCGGGTTCCCCACCCGGCGCGGCTCGCATTTGATCGAGAACGTGCCGGACACCGAGGATTCGCCGGCGGTGGCGCGGCTCAAGGAAACGGGCGCGGTCATTCTCGGCAAGACCACGACCCCCGAATTCGGCTGGATCGCGGTCGGCGACAGCCCGCTGACCGGGATCACCCGCAACCCGTGGAATTTGCAGCGCACGCCCGGCGGCAGCAGCGCCGGCGCGGCCGCGGCCTGCGCGGCCGGGATCGGTGTCCTCAACCTCGGCAGCGACGGCGCCGGCTCGATCCGCATCCCGGCATGCTTTTCGGGCGTGTTCGGGTTGAAGCCGAGCTTTGGATTGGTGCCGGCCTACCCGCCGTCGCCGATGGGCCTCCTGTCGCATCATGGGCCGATCGCGCGCAGCGTCGCCGACGCTGCGGCGATGCTCACTGTGCTGAGCCGCCCCGACCCGCGCGACCCTTACGGGCTGCCGGCGCATGACGGCGATTTCCGTGACGGGATCGAGGACGGGGTGCGCGGCTGGAAGATCGCCTACAGCCCCGACCTCGGCTACGCCCGGGTGGATCCGGAGATCGCCGCCTCGGTGGCCGCCGCGGCGCGACAATTCGCGGCGCTCGGCGCGCATGTCGAGGAGGTGGGAAAAATCTTCGATGCGCCGCGCGAGGCGCTGCTGACCCTGTGGGGCGCCGGCGCGGCGCGGATCATCGCCGGCATCCCGGCCGAGAAGCTGCGGCAATGCGAGCCCGGCTTTCTCGCGGTCGCCAAGGCGGGCGCCGGGATCGGCGCGGTGGACTATCTCGGCGCCGATCTGGCGCGCAACGCGCTCGGCCGCACGATGGGCGCGTTCCACCAAAAATACGATTTGCTGCTGACGCCGATGATGCCGGTGCCGGCGCTGCCGGTCGGTGTAGATCTCAATGACCCGGCAAGCGAGGAGCACTGGGTCGATTGGTCGCCGTTCAGCTACCCGTTCAACATGACGCGCCAGCCGGCGGCCTCGATCCCGTGCGGGTTGACCTCGGGGGGCTTGCCGATCGGGTTGCAGATCGTCGGCGCGCTGCACGCCGACGCCAAGGTGCTGCGCGCCGCCCGCGCCTTCGAAGCGACGCAGCCGGTGCGCCGCCCGCCGATCTGACCAACGGTCATGCGAGGAGCCCGCAGAGCGGGCGCGGCAATCTCGCTGATGGGGAGGTAGGATGGGCGCAAGATTGCTTCGCTGCGCTCACAATGACAGCGCTTGGAGATACGATGAGCGAGCCGCAGATCGTCCTCACCGACGCGCCCGACGCCGCCGATACCGCGATCGTCGCCGACGGACTGCGCGACTACAACACAAAAGAGGCCGGCTATGACGATTACCGGCCGCTCGCCGTGTTCGTCACCGATCCGGCGACCGGCAAGGTGGTCGGCGGTCTTTACGGCGGCAGCTATCTCGGGCAGCTGCGGATCGACCGCTTCTTCCTGCCGGAAGACCGCCGCCGCGACCGGCTCGGCAGCCGGGTGCTGGCGCTGGCCGAGGAAGAAGGCCGCCGCCGCGGCTGTTCCCGCATCGCGCTCAACACGCTCGAAATCCAGGCGCGCCCGTTCTACGAGAAGCAGGGCTACACGATGGCCGCACAGCTCGACTGCCCGTCGCCCGGCGTCACACGGTATTTGATGACGAAGAAACTGTGAGGCGACCGATACTCGCGCTGACGTTTCGCGCTAAATCTTCGGTCCCCAGCATCCGAAATCGGTAATTCGACCATCAAATTTCTCTATCGTCATGAAGAATGGTCCCTCCTGATCGTAGTCACGGTTCCGCGAGCCTTCGACACGCCAGGAATCGCCATTGTCGGTGGCGATTAGCGGCTTTTGTCGAGCCAGCTCGTCGGCACTGTAATGTCGTTCCAACAGCAATGCGCCAATCGCGCAAGCGAGCGCTGCGTCGAAGACCATGCCACCGTTGGCAATTCTGTGAAGCAGCATAATCGAACCAGGTCCCGATGATGATGGGCCGTCGGACATGTATTACCTCCAAGCTACCTAATCTCTGCCCAATTTCGTCAAAACGGAAACTTCCTAACTTTGTATTTCTGCCCAGGTCCGGGCGCATAAATGACGTAAACATCCGTAGGCGGAAATACCTGACCAGGCACCAATCCCAGCTTTTCGATGCGTGTGTCGGTGGAATAAAGGTGGCCACCGACCTTTAGAAGCGGAATATACCACCTCTGATTCGGTGTAAAAGTTGGTGTGTTACCCGTTTTAACTTCGATCGCTTCAACCGGCAGACCGGGCGCATGGATGAGTATGTCAGGAAAACCGATGATTGCCCCGTCGGTACCTATCATTCGCAATCCAACCGCCTTGCCGCTGTCATTGAACGCCTTTATCCAACTGTCGACGACCGCATCATGAAACCCGTCACTAAAGTCAATTTCGGTAGTGGCTGGTCTATCCTCGGGCGCATTCACGGCTGGCGGATTATTGCCATCAGTCCATCGCCCGCCGCGGGGATCATCGCGTGGAACTCTTGGTTCAGCAGGGTTGAAGCCGGCCTTGCACAGCGCAGAGACCGCTGCGATCCGCCTAAGATCCCGCGCCTGAAGATCGCTGGCGAGGATGCGCAGACCGTAAATTTGGGCGAGCGCGACTTCTCCGGCGTTTAGCGCGTCGGCGATACGCTGTGTCTGCCGGTATAACCAATCGCCGTCGGCCGGTGCTGCCGGCAATACGCATTTCTGAAGCGCGAACGCCGCATCGCGGGCGATCGCACTAAATCCGCGCGAGGTGCTGCGGACCAGCACGCATTCCGGGCCAAGCGTGGCGCCGACAGCATCGACGCAAATGCCTCGGCTTGCGGCTCCGCGAGGGTGAAGCCGCCGCATGTTCTCGAGAATCGATCAGCCTTGCGGATCAGGACGCCCAACAAGAACATAGAGGGAACAAAAAGTCAAGCGATTTAACCTTGGCGATCGGGCGACGCCGGCGGCGCTCGAACTTTTGTCGATTGCGCTTGCACCCTGATTTAGCCGCCGACCATCATCGCCTCGCGCCCAGGCGGGCGGCAAGGAGAAGCGCATGAAATTCGGCCTGTTCATCAATGCGCAGCAGCCGCGCGGCGACGATCCCGTCCTGCGGTTCCGGCAATGCGTGCAGCAGGTGATCGTCGCGCGCGACACCGGGTTCGATGCGATCGCCTCGGGCCACCATTACGTTTCGCCGCCCTATATCGCGCTGCAGAACCTGCCGTTCCTGGCGCGGCTCGCGGCCGATTCCGGGACGATGGATCTGGTGCTGGCGGTGACCCTCTTGGCGCTCTTGAACCCGGTGCAGACCGCCGAGGAGATCGCGACGCTCGACGTGATGTCGGAGGGCCGCGTCGTGTTCGGGGTCGGCATCGGCTATCGCGAGGAGGAGTTCCAGGCGTTCGGGCTGCAGGTCTCCGACCGGGTGCGGCGCATGCTCGAAGGGCTGCGCCTGATGCAGCGGTTGTGGACCGAGGACAACGTCACCCACCAGGGCCGCTACTTCAATTTGCGCGACGCGACCTCGACGATCCGCCCGGTGCAGCATCCGCACCCGCCGATCTGGATCGCCGCCAACGCCGATAAGGCGGTCGAGCGCACCGGGCGGCTCGGCTATCCGTGGTTCATCAACCCGCACGCGGCGATGCCGACGACCGAACGGCAATGGGGCCTCTACAAGGACGCGCTGGCCGCCAACGGGCATCGCCTCCCCGCGGCGCGACCGATGATTCTGGAACTCTGCGTCGCGCCGACCCACGAGGAGGCGTTCGCTACCGCCGGGCCCTACCTCGAAGGCAAATACGCCGCCTACGCCGCGTGGGGCCAGGACAAGGTGTTGCCGGGGCAAGAGAGCTTCCGCGTCTCGTTCGACGAGCTGGCGCGGGACCGCTTCATCCTCGGCAGCCCCGACGACGTGATCGAACAGCTCGAGGACCGCATCGCCAGGGTCGACGCCAATTACTTCATCTTCCGCGCCGGCTGGCCGGGGATGGAGATGTGGAAGATCCTCAAGGTCGTCGAGCTGATGGGCGAAAAGGTTCTGCCGCACTTTCACAGGAAATACGGTCGGGGGTGAGGCTGACCCTCGAAATACAGTCTGCTCTGCGCTATATCTGACCAACTGGATAGTCAGGAGCGATCAATGGACACCGTCAGCCTCGCCAATGCCAAGGCGCGCCTGAGCGAGCTCGTCGACCGCGCGGAGGCAGGCGAGGACGTCTGCATCACCCGGCGTGGCAAGCCCGTCGCGCGGATCACTCGCGTTGAGCGCGCGAAGAAGCCGATCGATTTTGAAGCATGGCGAAAGCTTCGCGAGTCGATGCCGAAACAGGAAGAGCCGACCGCTGATTTCATCCGGCGGATGCGCGACGACGCCCGCTATTGAGCCTCTACCTCGACACATCGCTGCTCGTCTCAGCGCTAACGGCTGAGCGAGAAGGCTCACGCATCGAGGCGTGGATTCGCTCGAACAGCTCCGACGATTTCGCCATCAGCGATTGGGTGGTGACAGAGTTCTCTGCCGCCTTGTCGATGAAGTTGCGAACCCAACAGGTCGATCTGGCCCAGCGTGCCACAGCGCTTTCGCTCTTTTCCGGATTCTGTATAGAGAAGGCGACCGTTCTACCGGTCGAGCACCAGCATTTTAGCGCCGCCGCCCGCCTCGCCGATCGATACGATGCCGGCATACGGGCCGGCGACGCGCTTCATTTGGCGGTCGCCGCGGATCACGGCGCGACGCTGTGTACCTTGGACCGCCGGCTAAGCGACGCCGGGCCATCGCTTGGGATCGCGACGCTACTGGTGTGACCAACCGGCTGGCCCCGCCGGACAATCCTGATATCGTGCCGGCAACGTAATCCACGGAGGAACACAGCATGGCTTCGAACGGAAAGGTCGCGCTCGTCACCGGCGGCGGCAGCGGCATCGGCAAGGCGTCGGCGCTGGCGCTGGCGCGCGAGGGGTTCGCGGTCGTCGTCGCCGGCCGCCGGCCGGAACCGTTGAACGCCGTCGTCGCCGAGATCGAAGGCCTGCAAGGCAAGGCGCTCGGCGTGCCGAGCGATGTCGGCGACCCGGATTCGGTAGCCGCGCTGTTCGCCGCGACCAAGGCCAAGTTCGGCCGGCTCGACGTGCTGTTCAACAATGCCGGGTTCGGCGCCGCCGGGCTGCTCGAAGACCTCCCGTTCGACAAGTGGATGGGTGTCGTCGGGTCGATCGTCAACGGCACGTTTCTGTGCACCCAGCAGGCGTTCCGCATGATGAAGGAACAGAACCCGATGGGCGGCCGCATCATCAACAACGGCTCGATCTCGGCGCATGTGCCGCGGCCCAATTCGATCGCTTACACCACCGCCAAGCACGCGGTCACCGGCCTCACCAAGTCGACCTCGCTCGACGGCCGCAAATACGACATTTCGTGCAGCCAGATCGATGTCGGCAACGCGCTCACCGAGATGACCCAGCGCATGACCCGCGGCGTCCAGCAGGCCAACGGCGAGACCGTGATCGAGCCGACGATGAACGTCGAGAACGTCGCCCGCTCGGTCGTCCTTTGCGCGACGGTCACCGCCGAGGCGAACATCCAGTTCCTGACGGTGATGGCGACCAAGATGCCCTTTGTCGGGCGGGGCTAGAACAAGGGCCGAGATCGATCCCGCGCCATTGGCGGCGCCGTCTTCATCCCCAGGCTAGGCGGCGTGCCGGCGGCAGGGGCTTGCCTTGATGAGAGGACGCAACCCGCCAATGCGGCCAAACCGACTTCGGCGATTGGTCGCGGGTTTCAGGAGTTTCGCTGCATCCTCCGGTGGACAGGGTTTCCCGGTCAGATAGCCCTGGATAATTCTACAGCCCAGGGACAGCAAAATTCGAAGCTGCTGCGGAGTCTCGACACCTTCGGCAACAAGGTCGAATCCGAGTTCCTTTGCGATCGAGACGATGGCCGCGGCGATGGCCCTGCTTCCCCGATTTTTCGATAGTTGCCTTGTAAACGACTGATCAATCTTCAAAATCGACAACGGCAACGTGCAGAGACCGGAAAGGCATGAATAGCCTGTTCCAAAATCGTCCATAGCGACTTTGATGCCGCGTTGCTTCAAGATCCCGCCAACTTCCTGCACCTGGCTCATGTCCTCGATCATCCTACTCTCGGTGATCTCTATCTCGATCAAACCGGCGGGTAGGCAGTACGCCTCATATGCCGGTAAATGTTCGGTCAAAACGTGGCTAACGAACTCCACCGGCGGCGTATTGATGGCGATAGGAACAGGTGTCAGCCCGGCTTCGATCCATGCGCGCGTCTGACTACCTACCTCGCTAAAGGCCCAGGTCGTGATCGCCTCCATCAGGTTGCATTCCTCTGCGACGTCAAGGAAGACGCCCGGACCGAGCAGACCTCGCACTGGGTGTTGCCATCGGATCAGGGCCTCAAAACCGACTAGACGCCGCTCGGGCATGAGGATCTTCGGCTGATAATAAAGTCGCAGTTGATCGGCAACGAGGGCCTCGCGGAGTTCGTTTTCCAGTTGGAACCGCTCGCGCTGCTCCTCATATTTTGCGGGATCGCAGACGACTGTTGTGGTCCCGTTTGATCTCGCCTGGCGCCGCGCGAAGTTCGCGCGGTGGATCAGGTTATCGGGCTCTTGGCCATGCTCCGGATATATTGCCACGCCGAAGGAGGGGCCGAGCTGATGCCAGTGGGTGCCCAGGCGGAATGGCTCGGCGAACATGGACGCGATACTCCGCCAGTCCGCCTCCACGTGCCGGGCATCGCGGTGGGACCGGCCGACAAGAATGAACTGGTTAGCCGAACGATAGGCTATACCTTCCAGTTCTACGATTTTGCCAAGCCGCTCCGCGACAGCGCGGAGCAGATCGTCGCCGACCTGCCGGCCAAACACCTCATTGATCGTGGGCAAACGGTCAAGTGAAAGCGCCAAAATCGGAAAAAGCGCCCCTTTGGCGCGTGCGTTGCCGACGGCGGCCGTTACGAGTTGAAGCACTGAGGCGCGTAACCCGGTCACCTCGTCGATCCCGACGGTGTCCTCGCTCGAGCAGACCCGCTGAAGCGTAGCCTCGGGTTCAAGCGCAAACAATTTAAAAACATCGGTATCTTTACTCGTCGGAAGTCGGCCCGTCGCTACTGTGACGACTCTTTGCCAGGTTTCCCGTATTCTCGCCAAGACCTCCGGAGACGGCGAAGCACGGTGACGTGTATGGGCAGAACAGAGCTTGTCACGTAAATGTTGGTACGACCGAATACCAAATTGACGCCACACACCGTCCGCAAATTTTTTGGCCATCTCTTCGGGTGACGTTCGACTCCCTGCGACCGGCGGCATTTTATTCTCCTAGTAGCCGACTGGAGAACCGCCATGGTTTATTTTAAGTTGCATAACTTCGCAGTATTTTTTGACAGTATTTTATCTGTATTCTCCGTTTGTATTAATTGATATAAACAATTCTTAAATATCACAAGTATTCCACTCAATAGTCGCTGATAGATCTTTGAGATTGCGTCGGTGATCGTTGGCTACCGATTCGGACTTGCACCTTGTCCTCGCGCTTATCCGAATAGACTACCGCTGTAGAAAACCGTCCGGTGATGCCTCCACGCAGCCGGCTTGGGCAATCATTCCGGCTGGACTACGGTCGCTGCGAAGCACACATAAAAATTCAACAATGAGACAGTGAGCTTCCAAGCGTCGGGAAGCTCGCCTCATTGTCTCATTGTGAAAATCAAAGCAGCCTCTTCGGGATTCCTCGCTCGCTATTCTTCCGCTTCCCCCGCCGCGCTTTCGTGCCAGTTCCGTAGCAGCCGGCGCGAGAGGAAGTCCAGCACCAGGTAGATCGCGATGCCGGTGACCGAGAGCAGGAACAGCGCGGCGAAGAGACGCGGGATCGCCAGCCGGTAACCGGCTTCGAGGATGCGGAAGGCGAGCCCGGTCTCGGCGCCGCCGGTGCCGGCGACGAACTCGGCGACGACCGCGCCGATCAGCGCCAGCCCGCCGCTGATCCGCAGACCCGCGAGGAAATACGGCAGCGCCGTCGGCATCCGCAAGAACCACAGCACCTGGCCCCGCGACGCGCCGTAAAGCCGGAAGAGGGCCAGGAGGTTGCGGTCGGCGCTGTTGAGCCCGACCGTCGTGTTCGAGACGATCGGGAAGAACGCGACGATCCACGCGCAGGTGAGGAGCGCTAGGAACGGGACGCGGATCCAGATGATGATCAGCGGCGCGATCGCGACGATCGGGGTCACCTGGAGGATCACCGCGTAGGGAAACAGGCTGATCTCGACGATCCGCGACAGCGAGAAGACGAGCGCGATCAGCCCGCCGATCACCGCCGCCGCGGCGAGCGCCGCGAGGGTGATCTGCAAGGTCACCCACAGCGACCCCAAGAGGCTCGGCCCGTCGGTCCACAGGCTCCGCGCAATCGCGCTCGGCGCCGGCAGGATGTATTGCGGCACGCCGGAAACCCGCACCGCCGCCTCCCACAGCGCCAGAAACAGGATGCCGATCGCCAGCGGCGCGGCGATGCGCAGCCCCAACCGGCTGGTCATCATCTGGCGGCCAGCCGTCGGGCGGCCAGCTATTGGGAGGCCGGCTATTGGGCGGTTCATCATGCGCCGCCCATCGCCTCGGCCAACCGGGCCGAGACGCTGTCGCACATCGCCGCGTAGCCGGCCGAGGTGCGCGTCACGCGGCCGCGCGGCTGCGGCAGCTCGACCTTAAGGTCGGCGACGATCCGGCCCGGCCGCGCGCTCATCACCGCGATCCGCGTCGACAGGTAGACCGATTCGAAGACGCTGTGGGTAACGAACAGGATCGTCGGCCGGTGCCGCTCCCACAGGCGCAGGAGATCGTCGTTGAGCGCGAGCCGGGTGATCTCGTCGAGCGCCGCGAACGGCTCGTCGAGCAGCAACAGGTCGGGACCGGTGACCAGGGCGCGAGCGATCGAGACGCGCATCCGCATGCCGCCCGAGAGCTGGTGGGGATAGGCATCCTCGAACCCGCCAAGCCCAACCGCGCGCACCGCCGCGAGGGCGCGCTCCCGTTGCGTGGCGCGTTCTTCGCCGCCGGCGCGTCCGGCGATGCGGAACGGCAGCAGCACGTTGTTTGTCACCGTGCTCCACGGCATCAGGGTCGGATCCTGAAAAACAAAGCCGATCCGGCCCGGTGCGTTGTCGAGCAGCAGCCGGCAAGTACCGGCGCTCGGCGGGGTGAGGCCGGCGACGATGCGCAAGAGCGTGCTCTTGCCGCAGCCGGAGGGTCCGAGAACGCTCAGGAACTCGCCGCGCGCGACGCCGAGGTCGATCCCGGCGAGCGCTTCGAGGCCCGAGGCAAAGCGCTTGGTGACTCCGTGCAATTCGAGGATCGGCGACGGCGGTTCCACCTCACCAACCGCAGAAACCACCGAAGGAACCCCTCAAATTATCATTCCCGCGAAAGCGGGAACCCAGGGCGAGCGACGTGCCGGTTGCCCCTGGGCCCCCGCTTTCGCGGGGGTGACGAGAAAAATACGCGATGGTCGGAGACGGCTCAGGGTTTCATCCCGACTTTCTTGTCGACGAATTGCAGCGTGTACGCCTTTTTGTAGTCCATGCCGGCCGGGTAGAGCCCGGCTTTCGACATCGTGTCGTAAAACTCCCGCCAGCGTGCGTCGGTCATCGCGCCGATGCCGTCCTTCTTGGCATCGCCGCTGTCGACGATGCCGTATTCCTTGATCTTGCCGACGCCATAGGCGATCAGGGCGTCGTTCATCTCGGGATTGTCTTTCTTGATCAGGGCGTTGCCCGGCGCTGGGTCGCCGTAGAGATAGCTGTACCAGCCCTCGATGCTGGCATCGACGAAACGCTGCACGAGGTCGGGCTTGTCGTGCGCCAGCTTCAGCGAGGTCTGGATCACCGAACCGTAGCTGGCATAGCCGGCATCCGCGATCAGCAGCACAACCGGCTGTACGCCCTCCTTCTCGATCGTATAGGGCTCGCTCGACAAATAGCCCTGCTGGATCGCCTTGGGATCGGCCAGAAACGGCGCGACGCTGAAATTGTAGGGGCGGATCTGGTCGTCGGTGTAGCCGAATTTCTGCTTGAGAAAGAGCCAGCTGCCGGTGCGGGTGTCGCCGCTGATCATGATCGGCTTGCCCTTGAGCGCCTCGAAGCTGTCGTCGCCCGCGCCGGGATGGGCGATCAGCACCGAGGGATCCTTCTGGAACAGCGCGGCGACCGCGACCATCGGGATGTTCTGCTGTGCGAAATTCAAGGGCGCGAACGAGTTGGACGCGAGGTTGAAATCGAGGATTCCTGCCGCGAGAAGCTGCGCGTGGTTCACCTGCGGCCCGCCCTGGCGCAAGGTCACGTCGAGCCCGTATTTCTTGTAGATGCCGGTGGCGAGCGCCTGATAATAGCCGCCGTGCTCGGCCTCGGCCTTCCAGTCGGTGCCGAAGCTGACACTCTCGGCGCGGGCCGCCGTGGCGAGCGCGACAACGGCGAGCGCGAGAACCGCGGTCGCCAGCATCGCGGTGCGCCACTTTCGCGGCAAGTCGTTGTTCATGCTTGAACCATCCCCCGGTGAACAAGCCGTGCACCACTCTAATCGCGGGCTGCGGCGGGGTAAACCGGGGGGCGCTCGCTCGTCGCGAGAGCGTGGTGTATGATCGACCCGAAGGCGCCGGTTGCGCTTTATGGCGAAAGTCTCGCGAGCGGGGGTGGACGATGCGAAATCTGCTGGCCGTGATCGGCGACGGCAATGCTGGCCCGGTGCTCGATGCGGCGCTCAAGGTGGCGCGGCGGTTCAACAGCCACATCGTCGGGCTGCACAGCCTCACCACCGAATACGCGGTGGTGTTCGGCGGCGAGATGGGGTTCTCGATATCGTCGGAGGTCGACCGCACCCTGGAGCGCGAGGGCCATGACCGGCGCGACCATGCGCGCCGCCTGTTCCGCGACTTCATGAATGCGCAAGGCGTGCCGATCGGGCCGGTCGCGCACGACAATCCCGGCCCCAGCGCGTCGTGGCGCGAAGAGGACGGAAGGCAGAACGCGATCGTCGGGATGATCGGCCGGGTCTACGATTTGATCCTGGTCGAACAGCCGGAAAAGCTCGCTTCGATCGCCGAGGCGACGCTGGAGGACGCGCTCTTCGAAAGCGGCCGGCCGGTGGTGATGGTGCCGAAGGCGATGCCGGCGACGCTCGGCGAAATCGTCGCCGTGGCGTGGAACGGCAGCACCGAGACTGCGACCACCGTCGCGCTCGGCATGCCGTTCCTCGAAAAGGCGAAGGAGGTCGTCGTCGTCGCGGTCGGCCCGCAGCATATGCCCGAGCCGGGGCCGGCCGGCGACGAGTTGGCGCGCACCCTGGAACGGCACGGGCTCAAGGTCAGCCTGCGCACCGCCTTCGGCCGGCAAAAGCCGCAGGGCGAATCGTTCCTGCAGGAGGCGATGGCGGCGGGCGCCGATCTGATGCTGAAGGGCGCCTATACGCAAAGCCGCATCCGCCAGATGATCTTTGGCGGCGCGACCCGGCATATCATCATGGAATCGAAGATTCCGGTGGTGATGTCGCGCTGAGCGGCATTCGCCTTACCGACAATCGAAGGAGCTTCGCGATGAGGGTTACCCGCCTCGCTCTGGGCGCCGTCCCGGGCGTTGTATTGTGCGTCGCGCTGGCGACGCCGGCGCCGGCGCAAATGCCGCCCGGCCCGGATTTCGCCTGTCTCTGCCTCAAACAGTCGGTCGACGCTTCCGGCGCCGACATGAACGCGAGGCAGAGCGAACTCAGCGCCGCCCAATCCCAGCTCGGCCGGCTTGACAGCCAGCTCGCCGCGGCGCGTGCCCGCGCGGACGTCAACAACCCGCAAGCCGTCGCCGAATTCCGTCAGCTCCTGGCGCAGCGGGACGCCGCGTTCAGGCAGTCGAACGGCGACACCATCGCCGCGAGCCAGGCCGCGACCGGGCGCTACAACCAGGCGGTCGCCGACTACAACAACCGGTGCGCCGGGCGCCCGCTGCCGCCGCTCCCGCCCGGCCCGCTCGCCTGCCCGCCGACGCGCTAGGCTTTCGGCTGCTGGTAAAGCGTCTCGGGCGCGACCAGCGGCGCGGCGATCTCGTTCCAGGCGCCGTCGCGCCAGGCGCGGAAAAAGCAATTGCGGCGGCCGGTATGGCAGGCGACGCCGTGCTGGTCGACCAGCAGCAATATCGTGTCGCCGTCGCAATCGAGGCGAAGTTCCCTGAGCGCCTGCGTCTGCCCCGAGGTCTCGCCCTTGCGCCACAGCGCCCGGCGCGAGCGCGACCAGTAGCACGCGCGGCCTTCGTCGAGCGTCGCCCGCACCGCGTCGCGGTTCATCCACGCGACCATCAGGACTTCGCCCGTGTCGTGCTGCTGCGCGATGGCCGGCACGAGCCCCTCGGCGTCGAATTTGATCGCGGCGAGCGCCCGCTCGATGGCTTCGCTCATAGGTTCTCTCCCCGCGCGGGACGCACGCCGCGCGCTTGTCAGCTCTCGCTGGCACGGATTAGGGTGCGGCGCGCCGCGATACAAGACCGGTGCGTTCCCATCCGCAACGAGAACGACGCGCTTTGTCCGACCTCATCCTCGAAACGCGCGGGCTGACGAAGGAATTCCGCGGTTTCACCGCGGTGCAGGGGGTCGATCTCAGCATCCGCCGCGGCACCATCCATGCCCTCATCGGCCCCAACGGCGCGGGCAAGACCACGGTCTTCAACCTGCTGACGAAATTCCTCGAACCGAGCGCCGGCCAGATCGTCTTCAACGGCGCCGACATCACCGCCGAGCGGCCAGCCGCGGTCGCCCGCCGGGGGCTGGTGCGGTCGTTCCAGATTTCCGCGGTGTTCGGGCATCTTTCGGTGCGCGACAATGTTCGGGTCGCGCTGCAGCGGCCGCTCGGCAATTCGTTCCACTTCTGGCGTTCGGAGAAATCGCTCGACCGGCTCAACGGGCGGGCGCTCGAACTGCTCGACGCGGTCGGCCTCGCCGGTTTCGCGCACCTGCAAGCGGCGTCCTTGTCCTACGGCCGCAAGCGCGCCCTCGAAATCGCCACCACGCTGGCGCTGGAGCCTGAAATGCTGCTGCTCGACGAGCCGATGTCCGGCCTCGGGCAAGAGGATATCGGACGGATCGCCGCGCTCGTCCGCGACGCAGCGCGCGACCGCACCGTGCTGATGGTCGAGCACAATTTGTCCGTCGTCGCCGACCTCTCCGACGTCATCACCGTACTGACCCGCGGCCGCGTCCTCGCGGAGGGCGATTACGAGACCGTCGCGGCCAATCCCGAGGTGATCGAAGCCTATATGGGCACGGGTCATGGCTGATTTGCTGGAGGTGGCGGACCTCAACGCCTGGTATGGCGAATCGCACGCGCTGCACGGCATGGAATTTGCCGTCGGCCAGGGCGAGCTGGTGACCCTGCTCGGCCGCAACGGCGCCGGCAAGACCACGACCCTGCGCGCGATCATGGGGATCATCGGCCACGGAACCAATGGACAGCGCCGCGGCTCGGTCCGCGTTGCCGGCAAGGAGACGATCGCGCTGCGGTCGAACCGCATCGCCCGGCTCGGGGTCGGCTATTGTCCCGAGGAGCGCGGCATCTTCGCCAGCCTCGATGTCGAGGAGAACCTCCTGCTGCCGCCGGTGGTGCGGCCGGGCGGCATGACCCTCGACGAGGTCTACGGCATCTTCCCGAACCTGTCTGAACGGCAGCACAGCCAGGGCACCAAGCTCTCCGGCGGCGAGCAGCAGATGCTGGCGATCGCGCGCATCCTGCGCACCGGCGCGACCCTCCTGCTGCTCGACGAACCGACCGAGGGCCTGGCGCCGGTCATCGTCCAGCAGATCGGCACGGTGTTGAAGACGCTCAAGCAGAAGGGCTTCACCATCCTCCTCGTCGAGCAGAATTTCCGCTTTGCCGCGACAATTGCCGATCGCCACTACATCGTCGAGCACGGGCGTGTTATCGACATGATCGCGAATGCGCGGTTGGCGGCCAACGTCGACAAGCTGCACGAGTATCTCGGGGTTTGAGAAACACGGAGGAGACGATGAAACGCACCATGCTCGCCGCATTCGCCGCGGCCCTGCTGCTGGTCGGCGCGGCGCACGCGCAGGATACGGTCAAGATCGGCGTGCTCGCCGACATGTCGAGCCTTTATGCCGATCTCGGCGGTCCCGGCTCGGTCGTCGCGGTGCAGATGGCGATCGACGATTTCGGCGGCAGCGTGCTCGGCAAGAAGATCGCGCTGGTCAGCGCCGACCACCAGAACAAGCCTGACATCGCCTCGTCGATCGCCCGTCAGTGGTTCGACGAGCAGGGCGTGCAGATGATCACCGATTTGACGACCTCGAGCGTCGCGCTCGCGGTGCAGGAGGTCGCGCGCGAAAAGAACAAGGTAATCCTGATCAACGGCGCCGCCTCGTCCGACCTGACCGGCAAGGCCTGTGCGCCGACTTCGGTGCACTGGACCTACGACACCACCGCGCTCGCCAACGGCACCGGCGCCGCCGTGGTCAAGGCCGGCGGCGACACGTGGTTTTTCATCACCGCCGATTACGCCTTCGGCCACGCGTTGCAGCGCGACACCGCCTCGGTCGTCGAGGCCAATGGCGGCAAGGTCTTGGGCTCGGTCAACGTGCCGCTCAACACCGCCGACTTTTCGTCCTTCCTGCTGCAGGCGCAGCAATCGAAGGCCAAGATCATTGGGCTCGCCAATGCCGGCGGCGACACGATCAACTCGATCAAGCAGGCCGCCGAGTTCGGCATCGTCGCCGGCGGCCAGAAGCTCGCCGGCCTCCTGCTGTTCATCTCCGACGTCCACAGCCTGGGGCTGCAGACCGCGCAGGGGTTGGAACTCACCGGATCGTTCTACTGGGACCAGGACGACAAGACGCGCGCCTGGTCGAAACGGTTCTTCGACAAGACCAACAAGGAGCCGACGATGGTGCAGGCCGGCAATTATTCGGCCACGCTGCACTACCTCGAAGCGGTCAAGGCGGCGGGCAGCCTCGACGCCGCGGCCGTGATGAAGGAACTGAAGTCGAAGCCGATCGACGACTTCGTCATCCGCAACGGACACATCCAGGACGACGGCAGCCTGGTCCACGACATGTACCTCTACGAGGTCAAGAAGCCGAGCGAATCGAAGGGCCCGTGGGACCTCTACAAGCTGATTTCGACGATCCCCGGCGCCGAAGCCTACAAGCGCCCGCACGGCAACGAATGCCCGGCGGTCAAGGGCTGAGCTTGATGATTACCCCCACCCCGACCCTCCCCCGCTTGCGGGGGAGGGAGTGGGCCAGCGCGCCGGACGAGCCCCCTCCCCGGCAAGCGGGGGAGGATATGGGTGGGGGGTGCTAGCGAGGCGGCATGCTTTCCTTCCTCCACATCGCGGTCCCGCCGGCGCCGGCGCTGTTTGCCCAGCTCCTCGTCGGGCTGATCAACGGGTCGTTCTACGCGCTGCTGAGCCTCGGCCTCGCGATCATCTTCGGCCTCCTCAATATCATCAATTTCACGCACGGCGCGCAGTACATGATGGGCGCGTTCTGCGCCTGGTTCCTGTTGAATTGGTTCGGCATCGGTTATTGGCCCTCTCTCATCGTCGTGCCGATCGTCGTCGGCGCGATCGGCATCGCGATCGAACGATTATTGCTCCGCCGCCTTGCCGGGCTCGACCACCTTTACGGGCTGCTCCTCACGTTCGGCCTAGCCCTCGTCATCGAGGGCCTGTTCCGCCAGCGCTTCGGCTCGTCGGGCCTGCCGTACACGATCCCCGCCGAATTGCAGGGCGGACGCAATCTCGGCTTTATGTTTCTGCCGATCTATCGCGGCTGGGTGATCGTCTTCTCGCTCGCCGTCTGCCTCGCGACGTGGTTCGTCATCGAGCGCACGCGGCTCGGCGCCAATTTGCGCGCGGCGACCGAGAACGCGCCGCTGGTGCAGGCTTTCGGCATCGACGTGCCGCGCATGGTGACCCTGACCTACGGCGCCGGCGTCGGCCTCGCCGCCCTTGCCGGGGTGCTGGCGGCGCCGATCTACCAGGTGAGCCCGCTGATGGGCAGCAACATCATCATCGTCGTTTTCGCGGTCGTGGTGATCGGCGGATTGGGGTCGATCCTCGGCGCGATCGTCAGCGGGTTCGGGCTCGGCCTCATCGAGGGGATGACCAAGGTGTTCTACCCCGAGGCGTCGAGCACGGTGATCTTCGTCATCATGGCGCTGGTGCTGCTGGTGAAGCCGGCCGGGTTGTTCGGGCGGGCGAGCTGAGGTGACCTCCGGCGCCGCAAAACGTCGCAGCACGTTGATCTGGACCGTGGCGCTGATCGTCCTCGCGCTGGCCGCGCCCTATTTCCTCTATCCCGTCTTCCTGATGCGCGCGCTGTGCCTGGCGCTCTTTGCCTGCGCCTTCAACCTGCTGCTCGGCTATGTCGGATTGTTGTCGTTCGGCCATGCCGCGTTCATGGGCGGCGCCGCCTACATCACCGCGCATGCCGTCAAGGTCTGGGGTTTCCCGCCCGAAATCGGCATCCTCGCCGGGGTCGCGGCCGCCGCGGTGCTCGGCGCCGGGTTCGGCTGGCTGGCGATCCGCCGCCAGGGCATCTATTTCGCGATGATCACGCTGGCGCTGGCGCAGATGGTCGCGTTCTTCGCGCTGGAGGCGCCGTTCACCGGCGGCGAGGACGGCATCCAAGCGGTGCCGCGCGGGCATCTCTTCGGCCTCATCGACCTCGATCACCCGCTCGCCATGTACTATTTCGTGCTGGCGATGTTCCTCATTGGCTTCGCGATCATCCAGCGCACGGTCAATTCGCCGTTCGGCCAGGTCATCAAGGCGATCCGCGAGAACGAGCCGCGCGCGATCTCGCTGGGCTACCGGGCGGAGCGCTACAAGCTGCTCGCCTTTGTGCTGTCGGCAGCGCTGGCCGGGCTGGCGGGCGCCACCAAGGCGCTGGTCCTGCAACTGGCCTCGCTGAGCGATGTCGACTGGACGACCTCGGGCGAGGTGGTGCTGATGACCTTGGTCGGCGGCGTCGGTACGCCGCTCGGGCCGGTGGTCGGCGCCTTCATCATCGTGACGATGGAGAACTACCTGGCGCAGGCCGGCTCGTGGGTGACGATCATTGAGGGCGCCATCTTCGTCGTCTGCGTGTTGACCTTCCGGCGCGGCATTGTCGGCGTGATCGCGCCCTACCTGACCGGACGCGAGCAGGCGCCGGCGGGGGAGCCCTCCGCGAAGATTTCCTAACTGCGCCACCGCAGGGTGCGCGGCTTCACCGGGTTCTCGAACGGACGGTTCTCGGCGCGGGCGCGGCGGTATTCGCGCTTGAGCTGGTAGTACCAGCGCGCCTGGGTGTCGGCGTCGTCGATCAGCGAGAGCACCGGATCGAAGGCGAGGCCGTTTTGCTGGCGCGCCATGATCGCCCCGTCCTGGGCGAGAAACTTGCGCACGAACGGCCGGGCGAGCGGTTTCAGCGCGCCGAGCCACGGTCTATTCCAATACCAGCAATGGTGGATATCGGTGGTGCGGTCGTCGACCGGGGTGATCGCGGTCAGATTGCACAGCAGGAGGCGGCCGGCCTCGATCCGCTCGACCCTTATACCGGGCAGGCGAAAGCTGATCTCGGTCTGCGAGCCGCCGAGCAGCTTGTAGGCGCGCGAATTGCTCGACGGCGGGTGGCGGCACATCGTGAAACCCCAGTCGGAGGGGGCGAACTCCTTCTCCTTTTCGTGCGCCGAATGCGCGCCGCGCCACCACCAGGCGCGATGCACGAACGGCCCGTGCGCCGGGTCCATCAGGCCGATGACGGCATGGTCGATCGCCGCGTCGAACCGCATCGTCTCGACGAAGCCGGGGCTCGCGTCATCGGCAAAACCGTCGAGGTGCGGGACCGGCGGCGCGGCGGCGGCGTCGCTGCCGAAATAAACCCAGACATTGCCCTGCGCCTCCGCCGCCGGATAGCGCGGTACGGAGACTTGCGCGAGGTCGAATTTCTGTCCGGCGACGAGCGAGGGGATCGCGGTGCAGCGCCCGTCGGTCGCGAACTTCCAGCCGTGATAACAGCATTCGACTTGGGCGCCGTCGAAGCGGCCTTCGCTTAGCGGCATCCCGCGATGCGGGCAGATGTCGCGCAGCGCGAAGACGGCGCCCGCGCGATCGCGGCCGACCAGCACCGGCTCGCCGAGCATGATGCGGTGGACGAACCGACCGGGCCGCAGCAAACGGCCGGGCGCCGCGTAGTACCAGGCTTCGCGCAGCGGCGCGCTCGAATCCTCGGCGGCGAGATCCACGGCGCGTTCCACGGCACGTTCCACGGGGCGCTCCAGCGGCGTCGTCATCGCGCCGGAATAGCGCGGCGGGCGCGCCGCTGCAATCGCGCCAACGGGCCGCCTCTTACGCGCTTCTATGCGAGGGCCGCGTCAGCGGCTATTTTCCGGGCGAATCATGTCTGGCCTTCGCATCATCCGACACCCCGGTTCCGGTGCCGACTACGCGCGCGGCGCGGTGCTGGCGATGGGTAATTTCGATGGGCTGCACAAGGGCCATGCGGCGCTGATCGGCGAAGCCGCGAGGCTCGCCCAGATGCGCGGTGTCCCCAGCGCGGTGCTGACCTTCGAGCCGCATCCGCGCAACGTCTTCATCCCCGGCTGTGAGCCGTTCCGGCTGACCCCGTTTCGCGTCAAGGAGCGCGAGATCGCCCGGCTCGGCGTCGATTTTTTGTTCATCCAGCATTTCGACGCCGAATTCGCCGGGCGAAGCGCCGAATCGTTTATCGACGAGGTGATGGTGGGGGCGATCGGCACGGTGCACATCGTCGTTGGCCACGATTGCACCTTCGGCAACCGGCGGCGCGGCACGCCCGAGATGCTGCGCGAGATGGGCGCCGCGCGCGGCTTCGGGGTCAGCGTGATCGATCCGGTGCGCGACGACGCGGCGGTTTATTCCTCGACCCATATCCGCGAGCTGCTCAAGGCCGGGAAGCCGCGCGAGGCGGCGGCGCAGCTCGGCCGCTTCTGGGAGATCGACGGCCGTGTTGCGCTCGGCGACCAGCGCGGCCGCACCATCGGCTTCCCGACCGCCAATCTCGGGCTCGGCGAATATTTGCGCCCGGCGTTCGGGGTCTACGCCGTGCGCGTGTCGGGAGATGGCGCCGACGATCCGCTCGACGGCAAGACTGTCGACGGCGTCGCCAATATCGGCCTGCGCCCAACGGTCGGCGGGCTGGTGCCGCGCCTCGAGGCGCATCTGTTCGACATCGACCGCGACCTTTACGGCCGGCATTTGCGGGTGGCGCTGGTCGACTTCATTCGCCCCGAGCGCAAATTCGCCAGCTTCGGCGAACTAAAAGGCCAGATCGCCGCCGACGCCGCCCGAGCGCGGGAAATCCTGGCGGCGGAACCGGCGTAGAAGGAAGGCGGCCGATGGCAAAGTCCAGATCGCTTAGCGTTCGCTTAGATCAGGAATTGGATGCCCGGCTGAGTTCCGTGGCTGAAAACCTCCACCGGCCTCGCTCCTGGGTTGTCGAGCAAGCGATCAAGGAATTCCTCGACCTTCAGGCATGGCATTTGGCCGCGATCGAAGAGGGAATTCGGGATGCCGATGCCGGGCGGCTGGTGTCGCACGAAGACGTGGTTGCCTGGGTAGAGTCCTGGGGCACGTCGAACGAGCTATCCATGCCTGAATGCAAGTAACCTGGACCGCGGCGGCTCTTCGCGATCTGGCCGCGATTCGAGAATACATAACAGCGGACAATCCGCGTATTGCGGATCACCAGGTGGCGGTGATTCTCGCCGCCACATCGCGCCTAGCGGATTTTCCTGGACTGGGACGGATCGGAAGACGATCGCAGACTCGCGAGTTGGTGGTCGCCCGGACGCCTTATATCGTCGCTTATCGAATCCGGGCCAATACGGTTGAGGCACTGCGCGTATTGCACGGAAGGCGACGCTGGCCGGATCGGCTCTGACACCGCGCCAATAAGCCCCTCGAATTGCGGCCGTGCCGCTGTTATATCTCGGCGATGGCGACGGGTTGCGGATGGATGCAGCGAATTACGCACCCGGCCCTCTTCTGAGGACCGGGCCGCAGTCGTTTTCTAAAGCATCTCGTCCAGGACCCGCTATGCCCACCGACTATCGCTCCACCGTTTTTCTGCCCAGGACCGACTTCCCGATGCGCGGCGATTTGCCGAACCGCGAGCCGGCGATGCTTGCCCGCTGGGAAGCGATGGGCCTTTACCAGAAACTGCGCGAGGTCTCGCGGGGGCGCGAAAAATTCGTGCTGCATGACGGGCCGCCTTACGCCAACGGCGAGCCGCATCTCGGCACCGCGCTCAACAAGATCCTCAAGGACATCGTCAATCGCGGCCAGCAGATGCTCGGCAAGGACGCGCCCTATGTCCCCGGCTGGGACTGCCACGGCCTGCCGATCGAGTGGATCGTCGAGGAGCAGTACCGCAAGAAGAAGCAATCGAAGGACAGCGTGCCGATCGTCCAGTTCCGCCAGGAATGCCGCGACTTCGCCGCGCACTGGATCGAGGTGCAGAAACGCGACTTCAAGCGCCTTGGCGTGGTCGGCGACTGGGACCATCCCTATCTGACGATGAGCTTCGACGCCGAGGCGCAGATCGTCCGCGAGATCGGCAAGTTCCTGATGAACGGCGGGCTCTACAAGGGCGCCAAGCCCGTCTTGTGGTCGGTCGTCGAGCAGACCGCGCTCGCCGAGGCCGAGGTCGAGTACCACGACCACCGCTCGACGACCGTGTGGGTGCGCTTCCCGCTGACGCACGCCCCGCGCCCGTCGCTGCGCCACCACGCCTCGGCGGTGATTTGGACGACGACGCCGTGGACCTTGCCCGGCAATCGCGCGATCGCCTACAGCGCCGATCTCGAATATGCGGTGATCCAGGTCGACGAGACCGCCGAGGGCAGCCGCGCGGTCGGTCCGAAAGCCAAGGGACCTCAAGACGGCGCGCTGGGCGAAAAGCTGCTGGTGGCGATGCCGCTGATCGAGGATTTCTGCAAGGAAGCCGGGATCGTGCGGCACACGATCGTCGATCTGTTCCCCGGCGGCGCGCTTGCCGGCGCCGTGGCGCGGCATCCGCTCGCAGGCCAGGGCTACGATTTCGACGTGCCGCTCCTGCCGGCCGGGTTCGTCGTCGCCGACGCCGGCACGGGCCTTGTGCATATCGCGCCCAATGCCGGGCTCGACGATTGGGAGTTGGGCCGCGAGCACGGCATCCCGGTGATCGACACGGTCGGGCCGGACGGAGTCTATCTGCCAAGCGTGCCGCTCTTCGCCGGGCGTGTGGTCTACCGCCCGGACGGCAAGCCGGGCGACGCCAACGCGACGGTCATCGCCGCGGTCGAAGCGGCGGGCGGGCTGCTCGCGCGTTCGGAGCTGGTCCATTCCTACCCGCATTCGTGGCGGTCGAAGGCGCCGCTGATCTTCCGCAACACGCCGCAATGGTTCATCAGCATGGAGACCAACGGCCTCCGCGCGGCGGCGCTGAAGGCGATCGACGAGACCCGCTGGGTCCCACCGCAGGGCAGGAACCGCATCCGCGCGATGATCGAAGGCAAGCCCGACTGGTGCGTCTCGCGCCAGCGCAGCTGGGGCGTACCGATTCCTATCTTCACCCACAAGAAGACCGGCGAGCCGCTGCGCGACCAGGCGGTGATCGACCGTGTCGCCGCCGCGGTCGAGCGCGACGGCGGCGATGTGTGGTTTTCCGCCGATCCGGCGCAGTTTCTCGGCAATGCCTACGATCCGGCCGAATGGGACCAGGTCACCGACATCATCGAGGTGTGGTTCGATTCCGGCTCGACGCACGCCTTCGTTCTCGAACAGCGGCCGGAATTGAAATGGCCGGCCTCGCTCTACCTCGAAGGCTCGGACCAGCATCGCGGCTGGTTCAACTCGTCGCTGATCGAGGCGTGCGGCACGCGCGGCCGGGCGCCCTACGAGGCGGTGCTGACGCATGGCTTCGTGCTCGACGAGGCCGGGCGCAAGATGTCGAAGTCGCTCGGCAACGTCATCGCGCCGCAGGACGTGATGAAAGCGAGCGGCGCCGACATCCTGCGGCTCTGGGTCGCCGGCTCGGATTATTCCGAGGACATCCGCATCGGCCCCGAAATCCTCAAGCGCTTCGGCGACACCTATCGCCGCCTCAGGAATACGCTGCGCTATCTGTTGGGCGCGCTCGAAGGGTATTCGCCGCGCGAGGCGGTGCCGGCGCCCGATTTTCCTGGCTCGATGCCCGAGCTCGAGCGCTGGGTGCTGCACCGGCTCGCCGAGCTCGACCGGCTGGTGCGGCAGGCGGTCGAGGATTTCGATTTCCACGCGATGTTCACCGCGCTGCATAATTTCTGCGCGGTCGATCTCTCGGCGTTTTATTTCGACATCCGCAAGGACCGGCTCTATTGCGACGCGCCGGAGGGTGCGGCGCGGCGGGCGACCCGCACGGTGCTGGACCGCACCTTCGATTGCCTGGCGCGGTGGCTGGCGCCGATCCTGTGCTACACCGCCGAGGAGGCTTGGCTTGCCCGGACCGGCGCGGAGGACGACCGGGAGCCCGGCCGCAGCATCCATCTCGAAACCTTCGCCGAGGTGCCGGAAGCCTGGCTCGATCCCGAATTGGGCAAGCGCTGGGCGGAGCTGCGCGACCTGCGCCGCGTGGCGACCGGTGCGCTTGAAGTGGAGCGCGCCGCCAAGCGGATCGGCTCCAGCCTGCAAGCGGCGATCGACCTTTACGTGCCGACCGAGACCACGTCGCTGCTGCGCGACATCGACCTGGCCGAACTCTGCATCGCCTCGTCCGGCACGGTTATCGCTGCCGCGCCGCCGGCTGGCGCCTTCACCTTGCCCGACCTGCCCGGCATCGGAATCGTCGTGCGCGATGCGGCGGGGGACAAATGCGAGCGCTGCTGGCGGATTCTCGACGAGGTCGGCAGCGTGCCGGGTCATGCCGATCTGTGCCGCCGCTGCGCCGGCGTTGTCGACTCCCGCGGGAGCGAACTGGCGGGCGCCGCCGGATGATCGGGCGCGGCATCGGCACGGCGGCAGCGGTGATCGGCCTCGATCAGCTCAGCAAATATCTGGTGCTGCAGCATTTCGGCGAAGCCGGCTGCATCGATCGCCGCGAGCCGGTGACCGCGTTTTTCGAATTGGTGCTCACCTGCAACCGCGGCATGAGCTTTGGTCTGTTCAATACCGGCCGGGGGCTGAGCGTGCCGCTGTTCACGATCGCCGCGGCGGCGATCGTGGCGATCCTGGTGTTTTGGCTGTCGCGCGTGCGCAGCGACATCCTGTCGACCGCGATCGGCCTCATCATCGGCGGCGCGATCGGCAATGTGATCGACCGGGTGCGGCTTGGCGGGGTGGTAGACTTTCTTTATTTTCATCTGGGCTCGTGGTATTGGCCGGCCTTCAATCTCGCCGATTCGGCGATCTGCATCGGCGTCGTGGTAATGCTTCTCGAAGGATTACTGAGCGGGCACCTCGGTCCACCGGCTAAGCAGGAAGGCGACCCGTTGCCATGACCGTCCACCGCGGAATGATTACTGCTGTCGTCTTTCGCTTGTCGCCGGTCATTGTTTGCTTGACAGCGGGAATCTTGCTTTCCGCCTGCAACAACTTCAAGCAAATGGTCGGCATCGAGCCGACCTCGCCGGACGAGTTCGCGATCGAATCCAGGGCGCCGCTGACCATCCCGCCCGATTTCGCGCTGCGCCCGCCGGCGCCCGGCGCGGCCCGCCCGCAGGAGACCAGCGTGGCGGACAAGGCGCGCGGCGTCATCGACAACGCCGGACCGGGCGAACCCGGCAAGCAGGCGAGCGGATCGCTGAAATACCAGGGCGCCAACCTTGCCGACCCGAACGCGCAGATCGCCGACCAGAGCCTGTCGGCAAAGCTGCTGCAGGCCGGCGATACCAGCGGCGGGATCGTCGTCGAGAAGCGCGCGACGACGGCGCTGCAGGGCGTCAATTAGACCTTTTTCATCTCCGCGAAACACCGAGGCGGTCGATGCAAAGCTTATGGTCGGATCGTGACGCCGGGGCGATGGCCGCCCGTTACGCGGCGGCCGGCATCACCGAGGATTTGGCGCTGCGCGTCTATACCTCGCGGCTGCTGGGCGGCGACCCGAGCCTGGTGCTGCACGGCGGCGGCAACACCTCGGTCAAGACCACCGCCACCGACCTCGTCGGCGATGAATGCGATGTCCTCTGCGTCAAGGGCAGCGGCTGGGACATGGCGGCGATCGAACCCGCGGGGCTGCCGGCGGTGCGGCTGGAGCCGCTGCGCACGCTGCGCCGGCGCGACGCGCTCAGCGACCAGGACATGGTCCGCGTGCAGCGCGCCAATTTGCTCGATCCCGGCGCGCCGAACCCGTCGGTCGAGACGCTGCTGCATGCTTTCCTGCCGCATAAATTCATCGACCACACGCATGCCACCGCGGTGCTGAGCCTCGCCGACCAGCCCGACGCGGCCGAGCGCTGCGCCGATCTCTACGGCGGCCGGCTGGGGCTGGTGCCGTACATCATGCCGGGGTTCCTCTTGGCCAAGAAGGCGGCAGAAATCTTCGAGGAGGACGAGGCGGTCGAAGGGCTGGTGCTGCTGAAGCACGGCATCTTCACCTTTGGCGACACCGCGCGCGACGCCTACGAGCGGATGATCGCCGCCGTGACCCTCGCCGAGGAACGACTGAAGCAGGGCCGCAAGAACGTCTTCGCCCCGGCGGCGCTGCCGCCATCGCCGGCCGCGGCGGCGGAGATCGCGCCGATCCTGCGCGGCGCCTGCGCGCTCGCCGATCCCGCGCTGGCGGGCGCCTACAAGCGCTTCGTGCTCGATTTTCGCGGCGGGCCGGCGGTGCGCAACCTGGTCGACGGCGCCGATATCGAGCGCTATGGCCGCGCCGGCGTCGCCACCCCCGACCATACGATCCGCACCAAGAACTACCCGCTGATCGTGCCGCCGCCGGAGATCGGCAAGCTCGGCGATTTCGCCCGCGCCGCCCGCAGCGCGGTCGAGTGCTTCGTCGCCGCGTACCACGACTATTTCGCGCGCAACAATGCCGCCGCGGGCGGCATCAAGCGCGAGCTCGACCCGATGCCGCGGGTGATCCTGGCGCCGGGGGTCGGACTCTTTGGCCTCGGGCGCAGCGCCAAGGATGCCGCGATCGCCGCCGACCTCGCCGAAAGCTGGGCGCGGACGGTGACCGACGCCGAGGCGGTCGGCACCTTCGAGTCGCTGCCCGAGGCCGAGCTGTTCGAGATGGAATACTGGTCGCTCGAACAGGCGAAGCTCGGCGGCGCGGTGGAGAAGCCGTTGGCCGGTCAGGTCGCCGTGGTGACGGGCGGAGCCGGCACGATTGGGCTGGCGACGGCGCGGGCCCTGCGCGCCGAGGGCGCCGAGATCGCTCTTTTCGACCGCGCCGAGGCCGATCCCGAAGCCGCGGGCAAGAAGTTCGGCGGCCTCGGCATCGCCTGCGACGTCACCGACGCCAGCGCCGTCGCCGCCGCGTTCGCGCGGGTCGTTGCGCGCTTCGGCGGCGTGGATATCGTCGTGTCGAACGCCGGGGCCGCCTGGCAGGGCCGCATCGGCGAGGTGTCGGACGCGGTATTGCGCGAGAGCTTCGAGCTGAATTTCTTCGCCCACCAATCGGTCGCGCGGCAAGCGGTCAAAATCATGCTGGCGCAGCGGACCGGCGGGTGCCTCTTGTTCAACGTGTCGAAACAGGCGGTCAACCCGGGCGTCGATTTCGGACCCTATGGATTGCCCAAGGCCGCGACGCTCGCCTTGATGCGGCAATACGCGCTCGATTACGGCGCCGAGGGCATTCGCGCCAACGCGGTCAATGCCGACCGCATCCGCGGCGGGTTGCTGACGCCGCAGATGATCGCCCAGCGCTCGCGGGCGCGCGGGGTCAGCGAGGCGCAATACATGGGCGGCAACCTGCTGGGGCGTGAGGTGACGGCCGAGGATGTCGCCGCCGCCTTTGTCGATTTGGCGCTGGCGCGCAACACCACCGCGTCGATCGCGACGGTCGACGGCGGCAACATCGCCGCCGCGGTGCGCTGACTAGCGGATGCCGGCGCTCGCCAAAAACTCGCGCACCGCGCCGGCGCAGGCGACCGGCTGTTCGAGCTGCAGCAGGTGCCCGGCGCCGGGCAGCGCCAGGTAGTCGTAGCTGCCGTCCCGGGCGAGCGCCTGGTTGGAGAGGGCGGTCGGGTCGGGGCGCTCGCGCGCGGGATCGGCGCCGATCAGCTTGACCGGACCGGCGAAGGCGCTCGCCGGCGGCCACAGATCGAGATTTATCCCCTGCTCGTACATCGCGGCTTCGAGTTCGGGCGGGCAGCGCAGCACCCAGCCGTCGTCCCAGTGGCGCAGCACGGATTGGGCGACGGCGAGGTGCGAGCCTGCGGCCCAACTTCGCCCGGCGCGCGTCGCGGCATAGTCGCGCGCGAGTTCGGCGGGGTCGGCGAAGCGCTCGCGCCGGGCCCGCGCCCAGGCGACGAGCATGATCAGATACCCGACCATCGGCGCCCGGGCGGGATGACCGGCGGCCGGGTTGTTGGGCGGATCGAACAAGACCAGCGCGTCGAACCGCCAGCCGATTTCCAGCGCCGCGAGCATCGCCGCCTGCGCCGACATCGAATGGAAGAGGCCGGCGGTCGGCTTCTCACCGAATTCGGCGGCGGCCGCGTCGCGTACCCGGTCGAGGTCGCGCGCCATGTGCGCGTAGTCATGGCCGGGCGGGTCGGCGAGCGCGTTCCAACCGTGGTTGCGCGCGTCGAACAGCACGATCTCGAAATCGGCGAGAAACCGGCTCCAGAACCCGGCGTAGCCGTCGGTCGCGAATCCGTTACCGTGGCTGACGATGAGGCGATTGCCGCGCGGGTTGCCGTGGCGGCGCACGCGGATGACGGCGCCATCCTCGCCCGCGACGCCGATGATCGCGCTGGGCGCCGGCGGCAGGGCGCCAGCCGGCGCACCCACGATTACGCGCCGCGCGCCGGATAGCTCGCCGCCATGCCGGCGCGGACATCCTGCTGGATGCCGTATTGCGGGAACGGGTAGCGCAGCCCGTTCTTCGACAGCGCCTCCATCCCGGCGATCGCTTTTGGCAGGTAATCGGGCGGCAGCGCCATCAGCATCTCGTCGTCGAGCACCCCGCCGTAGCGGCGCTCGGCAAAGCACGGGATCGAGAGGCTCGGCTCGCGGGTCTTCAAGGCGCGGCCCCACGAATCGGCGCACGCCGATTCGCCGACGATGCCCCAATCGAACTGCTTGTAGCCGGCCCATTGCAGGCCGTTGATAAAGTACATCATCGCGCCGGGGGTCGCGTAGAAGAGCGCGATGTCGGGCGGGTCGAGCCGGCCGCTGGCGAGCGGCGCCACCGCCATCGCCTCGTACCGGCCGTCGGCGACGCAGTTCATCGCCGCCTGGTGCGCGGTGGCGTCCGCCTCGGTCGAATACCAGACGCCGACCATGTGCTTGCCGGATTTCCACTCGGCGTCCTTGGCGTTGCCGAGGCCGATCACCGCGCGGCACTGGGCGCCGACGAGGTTGTCGGCGGTGATGCCGACGGTCCAGCCGAGCCGCGAGGCCTGCCCGACCACCTGATCGAAAGTGTGGATCGATTGCGGCCGGCGGATGCGCGGGATCGCCTCCATCTCGGCGCGGTTCTCGTAGAGCTTCATCGCGAAGACAAACGAGCGCAGCTTCAGCAGGCGCTCGAGATCGGCGGTGATTTTGGCCCAGTCTTCGGTCATGGCGGAATCTTCCCGATTGCTGTCGTAGCGCGAGATTGCGTCGTCGCCGCGCTTCCCGCAACGACGGCTTCAGCCGTCACTTCTCGTGCATGACATGCACGCCGTCCCAGCTTCCCGGCGGATGGGCGATCAGCTCCCGGCAACGGTCGCGCATCGTGCGTGCCGCGAGATCATCGGGACGGAGGAGCGCGGCCTGGGCGAAGAGCGCGCCGCTGCGCGCGAATTCGCCGGCGAAATACAGCTCCAGCGCCGATTCATAAAGGTCGCGCGCCGCGAGAACATCGGACGCTATCGCATCCTTCACTCCGATCAGCTCGCACACCAGAGTGCCCTGATGACGGCCCTTGACCGCGACCCGGTCGAGGCGGCGCCATTCGAAATCGCCCCCGGCCTCTTCCATCAGCGCGTACACGGCCATGATGCAGGTGCCGTAGACTTTGTTGAGCCCTTCGAGACGGCTCGCGAGGTTCACCTCGTCGCCGAGCAGCGTGTAAGCGAAGCGGTCCGGCGTGCCCATATTGCCGACCAGCACCTCACCGAGGCCGAGGCCGATGCGGGCGTGGAAGAGGGGCTCGCCGGGCGGCGTCTGTTGCCTCGATGCGGCCAGCAGCTGCTGGGCTTCGAGCGCGGCGAGGCAAGCCTGCCGCTGATGGCCCGGCAGCTCCTCCGGCGCGTTGAAGAACGCCATGATGCCGTCGCCCATGAACTTGTCGACGGTGCCGCCATGTCGGGCGATGGCGCCGCTCATCAGCTGAAAGTAGCCTCCCATCACCTCGATCAGCCGGTCGGGCTGCATCCCCTCGGAGATCGTGGTGAAGTTGGCCACGTCGGAGAAATGTATCGTGAGGCGCCGGTGTTCGGCGCCGAGAACAGCCTCGTCGCCGCGGGCCAGAAGTTTGCGAACCAGATCGGTCGGCACGTAATGGGCAAAAGACCGCAGGCTCGCCTTCATCCGGTCGACCGAAGCGCCGAGCTCGTTGACCTCGTGCACAAGTGAATGCGGTGCAGGCTCGTGCGAGATGGTGAAATCGCCGACGCGGTGGAGGTCGTCGGCAATCGCGGCGATCGGCCGCGCAATGCGCGACGACAGCACTCGTGCCAGCCAGATCGCGAGCAGAACCGCCACCAAGCCGGCGACAACGGCGATCAGGGCATGCCGGTAGGCGCCGCGGCTGATATCGGCCAGATCGACCACCACCCCGATCGTCAGATTGATGTCGCCGACGCCGGTTACCGGCGAAAAGACGACTTCGTAAGACCTGCCGCCCGCCCGGACCCGCGCGGGATTGATGAGGGTCGCCGTCGCGTGCTGCGGCGCCGCCGCGTCGATCGCCGCAGCGGCGAAGCGGACGTTTTCGCCCGACGGAGTCACGATCCGTCGGCCGTCGCGGTTGGCGAGAAAGACCGCGCCATGCTCGCCGATCTGCAAGGTCGACAGAAACGCGGCGATACCCTCGAGCTTCAGGTCGGCGTGAAAGACCCCCATCGGCGCCGCCGCGCCCACGGCGACCGACCGGGTCATGCAGCTCACTCCAGTGCCGCCGCTGAAGAACTTGTAGAACGGCGACCATGTCGTGCCGGCGGTAGCGATGGCCTGCTTGAACCAGGGCCGTGTAGTGGCAAAGAACGGCTGGGTATCGACCGTGCTGGGGGGCGAGCGCACCCCATCCGCGGCAATCGCCACCTGCCGGGGCACCGCGCCATCGACTTGAGGATCGGCGATATACTCGACGATCTCGCCGCTGCCGTACCGCACCGCGCCGGCATACCACCCGCCGACATCGCCATAGCCGACAAAGAACAACAGGGGCGAGACCCGCAGCTCTTCGGCGAACGCTTGGGCCAAGCGGTCATGGTCGTCGAACGGCAAGAGCCCGCGAGACGCAAGCGCGGCAAACTTCTCGGTAAATTGCGGCGCATCGGAAAAGAAATTGCGCACGCCGGCCTCGGTGGCGCTGACCGCGTCGATGCGCGCCTGGTCGATCAGGTTGCGCGTTACGGAAACCATCAGGATCGCCGCGCCGGTGCCGATCGCCGACGCCGTCAGCAGGACCAGCCCGACGATCGTCATCAGCAGCGTCGGGCGCAGCCGAAACCGGGTGCTGCGCCACATCACGCGACCTCGACCAACGGCGCGTAATACTCCCGCGGCACACCGGCGCGATCGCGCGCGGCATGGTTGAAGGGCGGCTTCAGCGATCCGGTGAAGTGGCGGCGAACGCGGTCGCGGAAGGTGTCGGCCGGGTCGAGCCCGCGCTCGCGGCACAGCCTGTCGAACCAGTGCGCGCCGACCGCGACATGGCCAATTTCGTCGGCGTGGATGCGCTCCAGGATCGCCGCGCTCTCGGTATCGCCGGCGCGCTGCAGCCGGCGGATCATCTCGGGCGTCACGTCGAGGCCGCGCGCCTCCAGCACCAGCGGCACGACCGCGAGCCGGGCGAGCAGGTCGCCGGCGGTCGCCGCCGCCGCCGCCCACAGCCCGTCATGCGCCGGCAGCGCGCCGTATTCGCCGCCAAGCACGGTGAGACGCGCATCGAGCAGCGCGAAATGCTCGGCCTCCTCGGCGGCGACCCCGGCCCAGTCGTCGAAGAATTGGCGCGGCAAATCCTCCTGCGAAAACCTGGCGACGATGTCCCAGCCCAGATCGATCGCGTTCAGCTCGATATGCGCGAGCGCATGGATCAACGCGACGCGGCCGGGAGGCGCGCCCAAATTGCGCCGCCGCTTCATCTCGCGCGGCGGGCAGAGCAGCGGCCGCTCGGGCCGAGCGGGGCGCGGCGGCGGGGTTGCAACGCCGACCGCAATCCCGCCGCGACGCCAGCGCGCCGCGACCGCCCGGCTCAATTCGACTTTCATTGCCGGCTCAGCGGCGGTGAGGACCGCGACCGCGCCGGAAGCAAGCCCCTCCCTCTCCCCGCTTGCGGCGCGAGGGGTTCGGGTTTGCGCGCGCTCCCCCTCCCCGCGAGCGTGGAGAGGATCGGGGTGAGGGGCCGCCAAGATCGGGGTCAGAGGCCCTGCGCCGCCTTCAGCACTTCGGCGACATGGCCGGGCACCTTGACCTTGTGCCAGACGCCGCGCACGACGCCGCCCTTGTCGACGAGGAAGGTCGAGCGGTCGATCCCCATGTATTTGCGGCCGTACATGCTCTTCTCGACCCAGACGCCGTAGCTCTCGACGACCTTGCCGTCGGTGTCGGAGCCGAGGGTGAAGGGCAGCTGGTATTTCGCCTTGAACTTGTCGTGCGAGGCGACCGGGTCCTTGGAGATGCCGATCACGGTGGCGCCGGTCTTGCCGTAATCGGGAAACGAGTCGCGGAACCCGCAGGCCTGGGCGGTGCAGCCCGAGGTGTCGTCCTTCGGGTAGAAATAGATCACCACCGGCTTGCCCTGCAGCTTCGACAGCGTGACCGAGCCGCCGCCGTCGGTCGGCAGGGTGAAATCGGGGGCTTTGTCGCCGACATTCACGCTCATCTCGCCATGCCTCCTTCTTGGCCTTCGGGGTGTTGCGCCTCGGATGATACAGCCTTTCGCGCCGGCTCGGCGACCAGCCGATCGTACCAGAGAGAAACCGCCGCGCAGGCCGCAGTGATATCCGTGTCGAGCCGGACGACGTCAACCGCGCCGGTCGAGCGCGCCAGCGTCGCGCCGGCCGGGCCGGCGAGCGTGTCCGCGTCCGGCACGCCGTCGAATAGCAGCGTCAGGAACACCCTCACCGCGCGCAGCAGGTCGAGCGCGCCGCCGAGTTCCTGCACCGCTCGCGGTTCGAGAATGCCGGCCTCGCCGAGCGCGGCGATCGCGCCGCCGATATCGCGGCGCAGCACCTGCGGCCTTCCCGCTGCCTCGCGCAGCATCAGGAACTGCGCGATGAATTCGAGGTCGACGAGGCCGCCGCGCCGGTGGCGCAAATCCCAAGCGGCGGGATGCGGATGCTCGGCGGCGATCTTCTCGCGCATCTCGGCGACGTCGATGACGAGGCGGGCCGGGTCACGCGGCACGGCGAGCGCGGCGGCGGCGGCGGTCCCGATGCGCCGGCAGAGCGGCGCGTCGCCCGCCACCGGGCGCGCCCGGGTCAGCGCCATGTGCTCCCAGGTCCATGCCGATTCCTTCTGGTAGCGCGCGAAATGCGCGAGGCTCGCGGCGATCGGCCCCGACGCGCCGGACGGGCGCAGCCGCATGTCGACCTCGTAGAGCCGGCCCTCGACGGTCGGCGCGGTAATGGCGCCGATGAGGCGCTGGCAGAGCCGCGCGTAATAGGTCGAGATCGCCAGCGAGCGGTCGCCGTGGGAGGTCTCGCTCCCGTCCGGCGCGTCGTAGATCAGGATGAGGTCGAGGTCGGACGCCAGGGTCATCTCACGGCTGCCGAGCCGGCCCATCGCCAGGATCGCGACTTCGCCGCCGGGAATCTTTCCGTGGGCGCGCGAAAAATCCCCGGCGGCGGCGGGGAGCAGCATGGCGAGCGCGGTTTCGGCGATATCGGCGAAGGCCCCGCCGGCCGCGGCGGGGTCGAGATTGCGGTGCAGCAGCTGCACGCCGACCTGGAAGCGCCGCTCGTTGGCCCAGCGCCGCAGCAGGTCGAGCGTATCCGCGAAGTCGCGGCCGCCGGAAACAAGCTCGCCCAAATCGGCGGCGAGCGCGGCGCGTCCCGGCAGCGGCGCGAAAAAATTCTCGGCCAGCACCGCCTCGAGCAGCGCCGGCCGGCGCGCCAGGTTTTCGGCCAAAAGCGGCGCCTCCGCCATGATGTCGGCGACGAGCCGCAAGAGCCCCGGATTGGCGTGGAACAGCGAGAACAGCTGCACCCCGGCCGACAGCCGCGACAGGAACTCGTCGAAGCGGCGCAGCGCCGCGTCGGGCGCGGCGGTGGCGCCGAAGATGCGCAGCAGCTCGGGTACCAGATCGGTCAGGATTTCGCGCGCCCGCTGGCTGCGCGTCGCGCGCATGCGGCCGTGATGCCAGTCGCGCACCATGCCGGCGACCGTGCTCGGGTCGGCGAAGCCCATCCGCGCCAGGGTCTCGAGCGTGCCGGGATCGTCGTCGGCGCCGGTGAAGACGAGGTTGCCCGCGCCCGCAAGACTCGGGGCTTCCTCGAAGAGCTCGGCATAATGCCGCTCCACCGACGCGAGCCGCGCGAGCAGCTCGGCGGTGAAGCCCTCGGCTTCCGGGTAGCCGAGGAAGGTGGCGAATTTGGCGACGCCTTCGGCGGTGTTCGGCAGGCGGTGGGTCTGCGCGTCGTCGACCATCTGCAGCCGGTGTTCGACGCGGCGCAGGAAGCGATAGTTTTCGGTCAGATCGGCGCGGTCCGCCTCGGCGATCCGTCCGGCGGCGGCGAGCCGGGCAAGCGCCTCGCAGGTCGCGCCGACCCTGAGCTCGCGCCGCCGCCCGCCCCAGATCAGCTGCTGGGTCTGGGCGAAGAACTCGATCTCGCGAATGCCGCCGCGGCCGATCTTGATGTCGTGCCCGAGGACCGCGATTCGGCCGCCGCCGCGATGCGCCTGGATCTGGCGCTTGATCGAATGGATGTCGGCGATCGCCGCGAAATCGAGATTTTTGCGCCAGATATAGGGCTCCAGTTCGGCGAGGAAGCGGCGCCCGGCCTCGCTGTCGCCGGCCACCGGCCGCGCCTTGATGAGGGCCGCGCGCTCCCAATTCTGCCCGACGCTCTCGTAATAGGAGAGCGCGCTCGCGACCGGCATGACCAACGGGGTCGATCGTGGATCGGGGCGCAGCCGCAGGTCGGTGCGAAAAACGTAGCCGTCGCCGGTGCGCTCATCGAGAATGCGCACCAGTCCCCTGGCGAGACGGTTGAAAAAACCGTGCAGCGCGTCGCGCGCGCGCGACGGGGCTCGGACGGGATCGTAGAGCAGGATGAGGTCGATATCGCTCGAATAATTGAGCTCGCCGCCGCCGAGCTTGCCCATGCCGAGCACGATGAGGCCGCTGGTTTCGGGTTCGGCGTCGGCCGCGAAGGGAGTGGCCGCCGCATGACGCAGCAGGTGGCGGATCGCGGCATCGATCGCGGTTTCGGCAAAGCGGGTCAGCGCCGCCATCTGCCGGTCGAGGCTCCAGGCGCCGGCGATATCGGCGACAGCGACGCAAAGCGCGACGCGGCGCCGGGCAATCCGCAGACGGCGCATGAGGCCGGCCACCTCTTCGCCATCAATTGGCCGTTTTGCCTCGGCCATGATCGCCTCGAAGGCGGCGTCGGCGCCGTCATTGACGATCCCGGTCAGGATTTGCCATTCGCGAGCCGCCAGCGCGGAAAGGAACGGGCTGTTGCCGAAGATTGCGGCCAGCAGGCGCCTTCCGGCGGGGGTCGCGCTCCAGGCGCGGGCGGCGGCGGCGCCGGCGTCACCGGCCACGGCGAGGGCTTCGTCCCAATGCGCTTGGCCCAGCGCGAGCAGCCGCGAATCGCCGGGCAAGGGCAGGGCGCCGCCGTTCCGGGCATCATCGGGGGAGAGGTGAGATAACAGCTTCATCGCACGGTTCCGGCGACGACCGCGACACTCGCCCGCCGCTGCGCCCGGGTCAAGCCCAGGCGGCGGCGGTGCGGTTGCGTGCGTCCCGGCCAATGCGGCGGCGGCCACCGCGAACGCCGGTGCAGCACGTCGCGCACCACACGCACCGCCTGCTCGTGGGGCTCGGCGGTGTCGCCGCGGTGCTGATCCTTGTCGCCATCGCCGGCATCTGGCGCCTGCTGCAGGGCCCGGTCGAGCTCGACCGGCTGATTCCCTATGTCGAGCAGGCGCTTGAGCGCTCGGGCGAGGGGATCGGCGTCGCGGTCGCCGGGGTCAGCATCGGCATCGACCGCGACACGCATCAGCTCGACTTGCGGGCCCGGAATGTCCAGCTATCGCTGCCCAACGGCGAGAAGCTGGCGAATTTCCCGGCGATGGCGGCGAGCTTCAGCCTCGACGCGTTGCTTGGCGGCAGGATCGAGCCGACGCGGCTTGTCGTCGAGCGCCCGGTTCTGGCGCTGACCCGTGACGAAACCGGCGCGCTCAGCCTTCGCGTCAGCGACACCGGGATGAATTCCGACCGGCTGGCGCTCGGCCGCCTGCTCGCCGTTTTCGCTCCGCTGCGTCCCGATGCGCCGTGGAGCCGGCTGCGCCAGATCGCCATCCGCGACGCGACGATCGTGCTCGACGACCGGGCGAGCGGCCGGGTGTGGCGCGCCGACCGCGCCGCGGCGACGCTGGGGCGCGGCGAGGACGGCGCCGAGGGCACGCTGTCGTTCGCCGTCGCGCTCGGCAACACCGCCCCCGAAATCCATGCGAGCTACCATTACACGGCGGCGACGCAGCAGCTCGATGTAGGGCTGGAGGCGAACGGAATCGATCCCACCGCGCTGGCGCCGCTGTCATCGGTGCTGGCCCCGCTGGCGCAAGCGCAATTCCCGGTCTCGGGCAGCGCCAATCTCCGCTTCGACCTCGCGAGCGGACGAGCGGAGGGCGGACGGCTCGACCTCGGCTTTGGCGACGGCAAGATCGCGACCGATCTCCTGGCGAGCGGCAGCCTGCCAATGGCGAGCGGCGAACTGCACGCGGATTACGACCCGGCCGCCGCGGAACTGCGGCTGGAGAAGCTGGCGCTCGACCTGCACGGCGGCGCCCGGCTGGTGATCGACGGCAAGCTCGGCGGGCTGAAGGCGCAACTCATCGCCGCCGGCGCGGGGTTGCCGGCGAGCCTCGCCGGCACGCTCGGGATCACCGTGACGCACGTCCCGACGACGCGGCTCGACGCGCTATGGCCGCGCGGCGTCAGCCCCGGCGGGCGCAAGTGGGTCGCGGCCAATCTGTCCGATGGGGTGCTCGACGAAATGGCGATGCAGCTTGGCGTCAAGCTGGACCCGGCCACGCTGTCGGCGGAGTTCTCCGGCGCGCGCGGCACGATGCGCTACCACGGCCTGGCCGTCGATTATTTCCACGGGCTGCCGCCGGCGAAGAAGATCGCCGGCACCGCGACCCTCGGCGACCGGCGCCTCGATTTCGCGGTGAGCAGCGGCACGGTCAAATCGCTGAAGATGCCCGGCGGCACCGTGTCGATCACCGATATCGGCGCGCCGGTCGAGGCGCTGACCGTCGATGTCGGCATCGCCGGCGGTTTGCAGGATATCCTCGAAGCGATCGACGCCAAGCCGCTGCGCTACGCCCGCGATGCCGGGATCGACCCGGCGCGCCTCGGCGGCAAGGCCGACGCCCAGCTCCACTTCAAGCTGCCGCTGCTCGCCGATTTGAAGCTCGACCAGGTCGATTACGGCGCGAAGGCGACGCTCACCGGCGTCTCCTACGCAAAGGTCGCTTTCGACCGCGCCCTGACCGATGGCAGCTTCGCCCTCGATCTCGGTCATGACGGCGTGCACGCCAAGGGCAGCGGCAGCTTCGACGGCTCGCCGGCGACGATCGACGGCAATTTTTATTTTCACCCAAAGGCCGGTCCGCGCATTCGCTACCGCATCGGGCTGACGCTCGACGATGCGGCACGGCGGCGGCTCGACTGGAATGTCGCGTCCGACCGCCTCTCCGGTCCGGTCGCGGTCGACCTGACCTATACCGTGCCGAGCGGCGACACGCGCGCCGAGGTTGACGCCGCGGTCGATCTCGGCGCCGCGAGCCTCGCGGTCGACGAGGCCGGCTGGAAGAAGCCGCCGCAAATTCCGGGCGCCGCCAAGCTTGTCGTCGAGCTCGACGACGATATCCTCGTCGGCCTCCAGATCGACATCAAGGCGCCCGGCCTCGACGGCCGGTTCGCGGTCGCGCTGAACCCCGGCGACCGGCGCATCGACCGCATCGACATCCGCCGCCTGGCGATCGCCGACAGCGACATAACCGGCACCGTGAGCCGGCGGCCGGAAGGCGGCTGGCGCGCCGATATTCACGGTGCGCGGCTCGACCTGCACCGCGCGCTGAAGCACGCGCTCGACGACGATTCGCCGGCCGGCCGGACGCCGCTCGCGATCGACGCGCATCTCGCGCGGCTGATGCTGGGGCCGCATCGCGAGGCGCAGAACGTGTCCGCCGCCTTGCTGCGCGACCGCGGCGGCTGGCAAGCGATCAAGATCGACGGAAGCTACGCCAACGGTCACCGCCTTGCGCTGAGCCTCAGCGATCAAAAGCTGCATTTCGCATCGGACGATCTTGGCGCGAGCCTTGCCTTCTTCGGCGTCGCCGACAATGTCGTCGGCGGCAGGCTGGCGATCGACGGCACGCTCGCCGAAATGGGCGGCCATCGCCTGTGGCGTGCCCATTTCGACGGGTCGGATTTCAGCCTGGTGCGGGCCCCCGCGCTCGCGCGGCTGCTGTCGCTCGCCTCGCTCGACGGGATCGCCGGGCTGATGTCGGGGTCGGGCATCCCGTTTGTGACGCTGCGCGGCGATGTCGCGTTCACGCATGGCCGCCTCTCGATCGATCGCCTCATCGCCTATGGCGGCGCTTTGGGGATCACCGCCATGGGCTGGCTCAATCCTGGGCAGGACCGGATCGACATCGACGGCACGCTGGCGCCGGCCTACGCGCTCAACTCGGTGCTGGGAAATTTCCCGGTGCTCGGCTCGTTGTTGATGGGCGGCGAGGGCCAGGGCCTCTTCGCGGCAAGCTTCCGCCTCACCGGCTCGAACGACGATCCGACCGTGACGGTCAACCCGCTGAGCGCGCTGACGCCGGGTTTGCTGCGGCACCTGTTCGACCCATTTCAGGGCTCGGCGCAGACCGGGCCGCCGCAAGACGCCGGGCACTAAGCAACCAATTCGCCACCCCCGGCAAAAGCGGGGGTCCAGGGCAAGCGACCGAACGGCCGCTTTCGCGGGAATGACGACAAAGAAGCTCCGGCGTATGTTCAGCCTGGCCGCACGAGAACGTAACGCTTGCGGCCGGCGCTGAGCTTGATGACTCCGTTTTCGAGATTGGCATCCGAAAGAAGCTGCGTTTCACTGATGACAACCGCATCGTTCGCACGTGCGCCGCCGCTCTTGATGAGCCGCCGCGCCTCGCTGTTCGAGGCCGCCAGTCCGGCCAGCACGAACAGCTCAAACGCCGGCAAGCCATTGGCGAGCATGTCATGCTCGACGGTGATCCGCGGCAGCCCGTCAGTGGCGCCGCCTGCACCGAATACGGCATCGGCGGTTTTTGCCGCGTCCTCGGCGGCTTCGCGGCCGTGGCAGAGGGCCGTTGCCGCGGTCGCCAGCACCTTCTTCGCCTCGTTGATATCGCTGTCCCGCAGCTTCTCAAGCCGCGCGATCTCGTCGAGCGGCAGTTCGGTGTAGAGCCTCAGGAAGCGGCCGACATCGCCATCCTCGGTGTTGCGCCAATATTGCCAGTATTCGTAAGGGCTCAACCGCTCGGCGTTGAGCCACACCGCGCCGCCAACGCTCTTCCCCATCTTGGCGCCCGAGGCGGTGGTCATCAGCGGTGTCGTCAGTCCGAACAATGCTTTGCCGGCGACCCGACGCCCGAGCTCGACCCCGGCGACGATGTTGCCCCACTGGTCGGAGCCGCCCATCTGCAGGGCGCAATCGTGGCGCCGGGCCAATTCGACAAAATCGTAGGCCTGGAGGATCGCGTAGTTGAATTCGAGAAAGGTGAGCGGCTGCTCACGCTCCAGGCGCAGCTTGACGCTGTCCTGGGTCAGCATGCGGTTGACCGAGAAATGCCGGCCGATATCGCGCAAGAGCGGGATATAGCGCAATTCGTCGAGCCAGTCGGCGTTGTTGACCACCATCGCGTCGGTCGGCCCGTCGCCCAATGTGAGAAACTTGGCGAAGACCTGGCGGATGCCGGCCATGTTGCGCGCGATGTCGGAATCGGACAGCAGCGGCCGCGCCTCGTCCTTGCCCGACGGATCGCCGATCCGCGTCGTGCCGCCGCCCATCAAGACGATGGGTTTATGCCCCGAGCGCTGATAAAGCCGCAGCAGCATGATTCCCAACAGGCTGCCGATATGCAGACTGTCGGCGGTGCAGTCGTAGCCGATATAGGCGGCGGCGACGCCGGCGTTGAGGCGCGCGTCGAGCGCGGCCTCGTCGGTGCATTGGTGCACATAGCCCCGCTCGGCGGCGGTGGCGAGGAAGGCATTGGGCATGGCGGCGTCATCTAGCACAAATCGGCCATCAAATCTTTGCCGGGCGCTGGGGCTGATGAGCGGCACGTCGTTGGACGGCATCGATGTCGCGGCGCTGGAGAGCGACGGCGAGGCGCATGTCGCGACCGGCCCGGCGCTGACGGTTTCCTATCCCGGCGATTTTCGCGAGCGGCTGCGCGGCGTGCTCGGCGGCGCGGGCCCGGTTGCCGCCGTCGAGGACGAGCTGACCCGGCGGCATGCCGCGGCGATCGCCGAGTTCCGCCGGAGGCACCCTGAAATCACGGCCGAGCTGATCGGGTTTCACGGCCATACGATCCTGCACGAGCCGGAGCACCGCCGGACCTGGCAGATCGGCGACGGCGCGCTGTTGGCCCGGCTCACCGGTTGCGACGTGGTCGCCGATTTCCGCGGCGCCGATGTCGCCGCCGGCGGCGAGGGCGCACCGCTGGCGCCGCTCTACCACGCGGCGCTGGCGAGCGAGCTGCCGAAGCCGCTCGCGGTGCTCAATCTCGGCGGGGTGGGCAACGTCACCTGGATCGGCCCAGGGGGTAAAAATGGCGAAGACATCCTCGCCTTCGACACCGGGCCGGGCAATGCGATGCTCGACGACTGGGTACGGCGGCACAGCGGGCGGAGCGCCGACATCGGCGGCGCGCTCGCCCGCGCCGGACGAGTTTCGCCGGCGCATGTCGCGCGCTTCCTGGCGGCGCCGTATTTCGCGCGGGTTCCGCCCAAATCGCTCGACCGCGACGCTTTCGCGGCCTTTGTGCCGGATGGCCTATCGCCGGCGGACGGCGCCGCTACCTTGACCGAGATGACCGCCGCCGCGGTCGCCGCCGCGCGTCCTCATTTCGCGCTGCCGGCGCGCGAATTCCTCGTTAGCGGCGGCGGCCGACACAACCCGGCGCTGATGGGCGCGCTCTCCCGCTTGCTGGGCGTCCCGCTGCGGCCGGTCGAGGCGGTCGGCTGGGACGGCGACGCGCTCGAGGCGCAGGCTTTCGCCTATCTCGCGATCCGCTCGCGGCGCGGCCTGCCGCTGAGCCTGCCGACCACCACCGGCGCGCCGCGCCCGATGCCTGGTGGAAGATTTTTCACGGCGCCTATTTGACGACGATCGTCCCGACCATGTGCGCGTGGATCGAGCAGAAATATTTGTAGGTACCGGGCCGGTCGAAGGTGAACGAGAACTTGTCGTCGGTGTCGAGCGCGGGCGATTTGAAGCTCTTCCCGCCATCGACGCTCACCACCGTATGCGGCTCGTCGTCCTTGTTGGTCCAGGTGATTTTGGTGCCGGGCGCGACGGTGAGCGCCGCCGGGGCGAAGGCGAAATTGTCGATTGTCACCGCGCCGGGCGCGATCGCCGCGACCTGCGCCGCGTTGCCGTCTTCGGCGGCGGAAGCCGGCACGCTCAGGGCGAGCGCCGCCGCGGCGGCGAGCGGCAACGCCCGCCGGTTCAACAAACGGATCATCGGGGTTCTCCTTAGGCGAGGGTCTCGTCGGTGAGCTTCAGCCCGGCCGCCGGCGCATATTCGATGTCGCGGATGCCGAGCACCGTCTTGAGCTTGTCGGGCGCGACCTTCATCGGGCCGGGGTTGGGCGCGGTGCCCGCCGCCGGTTGCGGGAAGGCGGTCGACAGCGCGGTCTGGAAGGTGACCTTGCCCTCAACTTTCTGCACCACCTGGTGGATATGGCCGTTGAGCACCGTGACCGAGCCGAACGGCTTCAGCGAGGCGAACGCCTGCTCGGCGTCACCGGTGGTCCAGCCCCATTGCGGATAGATCGGCCAGAGCGGGATATGCGCCATCACGACGATCGGCGTGCTGGCGCTCTTGCCCTTGAGGTCGCTCGCCAGCCATTCGAGCTGCTCCTTGCCGAGCGTGCCGCCGGTCGCCGGGCCGAAGCCGATCACATTGACCAGCGCGACGAAATGCACGCCGCCCCGGTCGAAGCTGTACCAGCCGCCCGCCGGGCCGCCCTTCATGCCGAAGCGGTCGAAGAACATCTTGCCGTCATCGCCGATCACGTCGTGCTCGCCCGGGACGAAATGCGTGTCGAGCCGGGCGCCCTTGAGGATTTGATCGGCGGTGTCGAACTGTTCCGGCTTCGACAGATGCGTCACGTCGCCGGTATGGATCATCAGAGCCGGCTTCGTCGGCAGCGCGGCGATTTTGTCGAGCGCCGCCTGCAGGGTCGCGTTCGGGTCGGGATTGGCGTCGGCCTTGAACCCGATATGCGTGTCGCTGATCTGGACAAAGCTGAAGCCGCCGGCCGGCGCCGCCAGCGCCGCGCCGCCGAGGTTCAGCGCCAGGGGAACTCCCTTGGGCACGCCGCCGGCAATGCTCCAGACGATGCCGCTGCCCGCCCAGGCGAGACATTTCATAAAATCGCGTCGTGTGTCCCGTGGTGTGTCCATCGTCACCGCTCCCTTGCTGGATGTCGGCGAGGGAGACCGCAGCGCCCGGCGATTTATTCGTGACGCAAAATCTTTTATCGACAGAGAATAAAACCGGCTGCGAGCCGGTCTTACCGCTCGGCAGCATTTGCCGGCTCGCGGCTCGAGCTCGTGAGGAGAATTGCCCCCGTCATCGCGTGACGATTCGTTCGAGCTTGTGGTGCTGCCGCATCTCGACGCCGCCTACAACCTCGCGCGCTGGCTCATGCGCGACAGCGAGGCGGCGGAAGACGTGCTGCAGGAGGCGATGGTGCGGGCGCTCACTTATTTCGCCGGCTTCAAGGGCATCAACCCGCGGGCCTGGCTGTTGCAGATCGTGCGCAACACGGCTTACGGCTCGATGGCGTTGAACCGCGGGGTCGAGACCGTGCCGATCGCCGAGGATGGCGACGACGGCGCCGGGGCCGAACTCGTCGCGGCCGACGACGATCCGGAAACCGCGCTGCTGCGGGCTCGCGGGTCGCAGCAGGTGCGCGCGCTGGTCGCGGCGCTGCCGGTCGAGCTGCGCGAAACCCTGGTGCTGCGCGAGTTCGAGGAACTCTCCTACAAGGAGATCGCCGAGGCGACGCAAACCCCGATCGGCACGGTGATGTCGCGGCTGTGGCGGGCGCGGCAGCTGCTCGCCCGCGCGGCCGAAGCGGAGGGCTTGGCATGAGCGATGAGTTGAGCGCCCCGAAGCCGGGCTGCGAACAGGTCCTCCTGGTGCAGGCCGAGCTCGACGGCGAGCTCGACGCCGCGCCGGCCGCGGCGCTGGAAGCGCACCGCGCCGGCTGCGCCATCTGCCAGGCGGCGCGGGCGGATTTGCTGCGGACGCGTACGCTGCTGCGCGGCGAGCCGTACGAGGCGACGCCGGACGCGATGCGCGTCCGGGTCATGGCGCGGCTGCGGCAGGCTGCGCCTCGGGGGCGGCCGGCGCCGGTCCGCGGCCGGCGCTGGGTGCTTCCGTCGATCGGCGGCTTTGGCCTCGGCGCGGTTTGTGCGGCGGCGCTGGCGTTCCTCGTCGTACTGCCGCGGCGCAACGATTTCGCTGACGCGGTCGTGGCCAGCCACATCCGGGCGCTGCAGCCCGGCCATCTCGAAGACGTGGTCTCGACCGACCAGCACACGGTCAAGCCGTGGTTCGACGGCAGGATCGACTTCGCGCCGCCGGTCCGCGACTTCGCCGCCGAAGGCTTTCCGCTGAAGGGCGGCCGGCTCGATTATCTCGACGGAAGGCCGGTCGCCGCGCTCGTCTACCAGCGTGACAAGCACCTGATCGATGTCTACGTCTGGCCGGCCGGCGGCGCAACCCCGCGGCTCGCCGGCGCCGCCGCGATCCAAGGCTACAACGTCGTCCATTGGACGGCGGACGGGATGAATTTCTGGACGGTGTCCGATCTCGAGCGCAATCAGCTCGACAATTTCGCCGCGCTGTGGCGGAAGACGCCCTAAACCGAGCCCGGCGAGCCCCGGCAGCAGAGCCTCCAAATCCAACAAATTCCACGACAACCGCGACCGCCCGCCGCCAAAACGCGCGCGAGCATCCTTTCTCCCTTGCGAACCGAATCACATCCCCGCACAACACGAAATCCTTCACACTCCGCCGGGCACACTCCGCCGGGCACACTCCGCCGGGCACACTCCGCCGGGCACACTCCGCCGGGCACACTC
>DASRLO010000060.1:0-13129 GCA_035648415.1 Allostellaceae bacterium
ACCTGCATCTTGGTCTTGGTCATCGTCCATTTTTCGATGATCGCGAAGCATTCGGGGATTTTCGGCAGCCGCGCCGCCGGGGTCGCCCAGGCCGGGTCGGCGATCAGCTCCTCGCGGCCGGCGAGCTTCATCAGCGGCTCCCAGCACGGCGGCTGGATGATGACGTAGACATAGTCGTTCGGCCCGCCCGGCGCGCAGCGCAGCGCAGCGCCCGGCTGGCCGCCGCCCGAGGCGTTGCCGGCGCGCGGCACGAAATCGCCGAACTCCTTGTTGGGGTATTCCGGCATCGGCCCTTTCACCACCCGCTGCTGGTCGCGCATCTTGACCCGGCAGAGGTTCAGCACCGCATCGGTCATCGCCACCTCGACCCGCTGGCCCTTGCCGGTCTTCTCGCGCTGATAGAGCGCGGCGAGGATGCCGGCGACCATGTGAACGCCGGTGCCGCTGTCGCCGATCTGCGCGCCGGTGACGGTCGGCGGGCCGTCTTCATACCCGGTGGTGCTGGCGGCGCCGCCCATGCATTGCGCGACATTCTCATAGGCCTTGCAGTCGACAAACGGGCCGGGGCCGAACCCCTTGACCGAGGCGTAGATGATGCGCGGGTTCAATTCCTGGAAGCGCTCCCAGGTGAAGCCTGCCCGATCGAGGACTCCTGGTCCAAAATTTTCGACGACCACGTCGCTGCGCCGCACGAGCTGTTCCAGCACCGCCTTGCCCTTGGGCTGCTTCATGTTGACGGTGATGCTGCGCTTGTTCGAGTTCAGCATCGTGAAATAGAGGCTGTCCGCCCCCTTCACGTCCTGCAGCTGGCCGCGGGTGATGTCGCCGCGGCCGGGCAATTCGACCTTGATCACGTCGGCGCCCATCCACGCCAGGAGCTGCGTCCCGGTCGGCCCCGCCTGGACGTGGGTCATGTCGAGGATGCGGACGCCTTCAAGTGCTTTGGTCATCGGTTCCTCACTCCAATCGTCATCCCCGCGATCCCCGGAACGGCCCGTCAGGGCCGGCCGTCCGGAGAGGGGACCCAGGGCCACCATTCCGTCGTTCGCCCTGGGCCCCCGCTTCCGCGGGGGAGACGCTAACTATTGTCGTGTCGAGAAAATCGCCGTGCTTTTCGACATGCGCGGCGAGCCCCAGCGTGTGCTCGCGCGCCAGCCGCTCGGCAAGTTCAGGGTCGCGACGTTCGAGCGCCTCGATCATCGCCATGTGATCGACGATTGATCGCGCGGCGCGGTTGTCCTGCTGGATCGTCACCTTGCGGATCGCCCGCATGTGGATGAACAGATTCTCGGTCAGTTCGGCGAGCAGCGCGCACCCGCTCATCCGGATGATCGCCTGGTGGAAGGCGATGTTGGCGTCGGAATATTCCTCGAGCCGCTCGCCGCCCTCTTGTCCATCTGGGCCGTCGTGGAACGCGTCCATCAGCCGGCGCAGTTCGGCGATGTCGCCGTCGGGCGCATTCAAGGCGACCAGCCGCGCCGCCATGCTTTCGAGCGCCGCCCAGACCGTGATCATCTCGACGATCTCACGCTTGGTCTTGCGCACGACATAGATGCCGCGGCGCGGCAGGGTGCGCACAAACCCTTCCTGCTCCAACAGGGTCATCGCCTCGCGGATCGGCGTGCGGCTGACCCCAAGCCCCTGCGAGAGCCGCCGCTCGTCGAGCCGGATCTCCTGTGCGTGGTCGTAGATGTCCATCGCGGTGATCGCCCGCTTCAGCGCGGCATAGGCGAGGTCGCGGTAGCTGGTGCTGGTGTCCAGCCGCGGCATGTCGAGGGTAGAACTAGGGCGCGTGCTGGCTTCGGGCATGCCAGAGATATATGGTATACCAGAGATCTCGGCAACCCGCTTTCGCGGTCCGGAGCTGGACAGCCACATGCGGATTTGTTGTGGGCGCCCCGCATCGGGAAGGCGCAATGTCTCGGGCGCGCGACGCGTACCCGGCGACCGACCTATCGTGTAGGATAAGTCGATCGCGCACGGTGCCCGCGCGCGCCCATAAGATGCCTGGAGCTTCCGCAATGACCGATACGCCCGATTACACGCCACCCAAGGTCTGGAGTTGGAACAAGCCGAGCGGCGGCAGGTTCGCCAACATCAACCGCCCGATCGCGGGCTCTACACACGACAAGGAGCTGCCGGTCGGGCGCCACCCGCTGCAGCTGTATTCGCTGGGCACACCGAACGGGGTGAAGGTCACGATCATGCTCGAAGAGCTCCTGACCCTCGGCCATAAGGGCGCCGAGTACGATGCCTGGCTGATCAAGATCGGCGACGGCGACCAGTTCGGCAGCGGCTTTGTCGCGGCGAACCCGAACTCCAAGATCCCGGCATTGATGGACCGCAGCGGCCCGAAGCCGATCCGGGTCTTCGAGACCGGCGCGATCCTGATGTATTTGGCCGAGAAATTCGGCGCGTTGCTGCCGACCGAGACCGCCGCCCGCGCCGAATGCCTGTCGTGGCTGTTCTGGCAGATGGGCAGCACGCCTTACGTCGGCGGGGGTTTCGGCCATTTCTACGCCTATGCGCCGGTCAAGATCGAATATGCGATCGACCGGTTCACGATGGAGACGAAGCGTCTGCTCGACGTGCTCGATCGCCGCCTGGCGGAGAGCAAGTATGTTGCCGGTCCGGACTATACGATCGCCGACATCGCCATCTTCCCGTGGTACGGCGGATTGGCGAAGTTCGACCAATACGGGGCGTCCGAGTTCCTCGCGGTCCAGGACTACAAGAACGTCCAACGCTGGGCCGACGCCCTCCTCGAACGGCCGGCGGTAAAGCGCGGGCGCATGGTCAACCGCCTCTCCGGCGAGCTGTCGAGCCAGTTGCACGAGCGCCACGACGCCAGCGACTTCGACACCAAGACGCAGGACAAGCTTGCCCCCGCGAGTTGAGCGAGCTGATCGCCGTAGAGGAGAGATCGCGTCATGGCTGTTCAACTCGTCGCCGAGAGCAAATCCGTTCGCGATCAGGTCAGTGCCGAAGAGTGGGCGGCCCGCGTCGAACTCGCCGCCGGGCATCGCCTGCTGGCGCATTACGGCGTCAACGACATGACCTACAATCATTTCGGCCTCAGGGTGCCGGGCGAACCGGATCGCATGCTGGTCAAGCGCACCGACTGGATGTTTGCCGAGGTGACCGCCTCGTCCCTGTTGAAGGTCGATTTCGCCGGTAACGTCCTGACCGACACGGATGTCAAGACGATCAGGGGCGGCGCCTTGATCATCCATGCCGGCTTGCTAAAGGGCCGCCCGGACCTCAATGCGACGCTGCACACCCATACGGTGAGCGGCATGGGCGTCGCCGCGCACAAATTTGGCTTGCTGCCGATCAACCAGCACGCTCTGCGATTTTATGGCGAAGTGAAATACCACGAGTTCGAAGGCTTCGAATTCGACCCGGACATGACGCCGAAGCTGATCCGCGATCTCGACGGCGGCTGCTTTATGATCTTGCGCAATCACGGTGTCCTGGTCTGCGGCGAAAGCGTCGCCGAATGCGTCGTCAATCATCACTGGCTCGACATCGCATGTCAGGGTCAGATCGCGGCATTGGCGGCGGGTGAAGGAAATTACACGATCCCCGGCAAGGAGGCCTGCGACTACGCGCACAGCCAGTTCAGGGATGCCGGCAATTTCCTGAAGGGCGGAAAGGATTGGGCGGCCTGCCTGCGTCTCGCCGACCGGCTCGATCCCTGCTACAAAGACTGACCGCTGCGCCGGCGGACGCTCGATGGGTGCGGGCGAAACCCTCCTGTGCGGTCGCCGCCGCGATCGGCTTGCGAGCGGGCGGAGCCGGACGATCGCCCTGGCGGCGATCAGGGTGAGAAGAGCGCGCCACCGTCAAAGCGGATTTGGGCCGACGACTTCCCAGCGGTAGCGTTCTAAGAGGTTTTTGCGTTCGTCGTCGTTGGTCGGCCGGTGCTCCGCGAGTTCCTCGATATAGCCGCCGGCGCCGGCCGGGGTGTAGAGGAATACCGCACGGGCGGGCTCGCTGCCGGTGTTCTTCCAGGCATGCGGCACGTCGCGCGGCATGAACGCGCAGGCGCCGGGCCCGCCGACGGTGACCTCGTCGCCGATTTTGAAAGTAATCTCGCCGGCGAGCACCCAGGCGATCTCGTCGCTGCCGCGGTGCAGATGGTAGAGGCTCGTCGTGCCGGGCGGCAGGGTCTCCTCGAACAGCATGATGCTCTCGCCGGTCTCGTGGCCGAGGAGCTTCAAGTCGAAAAAGCGGCCGGGCGCCGGCGAGTCGAGACGTTTCCCGCCGCCGGCGGGTACGACAAAGCCTTTTGCCGTGGTCATGCCGCCTGTCCTCCTGTGCGTCATTGGGGTTCTACTCGCTTAATACCTTGTCGGCCCACTCCACCAACGCCACCAAATCCGGGGGCGTGACAAACCGGGCATTCGTGCCTTCGAGATCGGTATCGCGAACCGCACGGGCCCGTGAACACACGGTTCAGATATTGAGCGGAATGTTATGCGCGATGGTTTTCGCCATGATCTCCGCCAATGGCGGCCATCCCACCGGCGTCACCGCGTTCATCGTACGCGGCGACAGGATCAGGATTATATCGTCTCGACGGGCTGCAAGACATGAGCAAGACGACTATTACCGCCAGAATGCGTCGTGATGGCAAAGCTGTTGAGGTGCTACCCGATGGCTCGGAGCGACTGTTTCTCCAAACACCGCTCCGTCCGATGACCGAAGAAGAGGTTTCGGCAGCAGCGGCGGCAGATCACGATGCCCGACCGTTTACTCCGGGGGAGTTGGCGGCTGCGCGTCGCGTGCCGCGGACCAAGACGCTACGCCGAGCGCTAGGTCTGACGCAGGAGGAATTTGCGGCACGGTACCGCATTCCGCTCGGCACTTTGCGCGATTGGGAGCAGGGGCGGACTGAGCCTGATCAACCCACGCGTGCCTACTTGGCCGTGATCGCCCACGATCCTGAGGCGGCGCGGCGCGCCCTGGAGGCGGGGCCGCCTGCTAAATGAGCGCCCAAGTTCAGCGAAGCTGCAGGCCCCAGCTTAGCGGAATCTTAGACATGCCTGGCTATCAATGCCTCCAGCAATCGGCGAGGCGCGGCATGAGTATTTCCCTGCAGCATCCCGGCACCGGACGGGTCAAGATCCTGCCGGAAGGCTGGAGCTGGTCGTGCTTTTTCGGTGCGACCGTCCTTGGCATGCCGCTGTTCAAGCGCGGCCTCGTCGTCTGGGGTTCGGCGATGCTGGTGTTCGACGTCACGACCTTCATCGTCGGCTGGGTCGACACCGACGCCGCGGCAAGCCTCTATTTCTGGCTGTCGCTGATTGGCTTCGCGGCGAGCGTGTTCTTCGGGTTGAAGGCCAACGACATGGCCGCAAGCCACGCCGTGGCGCATGGCTGGAAACACGCCGACGACCATCGAAAATGGTTCGACTGACAGCTTTGCCTCGATCGCGGTTGTGCGCCGCGCCCGGCGAACGGCATCATGGCGCCGCATCGCCGCCGGGGAGGGGACATGGCCGAGTACCGCTTCTGCCGGGTCGAGGACGAGGGGCGCGTCCGCATCGTCACGATCAACCGGCCCGAGGTGCTCAACGCGCTGCACAGCGAGGCGCATTGGGAATTCGACCAGGTCTGGAACGAATTCGCCGCCGATCCCGAACTGTGGGTCGGCATCATAACCGGAGCCGGCGAGCGCGCGTTCTCGGCCGGCAATGATCTGAAGGTGCAGGCCGCCGGGCGGCGCGGACCGCGGCCGGCGACCGGGTTCGCCGGCCTCTCGCACCGCTTCGACCTCGACAAGCCGCTGATCGCCGCGGTCAACGGCGTCGCGATGGGCGGCGGGTTCGAGACCGCGCTCGCCTGCGACATCGTCGTCGCCGCGGAGAACGCGGTGTTCGCGCTGCCCGAGCCCAGGGTCGGCCTCATCGCCGGCAGCGGCGTCCACCGCCTGCCGCGGATGATCGGGCAGAAGGCGGCGCTCGGCATGATCCTCACCGGGCGTCGCGTCTCGGCGGCGGAGGGCAAGGAATTGGGTTTTGTCAACGAGGTGGTGCCCGAAGGCCAGGCCCTCGCCGCGGCAAAACGTTGGGCGGGGCTCATCCTCGAATGCTCGCCGATGGCGATCCGCGCGTCGAAGCAGTCGGTGTACAAGAGCCTCGACGAGCCGACCTTGCAGGCGGCGATGACGACGACCTATCCCGCAGTGCAGGCCAACATCGACAGCCAGGACTACATCGAGGGGCCGCGCGCCTTTGCCGAACGGCGCAAGCCGAATTGGCGGAACCGGTGACCCGATGAGACAGCTTGTCGCGATGGCTTGTCTCGGCTGGATGGCGGCGCCCTTCGCCGCTCCGGCGGCCCATGCCCAGGCCGTGGGCGCGTTCGACGGCGCCTGGAACGTCACCATCGTTTGCGCCAATGCGTTCGACGGCGCGGCCGGCTACACGCTGAATTTCGTCGCCCAGGTTCGCGGCGGCGCGATCGACGGACGGTACAGCAACCCTCGGACCGATGCTGCCGCGCTCCTTTCCGGCCGCATCCAGCCCGACGGCGCCGCGCTACTGAAAGTCGACGGCACGACCGGTCGGGTCGAATATTCCGTCGGCAGAGTGCAGCCCGGCACGCCCTATCACTATACCGCCAACGCGCGGTTCAGCGGCCGTTCCGGGGCCGGCACGCGAAACGAGCTGCGGCGCTGCGACCTGAGCTTCAGCAGGTCCTGACCCGTGCTTGAACCCGATTTTTTTCACTTGAGTGGAGCCCCCGATGTCGACCGTGATGGAACGCAATTCCGCCGCTCAGGGCTTTGAGATCCGGCCGCTGTCCGACGTCGTCGGCGCCGAAATGGTCGGATTCGACTTGCGCCGGCCGCTCGACGCGGCGACGCGGCCGGCGATCTACGACGCGTTCGTGCGGCATCACGTGCTCGCCTTCCGCGGCCAAGATTTGACCAAGGACGAGCAGGTCGCTTTCACCGAGCAGTTCGGCACCTTGGAGCGCCATGTCGCGCGCAACCGCGGCGTCGGCGACCATCCGCTGGTCCACATCGTCCACAATCTGGGCCCGGACGGCGAGCCGAGCGGCAAGGTCGCCTCGCAAAAATGGCATACCGACAAATCGTTCCGTGAGCTGCCGTCGCTGGCGACGATCCTCCACGCGCGGATCATGCCGCCGCAGGGCGGCGATACCTGCTTCGCCAACATGATCCTTGCCTATGAGGCACTGAGCGACGCCGAGAAAGCGGAACTCGACGGGGCCGGCGTCATCCATAGCTGGGAATTGTCGTGCCTGAAGGCGGGTCGCGCCGCGCCGCCGGAGGAGATCGCCGATGCGCCGCCGATGACGCATCCGCTCGTCCGCACCCAGCCCGAGACGGGCAAGAAGGGCCTCTTCATGGGCGAGCATGCCTCGCATCTCGACGACCGGCCGTTCGACGAAGGCCGCGCCCGGCTTGCCGAACTCGAGGACCACGCGACGCAGGAGCGCTTCATCTACCGCCACCATTGGCGGCCGGGCGACCTGCTGATGTGGGACAACCGGTGCCTCTTGCATCGCGCCGACGCCAATTTCGACGCGGCCCGGCACAAGCGCGTGCTGCATCGCACCTGCCTGCGCGGCGCCGCGCCGGCCTAGCGCCGCCCGCCTGACGGCAAGCGAAGACGGTTCGGCGGCCGCCGAAGGAATATCTGCCATGGCTAAAAACCGGGCAGTTTCCGCGCCATTCCGTGTTAGTCCCGAGGCTGCACAGAGCCGGCGCGGGAGTTGCGGCGGGCCGAGGGGTGAGTGATGACGACCGAAGTCACGGTCCAACCAAGCGTGCAGCGCCAGATCGCGGAGGGCGCCGCCTTCTCGATCATCCTCGCGCTCAGCTTCTCGCACATGCTCAACGACATGATGCAGTCGCTGGTGCCGGCGCTCTACCCGATGATCAAGGGCACCTACGGGCTCAGCTTCGCGCAGATCGGCGTCATCACGCTAACCATGCAGATCACCTCGTCGATGCTGCAGCCGCTGGTCGGGCTCGCCGCCGACCACCGGCCGCAGCCCTATTCGCTGGCGGTCGGGATGTGCGCGACCTTCAGCGGATTGCTGGTGCTGGCGCATGCCGGCAGCTATTCGTCGCTGCTGGTGGGGTCGGCGCTGGTCGGCACCGGCTCGGCGGTGTTCCACCCCGAGGCGTCGCGGGTCGCGCGGCTGGCGTCGGGCGGGCGGCACGGCCTCGCGCAGTCGCTGTTCCAGGTCGGCGGCAATGTCGGTTCGGCCTCGGGGCCGATCCTCGCCGCGCTGATCGTGGTGCCGAAAGGCCAGGGCAGCGTCGCCTGGTTCTCGACGGCGGCGCTCTTGGCGATGACGGTGCTGTTCCTGGTCGGCAACTGGTACCGCCGCGAGCATTCGCTGCCGCGCCGCGCCCGGCATGTGGCGCCGCCGCTCAACCTGTCGCGGCGGCATGTCTTCTGGTCGCTGGCGATCCTGTTGTCGCTGGTGTTCTCCAAGGCGTTCTACCAGGCGAGCCTTGGCACCTATTACACCTTTTACCTGATCGACAAATTCCATCTCTCGATGCGGACGGCGCAGATCTACCTGTTCGTCTTCCTCGCCTCGGTGGCGCTCGGCACGCTGGTCGGCGGCCCGATCGGCGACCGCATCGGCCGGAAGGCGGTGATCTGGGGCTCGATCATCGGCGCGATCCCGTTCGCGCTGATGCTGCCGTTCGCGAGCCTGTTTTGGACCGTGGCGCTGACCGTGGTGATCGGCGCGACGATAGCCTCGGCCTCGTCGGCGATCATCGTCTACGCGCTCGACCTGGTGCCGGGCAAGATCGGCACGATGGCCGGCCTCTTCTTCGGCCTCAGCTTCGGGATGGCCGGGGTCGGCGCGGCGGCGCTCGGCAGCCTTGCCGACGCCACCAGCATCGACACGGTCTACCGCGTCTGCGCCTTCCTGCCGCTCATTGGGCTGCTGACCGTGTTCCTGCCCGATCTCGGCCGCCCCGCCCGGCGCATCGCCTAACCACCGCGCATAAGCCGCTTCTCGCCGCCCCAGCGTCGGCCTACCATGCGGCGATAAAGCTGCTGGGATGGGAGGGCTGCCGATGTTCGCGCGCAATTCCTGGTACATCGCCGCGTGGGGCGACGAGGTCGGCGACGCGCCGCTCGGCCGCCGCATCTGCAACGATCCGGTCGTGCTGTTCCGCGACCGCGAGGGCCGCGCCGCCGCGCTCGCCGACCGCTGCTGCCACCGCGCCGCGCCGCTGAGCCGCGGCACGGTCGTCGAGCAAGGCATCCAATGCGGCTATCACGGGCTCATCATCGACAGCGCGGGCAAATGCGTGAAGGTGCCGGGCCAGCGCCTCATTCCCGGCGACGCCGCGGTGAAAAGCTATCCGCTGGTCGAGAAGAACCAGCTCATCTGGGTGTGGATGGGCGATCCGGCGCTGGCCGACCCGGCGACGATCGTCGATTTCCCCTATCACGACACCTGGCCGAACAAGCACGCCTGCTACCCGATCCGGGGCAATTACATGCTGATGGTCGACAATCTGATGGACCTGACGCATCTCGGCTACCTGCACGCCAAGACCGTCGGCGGCAATCCGGGGCAGCATGTCGACGCCGAGATGAAGACCACTCGCACTCCGAGCGGAGTCAGGTTCACCCGCTGGATGAAGAATTCGCCGCCGCCGCCGAGCTATGTCCGGGCCGCCGGCTTTACCGGCCGGGTCGACCGCTTGCAGGCGTTCGAGTTCGTCGCGCCGTGCACCATCCTGCAATGGACCGGGGCGAGCGATGCCGGATCGGGCGCCGCGCCCGACGATTTCCGCTTCCAGTTCCGGCTGTTTCATGGCCTGACCCCGGAGACCGAGACGAGCTGCTTTTATTTCTGGTCGGTGGCGAACGGCTACCGCCAGAACGAGCCGGAGGCGACCGAGCAGCTCTACCACGAAATCGCCCCGACCTTTATCGAAGACCAGGAGATGGTCGAGGCGCAGCAGGCCCGCCTCAGCGAGTTCGGCGAGAACGGGCTCGTCGACATCGCCTCGGACACGACGCGGATGCACATGCGGCGCATGGTCGAAGGGATGATCGCGGCCGAGCAGCGGCAAGAAGCGGCGGAATAGGAGCGGAGTCATGGCCAACACGCTGATTTCCTGCGACGACCACATGGACCTCGGCCAATTGCCCGCCGATCTGTGGGAAACGCGGCTGCCGGCGAATTTTCGCGACCGCGCGCCGCACATCGAGGAGCGCAACGGCGAGGCCGTCTGGATCTGCGACGGCAAACTATGGGGCCGCTGGAACGGCAAGCCGCCCGCCAACCCAGGCCAGAGGCCGGTGAAGCCGCTGTACGATTCGTTCGATCGCGCCGGGATCTACGATCATAGCGCGCGCCGCCCGGCGGTCGCCGAGCTGCGCCTCGCCGACATGGACCGCGACGGGGTGCGGTCCCAGGTGATCTTCGGTCCCATTTTTCAGATTTCGACCGAAGACCCGGCGCTGCGCGTCGCCTGCTACCGGGTCTACAACGATTGGCTGCTGGAGTTCTGCCAGGCGGCGCCCGAGCGTCTCATCGGGGTGCCGATGCTGCCCGAGACGCCGCAAACCGCGACCGAGGAATTGCTGCGCCTGGCGAAGAAGGGCGGGGTGCGGCAGGTCACCCTGATGATCGCCAACATCAGCCCCAAGCTCGACGACCCGGCCTGGGAGATGCTGTGGGCCGCGGTCGAGGGGACCGGGATCATCCTGTCCTGGCACATCACCGTGTTTGTCGGGAAGCCGAGCGACCGCGCCGCCGGCAAGACCGCCAGCGTGTTCGAGAACACCAAGTTCTTCATGGGCAATTTCCTCGAGCCGTTTGTCGATCTGTTCGCCTGGGGCATCCTCGAACGCCACCCGAAGATGAAGATCGTGATGGCCGAGGCCGGCACCGGCTGGCTGCCCTGGCTGGTGCAGGAATTGGATTACCGCTACTGGCGGCTGTGGGAGGCCAAGGAATTCTGGGCCGACAAAGGCGGCATCCAGCTCGAAACCAAGCCGAGCGAATTGTTCAAGCGCCAGCTCTACGCGACCTTCCAGGAGGATTACGCAGCGATGGCGCTGATCCCGTTCTTCGGCGACGGGCACCTCTTATGGGCATCGGACTACCCGCACCCGGATGGCGTCTGGCCGCACTCCACGGACGCGATCGCGCGGCAGATGGCCAGTCTCAGCCCCGAGATGCGCCGGAAGCTGACCCACGACAACGCGGCGAAGCTCTACGGGCTCGTTTGATCCAAACGCCACCCCGGCGGAGGACGGGGCCCATTTTTCGGTTGTTCGAGACGTGGATCGCTGGGTCCCAGCTTGCGCCGGGATGACCGGCTGAAGGGGAGGACAATGAAAACCAGCCAAGACCGCATCCTCACCACCCATGTCGGCAGCCTGCCGCGCCCCGCGGCGCTGCGCGAGCTGCTGGTCCGCAAGGATAAGGGCGAGCCCTACGACAAGGCCGAACTCGACCGGGCGACGCGCGCGGCGGTCGCTGCCATCGTGCGGCGCCAGGCCGAATGCGGCATCGATATCGTCGATGACGGCGAGATGTCGAAGCCGAGCTATTCGACCTATGTCGCCGACCGGCTGTCCGGGTTCGCGGGGCATGCGCCCGCGAAGCCGCGGCTCGACACCGGGCCGCATCCCAATTTCAGCGCCGCGCTCGAGCGGATGACCGGCGCCAACGCGGCCCGCCGCGCGGTCTGCGTCGGACCGATCGCGGTGCAGGACCGCGAGGCGCTCGCCCACGACATCGCCAACTTCAAGGCCGCCCTTGCCGGCGTCGAGGTGACCGAAGGCTTTATGACCGCGGCCTCGCCTGGGCTCGTCCCGGTGTTCCAGAGCAACGAGTATTACCCCTCGCACGAGGCCTATGTCGAAGCGATCGCCGCGGCGATGCAGGAGGAATACGAGGCGATCGTTGGCGCCGGGTTTGTGCTCCAGCTCGATTGCCCCGACCTGGCGATGGCGCACCACACCAGCTTCCAGGAGCTGAGCGAGGCCGACTTCCTGAAGCGCGCCCAATTCCATGTCGAGGCGCTGAACCACGCGTTGCGCAACGTGCCGGCCGAGATGTGCCGCATCCACATCTGCTGGGGCAATTACGAAGGGCCGCACGACCACGACATCGATTTCCGCAAAATCGCGCCGATCCTCGTCAAGGCGAAACCTCAGGCGCTCGTCGTTGAGGCCGCCAACCCGCGCCACGCGCATGAATGGGCGGTGTGGAACGAGGTGAAGCTGCCCGCCGACAAACTCCTCATCCCCGGCGTGCTCGACACCTCGACCAATTACGTCGAGCATCCCGAGCTGGTCGCCGAACGCCTCTGCCGCTTCGCCGGCATCGTCGGCCGCGAGCGGGTCATCGCCGGCAGCGATTGCGGCTTCGGTACTTTCGCCGGCTACGGCAAGCTCGATCCCGACATCTCGTTCAAGAAATTGCGGGCCATGGCCGAGGGCGCGGCGATCGCGTCGCAGCGACTGTGGAGCCGCCGTTGAGCTTGCCCGAGGCCTTCCCGGCGCCTTTCGACCGCTACGAGGGGGAGGTGCGGCCCGAATGGATCGACCATAACGGGCACATGAACCTCGCCTATTATACGGTGCTGTTCGACTACGCGACCGACATGATGTTCGACGTGCTCGATCTCGGGCTCGCCTACCGGCGCCGCACCGACCTCGGCACCTTTGTCACCGAGACGCATAATCGCTTCGAGCGCGAGCTTTTGGTGGGAGACAAGGTGCGCGTAGCGATCCAAATACTCCTCGCCGACGACAAGCGGCTGCATCTCGCGCATGAGATGTTCCGCCTCGACACTGGCGAGCGGGCGGCGACGCAGGAGCTGCTGTTCCTGCACGTGAGCCTTAAGGAGCGGCGGGTGACGCCGTTTCCGCCCGGGCTCGAGGCGCGGGTCCATGAAGCGGCGACGGCGCATGCCGCGTTGCCGCTTCCCAACTGGGTCGGCCGCCATGTCGGGATGCAGCGCTAGGTCGGACGCGAATAGAGAGAAGTTGTTTCAATCGGATTCGCATCCGCGTTTTCGTAAAGCGAAAAAACCTGCATTATGGGAGCGCGGGGTGTCTTTGCCCTGGGCTCGGGATGGGAATCGGACGTGGAA